>PCYA01000015.1:0-13883 GCA_002762795.1 Candidatus Woesearchaeota archaeon CG10_big_fil_rev_8_21_14_0_10_37_12
GACAAATTTTTTAGCGTTCCCTAAGCCAACTTTGAATACCGACAACAAAAAGCATAGGGCGTTCACACCATTGACCAAAAAACTGATTAATTCAAAGTTGCCTAGAAAAACTTGTTTTTCTCTGTGTTGGGCAGACGACGTTAGTCGGCTGTTCAACATCAAAGAAAACGCAAAAGACTAGAAAAAAAGTTTTAAAACAGGTAAATTTATATAGTCCAACCTAAGGTTTCAAAGCTATGAACAGCGTTAAAAGCCAATCATAATTGCTGTTAATTTCTTTTTGTAGGTGTTACTATGCACGTATCTGATTTTATCTGGACTCCTGGAATTTCTGTTGCTGATTTTGTTAGTGCGCTTGGTAAGGTGGGTTTTCAAAGTATTGAGCTGAAAAAGGCTGCTGAATTAATTGTGAAGATGAAAAAAGATGGTGCAAAAATATTTCTTACGTTTACGTCTAATATGGTCACGTCAGGATTAAGAGGTTTTTTTGCACAAGTAATCAAACTCGGACTTGCAGATGTTATTGTGACAACTGTTGGAGCTATTGAAGAAGATATTATGAAAGCTGAAGGGGAACAATTCATTATTGGTGATTTTGAGAGCGATGATGTTGCGTTGTACGAGCAAGGAGCGAATAGAATTGGGAATTTGTTTATTACAAACGAGATGTATGCGCGATTTGAGGACAAAATGACACCTTTGCTTACTGAATTGTATAAAAAACAAAAGCGTTGGACACCTTCAGAAGTGTTCAGAGAAATTGGAAGCAAGTTAAACGATGAGCATTCTTTTCTCTATCAGGCTGCAAAGAATAACGTGCCTGTTTTTTGTCCGGCAATAACTGATGGTTCTTTTGGTTTTCATTTGTTCATGTTTCAGCAAAAGCACGATGATTTTATTGTGGATGTTGTGCAAGATTTCAAAAACATTTTGTTTTCAACGTCTCAGGATGAGAAAAAAGCTGTCATCTCATTAGGCGGGAGTATTTCAAAACATCACGCTATTCTTGCTTGTTTGCTTAATGGAGGTGCTGATTATGCATTATATATGACAACTGCACGACATACTTCTGGAAGTATGAGTGGTGCTTCTACAAAAGAAGCGAAAAGTTGGGGAAAAGTGAAGGATGATTCTGATGCAGTTACTGTTATTGGTGATGTAACTATTAATTTTCCACTTGCAATGATTGATGCTATGGAACAATTAAGCAAGGAAGGTATTATCAATGCAAGATAAAGCGCGATTTATTTTAAGCAAATCAAAGGTGTTGGAACAGCTTAATCAAGTAAGCCGAGTTGCTGATGCAGTTTCGTATAGTTTGAAGACAAATTATGAAGTTGGAAAGGTTTTAGAAGAAACTGCTGATTGCTTGTTTAGTGTACACTCGATTGAAGCATTAAATTTGCTTAAAGATACTTCTTACGTTTGGTTTTTTTGTCAAGCAATTGATGATGCTGAGTTAGATTATTTGTTTAATCGAGGGAAGGTTGGTTTTGTTGTAGATAACGAGGTAGACTTAAATAAGTTATTAAAGTTCTGTGAAAAACACAATAAAAAAATTAAGTTATTATTGCGAATGCGTTTGAAAGAGCATACAGTCCATACAGGGAAACATTTTGTGTTTGGTTTTTATTCATTCAAGGTTAAAGAGCTTGTTGAGCAACTAAAAGCTAATAAGAATATTGATAAGTTAGGAGTCCATGTGCATCGAAAGACACAAAATGTGAGTGAGTGGTCTCTGAAAGAAGAATTAAGCAGTGCGTTAGGAGAGTGTGTTGATTATATTGATTTGTTAAATATTGGAGGTGGTATTCCGCACATTTACAAGAATTATCGTGCAGGAGTCCTTGAACACATTTTTGAAAAAATCAAGGAATTAAAACTTTGGGCGAATGAACATAAAATTGATGTTATTGTTGAGCCTGGTCGCTTTATTGCCGCTCCTGCTGTTAAATTAGAGGCAGAGATTAAAACAATATATGATGCTAATCTGGTAATTAATTGTTCTGTTTACAATGCGGCAATGGATACATTTATCGCTAATATTCGTTTGCTTGTTGAAGGAGAATTAGAAAAAGGAACTGCTTATACCATTAAAGGATGTACTCCTGATTCATTAGATATTTTTCGTTATCGTGTTTTTTTGAAAGATCCGAAAGTCGGTGACAAGATTGTGTTTTTGAATGCTGGAGCGTATAATTTTAGTACTGATTTTTGTAAGCTTCCTAAGATTGAAACAAAGGTGGTACCATGAAGTTTATGAGCTTGCCTGATGAGTTTAGTGGTGAAGAGTCACAAGTTGTTATCTTGCCTGTTTCTTATGAAAAGAATGTTACGTATGGCAAAGGAGCCAGTAAGGGTCCTGCTGAGATTATTAATGCATCTCAACAGTTGGAGTATTATGATGAAGAAATAGATTTTGAAGCGTATGAAAAGGGTATTTTTTTAGCAGAGCGGCTTGATTTGTGTGACAAAGAGCCAGTGGAAGCAATTAGAATTATTGCTGATGAGACAAGAAAGTATGCGAGCAAGTTTTTTGTTGGTCTTGGTGGCGATCATAGTGTTACAAATGGATTTGTGCAAGGGTTAAGGGGAAACTATTCTGATTTGTCTGTGTTAATTTTTGATGCGCATAGCGATTTGCGGTATTCGTGGAATAATAGCATTTGGAATCATGCGTGTGTTTCGCGAAGGTTAGCAAAAAAACATAAAGTTGGTATTGTTGGTGTTCGTTCAATGGATAAGTCTGAACAGGAGTTTCTTGATTCTGAAGAAGGAAAGTCTGTTAAGTTAGTTAAAGCGTACGAGTTATCAGAAGTGAAAATAAAAGACGTACTTAATCATTTGTCTGATAACGTGTTTGTTTCTATTGATGTGGATGTGTTTGATCCTTCGTTTATTCGCAATACAGGAACGCCTGAGCCTGGAGGTTTGTCTTGGCATCAAATAATTACTATTTTAAAAAAAGTGTTTGAAACGAAAAATGTGGTTGGTTGCGATATTGTAGAGTTTGCACCAGTTGTTCAGTTTGATTCTGAAGCGTATGCTTTGGCAAAGCTTATATACAAGATAATTGGGTATAAGTTTAAGAAATAGCTATTTATTCACAACAATCCTCGCATCTACTGCTTTGTTTGTTTTGCCGAGCATAAAAGGGTTAACATCAAGTTCTTCTATTTCTGGGTGTTTGTTTGGCAGTTTTGATAGTTGTACCATTGAATCTACAAGCAGTTTTTTGTTTACTGTTTTGCCTCTAAATCCATCTAGTAATTTTTTGCCTTTTAATTCATCAAGCATTTCTTCAGCATCTTTTTTAGTGATTGGACAAACTCTTGTTGAAATGTCTTTGTACACTTCTACAAATATGCCGCCAATGCCTGCCAGTAGTACGTGTCCAAAGCTTGCATCTTTTTTGATTCCGAGAAAAAATTCAACACCTGAAACATATTCTTGTACAACAAGTTGTCCTTTTTTGAGAAATTCTTTTGCTGTTTTGAGTGCTTCTTCTTTTGTGTATGCAACATACACTGCTTTTTGTTCTGTTTTATGAATAATCTTTGGAGAACTGATTTTCAGAACGATTGGAAATGATAGTTTATTAACGTGTTTCTCAAATGCTGAGAAAGAATTAATAACTGCATAGGTTGCTACAGAAATATTCAATAACTTCAGTGATTCTATTAATGGTACGACCTCTTTTTGCATAAAGAAAAGGTATTTTTAAGCTATATAAATGTTTAGAAGAAAAAAGAGGAAAATCTGTTAATTAGTTTTAAATAAGGCACACTTACAAACAACAAATATGTCACTGTTAAGTACTGATCTGAAAGGGAAGTTAGTTATATCTCCTGCAAGAAGTGTGCTTTGGTCATTTCCAGACGCAGATTTGTTTGAAAGAGTGGCTCATGAAAGGTTTGGTTTAAGCCCTGAAAAAGAAGCAGAGGCTTTCAAAACAGCACGTCTTCAACCGTTAACTGAGCTTCTTACTGGACGAGATCTTGTACTTGGAGCATATAGGGCACTTGCAAGAAGAATCATTTCACAATATATTCCAGGCGATATAAAATTTGGCTTTGAAACTGGCGCTGGCGCTAGTTTTTTCTATGATAAAGTTTTGAAAGAAGATTCCGAGTTAGCAAGACTTTTTTTAGCTAATTGGGTTCAATTTGAAGTAAATGGTGAATTAGTAGAAAATTCTCGCAAGAGATTTCCTGCTGCAGATATAAGAACAGGTAGTGTTTATGATTTGAAGTTATCAGAAGAGTATTCTGAAATAAAGAAGTTTGCACTTGCAGTATCTTCTTATGACGTGTTAGGTTTTCCTGAACGAGCTGCAAGAAACCATCACAAGCTTCTCAATTCAGGAGAATATTTCATACTTATTCAGGATGTTCTACCAGGCGGGCAAGCTATCCTTAATGCTGAACGAGTAAGAAAACATATAGAAAAAGATACAAGACCCGTTGAATGCGCTAGAAGAAAAAGACCAAATGGTGAAGAAGACATAACAAAAATAAAATATAGGGGGTTATGGGTTGATACAGTTGATTACTATCATAACAGGTTGTGTGGAGCAATATATTCTGCAGGTTTTGAAATAATTGCTGAGGGGTATGTTACTGAGGATTGGATAGGAAAAAGAAGACCGAGACATAATTCTTCAGAAGAATCTTTTGCTGCAAATTATTTTTCATATGATATGGGTTCTCTCAGATGTTGGCAAGATATTTCTTTAAATGATATGGTAAAAGAAAAAATACGCGCGCAAGTTATTGTTGCAAGAAAAAATTGAGTAAATAGTTGTTCAACAAACCTTTTTAAACTTTAAACCTTTTACTTCTAACTACAAACTAAAAGATGGTAAACCTAGATCCTTTTTTCCGGGCAAATCGCATTGCTGTAATTGGTGCTTCAAGAACTTCCGGGAAAGTTGGCAATGTGATTGTTAAACAATTAAAAGATCACAAAAAAGTTTTTCCTGTTAATCCAAATGCAAAAAACATTCTTGGTTTAAAGTGTTATAACACAATCGACTCTTTGCCATCTGTTGATTTGGCAGTTATTGCTACTCCTGCTGAAACTGTTTCAGACATTCTATTTCAGTGCAGAAAAAAACGTATTTCTCACGTTGTTATTATTAGTGCTGGTTTCAAAGAGATTGGAAATATTGAACTAGAAAAAGAATTGCAGACTGCTTTAAGAAAAAACAAAATTACTTGTATCGGACCAAACTGTCTTGGCATTCTTGACACATATAACAAACTAGATATGCTTTTCCTGCCATCTGAAAGATTAAGGCGTCCACAAAAAGGTGCAATTTCTTTCATTTCACAGAGCGGTGCTGTCGGTTCTGCAATTATTGACTTAGCAGCTTATGAAGGGTACGGAATATCTAAATTTGTGAGTTATGGAAATGCAGCAAATGTTGATGAAACTGATTTGTTAGATTATTTTGCAAGAGATAAGAAAACAGATATTATTTGTTTGTATGTGGAAGGAATTAAAGACGGCAAACGTTTCTTAAAGGTTGCTAAGAAGTGCAAAAAGCCAATCATTGCTATAAAAGGCGGTGTTTCTGAATTTGGCAGTCAGGCAGCTGCAAGTCATACTGGTTCTCTCGCAGGTGATGCTAAAATTTATTTTGGTGCGTTTAACCAAGCAAATATGATCACAACCAGTACGTTGCAGGATTTGTTTAAGTTCGCAAAGTTTTTTGAGAAAGTGCATGCAAAAGTTAAGGGCGACAGAGTACAAATCATAACTAATGGTGGTGGTTACGGAATATTAACAGCAGATGCAGTTGCCAAGTATAGTTTACAATTAGCAAAACCAGGCAGAGAAATAACAAAACTAAAAACAAAGCTTCCAAGAACTGCTGTGTTAAACAATCCGATTGATTTGTTGGGAGATGCGACAACAGAAAGATATCAACTAGCAGTCAATGCGGCTGTTCAAGATAAAAATAATGATGCAATAATTTTAGTTGCGCTAACGCAAACACCATTGCTTGACGAAAAATTAGTTTCTGTTGTGCAAAAAGCATACAAGAAATCAAAAAAACCAATTGTTCTTGTAACGACAGGCAGCGAATATGCTCTCAAGTTAAGAAAGAAATTTGAAGATGCTGGTTTGCCAGTATTTACTTTTCCTGATCAGGCAGTAAGAGCGTTAGCAAAGTTTATGATTTATTGTATGAAAAAGTAAGAGAGAAAAATGAGTAAAAAAGTAAGGATTGCTGTTGCACAAATGAGAATTGTAAAAGAAGATGAATGTCTCAAAAAAGCAGAGGAGTTTATAAAAAAAGCAAGTAAAAAGAGTGCAGATATTGTTGTTTTTCCAGAATATGTTGCAAATTGTCCATTAGGAAAACCCAAGCTATTGTTAGCAAGAAAAAGAGAACCGCATAAGCGTTTTTTTGAGAAGCTCGCAAAGAAATTTGACATTGATATTGTTCCGGGTTCAATAATTGAGAGGCAAAATAAAAAATTTTACAATACAACGTATTACATTTCAAGTGAAGGAAAAACACTTGCAAAATATAGAAAACAAAAATTATGGGGTAATGAGGAAAATAGTATAACGGCAGGTAAACAATCAACTGTTGTTAAAACAAAATTTGGAAAAATCGGGTTGATTATTTGTTGGGATTTGGCGTTTCCTGAAGTATTTGATTCTATGGCAAGAAAAGGCGCAAAGATTATTATTTGTCCAAGTTATTGGTCTTATGAGGATGCAAAAAAAGGTTTGAAGTACAACCATAATGCTGAAGTTATTTTTGTAAATTCTCTTTGTACAAGTAGAGCCTATGTTTATGAACTCGCATTAGTGTATTGTAACGCTGCCGGAACTACCTATATAAGAGGAAAAGAAGTGCATCTTTTAGGTCGTTCTCAAGTTGCTGTTCCATTTATTGGTCCGCTAAAGCGAGCAAGCCACAATAGGGAATGTTTATTAATTGCAGATATTGATTTAGATATTTTAAAAGATGCCAGAAAAGTGTACAAAATTCGTGCTGGTTTGAAAAAATAAATCAACACATTTTTATAGAATTTCTGCAAAGTAAAGGTAAAAGAGGTCGCATGAAAAAAACAGTTGCTAAGTTTGAAATTCAATATGTTCAAATTCTGAATGAGAAAGGTGAAGTAGATAAAAAGCTCGAACCAAAACTTTCAGTTAAACAACTAAAAGAAATTTACAAATGGATGGTTCTAGAAAGAACATTTGATAATACTGCGTTAATGTTGCAGCGTGAAGGTCGTATTGGCACGTTTGCACAAAGTCTTGGAGAGGAAGCAACACATGTTGGCGCAACATTTGCTACTGAAAAAGTTGATTGGGTGTTTCCTGATTACAGAGAGCATATTGCGTTTATGATGAAAGGTGTTGCAATCAAAGATTTGTTAACTCATTGGGGTGGCAGTGAAGATGGTATGAAACTGCCAAAAAATACTAATATGTTTTCTGTGTGTATTCCTGTTGGCACGCAGACGTTGCACGGTGTTGGTGCTGCTATTGCTGCTAAATTGCAGAAAAAAAAGTTTGCATCATTAACATTTGTTGGCGATGCATCAACAAGCACAGGAGACTTTCACGAAGGGTTGAATTTTGCCGGAGTGTTTCAAGCTCCTGCTGTTGTTGTCATTCGTAATAATCAGTGGGCAATTTCTGTTCCTCGAACCTGCCAACATGCTGACTGGGGAGGTTGCCAAACAAGAGCAGAAACATTAGCACAAAAAGGAATAGGCTACAATATTAATTCTGTGCAAGTTGATGGCAATGATGTTCTCGCAGTGTATTCTGTTGTAAAACAAGCAATTGATAATGCAAAGAAAGGCAAAGGCCCAACATTAGTTGAATGCGTTACCTACAGGTTAGGTCCGCACACAACAGCAGATGATCCAACAAGATATGTTGATTCAAAAACATTAAAACAGTGGGAGAAAAAAGAACCATTAACACGGTTTAAATTATATCTTAAAAAAAAGAAAATCTGGACAGAACAATTTGAAAAACAAGTGCGAAAAGAAGCCAAACAATTAGTAGATAAAGGCGTAGCTGAGTTTGAAAAACACAAGCCAAAACCAACTGACATGTTTGATTATGTTTATGAGAAATTAACGCCGAATTTAAAGGCGCAGAGACTGGAGTGGGAATAAATGCCAAAACTAAATATCGTAGAATCCGTACGTGACGCATTAGATTGCGAAATGAAAAAGGATAAATCGGTTATTGTTATTGGTGAAGATGTTGGGTTAAACGGTGGGGTATTCAGAGCAACTGATGGTTTGTACAAAAAATATGGCAACAAAAGAGTTATTGACACTCCGCTTGCAGAGTCCGGCATTGTGGGGAGTGCAATTGGTATGGCTATTGCTGGCTTGAAACCGGTTGCAGAAATACAATTTGATGGATTCACATATCCTGCTCTCGATCAAATATTTTCGCACGCTGCAAGGATTAGAAATAGAACGCGAGGAAGATACACTTGTCCTTTAGTTGTGCGTTTCCCATACGGCGGAGGTATTCGTGCATTGGAGCATCACAACGAAAGTCCTGAAACATATTTTGCTCACACGCCCGGACTAAAAGTTGTGATACCAAGCAATCCGTACGACACAAAAGGTTTGCTAATTGCTGCTATAAGAGATCCTGATCCTGTTATTTTCATGGAGCCAAAAAGGATTTATCGCGCAGTAAAAGGCGAAGTTCCAAGTAAACCCTACACGGTTGAAATCGGTAAAGCAAAGATCGTAAAAGAAGGAACAGATCTGACATTGATCGCGTGGGGTGCAATGGTTCGTGAGTGCATGAAAGTAGCAGAGTCGCTTGATAATGTTAATGTTGAAGTAATTGACGTGAGAACAATTAAACCCTGCGATTATGAAACAATTTTTAAGAGCGTTCAAAAAACAAGCAGAGCAATCGTAGTGCATGAAGCGCCATTAACACTTGGTTTCGGTGCAGAAATTGCAGCACAAATTCAGGAACGATGCTTGTTGCAAATGAACGCGCCAGTACTTCGCGTAACAGGGTATGATGTTCCATTCCCCTATTTTAAACTGGAGAATGAATATTTGCCCAGCGAAGAAAGAATAATTAATGCTATTGAAATGGTTATGAATTATTAAACAAAAATTTATATAAACCAAACAACAACATTACTCAAAAAGAGGTTATTATGCCATACGAATTTAGACTTCCTGATCTTGGCGAAGGGATTGCAGAAGGTGAACTGATCAAATGGTTAGTCAAACAAGGGCAAACTGTTAAAGAGCATGAACCTATTGCAGAGTTAGAAACAGACAAAGCTGTTGTGAATGTTCCAAGTCCAAAGTCTGGCACGATTCTTAATTTGAACGTTAGCCCTGGAGAAAAAATTCAAGTTGGTGATGTTCTTTGTGTTATTGGAGAGAAAGGCGAATCTGTGAAAGCAGTAAAAAGAACAAAAGAAGAAAAGTCAAGTAAATCAACTGTTAACATTGCCGCAAGTAACTCACAAGGTGAATTAACTAACAAAATTAGTGCTAAAACATCTGCTGCTAAACCAGCAAAAAAAGGCTCATCAACAGTGATCGGTGAAATTGAAGAAGCAGATGACAAACCAAAAATAATTACAAAACGTTCTATTAATTTGACAAAAGCGTTGCCTAAAGTGCGAAAGCTTGCTGAAGAGCAAGGTGTTGATATTTCTCAAGTACAGGGTTCTGGAGAAAAAGGAAGAGTTACAGAAGTTGATATTACTGGAAAATCTCAAAAAATAAGTGGTGCAAAAACAACACAAACATCACAACCAAAAACAGGAGCTCAAGTTTCATTTGAACAATTTGGCAGAGTTATTCGTCTACCACTGAAAGGAATAAGAAAAACTATTGCTGAGAACATGATCAAGAGTTTACAAACAGCAGCGCACGTTACGCACATGGATTATATTGATGTAACAAATATTTCAAAATTAAGAGACAAAGAAAAAAAGAAAGCAGAAGAAAAAGGTGTTAACTTAACGTATTTGCCTTTTGTCGTCAGAGCGTGCGTTTTAGCATTAAAAGAGTTCCCCTACGTTAATAGCAGTTTGGATGATGCAACAGGAGACATTGTTTTGAAAGAATATTACAATATAGGCATTGCTGTTGACACGCAGCATGGTTTAATGGTGCCCGTTATAAAAAAAGCAAATGCAAAAACTATTTTAGAGATTGCCAAGGACATTTACAAATTTGCAGAATTAGCTCGTTCACGAGAAATTAAATTAGATGATTTGCAAGGCGGAACTTTCACAATAACAAATGTTGGCAGTCTTGGAGGCGTGTGGGCAACTCCAGTCATAAATCATCCCGAATGTGCTATTTTAGCAACAGGCCGAATTCAGGATATGCCAATTGTTGAAAAAGGCAAAATAGTAGTGAGAAAAATGTTGCCTGTTTCACTGTCTTTTGATCATCGTATTATTGATGGTGCATTAGCTGCAAAATTTGTAACCGAGATTAAGAAACATTTAGAGGATACGAATGCGTTATTGATGGGGTATTAAAAGCAAGAAAATATTTGCCTTATTTTTTACAGCAGTATTACGCAAATGTTTTGTTCAGTTAATAGGTGTTAACTACCAAAACTTATTTAACCAATAAATGATCCATAAGTTTATGCAAAAAGGAGTTATTGGGGATTTACACATTCATAGCAAGTATGCGCGAGCTTGTTCTAAAGATATTAATGTTGCAAATTTAGAAAAGTATGCACGATTAAAAGGGCTCAACTTATTGGGAACTGGTGATTTTCAACATCCGAAATGGTTGCCTGAATTAAAGCAAGAACTTACAGATAAAGGCGATGGTATTTTGTACTCGAAAACAAATTTTCCGTTTGTACTCCAGACAGAAATATCACTTATTTATTCGCAAGATAACAAAGGAAGAAGAATTCATAATGTTGTTCTTTGTCCTGATTTTGAAACAGCAGATCAATTTCAGGAGTATTTGAAAAGCAAAGGCAGAATTGATTATGATGGAAGGCCAATTTTTAAAATTCCCTGCGATGAATTCACTGAAAGTTTAAGGTCGATTAACAAAGATATTGAAGTTATTCCTGCGCATGTTTGGACTCCTTGGTTTAGTTTGTTTGGAAGCATGTCTGGTTTTGATTCATTAAAAGATGCGTTTAGAGATCAAAGTAAACACATTCATGCAATTGAAACTGGTTTATCAAGTGATCCTGCGATGAACTGGCGGTTATCTCAGTTAGATGATCTTTCAATTATTAGTTCTTCAGACAGCCACAGCTTTTGGCCATGGCGTATGGGCAGAGAGTCAACAAAATACAACATGCAAAAAATGACTTACAAAGAACTTTTGCGTTGCATCAGAGAAAACGACATCATTGAAACTCTGGAGTTTTATCCAGAAGAGGGTAAGTATCATTTTGATGGTCATCGCAATTGTGGCGTGTGTGTTTCTCCTGAGGAAAGTTTAGCATTAAAAAAAGTGTGTCCGAAATGCAAAACCGGCATGACAATTGGCGTTGCATCCCGTGTAGAAGAGTTGGCTGACAATCCACTTGGAAGAAAACCATCCAGTGCAAGGCCGTTTCGTAATTTGATTCCGCTTTCTGAAATTATCGCTCACGTCATAGGTTCTCCTGTGGCAAGCAAAAAAGTCTGGGAGCAATACAACAAGCTTATCAACACGTTTGGCAGCGAGTTAAATACGATTGAACAATCTGAAAAAGAGCTTGCAAAAGTTGTTGATCCAAAACTTGCAGGAGTCATTGCTCAATCAACACAAGTGCAATGGAAACCCGGATATGATGGTGTGTATGGGGTTCCGATGTTTGGGGAGTATCCTGAAGAAAATAAAGAGAGCAAATCTGACACTAAAAAGAGAATAATGCAAAAAGGATTAGGGGAATGGAATTAACTGCTATTCAGAAATAACGCGCAAGCGCATTGCTAACGCAGAGTGTTCTTCTTGATGTTTTAACTTTTCCTAATTTCTTCCTAATGGCGAGGGCATGATTGCTTCATGTTTTGGTGCTGAAGGATACGTTGCTCTTAGTTCAGCAACTCTGTGAGTTATTTCTAAATCTATCATTTTTGCAAACACGTTTGCATCATGAATGTATCGCTCTATATCTCTGCTGATTGGATTTTTCTCTCCTTCTGCATACGCACTTTTCAGCAGTTTATCCACTTGAAGAGAAATTAGTTTCGGCCTGTATGACTCATTTATACGATCAATTTTTACTATTGCCAACTCCATGTCGTTTACCAATTCTCTGGAAAAGTATATATACTTGTCAAACTTATCGAGATCATTTTCAGTAACTGCCAGCATCATTAAGTCAGCCAAATATCCAAGTCTAAGTTCTTTGTCTTGTGCAGTTAGTCCGTAACTTCTGAGTAATTCAGATAGCTTTCTAACAGCAGAATAAGTTGTGTTATCTGCAGTTATTTCAAATCTTCTTGCATCATAAAATTGTTCAAGAAACCTGGGGCGTTCTCTCTCCATTCTTATCAGTTTTTTTTCAAACTTGACAAGTTCTTCCAAATCCATTTTATCAAACCTCTTGCTTTCTCTGCCTTCTTAAAATCAAAGCCCCTAAAATAATCGCTACACCTAAAATCAGTGCAGGTTTTGTCCATTCATTGACTACTGTTTGCTCAATATTTGGATGTTCGTGACATTTGAAATCACTGCCACAATACTGTAATTCTCTGCAATCACTGTTGACTTCGCATTCTTTACTTCCTTCATTAAATTTAAGAATTGTCGCAGCTCCTGCTGCACTGAATGCAATGATTGCAAAGATAAAGACTATTCCCCAGATGTATTCGCTCATAGTGTGTTGCCTCAAGAAAAATTTAAGAATTTGTCTATTTAAAGCTTTCTATTAACACCACTAAAAAGTAGTTAATTAAAGAAATTTTCAGTATAGAAAACCAATCAGCAAACATGGAGTCTATTTACTTACTTTTTTGTTAAACTTCCACAAGAACATCAAGAATAATGCAATTGCAAGCATTAATAGCGGTGTTAGTAGTAATGGTTGTTGCTATCAAGCATGTCTTTAATTTGTTTCTATTGTCAATGTATTTTTAGAAGGGTTTATTGTTGTTTTAGCGTGCTTGAGGAGGCCCATTCCTACAAGCGCCACATCAGATTCTCCTGCTACAATTAGTGCCTTTCTTGTTTCATTAAGCCATCTTATTTCACTCAAGTAGACTTCAGATGATGAAGCTGATCCATCCGCCAGCATATATTCTGCCACTCCTGCTCGTGGAAGGTGCAGTGTATCTACATTTTCTTTTGGTAGCATCAGCGCCCCATTAAATCCTGTGTCTATAAGACATTCAACTTCAATATTCTTAATGAAAATAGTGACGAAAGGAATTCCGAACAAATATCTTGTTTTCATTTCTGAAATCCAACAAAAAATGCTGTTTTTGATCCAATTCTTTTGAAAAAAAATTCGCTGGATGGGTGTTGCTCGATCGCTTTTTCATATGCTTCAAGCTCGTCTTCACCGATAAAATAATCTCCTGTGTTCACTTCAATTGCCACTATTTTTCCTTTTTCTTTTGCTAGTTTTGAGTTAATGTTGGCGAATATTTTGTCAGCGCGGTCTTTGTTCATCATATATTTTCAAAACATAATATGATATATAAGCTTTGCTTTAAAGAGAGGCTAGCGCTCCTCTGGCTTGCTCTGTTATGCAACGTCCTCTCTTTATAGCTCACCTGCGAATCTAAAAATTGAAAGCCAACACATTATTGCGCTTTCTATTTTTCGGTAAATGGGGAGTTATATACCGTCAGAAAGGCACATTAATAAATCATAATTGCGTGCCTTTCTGAGCGTGCTCAGGAATTAACACAATTATAAATTATTCTT
>PCYA01000015.1:13904-21002 GCA_002762795.1 Candidatus Woesearchaeota archaeon CG10_big_fil_rev_8_21_14_0_10_37_12
ACAACAAGCGCGAGGAGTGCTCCCCCTCTGTACTAATAATCCTGCAAAAAAGATTTTCATCGAAGAAATCTAATTACCTAATTTCTTGTCAAACTTCCATAACAGCATTAAGAATAATGCTATTGCGAGCATCAAAAGAGGTGTTAGTAGCAGTGATTGTTTGCTGTCAAGCACATCATGGATTGCATAAGTTGTTCCTAGTAATCCTATGTTCATTGCTGCTGGTGCGCTACCTATTGTAAACGTATGTTGATTAAGATCATTACATAATAAATTTCCATTGCTATTTACGTAACAATAATTACCTAGAGTGGGCCCTCTTATTGTTCTTTGATTTCCACTTCCTTCAAATTTAAAGGAACTTCCATCTATATAGTTATCTTTATTGCATAATATTTGTGCGCCGTCAAATGCGCAGTATTTTCTGATACCGTGCGCTTTGAGTTTGTACGTTCCCGTTTGTCCTGATATGTACTCGAATATGAATATTGATGTGATGTCTATGGGCAAGGTTGCAGTGCAAGTTACTGGTGATGTTGGTGATGTTGCTGAACAATAATTATTTCCGTTTGCAATTGTTTGCGGAGTTCTTGTTGAACTTCCTGAAGTAGGATTTGCTAATGTTCCTGGTCCGTAAGTTGCTTGCGTGGTTGGTGTGGAAGGTGGTGTTCCTGGAACGCAAGCTCCGTTTTGACAGTTGCAATTCGAAGGATAAGAAATTACTTTTCCTTCATAAGTGCAGTAATATTCTCTTAAATAAGCGCTGTTTGCTGCTGGTTGAATTGGTAAATTTCTATCGACTGCGCAAGTGTCTTCTAGTGTTACAATATTTGTGGTATATGCGTCTAATCCAGATACTGTTGTTTTTACGCTTAAGCTTGTTGGACCAAAGCCTACATCAGGATCATTACACAAAGGAGGACTTGTTAATCTGCTGATCTCTGTTAGCGTAAATACTGTGTTTTGGTTCACCATTTGCTGACTTGCCGGGCATTGTATCCTGTTCACAGTATCAGTATAACACAGACCTCCTCCTGGTTGAAGTTGTAATGCGTAGTTTGAATTGCCTAAATCATAAATGCTGAACTTTGCTAAGTCAGTTATTTCTTCTTTATCACAAGTAGTAGTACCTGAGGTGAAACCTCCGCAGAATTTATTTGTATCTTTTACTCTTAAGGTATAATTACCGTCTTCTGTAGGTTCGATATCGTAGAGTTCAGACGGTAATGCTCGATTTATTTCTGTACAACGTATTGTTGGTGTTGATCTGCAGAACCGATCTAAGTAGGTCTGTTTAATACTGTACGTTGCTCTTGTCAGTTGTGCACGTTGCAATTGATTTAGGGTAAGCACTGGCTGAGTAACATCCGTCTCCACTCCTGCTCTTGTTGATAAAGTATGTGTTCCGTTTGTATAGTTTACAGTTATATTATTTGTAATATTATTTGCAGTTGTGTTTACTGTTGTTGTTATGTTGATTTGTTTCATTGTTCCGTTTTCGATTGTTCCTAAGTTCCAGAAATTATTGTTTGTTGTTGCTGGAGGGCTGGCACTTACAGATATTGAGTTTATTGGCAGGAGTTCTGTTGCGTTTACATTTGTTGCATTGCCTGTTCCTGTGTTAGTAATATTTATTGTGTATAATAAGTTAGTTCCGTTTAACACTGTTGTTTGGTTTGCTGTTTTTGTTACGATAAGGTTTGGTTGTCCGACTGCTCCTGTTGGTGTTGCTGAAGGTAATTGTGTTACTATCGGTGGTGCCGTAGGCGGCAATCCTGCAAGTTTCCACCAACCAGTGTAATGCGGAGATTGATTTGCTGGGCAAGGTCCTGGTGCTGAACAGATTTTTACGCTAATGCTGTAATTTGTTCCTTGCGTTAAACCGTGCGCGTTTATTTGTCCGCTGTTTTGTATTGTTGCGTTTATTTGTGTTTGTGGTGTTGTGTTTACTGTTAACTCTACGCGTGTGTTTCCTAGTCCTTGTGTTAGTTGCACGTTTATTCCTGCGCTTGTTTCGTTTATCGTATAGGTTGTTATTGTTCCTATTCCTATTAAGTTTCTTGGTACGCTTGTTGCTGGCTGCGTTGCGAGTTGTGTTGGTGATGCTGATACAACAAAGCCTAATATTCCAATATAGTTGCAGCCTAATGTATTAAGTCCTGTCATTTCTGTTGATGTTGGTATTCCTGAAAAGTACAAAAAGTAAGGATTTACTTGTGTAATCTGATTGTTAATAACGTGATTTGTACAATTATACATTTGTAATGGTTGCGTTGGTATTGTTATTGGTTGTTGTTGAAATGTGTAAAATTCATTCTGAACAAATGTACAATTTAGGAGTGTTTGTTGTGTTGAGTATCTCGTAGTGTTCTGCGTTGCATTTCCGCAGATGTGTTTTGCAATTGGTATTGTTTCTTGATACTGCGTTGCGAATACTTGTGCTGTTGGCATTGGCGGTATTGGTGAACAAAATGTTTGTCTGTGCGCTTCTGATTGGTTTACTGAGAGTATTGTTCCTTCTGGACAAACGCCTTGATATAAGAATTGTAAGCCTTGTATTATTGCTAGTGGTAGTTGTACTGTTGGCGGTGGTGTTGGGCAAGTACAAGTAGCACTGCATTGTCCTGAGCATGCTGTGTCATCTGTTCCGTCGCATTGTTCTCCGGGTTCTGTAACATTGTTACCACAAACAGCAGGTGTTATTCCTGCTTGTCTGATTTGTTGGAGTTCTGTTAAGAATGTGCTGTTTGATGGGTATCTTATTCCGTATCGTCCGATTTTTGCTGTGTCTGGTGTTGCTGCATATGTTGTTACTTCTACATATGTGTTGGTTCCGCTAAACCATGAGAAGATGTTTTGGTTTGTTCCTGATAGTAAGAATCCTTGAACGTTTCCGCTTGTTTGCCATGTGCTTTGGTTGTATGCTGAATTTGCTGCAAGGTATTGTTTGAAGCTTGTTGCGTTTTGTAAATCAAATATTTTGACGCGTGCGAATTCTTGTGTGATAATGGATTGGTACCATGCTTCAGATACTGTTACTGTTCCTGTTGTTGTTTGGCTTGCGTTGATGTATCGGTTGTCATCAATGTTTTGTGTTATAATTATATTTGAAATGTTTTGCACAGGAGGTTGTGTTGTAGTTACTGGCGGTGTTGCTGTTCCTGGATCTGATGGTATTATAGAGAATAATCCTATTGCCCATTTGTTGCCTTCACAATTCCATATTAATCTTCCTTGTGCATTTGTTGTTTGTGTGTCTGTGCAATGGTAAGAGCTTACAACATTTTCTCCGAGTTGGAACCATTGCTGGTCTGCTCTGATATAGTATATTGCTTGATCTTGTATCCAGTCTTGATTTAGTACTCTTCCGCTTCGCGCAGTGTCTGCTATGACTTCTTCCCAAACATTGTATCTTGAGTTAAACGTGTAAATTTTTCTTGGTACTATGAAGTCTCTGTGTTCTCCTCGTGGTTTTTGGATTTGTACAATGAGTGTTTGTCCGTATCGTACTATTGTTGGTGATATGTCTGTGTTTGTTATTGGTCTTGCCCAGCTTGGTAGTGGTCCTGTTGGTGGCAAGCCTCCGAGTGCTCTGCCTATGTATCCTGAATCTCCTGGTGGTGTTGGTGCTGGTGGTAAATCAAGTTGTTGTTTGCTGCAGCTAAGCAGAGCTAGTAAAAATCCTGCCAGTACTACAAACAATATTTTTTTATTCATGATAATGCGTTATGTTTACCAAGGTTATGATTAATATTGTAAATGAAGCAATAAGCACAACAAGTAATTGTGCATTATTTGTTTGTGTTGTTGGTGTTTGTGCAAGTCCTGTTAATGGTGCAGTTGTTGTTTCTGTGAATAATACAAAGGCAAATAAAAATAGTGCAATTATTCCTAGTCCGAGTTTTATTGTGTGTTTCATTGTACGTCCGAGGGGTATTTTGCAAGATACGCCTCTATGATTTCTTTGTTTGCTGCTTCAGGGTCAAAAGTTTGTATGTACACTATTTGTTTTCCGCTGCTCCAAGTAGTAATCATTGTGTCTGTTTCATCAAGGTATATGCCTATGTTATTTCCGTTTTGTTTTGTTTTGCCTTGCGTGAATATGTCTCTGAACATTGTGTTGATAGTTTGATCCAGTTCTGCTCTGTTGTTGAAGTCAAATACGTGAACAAGAACTACTAATCCTTTTGGTTCTCTGTATTTTGCGTCGTAGCGTATCACGTTGATGTCTGCAAAGTTGTCTTGTTCTGCTCCTGTGTTAATTACAGTGAATGGGTATATTGCTTGATTAACAACGAACTGGTTAACGTTGGCAAGTTCTGGTATTGCTCCTGTTGCTGTTCCTTGAACGTTAAATTCTAATAACATCCATTTGTTTCCGTTGCAGTTCCAGTTTCCTGATTGTTTGTTGCAGGCATATACAACTGCGTAATTTGTTCCTGATTCGAAGTGTGGTTCTGTTATTTGTATGCTTCCTATTGCTCTGTTTTTAATCCAGTTTTCTTGTTTTTCTGTTCCTTGTAATTGTAGTTTTTCCCATGTTCCTATTCTGTCAAAATAGTATGCGTTTTCGTAAACATAATCGTAGTTTGAGGCAGACAAAACAACCCCGTCGCCGTAAAATGCTTGTTGCGGCGTGATTGCTACGTTATTGGGCTGTGTTGCCCATGCTGGAAAACCAGCCATTCCTGCTATTGCTCCACCTACCATTGCCTGGCTTCCTGGTGCAGGTGGTGTTGGCGGCAGATCATCTGAACAGGCAGTTATTACGAACAAACAAATTACAAGCAACATTAGTTTTTTCATGGTGAAAACCTCTTTTCTTTTTTTGGTATTTCGAATGGAAGGAATGTGGATTCTTGTTGTTCGCTGATTATTTGGTCAATAAATGATGCTTCCCATCCGCTTGCAAGCAAGTGCATACGAAGGGTTTTAATGTTGTATCCTTGTTGTTGGTAGTTATCAAGATATTTTTTGATTAATTGTTTGTCGTGTGTTTTTTGTTTTTGAGCGCTCATTACTAATTGAACAATAAGTCCTCCTGTCAAAAATAGCGCAAGAACTGCAAGCACTATGCTTATGATACTATTTGTTGTAATTTTACCTCGAATTGAATTTATAGTGCTGATAAAGTTTGTTTGGTCAACGTAATTTCCTGTTGCTGATCTCACGTTCTCTACTGCGACTCGCATACCGTCGACTTGGCTTTGGAGTGTGTCTACTCTTGATGCTAAGTTCGCTGCTGCAATTGATTGTGCTTCTGCTTGGTTAAGTCTATTCTCGAATCCTGGAAGAAGTGTGAGTCCTTGCAATTGTTGTTCTACTGCTGATAATCTTGTTGCAACATCTCCTGTTGTTGGGAATTGCACATCAAGATATCCTTGTGCTTGTTGAGTTGGAACAAATTGTCTGTATTGTTGATCTGTGAGATAATCATCATATGATGTTCCTCCTGTGTCTGTTCCGTACTGTGATGCAGTTGTTGTTGATGCTGTTGTTCCTGGTGGTGCTGGTGGGGGGGGCAATTGGCTTAGCGTAATGTAACCAATGATTTTGGTATGGCTGTCTGTAAGTAAAATTCCGAGTGCTAGTACTGCGAATAATAGAATTAACGCCACACTCTTTTTCATAGCCTTATGTCTGACTTATGAGTATTTAAAGCTTTTTAAGGAAAATAATTTGCAGATAACTGCTAAATATAACATTAATTATGAAAAAAGGTGATTGTTTCAGAAAAAAAAGACTCTTAAGAAGAGAAACAGCACATTAATATGAAAAAAAATAAAATACGTTTAATAAATAATTACTCCTCAGTAACAGCAGTGTTGTTGTAGGTAATAAAATGGCCAGAAGATTTGATCAAGCAAACTTTGTTGCTATTCGTACACAGGTAGATGCAGGGCACAGAATAAAAGAAAAATTGCCTGGAGTGGCAAGAGCATATTGTAGAGGGGACACTCTTCGAAGTATTGTTGAGCAATTTTCGATAGTTGAAAAATTTGATTTGTTGAGCGAAGATCAAGCAGTTAATGCGCTTGAGTATGCATTGAAAGGCCATTCTGGCGGTTTTGAAATCGAAGCATATGAGGGTTTGATTCCTAAAGAAGATCAAGCAAGTCTAAGAAAAAAACGCAAGAAAGAATTCGGAAAACGTTCTTTGATGAATCGTTATGGTGTTCACGCATTTTCTAAATACGAAAAAAAAAGGTTTGCGTCTGAGGGTGGCAGAAAAGCATATCGCGATGGTGTGGGAGTTCATGGTTTGTCTGAAGAAAAAAAGCGTGCTGCTGGACGCAATGGAGGTTTAGCAGCAGCGATTAAACGAGGAGAAATTCCTTGGTCAGAACGCGTTGATATTTTTGCAAGAGATGTTTTTGTTTCTTGTTATCTTGTTGATGAGAAAGAAGCAGCGTACAGGATTGGTTTGGAAGAGAGATTCAAAAGATCTGTTGAACCAAGAAAAGGTCTTCCTGATAATCCTGCAATTAAAAACGAAATTAATAACTTGTATCATGATGGGATGCCAGTAAGAAGTGTGAATGCCATTTCAATTGAGCGTAAGAGATATGAGAGAAAGTTAAAATCTTAACTGATCATAAGACTTATTAACTTCTTTGCATTATCATTTGTATGACTTACTTGCAGGGACTTAAGAATATGATTGATAGTCAGCAAAAAGAGTCTGAAAAAGAGGATTTGTTGAAAGAAAAAGAATTGCAGCAATTGTTCAGCGAGAGAAAAAGAGTTTACATTAAAATTTCTGGAAAAGTGCACGGTGTTTTGTTCAGAGCGTATGTAAAAAATAAAGCTGATGAACTCGGCTTAACTGGTTACGTAAAAAACACAGATGATTTTGTTGAAGTTGTTGCAGAAGGTGATAAAACAAAGTTGCGAAAATTAATTCTTGCATGTCAAAAAGGCGCTCCGTTATCACAAGTTGCAAAAACAGAGTACGATTGGTTTGATTATTCTGGCAAATTCAAGGAGTTTTATGTGAAATGTCAAGAACCACCCGTCAATAGACTGGTGGCATGAAGCGATAGCTTCATCTTCGCTTGTAATGACCAGTGGTTCTTGAGCATGCTCAGAAATATACCA
>PCYA01000015.1:21068-33288 GCA_002762795.1 Candidatus Woesearchaeota archaeon CG10_big_fil_rev_8_21_14_0_10_37_12
GTATATTTCTGACATATTAAATTATTTATTTTTGTTTCTTCCCCTGCTGAGTACTTTTTCCAATCTTTCAAGGACTTTATCTGCATCAGTATTTGTTTCTTTGTATCCTTCAAAAAAAAGTTTTAAGCAATCATCAAATATTTGATAGTGTGTACTTTCCAGGGCTCGTTCAAATACTTGCAAGTCTACGGCTTTATCTTCTGAGCGCTGGCTTACAAAACTTAGCCCGAAATCGATAAGATAGACCTTATTCTCATTGTAGATCATATTTGATGTTGTTAAGTCCCCGTGAATAATGTTGTTTTCATGTAATTTGCCGACGTGCTGTCCTATTTCTTTAGCAAGGTTTTTTTTCTCTGATAAAATATCTTTAACTTTTGGTCCTGGAATAAATTCCATCGTAATTGTCATTGTTTTTTCATCAACGTTAAGAATATTGGGAACTGGAATTTTTAATTGTTGTATTTTTTCTAGAATTTTGGTTTCTTTGCGTGTTCGCTGTTTTCGTAAAACAGCATCAATTTCAGGCAATCTATATTTTTTAACAGGTCTTTCTTTGAGAATTGTGTTTTGCTCTTTGTAGATAATTGCTTCTGCTCCTCGAGTAATAATTTGTTTCATGAAAACAAGTATATTATGCTTTAATTGTGTTTTCCGTTTGGTCTTCTTGCGAAATGGTTTCTTCTGCCTGCGTTTCTTCTGCTTGTTCTTCCTGAATGGATTCTTCTTGAGTTTCTGCTGCTGTCTCTCTCATCTTTTTCCGCGTAGGTTTTGACTGTGTAAGATTGAGTTCTGGTAAGTTTGTTGGCGGTGCCACAACGTTCAATCTCAATTCTTTTACTTTTTCAGGCAATAAAAGTTCTATTTGTCTTATTTGAACATCAAACACTGGATGAATTTTTCTTAAAACTTGGCTGATTGTTTGCTGAACTTTTTTCTGAAGAACTTCTTTAAGAAAGTTTTCAGTTTGTGCCTGGCTTATCATGTGTGCTAAGTATGCTCGCTGAAGTTTTCTCATTATAGTAAGAATGCTTCCTGTTGTTTTTCCTCTGGTTATTGCCAAGGGTTTTATGCGCACGTATTGCTTGTCTGCTGATTGCACAATGAAAGAATCATCTATTTTTTCTCTGTTTCTTCTGACTAATCGTTTAAGTGCGCTTGGAATAATGTTCCAGCCTATAAATTCTGTGTGTAATATGTTATCTTTTACAGAAATGATTTTGAAAGTTACGTTTGTGTTTTGTTTTTGTGGTTCACCTGTTAGATTCATCATGCTTACAGTAACTTTTTTTCCTATGGAATCTTCAGGAGCTGCCGCGTATGTTTCCCCTACAAGTTGCTCATTGAATAATTTTGGAGCTTGAATAGGATACCATTTTTTTTTAACAATTACTACTTTTGCTTTTTTTGTGATTTCTTTAGCCATTACGTCGAAAGACAAGGAGGGTCTTTATAAAGCTATCGGAAGTCTTGAAAACAAATTTAAATACTTTGTTTCAATTAACTTCCAACTACACATCAATTTCTTCTACTTCTTTTGCGTGTTTCAGAATAAAATTTTTTCGTGGTTCTACTTCATCTCCCATAAGCATCGTAAACATTTCGTTTGATAGTACTGCATCCTCAATAGTTATTTGTTTTAGTGTTCGTGTTTCTGGGTCCATGGTTGTTTCCCATAATTGGTTTGGGTTCATTTCTCCGAGTCCTTTATATCTCTGTATTCCTGTGTTGTCTCCGAGTTCTTGAAGTACTTTGTCTTTTTCTTGTTCAGTGTACGCATAAACTATTTTTTTGCCTTTTTGTAATTTGTATAATGGTGGTGTTGCAAGGTAGACTTTTCCTTGTTCAACTAATTGTCGCATCATTCTGTAAAAGAATGTGAGCAGTAAACAGGAGATATGATTTCCGTCAACGTCTGCATCTGTCATAATTATTATTTTATCGTATCTTAATTTGCTAATGTTAAAGTCTTCTCCTACTCCTGTGCCTAGTGCAGTAATTATTGTGATTATTTCTTCATTTTTGAGTGCTTTGATTAGTCGTGCTTTTTCTACGTTGATTATTTTTCCTCGTAATGGCAGGATAGCTTGAAATTCTCTGTTTCTTCCTTGTTTTGCGCTGTTGTGTACAAATATTCCTGATGCAAGTGCAAAGTTATGAGTTCCGGGAATTTCTATATCATACACATCTATTTTTTGCTTAAGCGGCACAATTGCTTTAATTTTATGATTATAGTTAATTACTGCTTCTTTTAGCCTATCTTCATCACCTTCGAAAAATCGGGAAATGAATGTTTTGAACGTAAGAATATTTTTGTTATTTTCTTCTTTTCGCAGTTGTTCAAATAAGTCTATATCTACATCACCTGTTTTGTCATAGATTCTTTTGAGTAGTCTTACGGTGTGCTCAAAATAAGTTTTATCATAAGATTCTTTTCGTTTTTTTCTGAATTCTGGAGTCCATTGTTTTTTTGTTTGCTCAGATCTCCAAAGAATGAGTTTGTCATTGTTCCAGATTTCTTTAGATAATTTTGACCAATATTTTCTTTTTTCAGGATTGTTAGCAAAATATTTTTTTACTCTTTGAGCTTGTTTTTCCCTGTTTTCCTCTGAAGACCAGTATTTTTTCTGTTCTTTATCTAAACGAGTCTTACTCTCCTGTCTGTATTGCTCATTTGAATTGTAAAATTTTAAAAACTTTTTGACCATGTATTTTTTGTAAGCTTCATTTTCCCATTGTGCTTTCGCACGTTCACTAAGTTCATCTCGCATTACCATTATTTTCTGACGTATATTCTCTCTAAATTCTGGCGTTTGGCGTATCTTACGAAGTTTTTCTAAGACTTCAGGTTTAAAAAGTGTTTTTTTAGCGTGTAGTCTGTGCAATGCGAAGTGTTGCTCTTTCGTAAGTCGACAAATGTTTGTAGGATTATTATTCAATTTATTGAAGTCCTTGTGGTGTCTGTGTTCCCCAAGTGCAGAGTAAATTCCTTCACGCAAGTTGTAATTATCTGCAAGAACGTGAGTAAAAACCCATCTGTTCTCAGAGGGATCAAAAACCATTTCGTATCCTTCAATTGTTATGCGTTTGCCCAATTGAGAAGCTTGTTTTCGTAATGGCATTAAAGAGTCTGTTTTTTTGAGCTGTTTTGCAGATTTGAACATATTATTTCTTAACATGAATAAATGGTCTGGTGTGCAAATAATTTCTTCATCTGTGTCAAGAATAACTTTGATAACTTCTGTATTTGTTTTGGTTTTTCGTGGATGTTTGATTTTTTGAATGCCTATCTTTCCATTGTGAAGTATTGTGTAACAGAAGTGTTCTTTTCCTCGTTTTTGTTCTTCAATGAGTTGCAGAAAAGAAAGGTTTCTTCCATCTGCAAGAGCTATTGTTGTATCTCCTGAAAAACAACCTCCTGCGCTGTCTCCTTCGACAAGATAAATTTCTGATTTTGTTGTGTCTTTTGTGCTGCAGTCTGCGAGTTTTCCTGGTAGTGTTGTGCTTTCGAGTGCGCTTTTTCTTCGTACTAATTCTCTTGCTTTTCGTGCTGCTTCTCGTGCGCGTGCAGCTTCTAAGCATTTACTTAAGATTGTTTTTGCTGCGCTTGGATTTTCTTCTAAGAATCTGCTTAATTCTTTGTGTGTTATCGTATCAACAATTCCTTTGATTTCGCTGTTTCCTAGTTTTGTTTTTGTTTGTCCTTCAAATTGTGGTTCTGATACTTTGACGCTTACAACTGCTGTTAGTCCTTCTTTGAGATCTTCGTTTGTGATGCTTATTTTGTCTGCAAGGTTTTTTTTGTCTGCGTATTGTTTGAATGCTCGTGTTAATGCTGTTTTGAATCCTGTTAGGTGTGTTCCGCCTTCGTGCGTGTTAATATTGTTGACAAATGAAAATACTGTTTCATTATATGCAGAACTATACTGCAAAGCAAGCTCTAATATTGTTTGGTCTTTTTCTCCTTCAAAATATATAACCGGGTGTAAGGCTTGTTTGTTTCTGTTTAAGTATGCTACAAATTCTTTGATTCCGCCTTCGTATTTGAACTCTTCTTTTTTGCCATCTCGTTCATCTGTGAAAATAAATCTGAGTCCTTTGTTTAAGAATGCAAGTTCTCGGATTCTTGATATGAGTGTGTCTGCATCATATTCTGTTGTTTCAAACACCTTTGAGTCTGGTTTGAATGTTACGTTTGTTCCTGTTTCATGAGAATCTCCTATTGGTGTTACTGGTCCTGTTGGTGTTCCGCCATGATATTCTTGTTGCCAGATTTTTCCTTCTCTGTGTACAAGTACACGAAGCCAGCTTGATAGTGCATTTGTAACGCTTACACCAACTCCGTGTAATCCTCCTGATACTTTGTACGCGCTTTTTTCAAATTTACCGCCTGCATGCAGCATTGTCATAACCATTTCCAGTGCTGATTTTCCTTGTTGTTTGTTTATTCCTACTGGAATTCCTCTTCCATTATCTGTGACTGTTACACTGTTATCTGGATGAACAGTTACTGTTACTAATGTACAATATCCTGCTAATGCTTCATCTACTGCGTTGTCTACAACTTCCCAGACTAAGTGATGTAGTCCTCGAATGTCTGTAGAACCGATGAACATGCCAGGTCTTTTTTTAACAGGATCTAGTCCTTGGAGAACTTGGATGCTTTCTGCTCCGTATTGTGGAGTTTGCTCTGATTTTGGTTGTTCTTCACTCATTTTTGAGAATAGTTTTTATCGACGATAAATCCCCTTTATTTTATGTGTTTTTGAAAGGAAGTTTTGTTTATAAATGTATCGAAACATTAGTTGAAGACAATAAGTCTCGCACAGTATTTTGTCTCAACTAATGTTTGGAAGACATAAATAAAGCATGCAAATGTTATGTCTCCCATTACAAAAAGTGAAAAAACAAAAGCAAAAGCTTTTAAAAAGTTCAAAATCACCATTATTTAGTAATCATTCAGGGTGAGTTTATGGGGGAAACACAAGATCCGTTTAATGCTGAAGTTCTTTCTAGAGGGTTGAGTGTTGCAGTACGACAAGAATTTTCACGAAGTGTTGATACAAGTTGGACTGAAATTCAAGGTGAAAAAAATTCTGATGTTATTAAGAGAGGACATGCTGCGTATTTGGGAAGAAGAACATTGCATTTGCGTACTGCTGGATTAGCTGTGTTAACCAACCATCATAAACGTGCAGAGATTGCAGATAATTGGGCGCATTTGCAGGACGTGTACGCGCAAAGAGTACGCGAGCAAATTGTTGAAGGAAAAGCTGACTTGGAAAAAGAACTTGGGACTGTAAACAGAAATATTTCTGAGCTTGAAAGCATAAAACACGAACATGATGAGTTATGGGAGCAAGTAAGAGGTTCACCAAAACCAGATCGTGAAAAACTTACAAAACTAGCTGAGCTTTCAGAACATCTTGATTTATGGGATTCGTATGCAGAAGATAAAGCTCGTGCAGAACGTGCGCTTATTGGAATTAATAAAGCAGCAAGTGATTTAGACAATTTAAGACATATGGAAAAACACGACAGAGTACATTATCGCATTTTAAGTCCTGAAGAAATAAACACGCAATTAAAAGATAATGCGTACACTGGTTTGCCGTTTGAACCGTTCCACGTTGTTACTGCAGAAGTTGCTGATTTATTTGAAAGAAAAGTGCTTAAGCCTGTTGTTGAGCCAGTGAGCCCTGGAAAGCTAGACGAGCCAGTACCAGCAGGCAACAGAAAAAAGTTGCGTTTGACTGAAAAACCAAAAGAATTGGAAGCCTTACTTGTTTTGAAACAAGTTGTGGATGAGTATACGACTGGTTCTGTTTTTACTTCTGGACAATTAAAGGAGAATGTTAGTGCTGCTCATGCAAGAACTAGCGAAGAAGATTACTTGTTTGGAGCAGGTGTTCTTGGAAGTTATTTAGAATCAGCACCAGACACATTCCATGTTAATGCAGGGAAAAAAGGGACGGCAAGACGTTTCACAAAACAGAATGCTGAACCTATAAGCGAAGCAGAATTTTTAGGTGCGATTAGTGACCATTTGCGTCCCAGCGAGCGTGCTGCTGTAAATAGTTTTTACATTAGTAAGGCACTTGATTTATTGCGTGAGCAACAAAAAGGGTATGATAACTTTACTGCAGATGATGTTGTTGCAGCAACAAGAGAGTATGGTTTTGAAGTTTCAAGAAGAGCTGTCGGCATTAATTTGAATGAGGTTGGTGCAAGATCTTCAGGTCTTGAAATAACGCGAGATCCTTCAAATGAAAAACGTATTGCAAGTTATCGTTTTGCTGAAGTGAAACCTACTGAAAAACAAATTGAAGCTATTGGAACTGCTGTTGCTCGTTTCGGGTATGATGCGTTTAGTGTTGATGACCTCTGCAAAGGTGCTACTGGTTTGAATGGTGCAATGATTCCACGAGTTGTTGATCATGTTCTAAGCGAAAGTTATGATGCTTTGGGTTTGAGACAGATAAATGGAGATCAATTACGATACCAAAAAGTAGAGCGTCCAGACTCTGCCGCAGAACAAGCAGCACGCGCAAGACCAGATCCAATTGTTGACGAGTTAGTATAAAATGACTTTTCCTGAAGAAGTTACGTGGTGGGCTGATTCTATCAAGGATAAAATACGAAAGACAGCTCATTTGCGGACGCATGACGATGATATGCGTGCATTACGAGAGCGTCTTGAATCTGAAGGTCGGATGACGCCCTTTCAGGGAGGAACTATTCTGAGTTTAGATGAAACACTCATGAGAGAAATGAGTGATTTGTTTACAATTGACGATAGAGTTCTTGATGACAAACCGCTTGTTGCGCGCATCATGTTTGATTATCTCGGGCATAAGTTTGGGTTTCGTTCTTATTTGGAACAAGATTTGTTTGCGTTGTATCCTCACGAACTAAGAGATAGTATTTGTCCGGGTCAAATGATGGCGAATTATTTTCCTGCAAAAGCATGCAATCTTGATCCTGACTTGTGGGAAGTCACTTTGTTTAGACGGGAAAAGTCACATTTTGCTCCAAGTCATTGTTTTGTAACTGTTGATGTTGGAGCTGATAAAAGATGGATTGTTGATCAGACGTATCGCTTGCTTGGTCCAATTTCATGGGACGGAAACAATTTAGTTGTTGAAAACATAATAAGTGAAGAAACAGAAAGATATGAAACAGCAGATGCTTATCAATATAGCGAGGAAGAGTATGCAGAACGTGTTGAGTATCAACGGTCTGACAGAGGTGCAATGAGTGTTCTTGTTCCCGGACAAAAAATAGAATATGGCAAGTTTGATGGGTGGAAAGCGCGAAAGCCTTTAACAACTGAATGGTATGTGCGTTATAATCCTGATGAGCGAGCGCTTGTTAGTTTAATTCCGTTTAATCGTCCGCTCATGCAAAGCAGAGGGTTAGAAAATAAATTAATTATTGATGAGCAAGGAACTGTAACTTCTGAAGTTATTACTGGTTATTTTCACAGGCAGGCTGATTGGGCAAGTTTTGTGCGTCCAATACCTCTTGTAAAAATTGGTGCTGAAAAAGCTAAGGGGTTGATTGAAGGACTAACAGAATTGGACGTAAAAGGACAGTATGCGTTTGAAGATCATTTGATGAGTTTGTTTGATGGAAATACTCTCGAAGGAAAAGACCTTGCATATGCAAATGAGATAACTGATTCGTACAAGGCATTGCAACAAACAAGGTATAGTGTTGCTGTTGAAAAAATAGCTCTTGTTGAAGCATTATATCAAGAAAGAAAAGGGAAAAGTAAGTTTATTAATGGTCCTGATGCGCGTTTTGATGCATTCAAAATGCTTGCTGGTCAAGATCCTCAAGCGCGCGCAGTAGTGCGTTTGAATAAGATTCTTAGACAGTTAAAAAAAAGACAAAGAAAAGGAGATAAAGCATATATTCAAAGAGAGGAACGTCATGGAAGACTTGTAACTTTATTTGGGATAGAAGGAGAAAATGAAGATACTTCACGATATAGAACTGCGCGAACTCCTATTGACGTGTTTGAATATCAGGCAGAACACGAGCCTCCCTTCTTTGATGACGCTACTGACAGAATTCTATTTGTGAGACGTTCACTGGAAGATCATGCAGGAAGTGCTGATGATTTACGAGAGCACGCTCGTTCTGTTTTCGGGGATAAATTAGAACAAGCAACAATGAAAGGATACGCGCGCATTTTTGCAGAATTTCTTGGACACATGGCACACAGTTGGAATCAACTGAAAATAACTGAGTTTAGAGAGAAGTTAATAAAAAAAGCAAAAGAATATAATCCTGTTTCAGCATAAGTCAGTTTCTGCAATATACGCTGAGGTTGCATCTGCTCCGCCGCCTCCACGATAAACCGCTGAACCTGCAAATGCGAGTGCTGAACCTGATTTTCCTGCTTTTCTTGGCGTTACAATTACAGGAGTTCCTTCCATACTAGACCTTGCTTGCGTAGGTTCTCCTTCTTGTCCCTCTGTTTCAACAAGAAGACCGTCATCTTCGCCAAAAACTTTGTACGTGAAACTTGCTTCAAATACTCTTGTTTTATATCTTCTAACTCTTCCAATATTTCCAATGGCATCATCAAATGATTCTGTGCTGTGTCCCTTACTTACTATTCTTCCTTCAGGTAACTCGTCAGTGATTGGAGGCAAGTTTCCAAGCTCGTATCTTTTGTTCATGTTTGCAACATCATATCTCGTATCTTGCGGTTTTTCCTGCATACGAGTTCCATATGTTCTTTGCAGTTCTCCTTCTGATAGAGCTAGTGCTTCTAAACAATCGTTTTCTGTAAGCCCTCTTGCAGCTATTGTTCGCATGAAATATGGTGCTACAACTGTTCTGCTGTGTGTAAGTTCAATATCGTTTTGATTATAATCTAACCCGCCATCATTTGAAGCATCTCGTAGCGCATCATCATAACTTGAATCACTTGCTCCTGTTGCGTTTCCTGTTGGCCGTCCATCTACAAGAGGGTGCACTGTTACTTCATATCTATCTTTTTGAACTTTCACACCATCAAAGCCAATCCCTGTTTTTTTACGCAATTCTGGACTTAATCTGTCTAGTGCTTTTGCTTCTAATCCGCTTTGTTCGCCTCTTACTGTTGCTCTAAGATCAATATTTTCGTACATTGTGTTTTTCCTCCCTGTGTGAACTTATTAAGCAGTCATTCTTAAAGTTTTCTGTTCTGGAGTAGAGAATATTTCGTTCTTATATATTACAAATTTACAAATGTTCCGGTTTTCCGTTCAATCCATCGAGGACTTCAGCAATGGGAGCGTTTCGTTCAAAAACGCAACATTTATATATTATTCATTTTTACTGAATGATTATTCACTTATATTGAAAATGATACCGAAGAACACTTCAAGAATAATCACGTATTTATTGAGAAACACTGATGAGTGGGGCTACAATATTAATCAGATCGCTAAACTGAATAAGATTAGTGTAGGGAGTGCGTTCAAGATTCTCAAAGATTTGGAGAAGGACAAACTTATCATCAAGAAAGAGATAAGTAACGCATCCCACTATAAGTTAAATTTTGACAATCCAGAAACTATTAAATTATGTGAGCTTCTTCTTTTAGCTGAAAGACGTAATCTTAAAGGTCATGCAAAGTTGTATGCTGATGAGGTTGTTAAATTTAAAGATGCTGAGATGATTATTATATTTGGTTCTGTTTTGAGAGGCAAAGAGTTTAATGATGTTGATGTTCTCTTCCTGACTAATCAAACTAAGAAAGTCAATAATTTCTGTTTGGAAATATCTAAAGTCAGAATCAAGCCAGTTGTTCCATTGATTATGAAGAAGGAAGATTTAATAAAAGCAATGAAAAACAAGAAAGAAGCGATCTTAGGCATGATAAAAGAAGGGATTGTATTGAAGGGTGAATCAATATTTGTGGAGGTTATCAAAAGTGTCAGTTCATAAGCAAAAACTTGATTGGTGTTTGGCAAAAGAGAACAGAATGAGAAAGATTAAGCCAAACGACAAACTATCAGAAGATCATATTAACAAAGCAAAACATAATCTTCGTGCTGCTGATTACAATATTAAAGGTGGCTTTAGTGATTGGGGAGTTTCACAATCTTACTATGCTATGTATCATTCTTTGCTTGCTGTTCTTTTCAAACTTGGTTATGAATCCAAAAATCACGAATGCACGATAAACGCTGTTGAATATCTGATAGAAGAAGGTAAGATAGGTCTTGACCTAAAAGATATTGCTTTTATCAGAACAACTGAGCAGATGACTTCTAAAGATGCAAAATTACTCCGAGAAGAATTTCAATATGGAACAGAAACTACTGTCAACGAAAAACTATTGAATGAATTGTTAGAAAATTCTAAAAGAGTGGTTGAAAAGATTGAAATTGCATTGAGTGAATTATGATTTTCTGAAAGGTTTGCTTTGTTTCCAAAACCATTCAAAATAATTTCTAAAAGAATCAGCTACTTGTTGGCTTGTTATTTCAAAAGCAAAAGGCATTTCTCCCTGAGGGATTGCGATTAATGTTACATCTTTATAGATCATAACCCAAGAAGGGGATTCCATCTTTAGTGGCATTCTTCTTGCTTCGCAAAGCTTGTAACTATTCCTATTCTTTAGATTTTCATCAGTTACACCAGGATGGTAAAGCAATCTTGATTTAATTCCTAATTTGTCAAGCTTTGCATTTGCTTTTTTCCAATAAGCATGATGAAATTCTGGTTGTTGAGGTGGAAGACCATACAAAACAACCTCATCTCCCTCTTTTAGTTTTTGATAGCGATTTTCATACGCTGTCATTAAGCCACGAAATCCCTCATACATATTAGCCTCGCTTTTCTTTGCTAATTTTTGCTTAAGGATTAACTGAGGAATCATCTCTTGGATTTTGCTTTTATTTTGTTGAATTTCTTTCTCTCTTGTTTCAACATAATCCAAGAGTTTATTTGGCGGAGCTGCTTGATAATATTTTGTTTTTTCTTTGGTAACATAGGAAACAAGCCCTTTCTTGATTAACTTTTCAAGAATTCTGTATATGATTGATCTGTTTACTCCTGACTTTTCAAGAATAGGACCGATTGTTGATGAACCAACCTCTAGCAAAGCCAAATACGTTCTGATTTCTCCATCAGTTAATCCTGCTTCTTGAAGAGCTGAAACGTCCATATTTCAGTTATTATGGCTTGTTTTATATAAATTTTTCTAATCTGCATACTAGCAGTGGTATGATAAAGTTAATAAAGAACTGTGCTGCCACTAGTAAATAATAAACAAATTGGAGGTAAAATAAAATGGAAAACGAAAGTATTGAAAAGCTTTTAAGTTATCGCAGTGATAACACCCACAATGTAGGACTACCACAATTTACGATTGACGCTTGGAAATTCTTTCACAAACCGGATGTTCAGGAAGCATTTTTAGTGGAAGAACACCGAGGTCACGTACCAAGTACAATGGCAGAATATCTTTTATTCTCAGAAGAGCCAAAATTAGGAATCGGCGGAGAGGGCGAGCTAAGAACTAAAACTGGCGAAGTTGTAAATAGGGGATATGGTCCAAGAAGTTGGGGAAAAGCCATTGCACTTGCGGTAACTTCTAACTTCGATAGCGGACATAACGTGAAGGAACATCCCGGTTGCGGTGGTCAAGTTTATCACTTAGTGAAACAGAATTCCAATGAATAAAAGGGGGCTTTTTCTTTTGGTTCTTTTTCTAAACGAAGAGAGAACTTAAACACAATTGAAACAAACATCTGTTTTTTGTAGTACTGATGTTACTTTCATAAGGAGTTATTCGTGCAAGTCAAAAGTATTTAAAGTTGTATATTTGATAAGAGTTATGTTTGTTTTTCTGGTTAGCGTATTCAGTTAAAAAAAGTCATAAATTTAATTAGTAATAGGTTAATCTGGACTCAAATAATCATGCAATCTTTCTGCAAATGCTTCAACTGTAAGATTTATTCCAAACTGGCGATCATTAACTGTCAAGTTTATTCCTTTTTTTGTTACAGCAAGTTCTATTGTTCCGTGTTGTGCTGAACTGTGCGTGTAGTTTACAGCTCCTCTTACTCCTCGCTCAATGTTATTAGGCAGCACTCCTTCGCGAATGAGCACGTCAAGAGTGGTTCTTGCAATCTCTGCTGTTGACTGGTTAACTGGCACATTGCTTACTGCGAACATTGTTGGATCAACATCTTCGTTTAGCCCATCTAATTTG
>PCYA01000015.1:33311-43058 GCA_002762795.1 Candidatus Woesearchaeota archaeon CG10_big_fil_rev_8_21_14_0_10_37_12
CATAAAGTCTGCTGTGTTCTATTGGTGAGTCTGGCTTTTCTGCATGTGGTGGTTGTTCTTTTGTTGGTTCATTTGTTGGTGCAACTGTTGTTGCTGAGTAGTTTGGTTTTGTTCTTGGACTTCGAGGCTCATATTTTGTTTTTTGTTTTACTGGTTTAGGAATTGGTTTATTTAGGTATGCTGCTGCTAAATTAATTACGTTTGCTGATTGTTCACAGGAATATATATCTCTTGTCCATTCAACGTAGCAAGCAGCAAGCAAAGGTTCTGTTGCAATTCCGTTTGGTCGTATTGCGGTTAATAGTTTTTCTACTGTTCTTTCAGGAAGTTGGTGTTGTCTGCAAATATCGTAGAGTCTATCTGAATCAATCGGTTTCCCGTATGCTTGCTTTTGTACAGTTCTTGCTCTGCGTTTTGGTCGTGGCGGTTCTGGTTCACTTTTTGGTAACTGTCTTCTTGGTTTTGGTTTTGTTGATTTAACTGGTCGCGGTGTTTCAGAATGTGTTGCTTTGGATAAATATGCGTCAAGAAGTTGTCCTGCTTGTTCTGAAAGCAGTCCATTTCCATTTTTGATTTTTTGTTGAAGTTTTTTTGCACCGGCAAGTGTGGGCACATTTCCTCCAGAATAGTCTAATATTATGTCCCAGACATCTGCTACAACCCCTCTTAACCCGTTTTGTTGGGCAATCTCTGAAAGAACTCGTATATCCAACTGATCATTTTGATTGCCAGTCATTAAATATCTGAGTGCAAAGCTGCTTTAAGTATGTTTGCTTAGTAAATTAAGAAAAACGCACTATTCCCCGACCTGAAGGTCGGGGTATTTTATCGTGCGTTTTTCTACTTGCAAAGTTCGCCCTAAATGTCAGAAATTGGAAATTTCTGAGCAAGTTAGAAATCTACGATTTCAAACTGGGCAGGGTATTAAACCCCAGTGCAAAGTCCTGCGAACTTTGCAATTAAGAAAAAATTACTTTGTTGTTATTTCTGCACCATCATTTCTGACTATCATGGTTTTTTCAAAAACAGCCACTTTTGCGTCTTTGTTTTGTTCAGCAAGTGGAGGGTGTGCGTCTAAAATATCGTGTTTCAGCAATTCTCGTATTGCTAAGTTTGTTTTTCCTGCTCCGAAATTTGCTGCCAGCCATCTTGTTGCGAATGGAAATGGTCCGTATTCTTGCTCAATAAAATTAAGTATTTCTCGTGCGAATGGGCTGCGTATTGGTTTTCGTCGTCGTAAATTAAATATGTTTGCTTGATCTGTTTCATAAATCATTCCTATGCCATTGCTTGCGAATGGTTCTATTGCTATGACTTGTCCTTCTTTTAATTGTCGGGAATCATTTGTTGCATAGTTTGGCACGCTTGGCTTGTCGTGAATGACAAATCTGCTGATACCGTGCCCTGACAAATTTTTAATACTCACCAAGTCGCGTGCTGTGATTGCATCTTGTATTGCTTTGCCTATTTCTCCAAGTGTTGCTCCTGTTTTGACTTTGGATATTCCTGCGTTTAATGCTTCTTGCGCTGCTTTGAGAATATAATCGTACTTGCCAGATAAATCAACAGTTAATGCGTTATCTCCCACATAACCATCTACTTGCGCGCCAACATCAAGCGATACTACTTGCCCGTCGAATGCTGATTCATCGTCGTGATCTGGCGTGTAGTGTGCCGCTACTGAGTCCATGCTGATTTGTGAAGGCCATGCAGGCTTTGCTCCTAAATCAATAATTTTTTGGTCTATTTTTTCGCAGACATCGCGCATGATTGCTCCATTTTTAATCAATGTCCTTCCGTATTCTAGTGCTTCTGCTGCTATTTTTCCTGCTTGAATCCATTTTTCATATTCTTCGGAAGTCATCAAGAATAAAGAAAAAGAAGTGAGTTATAAAATGTTTTGGTAGAAAATTAGCAAAAAAACAAAAATTAGTAAATAATCATTACTGTTACTCGTGTTACGTCTTCAAATCGGACTTTCCAAGGATCTGCTGTTGGGTTGTTATCTCCTTTGGTTATTGCATACCATCCCTCTTCGTCTTCTCCGATGTCTGTAACTCTGTGGACGATTGAGTAGCCAAGAGGTGATTTGTATGTGATAATGTCGCCGATTCTGATTTGATCTTGGCTTGAAACCAATGTTTGTATCAAGTGGCTTCCGTCGTCAAAGACAGGGTCCATGCTGTTTGTGTTTGCAAGGATTGCCCATTGTGGGTCATTTAGTCTGATATAGACACCGTCTTTGCGCAGCTCGATTTTGTCTTCTGTGATCCAGTCTCCTGGACTGTTTCGTTCTTGTGGTCCTTGAATGTTTGGTTGTTGCGCAATTGCGTGCAACGGTTCTGCAAGTTTTGTTTGTGCTTGTTGCAAAGGTTGTGTTACAACTGTATTGCTGGTTATTTGATAGGCTTCTGTATCTACTGATTTGTTGGTGTAAATGCCGATCAAACCGCCAAGGCTTAATCCTGTAGCGAAAACAATCAAAACAAATACTGTTAATAGTGTGTTCATTCGCATCCCTTTTCGAATCATCATCGTCACCTCTTGAAAGTAATGATGATTCGAGTATTTATAAAAGTTTCGTTTTTTGACTACTTAAAAGTGATAGTGCTTTATTTAGCATATGAAAAACAAGTATTTAAATAAGACACAACTCAAACACAACGTTTATTAATAAAAAAGGCGAGTTTTAAAACAATGGTTTCCTTTGATACTGCTGCAACAATATCTCTTGTCTTTGTGCTTGCACTTGTTGTATTTTTCAACAGGCACAAGTTATCATTTCAGCGCTTCGGCATATTTTATGCTGCAATGTATCGCACAAAGGCAGGCATTTCTACTATGGATAAAATTGCGTTCAGATACAAAGGATTTTTTGAGAAGGCAACCCCTTGGATTATTGCGCTTGGTTTTCTCGGCATGATTGTTGTTACGTTTGATCTTGCACGAGGGTTAATCATGTTGTTAACGCAGGCAAGCACTCCTGCTGTTGGTGTTGTTCTTCCAGTGAAAGCAAAAGGTGTGTTTTATGTTCCTTTTTTGTACTGGATTTTGAGTATTTTTGTAATTCTTATCATTCATGAAGGCATGCATGGTGTTATGGCTCGAGTTTATAATTTGCCGGTTAAAAATTCTGGTTTGGTTGTTCTCGGTGCAATTATTCCCATCATTCCTGGCGCGTTTGTTGAGCCTGATGAAAAAAAGCTTGTGAAAGCTCCGCAAAAACAACAGCTTGCAGTGTATGCTGCAGGACCTGTTTCAAATCTAGTTACTGGTTTATTGTTGCTTGGTCTGATGACTTTTGCAATTGTTCCGTACACAGATTCGTTCTATTCTGATAAAGGCATCGTCGTTACTAATTTAATGGATGGTAATCCTCCTGCTTTGCAAGCTGGTTTGCAAGTTGGCGATATGATTACTGAGATTGATGGAAATGACATTGCAAGCACTGATGATTTTTCTGCTGCGATGGAAGGCAAAAGTCCAGGTGATTCAGTAAGCATACTCACTGCTGGCGCGACATATGATGTTACCCTTGGCAAAAATCCTCAAACAGACAAGGCATGGTTGGGAATTTATGTCGATAGAGCATTAGAAAACCCATCTTTTTGGCAGCTTGGCGTTTTGTGGGTGAAAGATTTTATTTTCTGGTTGTACTTGCTTAGTCTTGGCGTTGGTTTGTTTAATTTAATTCCTCTTGGGCCTATTGACGGCGGCAGAATGTTCTTAACAGCACTGGAAAGATATACGCACGAAAATAGAGCTGCAAGAATTTGGAAGTCTGTTAGTTTTGTTTTGCTTGGAATTTTGATTACAAATGTTGTATTGGCTTTTGTCTAAAATAACTACTAAATAGAGACAACAATAGAAAGATTTAAATAGTATTGCAGGAAGTTAAGTTAAAAATGAGCTTTAAAAAATTTCTTGGAACAACAGCAGTTGCAGCAGCAGTTGTAGCTCCTGCAAGTGCAGATGATATCGAAAGAGAGGATGCTCCTGTAATTATAGGTCCTGAGTATGGCAATCTTCCAGCTCCGAAAGGTATTGAAGATTACATTCAAGACGGCTATTCTCCATTAGAAACTGTTCAAAGAAAAATTACTCGCATTCCTTCTGATGATCCTACAAGCATTGAAGCTTGGATTAAAACAAACGAACCAGCTGTTGCAAAAGATATTGAACATAGTTCTAACATGCTTTCACGCGGTCCTGGAAAAGATACTATGCTAAAAGGATTAGCATATATTACAAAAGAATTTGATGGACAAATAGTTGAAACACAAATAATAATTAAAGACGAACAAAAGAAGACTTATCTGCAGGATCTGTTTGAGTCACTTAGTCTATTCTCATATGGTTATTCTGAAGAATGTTTTGAAGAGACAATCAAAAGTTCTGTAGAACTTGCAAAGAGATCAGGCAATCTTGATGATGTGCTGAAAATTTTTGAAGACGGACTTTGGTTAACTGAACTTAAAAAAGATCTTGAGTTTGTTAAAGTTGTTAAAGATATTTATTTTAGGTCTGTTGAATTATTCGAAAGTTCAGACGTCATAGCTAATGATAGCTTGAAAAGTTTGTATAATCGAACCAACAATAATCAAAAAAATGATGCGTTCAAGAAAGCAGCATACGAGTTACAAGATATTCTTGTTCGCGCAAAAGAACTTGATGCTGATTGTGTACGCAGTGTAAATGATACTTTGCCTTTTTTGCTTGAGCGTAGAATAAAAGAAGGAGATGTTACAAAAGCAGGTAATCGTTTATTAACATATGTGCAAAAACTTAAAGATCAGGGAGAAGTTGATTTGCCTGCTGCGCTAACAGGTTTGCAATGGTACGGAGAATCACTTGATGATATATTTGTTGAGAAAGCGACTGAATTGCACAGACATTTCGGAATTGTAAATGTTGCAAGATTACAGAAAGAAAAAGGAGATTATACACTTGTTGATGAAGTGCTTAAGAATACAAGTCCTGAATACAATGCTGATAAGCCAGTTGCAATTGTATTAGCAACTAGACAAGGTGGGCAACTTCTGCCATTTGATACTTTCTCAATGAATTCTTTCTATGGGTCCATTATTAGCTTAACAAACGGGTATAAGGTAGTGGTTTATGAAGTTGCTTCTGAAAAAGGTATTGCTGATGCAGTAAGATCTGCACATGAATTGACTGGAAAGAAAGCAGAGCTTGTCATGTTTGCCGGTCATGGCAACCAGTATGGAGTTAATATGGGCCATGACGCGTGGCAAGAATTCCGTCCTGAAGAAAAAAGAACTCGTGGCACGGGAAAAGTTGATTATGGCACTTCAAAAGAAGAACGCTTGTTTGACGCAGCAGATGCTGATACATTCAACTCTATTGAACAGTATGTTGAAGAAAATGCACAAGTTATCTTGTACAGTTGTGAAACTGGCAAGGGTGGTGCTAATGAAGTAAACATGGCAAATAGTACTGCTTTTGGCTTGCCTGGGAGACTCATCTATGCTCCCAAAGAATCATGTACTGGTGCGCAGTTAGAGTTTGATGAGTCTGGAAAACTTCTTAATGTGCAGTTTGAAAGTAAGAACAGAGATCAGAAAAACAGCCGTCCTATTGGTACGTATCGAGTACAAAGCACTGGAAAAATTGATGTGAAAAATTTGAATTAGTTACTTAACGGGTTTTCGTCCCATTTCTCGTAATTCAATTTTTTCTACAAGTATTTCGTAAAGATCTGGTTCTATTTTGAGTATGTCCTTCATTGTGACAAATCCCACGCATTCGTTGTTGTGCATGACTGGCAAGTGTCTGATGTTATAATCTCTCATTGTTCGGAGTGCATCAAAGATGTCTTCATCTGGTGGAACAGATATTAAGTTGGTTTCCATGATTTCGCTTACTTTTTTAAGCGCAGGATTTCCTTTTAACAACAATCCTTTTCGTGTAATGTCTTGTTCTGTTATTATTCCTATAATTTGTTTTCCCTGAGAGACAAGCAATGACCCTACGTGTTCTTTTTCCATGATTCTTGCTGCGTCGCGTAATGTTTTTGTTGGTGAAATGCTGACTGGATTGTGCGTCATTGCATCCCCTACAACGTATCCTGTTTTTATTCTGTACATAAAAAAATCAGTAGCGTATAAGTTTATTAAGTTTGTGAACACCTCAAGAGTAGCTAATGAATGCCTGATTAAAGAAAAAGATCCCGACGATCATCATATTGATTATCCCATGTCATTTTTAATGTTTCTTCACCTAATAACATCCACAGATAATCTTCTGAATGGTTTTTTTGTAATTTTTTCATTCTTTGCTCAGTTCTTTCAATGTTGGATATAAAAATACACGCAACCAGGAAAAGAACAAAATTGCAAGTATGATTATCCAAGCATAATATATTGTTTGTGTGCTTGTTTGTGCAATGCGGAATAAATAAGTGACAACTACATAAACCATACATACGTAAGCGTATGGTACAAAGAGTTTGTAGCAGTGTGCAATTCCCCAGCCTATTCCGTGCGCTACGCTTTTGCCCATCTTATTTGTGGTTAAGTAAAACACGTTGATTATTGGCGCAAAATAAGCAATTACGAAAAATAATGCGATAAGTGCTGATTTTAGTGCTGCAGGTTGTTTTGCTCCTCCAATAAAAAGTAGTGCAAAGAATGGCAATAGCACTAACCACCAAACAGTGTTTGTTCCAAGAAATCCTAGAATTGCTTTTTTGTTTGTTGATTTTCCTGCAATGGTTGTCCAGATTAATGCTCTTGATATACTGTAAATAAGAAGAGAAAGCACTCCCACAATAACAACAGTTAAAATGAGCAAGATGAATACGTTTTGGTATGCTGCTGCGAGTTGTACTGATTGTCCTGGGTCAAGGAATGCTGCTTTTGAAAAATAATCTGAAGATTGGATAGCTTGTAATTTTTGTTTTGATATGCTGTTTGTAACAGTTAGTGTTGCGAATAATAATGCCCAGTATCCTGCATCGTATATTGCTGTGAGCAAGATGGTTTTCCAGTGTTTTAGCGCGTTCTTTAAGTTGTCAAATTGTTTTTGGCTTGTTTTTGTTGGTGCAAACAATAAGATAATGCCTGAAATTGAAAGCAATAATGCTCCTTTTTGTTGTGTGTAAAATAAAAGTCCTGCTGTTATTAAGATTATTATTGCCAGCGTTCTTTGCGTACTGAATATCTTTTTTAATTTTTCTTTACTCATAGTGATTTTATCAACTCGAATCATACTCGTGTCCAAATACTATCTTTTCAGGATAAAGCTCGTTGCGCATTTTATTGTATGAAAAAATTACGCGAAGTTTTCCGATTCGTATTCTGGAACTTTCCTTAAGATCGTAATGAAGATGTTTATACCTTTCTGGATTTTCGCCCACCTCTTCAATTTTAAATTTGATTCTTTTCTGTAGGGAATTGTCTAATTTCCTAAAATCTTTCTCAAATTCTTTAGTTGGACAAATATTATAAGTCATCCCAACTTGCAAATTCTCTTTTTTTAATCTGCTCTTTTGATTTTTTGTAAGATTCCATAAAACTCTTATCAGTCATCAATTCAATCGATTCTACTATTGCATCAAATTGTTCTTTTGTTTTTATTAAGTCTACAATAGCTTGTTTTTTAACTAAAACTGATTCCATTTGAATATGAAGAGAAATAAGAGTATATAAATAAATCGTTTTATTGTTTAAGACCACTCAAGAATAGTGTCTTTTAGAAAAAGGTCTTGAAAAAAAGCTGATCGTAGAGTAAAACTGCCTGCGTTCTTAGAAGATTTGCATGGTTTGATATAGCAAAGGCAATAATTAATCGAACGATTGGATTGCCTTTGCTTATTAGATAACGCAAACTATTGTTCGATAATTATTTGCGTTATCTATAGAAATACTTTCCAGAGGGTAATTACCAAAACTCTCCATCTGCTGTTGCTGCTGGTCTTGTTGCGTTTGCTTGCAGTGTTCCTTCTGGAGGTGTGATGCTTGTTGGGTCTCCTATCATATCTACCAAGGCAACGCAGTATATGTTTCGTTTGTGCCTGCTGCCTTGAACGTTTCCCACTATAATGCCAGGGTGAAGTTTTAAGCATGCTGTTTCGTATTCTGTGAAACTATATTTGTATATGTCTGAGTCTTGGGGTTTTGTTTTTTGTCCAAAGGGTAATGTTTTGTCTTGTGTGTAGTAGTTTATTCCTGAAAATGTTTGTTCGTTTCCTGTTCCTATTGCAAGATTATATTTTATTTCTCCATTTTGTTCTAATGGGTTTATTTGCATGTTGTTTACTAAATGATATTGTATATGATACAATCTTAAGGATAAGTTTCTGGTTACTTGTGGGTTTAGGTTTGGATCGCTTAGGTTTATTTTTCTGCCGTCTTTTATGATAGTGTCTGTGCCAAGCAATTCAATTAATTGTTGTGCTGTTGCTCCTTGCAGTATTAATTGTTGTGTTCGTTCTGCGTTTAAGCGAATAACTGGTTCAAGGAGTCCTTCTCTGCTTATTCCTAAGACCGTGTTTTGCGGTTGGATTGGTTGTTGGTTTGCGCAGTATTTGGATGCGATACAGTTTGCTATGCCGTTTGCTATGCAGAAGTCTTGTTCTAATTGTGCTCGTCTTTCTGCTACATAATCACCGTAATTGTCAAAGATTAAGCTTAATCCTTGACTGATGCCTAAAAATTCTCTTGCTCGAAGTATTTTACCAAAAAATTGCCCCCAGTTGAGTGCGTTGAATGCCATTGAAAATCCACCACCTTCTACTGAGGAAAAGTACCCTGAATTAACTGCTTCAGCAGCAATATTATCAAAATCTTCTTCTGCTAAGCCTTCATTACCTTCACCATATAAACTTCTCAACGCTTCTTTTGCTTGATCCCTTGTAAGAGATTTGCCAGCTTGATCAGCAAACACATTCCCATTTACGCCAAGCTGGTATCCGTTATCTTCACCAACAGCTGTTATTTTAATATTAGTTATTCCATGCCTGTTACCAACCTGTCCATAAGTTGTATCAACATTAGCCATAGCCTCGCCAGTAGAAGGGTTTACTTTTACGTCTCTGACGAGTAATCTTCTTTGTCTTCCAGTCGAATCAACTCCAGATACTGTTTGTTGTATTCGAGTATAAGCATGGTCTGTTGTCCATCCATCTGATTGCATGTCGCAATCTCCACTGCATTGTTGTCTTTCTTGTGTTACATCTCTGACTGCATTTCCTTTTGAATCAACTCGAACACGGACTTGCGTTCTTTGTCTGCCATGATCAAATACTTGTCGTGTTGACGTGTATGTTGGTTCGAATACAAATTCCAGTGCGTTTGGTCCTTTTCGTATATCTGTGTATCTGCCTCGTTGTTGGCGAATTAAGTCAACTGTTGATCTTGGAACGACAATGTAATCTGTTCCTTCTACCAACCTATTTGCTCCGCTTTTTGTTCCGTCTGCTTTGAGTTGTGTTGGATTTGAGTATGCATCTCCTGGTTGTAAGTTTGCTATTACGCTTCCATCTCGACTAATTACTGCTGGAGTTAACAAAATGGCTGCGAATTGTGGTTGTTGTGCTGCTTGCTGTTGTTGTACTTGTGTTCCTGCACGAAGTAATATTTGCCCTCTTGTTTGTGCAGCTCCTTGTCCCAACAATGCCACTCCTGTGCCTTGTTGTCCTTGTTGAGCTTGTTGTTGTGCTTGTTGCGGAAGTATTGATGTCCATCCATCATCTGAGCGTAATAAAGATTGGTCTGCGGGAGCTGC
>PCYA01000015.1:43099-43485 GCA_002762795.1 Candidatus Woesearchaeota archaeon CG10_big_fil_rev_8_21_14_0_10_37_12
AGCTCCAGCGTCTCCTGGTTGCGAGGGAGGTTGCTGGTCACCAAATATTGCTTGCACATCTTGCTGTCTTTGTTGTGGAGTTCTTTGTGGAGGTGGTTGTTGCATTTGTTGCCGCATCCATACTCTTTGTGCATCAGGGTCATTTCCTGCTCCACTTAATTGTCGAACCTGTTCAGGGCTTGCTCGTTGCATAAGTCTGTACAAAGTTTCTGTTTCATCATTATTTAATGGCTCAGGATCTGGTGCATAAACCACAGGACTTACAATTAGTAAAATCACAATAATACTTATGAGTTGTTTTTGTTTCATTTGTTTTTTTGTGGGATTTGTTTTTTGTTGTGTTTTTCCAGATGTAAAAAGTTATGTTGTGATATTAAGGATTTTTT
>PCYA01000015.1:43527-57656 GCA_002762795.1 Candidatus Woesearchaeota archaeon CG10_big_fil_rev_8_21_14_0_10_37_12
TGTGATGTCTGTTGTTGCTTTTTCGCCGACCATTGTAAGAATGAGTTCCCAATCAGTCATATGGTCTCGCAAGTTTTGGTTTTGTTTGTTTAAATTTTTGAATTTTTTGTATTCTTGTATTGTTTTGCCGAATGTTGCTTTGCTTATTTCATTTGTAAGAATTGCGAATTCTTTTTCTTCAGTGACTTTTCTTGATTGCCATTCATCTGTTAACTCTTGTCGTATGGCTATTCCTCTTAATCTTTTGTCTATCCAGTCTTTAGGATATCCTTTAAGCTCATAATATTGTTTTATTCTGTCTTGTCCAAGTTCAGGATTCTCTATTTCTTGTATTCGCTCGTAGCCAGTTTGTGCCAGCCAGAGTTTGAATGGTTCTGCTTTTTTAGAAGGAATGGATTGTATGAGCCTGAACAAGTCTTTTGTACTGGCTACATCTGTAAGTCTCATTTTGTTGTCTGGAGACTGCATTTTCAAACCGTGACAATTTGTCACGGTTTCATTTCCTTCTTCCTTAAGTCTTTGTTTAAGCTTTCTCCAATAAGCCGTTGGATCAATGCTGTCTGTTAGAGCAGCCACAATATCAACTATTGAAAAGTGCCATTCTCCTTGATGCCAAGCTCTGCGTATCTTCTTGTCTTGAAATACGACTAGCTTATATTCAGTCATATCTCAACACCTCGCAACGTTCTTTGTAAACGAGTTTTAGGCTTCATGATTCCACCTTCTTTGATCTGCCATAAACCGGACTTACAACTAAAGAAAAAAGCAGTAAGAACATAATGGGTTTTTTTCTATGGGAAAGGAACTTAATTTTTGTATACTTCATTTCTTTCCTATATTCGGGAAAACTAACAATCTTATTCTTACTTAGTTTTCCCGTTATGACTGAAAAGTTCTTCAAACTTTCCAGTAATAAAATCACAATTATACTTATGAATTGTTTGTTTTTCATGTTAGTCCTTCTGTTCCTTTTCCTTCTTTGATTTCGCTTTCTATGTCTGATAGTCTTTCGCAGTATCTTGCGTTGTTTGGTACTTTGAGTAAGTCTTTTTCTTCGCTCATTCGTGCAACAGTGTATGCTGCTTCAAGTGTTACAGATAAGAGTTTGAATGAGGCACATGCGATAACTGCAGGAGTGTCTGGTATTGGGCATTGTGTGTAGCAGTATACTCCTACTGCTAATGGTAGTACGCTGAATGGATCTGCTATTAAGTCCATTATTAAGTCAACAAGTTGTTCGAATATTCCCCAGAATGGTATTGCTGCGAATAGTTCTCCTATGATATATGTGCATGTGAGATAGCTTTCCATTTCGTCGCAGAATTCTGGTCTTACTGGTTCTGTTGGATTGTCTGCTACGTAATCGTATCCTCGTACGTAGTCGTTTAGACAGACTGCTTTGAAGCAGCTAACTTGTCGTAGTTCTTCTAAGTTTTTGATTATGCCTGGTAGGCATAAGCATACTGTGCTCCAGATTAATGAGTCTTTAACGTTGATTGCTTGTAATCCTGATTCCTGTGCCATGCCTCCAAGGTCAAATCCTCCTTCTGTTACTAGGTTTGCATCCTGTAAGCCTTCTGCCCAGCTGGAACACCATGCTGCCATGTCTCCAATGCCTGTTGGTACTTCTGTAAACTCGCTTGCTGATGCTGCGCAGTTTGCTACTTTGCAGAATTGGTCAAGGTATGGTTTGATTGTTCCAATATAACTTTCAAATACTGTTTCTTCTATGGTGCAAAAGCTTGTTCCTATTGGTTCTGTTGCGTAGTCTGTTGGTGGGGGCATTCCTTTGAAAGCAACTGTCATTAGGTAAAACGCGTTAAGAATGCCTGTGATCATTGCATTTGCTTGACATAGTAATTCTCCATAATGTAATATTTGATTTAGATCTCCTAGCCATTCTTGTGTTGCGAAGTCTCTGTCTATTGCGTCTTTGATGTCGTCTTGTCGTTGTTCGTAGATGTCTTTGAGTGGTGCGTCATAGAATGGTATTTGTAAGTGAACGTTTATTGTTTGTGCATTTGGTGATGCAATATGAAATTGGTCTCCTCCTGTGCTTGTTCGTTTAACTGAGTAAATGTTGATTGGGCAAGTTATATTTATTTGGTCTTGATAGTAGTTTTTGCGTTCGAGGTTTATGAAGAAGTATGGGTTTTTGCTTCCTGGTGCGGTGTTGATCATGCGAATGTTGTTAAGATCCAACTCACCACCAACACATTCATCTACTGTTGGTGCTTGTATGCTTAGTGTTTCTACGTTTGGGTGTGGTGTTCTTAGTGCTATTTTGCATGTTACGAGTGGTGCGACTACTGATGCTGTTCTTCTGCTGATAATGCTTGGGCTACAGGTTATTTCTGGATTTTCGTTCCAGTATGCTGGAATTTCTTCTTGGATGTCGAATATTTCGAGTTCTGTCTGATGTACTGCTTTGTTTCCTGCATCATCTGAGAATGTGAATGTTATTGGTGCAAAGTATGGTCCGCTTAGTTCTACATCTTCTTCAAAATCGCATGCTAAGTAACCTTCATTATCTTCAAAGCAATTACCAGCAACATCCTCGCTTCCTCCTATTGCGCTGAAGTTTGCTGTTGCATCAATGGCTCCCAGTGCGCGCATAGTATATTTGACTCGTGCTCCTCGTACTGCTACTTCTTGTCCTTCTGGCAAGCCGTATGTTTCCTGCCCTGTTAGTGCGGTAAAGTTAACTAAACTTATGTTTGTTGGTGGTGTGTTGTCATAAATTAATGTGAGCGGAACTTCTTGTGGGAGAACATTGTCAAGGTCGTCTGCTGTTCCTCTGACTGCTTTGATTGTGTATTCTCCTTCTGCAATGCGTGCAGGAGGGTTTAATGTCCAGAAGCATTCCCATTTGTTGCTTACAAAGTCGCATCGTTCTGCTTGAACGAATTCTCCTAAACCTAAAGTTCTTAAGTCCAAAAAGGCTTGTGTTCTTTGCAATCCTATTCCTTGTGCATTGTTGTTGTCTTTGTCTTCGAATACTACAACAAGGTCTGAGTTTAATGAATACAAAGGAATGTTTGATCTTGTTTGTTGTGATTGTAATCCTGTAACTGTTGGTGGTGTGTCATCTTCTCCTATGTTGCAGTTGAGCAGTTGTTGTTTTCTGTTGCCTAATACGTCTTCTGCTGTGATTGTTACTGTGCATGGTGTTACTGCAAATACGTTTATGTTTTCCCAGATGAACAAGTCTTGTTGTGATAAATCTGGTGGCAGTTCGTTTGCAAGGTCAGGGTTTAATTGTGCTAAGTTTGCGCGTACTGTTGTGCTTTCTACTTCTCCTGTGTCTTCAATGATGACTTGTACTGCTGCTGTTCTTTCTTGTCCTGATTTTACGTGTGTTATTTCAAAATTGTTTGCGTCCACGATTGCAAGATCGGTGATTTCTGGTGGTGTTCTGTCTATTGTAACAGTAACGCATTGTGGTATTGCTGTGTGATTTACGTGGTCTGCTGCTGTGATGCATAAGTCGTGTTCTCCTTCTTGTGTTATTGTGTGTGGCACATTATTGTCTTTGCTGCATGTTCCTGGTGGTGCAGTGTCTGAAAGAATTGTTTGTCCTTCTGAGATAACTTTGATTTCTTTTATTCCTGCACAGTCTGTCAAGCTTCCTTGTTGTAATCCGTAGTCTTCTGTGATGTAGGTTAAGGTGATATCTCCTCCGCTAAGTTCTGGTTCTATTCCAAAGTCTTTTATTGCTGGGCTTAATGCATCTACTATTACTGTTCTTGTTTGGCTTCCTACAATGTCTCCTGCGTCTGTTTGTAGTTCAATTGTAAATGTTAATTTCTGGAATGCTTGAAAGTTTGGCGCAGTTAAGGTGCATTTGTAGTTTGTTGAGTTTCCTTGTTGTGTGCAGTCGTCAAATGGTGCTCGTGTTTGTCCAAGAATTAACCAGACTTGTGTTCTGTCTATTGTTGTTTCCTGTGGTATGTTCGCTAGAACTTCTATTGTTACGCTGTCTCTTGATCGTAAATAGCCGTCTACGTTGTCTTGTCCGACAATTTTAACAACGTTTAGCGATTGTGCTGCAACTATTGGCAGTGAAACTATGAGAATGATCATGATTATTGAGGTTTGTTGTAATAGTTTTGTGTTCATATTATGCTTGGCTTGATTTTTTGTTTATGTGTGACTGAGTAATATTTCATTGCGTTAAGTTGGTCTAAATCTTCTACAATGCGTTGATCTTCTGGAATTTTGTCTATTGCTACTACGAATTGTTTGAAGTTTATTTGTTTGGCATTGTTGAGCATTTCTGGTGTGATCTCGAATTTGTATTCTGTAGATCCGTAAGGCATAGGGTTGTCTGGTCCAAAGTTCATTGGTTCTGCTGGCACTTCAACGCATTCTTCTTCTTTTTGCTGCCATTCATCTCTGAATTCAAAGCATCTTTTGTCTACAGGAATTGTGAGTTGCTTTGATAGTGTGCTGAATACGTTGATGTTGTATTTTCCTGGTGTGATACGTAGTGTGTTTGGGTTGCTTCCGTTAAGAACAACTACTGTTGTGTATGGGTTTCTTTCAACTTCTTGTGTTAGTTGTACAATTGCTTGTTGGTCTTTTGGAGGTAAACTTGTTGGAGCGTCTGCTAAGTATTGCCAGTTGCCGTGTTTTGAAAGTTTTGTAAGTTGATAGTTGCTGATTGTTGCATCGAGATTTATTATTGGCTGTAGTGTTATTGTTTCGTCATTAAGTTCATTTTGTAAAACATCGTATGCTATTTGTTCTGTTCTGTAATCTGTTTTTGTAATGAGTAATTGTCCTCCTGCGCATCTCGGCATTTTTGTTGTGAATTGTCCTTCATTATTTGTTGATCCTAAGTTGCAACTTTGGTCTCCGCATACATAACTTATGGTCGCATCAGACACTGGTCGTTGTGATACTGCGTCTCTTGTGTTGATAGTCATTGGCCCTGCTGTTCTTTGTGAGGGGTTGCAGAATATGCTTGGCGGAAAGTAAGGGGTTTCAAACAATGTCAATTCTTCTGTTGTTATAGTATTTAGCGGTTCGTTTGCGCGCATGTTCTGCTCTAAAATGAAATTGAATGTGTATCCTTCTCCGTCAAATGCTTCTGGATCTGTAACAGAAACCAGAACAGGATAACTGAGATCGTATGCAAAATTATATCTTTGGAATGATAATGGTATGAGAAAAAAATTTGTCATGCTGTCTGCTTTGCACACTTCTCCGTTGCAGTTTAAATTGATATATGGTTCCCACCAGTCAAAGTATGCAAAGCGCAGTTCTAAGTCCGGATATGCTTGGTCCATAGGTATTAAGAAGTGTGCATTGTAAAGTAACTCGTATAATTCTTTGTCTCGTATGTCTGCTGATGCTTTGACAAATTGGTAATTACGTGTTGTGTTTGCTTGAATTAATGGGATGTATTCTGTTAGCAATGTTTGAAGGTGTTTTTTGACTTCGCTTTTGATCCAGAATGTTCCTGGTTTTGGCGGCCCCGCTTCAAATCCTGCGAATGGTGGCAATCTTTCCTGGTCTATTCCGCTGTATGTTGAAATAATAGTTCTTGTTGCTGTTTCAAGGAAGTTGTGTTGTCTTTGTAAATTTGTTACTGATGTTGCGAGTTCGTAAATGTGCCGGAGGTTTAAAGGAATTGTTGTGTAGTAATCCCTTACATCGAATGTTTCATCTTGGCAAACAACACGCAAAGGATAGTTTGCTGTAATAATTATTTGTTCTCCGAAGTTAAGAGTTATTTCTGGTTGTCCAAGTGTATTCAGTGTGCATCCTTGTTCTGCGTAGAAGTTGAGTGTGTTAACGCATGCTGGAAGTTCTTGTTCGATGAATGTTGTTACTTGTTCTTCTATGCTGTTGCCAGTTCCATCTGATTGTAAGTTTGGTCGCTTGCTTGCAAATTCGCATTCTTGGCAGTTGTTTTGGCTGCTTAAGTGCCACCAGTATGCTATGGTTGGTTCTGTTCCAGGAGATAGTTGTACTGCTTCTCCTTCTGTTGTTGAAAATGGATTAACGTAAAACGTGTTTGTTCTGATGTATCCGCCAGTTTCTCCTATTTTGTGCACTGCGATTTCTGCAAGTTGTTGTATGCACGTGTGTACTATTTCGCGTAGAGGTTCTCCTCGTTGTGCTATTTGTGTTAATCGTGGCGCTACTGGAGCTAGTTCTTGTTCTGCTTCTCTGCTTGTGAAATAGATAGTAATGCCTGCAAGGAGAAGTATGATAATTCCAATTATTATAAATACTGTAATCTGCCCCTTTTTTTTCATGTATATTGCTTTAGCGAGAATTTGTTTATAAATGTTGCTTCTTTTTATATTATATTCTAACCAACATTTATTGTAACAGGCACTTTTGTTAACATTTCCAAGTCAGAAGCAATAAAGATTATTTGTTTTGCGCCAGTGATTCCGGATTGTGGCGTGATTAGTACTTTTTCATTTTGTACTGTTACTTGCAGTCCTGCTTCTGTTGTGCTTAAGTAAACAAGTGGGTCTCCATCAGAATCTGAGAAATGTTCGTTAAGATTTAAGGTGAGTGTTTGTCCTTGTTGTGCGCTGAATTGTGTGGTGCTTCCGCTCCAAACAGGTGCTGAGTTGTCTGTTCGAGGTATTTTATACAATAAGCTTCCAACTGTTAGCGTGCTTCCTTCTTCAAGTTCAGCAAATAATTCTATGTTATTTGAGCCATGATTTACTTCGCAGGTTTCATCACAGGCATTTTCAAAATTGCCGTCTAGTAATGTGCTGCTGTCAACGATTAAATGGAATGTTTCTCCTTGTTTCAAAAATAGCTTGCCGGCCCCATTGAAAGTTCCTGTTGCTTTTAGTGTTAGTGGCTTGTCTTTTAGTGTTATTTGATGAATTCCTGATCTGTCAATGAATAAATCAACAGGCTGGCTTATTTCATCGTGTAGGCTTGCAAATCCTACAATTGTGGGATTAAATGCTACTAGCATGCCAAGTGCGAGAACAAGCACTCCGGCTATGACTAAATTGTAAGGAATTTGCACTCTTTCTTTTGCTCTGTTTACGTCCTGAAAAATATCATTAAGCTGATCATATGCTAGTTCTTTGTGATACTGTTCAAGTTTGCTTTGTTGTATTTGTTTGTATGTTTCAAGCAAGTCTAGGTAGGTTTGTTTTGCTTCTTTGATTTTTTCTTCTTCAAGCAATTGTTCTATTTTTGCGTGTTCGTCTACAAATTGTTCAACTAATTGTTCATCTGTCATGTTCAACTCTTTTACGCTAATGATATCAGTGTTATTTATAAATATTGTGCGTCAAAATTTAAGCTTAGGTCCTGCATTTTTGCCGAGTTTTTTCATTAATTTTTCAGGGTTCTCTCCTTTAAGCATTCTGATCATTTTTTTGCTTTGTTTGTATTGTTTGATAAGGTCTCGTATTACATTTGTGCCTGTTCCTGATCCTTTGCTGATTCTGTCTATTCTTTCAGCTGTTATTTCTTCTGGGTTTTCCAGTTCATATTTTGTCATGCTGTTCATTGCGTGTTTCCATTTTTTGAGTTTGCCTTCTTGTACTTGCAGCGCGTCTTTTGGCATGCTTAACTGGCTGAGTCCAGGAATCATTTCCATGACTTTTCCGAGTGGTCCCATTTTGCTCATTGCTTCCATTTGATTGTATAAGTCCAGAAGGTTGAATTCTCCTTTGAGAAGTTTTTTTTCCATGTCTTTTGCGTCTTCTTCTGTGATTGCTTCTTTTGCTTTTTCAAGCAAAGCTTCGAGGTCTCCCATGCCTAATATTCTGCCAACAAATCCTTTTGGGTTGAATGATTCAAAATCATCTACTTTTTCCCCTACGCCGATGAATTTGATTGGTGCTCCTGTTATTGCACACGCGCTTAGTGCTCCTCCTCCTTTTGCAGTGCCGTCCATTTTTGTAACAATAACTCCTGTGATTGCTCCTGCTTGATGGAATGCTTCTGCTTGTTTTTGTGCTGCTTGTCCTATGTCTGCTGAGATGACGAGCAATGCTTCGTCTGCTTGTGCAAGTTTGTGAACATCTTTTAGTTCTTTGATTAAATCTTCAGATAATGCGTCTCTTCCTGCAGTGTCAATGATGAGAATGTCAAATTTTTGTAGTGCTTTTTCGTGTTCTTTGTAAATTTTTAGAGCATCTTTTTCTCCTTTTTTAATAAACACAGGAACGTTAATTTGTTTGCCGATTTGTTCTAGTTGGTCCATTGCTGCTGGCCTGTGCACGTCCAATCCAAGAAGTGCTACTTTTTTTCCTCGTTTGGTGAAGTATTTTGCGAGTTTTCCTGCTGTTGTTGTTTTTCCTGATCCGAATAGGCCTACGAGCATGATTTTTGCGGGTTGGTTTTTGAGGTGAAGTTCTGCTTTTTCTCCGCCGAGAAAGTGTGTGAGTTCTTCATACACAATGTTAATTAAGTGCTCTTTTTTTGTTAGACTTCCTGGTGTTTCTTCTTTTTTGATTCGTTCTTTGATTTTGTTTGTTAACTCAAAGACTAGTTTTACGTTTACGTCTGCTTGAAGAAGTGCGCGTTGGATGTCTTTGATGAGTTCGTTGATGAGTTTTTCATCTACGAACATACTGTCTGCTATTTTTTTGAGTGTTCCTTTGAGTCCTTCGGAGAGTTTCTCTAAGACCATAGCGTAATTGGCTGGTTTTAGGGTTATAAATGTTTCTTTAAAGAGATGATAGTTCTCCTCTGGCGCGTTTCTTTAAAGGAAGTCCTCTCTTTACAACTCACTTGTGATCCTAAAATTAAAAAGCCAGATGATCAGCTTGCGCTTTGATACTGTTCACGTTATGTATTTATTGAAGAAGTTCTGTGAGCACTTTCTGTGGGTTTTTTGCAGTTACAACAGCGCTTGATATAAGGATTCCTTGTGCGCCTAAATCTAGTGCTTTTTGAACATCTTTTGCGTTATGTATTCCTGCTCCGCAAATAACTGGCACATTAACTGAATGAACGGTTTTTGTAATAATTTCTGGTTTTGCAGCTGCTACTGACATTTTACCTGCAATTAGTTCAGGCGGTTCAATCGCAATGATATCTGGTTTGTACTCTGCTAATTTTTTTGCTTGTGTTGGTGTTTTTACGCATGCAACAGAAAGCATTCCTAGTTTTCGTAAGTGCTTAATTGTTTTTTCTATTTGTTTTTCTTTTATTGGACGCTCAGAATGATTAATGATGCTCCCTATTGCTCCTGCTGCTTGAACGTTTTCTGCAATTATTGATCCTGTGTGTCTGCCTTCTTCGAAATAGTCAACATGTTGTGCGAGTATTGGCAAACTGCAATTTTTTGCTATTGCTAAAATATCTGTTGCAGGTACTGCGAGAACAATATTTTTTTTGGTTTGTTTTGCAACAAGTTCGCATATTTTTGCAAGTTTAATTGTTTCAGGCAAGGTTTCATATGTTTTGAAGTTTATGATGTAAATCATGGTTTTGTTCTGCTCATAATTTGTTAAGAATCGTTTGCAGTTTTGTTTTGAATTGTTGTTCTGTTTGTGCTCCTACTATTCTTTCAAATTCTTCTCCTTTATTAAAAATAATGATGCAAGGTATTCCCATGATTCCCATTTGTTGTCCTAATTCTTGGTTTTCATCTACGTTTACCTTTGCAAACACTGCTTCTTTAAGTTCTTTGGACAGTTTTTCAAATACTGGTGCCATTTGTTTGCACGGTCCGCACCAGGGTGCCCAGAAGTCTACTACTGCTGGTTTTTTGCTCTTGAGTATTTTTTCTTCAAAATTGTCTTGGTTAATATCCATTGTCTCACCTCATGATTTCAGATATGCTTCGTAGCCGCACGGGCATGCAAGCCTTGTATTGTTAATATCATATTGTAATGAATTTTTTCTGCATTTCGGACAACGTTTTGTTTGTGGATCTATAAGGTTTTCAGGCAGTTTAATGAATTCCTCGTCGTGATGAGGTCTCATAAAAACAAGAAGAGTTTAATTCTTTAAAAGAATATGGTATCACTTAAAGGTATGCACTACTGAAACAAAAAATATAAATACTACTTAGAAATACTCACAATTTATGAATTGTGAAAGAGAAGTAAGCCAAGAAGGAAATTTCCATATTCCGACAAGTGAAGACTGTAATGGTAGTGATCAATTAGATGCGCTTGAGCTTGTTTTATATAAACATAACCCCCGGTTAACAGAAATTGGGGTTTCTCGTTCTATTCTAAAACAAGGCAGAGATGACACTGGCGCAACTCAAAGAAATTACTTAAATAGTGGAGGAACATTCGTTGTATTTAACGGTCGCAGAACTTCAGGCAGTGGTTCAAGCGGGGTTGTTGAAGTTTATGGTACTGAAGACGCGCAGAATCTTGCGTATGAAATTGATGCTGCGCTTGATTTAGCAACGCAAAGAGATCCAGATTCTATCCATATCAATAGGGATACTAATTTTTATGCAAAAGTTCAGGGAGCTGCTGAAAAGCTTAAAACTGAATATGAGGCTAACAGATAATTTTTCTTATAGTGAATGCCATATGTTTCCAGACAAGTTAGTGGCATTCACTTACAAAGAAATGCAAAGCATTTCTTGTACCAAAAATCGCTTACGATTTTTGTGTATTAGAAAATGACAACTATTCGTCTATTTATTTTTGTCGTTTTCTATAGTAATATTTAAATCATAAAGCACATTCTAACAAAATATGAACCTTTCCTTTTACCCAGTAGATATTACTTACGAAGTAAAAGATGGTAAACCAATAATTAAATTGTTTGGCAGAACAACTGATGGTAAACAAGTTTGTGTTTTGGATGATTCTTTTGAACCTTATTTTTATGTGCAAGGAACTGTTTCTGAAAAAAAACTTGAGTCTGTGCAAAAAGATGAATTTAAAGTCGTCCGTGTTGAAAAATGCAAAAAGAATGTTAATGAAAAGGAAGAAGATTTATTCAAAGTCATCGTGAACATTCCAAAAGGCGTTCCTGTTCTGAAAGAAATTATTGTTGACATGACTGGCGTAAAAAAAGTATACGAATATGATATTTTGTTCACAAGAAGATATTTGCTTGATAAAAAAATTGTTCCGTTAACAAAAACAAAAGTTGTTGGCGAAAAAATTGCAGCGAATTGTAAGGTTGATTGTATCAAAGCAAAATCTATCAAAAAAGAGAGTGATGAAATAATTGAGCCAAGAATTGTTGCGCTTGATATTGAAACATATAATCCTGATAATTCTTTGAATGCAAAGAAAAATCCAATCATCATTCTTGGTTTGTACGGAGATAATTTTTCTCGTGTTGTAACCTGGAAAAAATTCAAAACAAGTAATAAGTACATTGAGTTTGTTTCTTCTGAAGCAGATATGCTGCAGCGTTTTGCAGAACTAATAACTGAATACCAGCCAGACATTATTACTGGTTATTTTACAGACGGTTTTGATTTTCCGTATATTGTTGAGCGTGCAAAAATAAACAAGGTAGAATTAGATGTTGGGCTTGATTACAGTACAATAGATATTAGAGGCCGTACAAGAAAGGAAGCAAGCATTACAGGAATTGCACACGTTGACATTTTTAAGTTCATTATTAGAGTTATTGCAAGGTCTTTGAAAACTGATCAGTATTCATTAAATGCTGTTGCTAATGAGTTGTTAGGTGCAACAAAACATGATGTTGATATTGAACATTTGTTTGATGTGTGGGATAAAGGAGGTAAAAATATCGAGCAATATTGCGAGTATAATTTGCAAGATTGCAAGTTAACATATGATCTGACAATAAAATTACTTCCTAACTTGATAGAATTTGTTCGCATTATTGGCCTGCCTATTTTTGACGTTAACAGAATGAGTTTCTCTACGTTTGTCGAGTGGTATTTGATAAAAAAAGCACAAGAGTTTAACGAAATTATTTTAAGCAAGCCAGGACATAATGAAGAACGAGAAAGAATGCATGATCGCATTCAGGGAGCTTTTGTGTATGAACCAAAACCGGGCTTGTATGAAAAAATAGTGGTGTTTGATTACAGAAGTTTGTATCCAAGCATTATTGCATCATTAAATATTAGCAAAGGGTTAGTAAATTGCAAATGCTGCAAAAAGGCTTCACGAATAAACACAGATCGGGGAGAGTTTTGGTTTTGCACAAAACAAAAAGGGTTTTTCAGCGAGATTATTTCTGAGCTGATCACACACCGTGCAAAGATTAAGAAAGAATTAAAACAAAAACAAAACCCTTTGCTTGCAGCGCAAGTTGAAGCGTTGAAAGTTTTGGCAAACAGTTTTTATGGATACCTGGGCTTTGCTCCTGCACGTTGGTATTGCATTGAGTGCGCGGAAAGCACAACTGCTTGGGCAAGACATTACATTCATAAAGCGATCGATTCTGCAAAAAAAGAAGGATTTGATGTACTGTATAGTGACACTGACAGTGTATTTGTGCAGCTTGGCAAAAAGTCAAAAAAAGACGCGCTTGATTGGGTTAAAAAAATTAATGATGACCTGCCTGGCTTGATGGAATTGGAATTTGAAGGGTTTTATCCTGCCGGTTTGTTTGTTGCAACTAAAGCCAGTGAATCAGGAGCCAAAAAAAAGTATGCGTTGCTTGACGAGAAAAAACATATTACAATAAAGGGTTTTGAAGCAGTAAGAAGAAACTGGAGCATTATTGCAAAAGAAGTTCAGCAAGAAGTGCTACGTCTAGTGTTGAATGAAAAAAACACAGAAAATGCAAAGAAATTTGTGCGAGAAACAATTGAAGACTTGCGCGCAAATAAAATCCCTGTTGAAAAAGTGGTTATTCGAACAGAGTTATCAAAAACTGTCGAGGGTTATTCTACTGTTTCTCCGCATGTTGCTGCTGCAAAGCGCATGGAAAAAGACGGTAAAAAAGTTAGTGGAGGAACAATCGTAAGTTACGTGGTGACAAAAGGCAAAGGAAAGATTCGTGATAAAGTAAAGTTGCCGCATGAAGTGAAACAAAAGGATTATGATGGAGAATATTATATTGATCATCAGATTTTGCCGGGTGTTGAGCGAATTTTTGACGTGCTTGATGTTCATATTGATGAACTGACAAAAAATACAAAGCAAAAGACTTTGGAACATTTTTAAATTTTATATAATTTCTATTGGTTAATTATAAAAGAGTTCAAATTATAAACTTGTTTAACACTTATTTAACACAAACTACTTATCAGACTGAGGTGGATATTATGGACCCCGTATTGTATTTTGAATCTATGGAATTTGTAGAGCCAAGGTGCGTTAATCCTAAATGTCGTCACGTCATGCGCTATGGTACTGATTCTTATTATGATGAAGGCTTGCAGATGCACGTATGCAAACATTGCAAAAGTCCTGTGTAAAGCAAGCAATAAGTAATGGACAAAGCAAAATATAAAAACGTGACGTAATATTGACAGAAATATGAACAACCTTCTTGTCACTGCATACGAAAGCCCTGATCTTGATGGTGCTGCGTGTGCGTTTGCATATGCTGAATTGTTAAATAAACAAGGGAAATCTGCTGTCGCAGGAGTGTTTGGAAATCCTCATCGCGAAGCACAGTTTGTTATGGAAACTTTTAATATTTCTAATCTCACAAAAGGAGATTCAATTATTTCAGACAACACACCTGTTATTCTTGTCGATGCAAGCGATTTGCGAGGAATTTCAAAAAAAATAAATCCTGAACAAGTCATAGAAATAATCGACCACAGAAAAATACACGAAGGAGACAAATTCCCGAATGCTAAAATACAAATTGAACTAGTTGGCTCCGCTGCAACTCTTATTGCAGAAAAATTCAATAAAGCAAATGTTGAGCCTTCAGAAGACTCTGCAGCTCTTCTTTACTCTGCAATTATTTCTAACACAATTAATTTCCAAGCGAATGTTACAACAATCAGAGATAAAGAAATGGCAGAATGGCTAATTACAAAAATAAATTTGCCAAACAATTATATCCATGAAATGTTTGTTGACAAATCAAAATTCAGAAAATCCTTGAAAGAAACCATTGATGATGATTTTGCAACATTCAACTTCAATAATACTGAACTAGGAATAGGTCAATTAGAAATTATCGATGTTGATGAGTTTGTTGAGAAAGAAAAAACGCAAATAAAGAAAAACGTACTATTCCCCGACCTGAAGGTCGGGGTATTT
>PCYA01000010.1:0-10379 GCA_002762795.1 Candidatus Woesearchaeota archaeon CG10_big_fil_rev_8_21_14_0_10_37_12
TGATAAGAGCAAATTGTTTTTGCATTATATTGCGCGCGCAGCAGAGCGAGTGATGAATCGCGAAATTGCAAGAAGAAAAGTAGAACTCTCAATTAATCAATTGAAAAAATTAAGCACAAAAAATTTGCAAAAGCAGATTGAAGATCTAGAAGGACAAATTGATGACGTTGTTGATCGTGAAAAAGCAATTCTCGGCACGCAATCTTCTGAAGAAAAAACACATACTGTTTTGAAAAAGAAGATTGGCAATTTGGAAGGCAAGCTTGGCAGATATCTTGAAACACAAGAGCAGCGCAAAGCAAGAATCAAAGAACTGGAAGAAAAAATTAAGGATAAATTTGAAACGAAAAAAGAAAAAATTGCAAAGTTAAAAGATGATTATCAAAATTTACAAAAGCTTCATCAGGCTGTTAAAAGTTCAAAAGCTCCAAAAGAAAAATTAGAGCGCGTTCAAAAAAGAATGAATGAATTGCGTGCCAAGATTAAGATGTTGAGTTGATCAAAAGAAATATTCTTTCAACACAAATAAACATTCTGGATGGAATTTTTCTCCTGTTTTAATCATTTTTTTAATTGTTTCTAAAGAGAAGAATTGTGCTTTTGCAACCTCTTTTGGGTCTATGTTGATTTTTCCATCATAACTTGCTTTGTAAAACGCTGCTTGATGCTTTCTTCCGTCTGTAAGTTCAATGTAATGTTTTCCAAAAAATTCTAAATCTGCCTCAATTCCAAGTTCTTCAAGCAATTCTCTGCGTGCAGCAGTAGTGTAATCTTCTCCAGAATCAACATGACCACCGCCGCTGCAATCCCAATAAAGAGGGTATTTCTCCTTTTTAGCAGATCTTAGTTGTAAAAGTATTTCATTTTTTGTATTAGATATCATAACGTTTGCAACACGGAGAATATTGTCGTCTGTTGCTTCTGCTCTGTCAATAGTTTTTAGTACATTATCATCTTTATCTACAACATCAACTAATTCCATTTTATTTATGTCCCCACCAAAATACTAATTTATTTTTTTCTTTTTTATCTAATTTGCAGAATCCAAATCGTTCAAATTGAATAATAGCTCCTTCTTTCAAATTCAATAAATGTTTTGCTCCTTTTCCTTTCAGTAAAATTTTCTGTTCAAAATCTTTGCTCTGCATTAAAACTTCAACATCAATTAACTCTACATCTGCTGGTAACCAGTGCATGGTTCCTTCTCCAGATGAACGGTATTTTTCTAGTTCATCACTATCGTACGCGAATGTTTTGTCGTGTTTAACAAAATTGTAACAGTCCATTAATCGATATAATTTTCCTTCTTTTATTTTGTCATAATCTTGTTTTGCAATCAAAAACTTGCCAGTTACATCAAAAATTCTTTTTCCTCGTTTTTTATCATCAGGATGTAATTGCAATTCAACTTTTTTCTGAGGTGCTCCACCAATAGTTATTTTTACTGGATCATTGACAAAAAAATATCTGTTGGCAATAGGATCAATAATATCTCTATTGTGTGATTCTAAACTTTTGAAAAAATCATCTACAGGAACAACTTTGTCATTTAATCCTAAACCAATGTCTTTTGCAAATGCTCTGAATGCTCCTGGTTGGAAACCTCTTCGTTTCATTGCAGCAAGGGTTGCTAATCTGATGTCATCCCAGTCATCGTATTTGCCGTTTTCTATTGCCGCTTTTATTTTTCGTTTGCTGATTTCTAGACCTTCGAATTTTATTTTTCCAATGTAGGAGTGTGTTGGCGCTTGCCAGCCAAAGAATTTGTAAACCCATTCTTGTTTTTTTGCCGCGTCCATCATGTCTTTTCCTCTGATGGTGTGTGTGATTCCTAGTTCGTGATCATCTATTGCAACTGCAAAATTCATGAGCGGCCATACTTTGTATTTTGTTCCGGTTTTTGGGTGAACGTGATGATTTATTCTGAGCGCAGGCCAGTCTCTCATTGCAGGGTTTGGATCTTCTATGTTTGTTTTTATTCTCACAACGGCTTGTCCTGGTTCGTATTCTACAAACATTTTGTCCCAGCGTAAGTGTTGTTCTTTAACAGGCAAATTTCGGCAAGGGCAGGCTTTTTTGTTGAATGATAAGTCTCTGAATATTTCTGAATCGCACGTGCAAACATATGCGGCTTCTTTTGCAATCATTTTTTCTGCGTGATCGTAATAGGTTTCCAATCTGCTGCTTTGTAGAACTACTTCGTGAATTTTGTTTTCAGTTAACCACATCAAATCTTCTGGAGTCATGTGGTATGCTGGTTCGTAAATTTCTTCAGGGTTTGTGTCTTCTAATCTTAAAATGAGTTTGCCTTGATATTCTTCGCAGTACAGATGGCTTAACGCAAATACTACTCCGTGTCCGATGTGCATAATTCCGCTCGGACTGGGAGCTAACCGCATAACCACTTTGCCTTTTTCTGCGTTTGGTAGTGGTTTAAGTTTTCGCTCTTCAACAACTTTTTTTTCTTCAAGTAGTTCTGGTGCTATTTTTTCAAGTTCTGCTATTTGTTGTTCAACAGTTAGTTTGCTTACTTCATTACAAATCGTAGCAATTTCTTTGCCTAATTCCTTTAACTTTTCTTTTATTGTATGATCTTCAGAAATAAGTTTACCAATGACTGCTCCTTGGTTTGGCTTGCCTCCATATTTTCGAGCATTGTCTAACGCATATTTTTTAATAGTTTGTTTGATCTCCATTTTTTATGATTTCAGAATGGCAAGTATTTAAAATGTGTTGCCTGAAAGATGTTTCATGGATGCAGATTTAATAGGAGCTTATATTCCAGCAAGAATCACAAATGCCAAAGAAGATCCTTGTGCTCTTTTTGTAATTGGTTCGCAGAATCTTAGTGTTGTTGAGAGAGGGGAAGAGCCTATAGATGTTGGAAAAGTGTATGGAAGGTTATGTGAAGATGTGAAACGATCAGGCAGCTCAGAGCCTCGTTTAGCGTCAGCAAGAGATATTGGGGTGATCGCAACTGGTACGTCTTTGTATAGGATGCGTTCTCTCTAAGGAGAAAGAGAATTAACATCTTTTTTTGAGGGAGTTGAGCTTGGCAGGGCAGAAGTTCGGAGAACATATGCAAGGAGTGCAAACGCAGCAAATCCGTTAGATGATCTGGACGATTTTGAGTTAGATTTAGCTGATCTCTAGTTCATTTTTTTCATTTCTAATTAACAGCGATAATCCATAAAACTTATATATGGTAGATCTTAAAAAATTGCCATGAAACGGACAGTAATCATTATTTTCGCATTGTTTTTGCTTGCAGCATGTTCCTCAACTAATTATGATTCTTTTGCTCAGTGTTTAACAGATAATGGTGCAACGTTTTATGGTGCGTTTTGGTGCCCGCATTGTACAGAACAAAAGGAAATGTTCGGTTCATCTGTAGGGCTTATTGATTATGTCGAGTGTTCATTGCCTGGTGGTCAAGGTCAGACAGAAGTGTGTCAGCAAGCTAAAATTGAAAGTTATCCGACGTGGGAGTTTGCTGATGGTTCTCGTCAGGTTGGCAAATTGTCTTTTGAAGCGTTAAGTCAAAAAACAGGATGTAGTGTTCAGTAAATAAAAGCTTTTATAGTATTGTTTTAGATTATGATGAACTGAAGGGGGGATTGTATGAGTAATCAATTAAAATTGCAAACAGTTTTGATCGCAATAACATTAGTTTTGAGTTTAGTAAATTTGTATGGTGTGTATAATTTGTATCAAACAGGAGTTTCTGCTGCACAACCTCAGCCTCAGGTTCTTGGTCAGGAACAACAACTTGGTCCGGTTGATGTGAGTGTAGATGATGATCCAGTGAAAGGAGCAGAAAGTGCGCCTATTATAATGATCGAGTTTAGTGATTTTGAGTGTCCGTTCTGTGGCAGGTTTTATACAGAAACACTCCCTCAGATTCAGGAAAATTATATTGATACGGGTAAAGTAAAATTAGTATTTAGGGATTTCCCGTTGCCTTTCCATCCAAATGCTCAAAAAGCTTCTGAGGCAGCTGAGTGTGCAGATGAGCAGAGCAAGTTCTGGGAGATGCATGATGTGTTGTTTGAACATCAAACTGCGTTAAGTTCAGCAAATCTCAAGCAGTATGCAGCAGATTTAGGACTGGATACAGACCAGTTTAATGACTGTTTAGACTCTGGCAAATTTGCTGATGAAGTTAAGAAAGACAATACTGATGGTCAAATTGTGGGTGTGAGTGGAACGCCAACTTTCTTTATTAATGGCATTCAAATCACTGGAGCGCAACCGTATGCTGCATTTGAGCAGGTTATTGAGGCAGAACTGGCTAAATAATTTTTTAAATGTTTTGTGTTTTTGCAATGAGCAATAAGAAAGAAACAAAATTCATCGTTTTTTTAATAGTTGCATTACTGACAATTGTTGCAGGTGTGCAGGCAACTGCTTTGTTCGCAGGGGATTTTATGTCTCCTATTGAAACGCGTGCAGGTGCATTGCCTGTTGGAGAACTTCCTCCATTATATGCAGGCGGTGTAGCTTGTCCTTATACTTAATGGTTGATGTGGTGGTTATTTATGGTAAAGAAAAAAACAAATAAAAAGCAAAATGAAACAGTAAAAGTTAATCAAGCACTTACTTTGTTATTGATTGTTGTTCTTGCAGGGAGTGCGTATTTGCTGTTTAGTAGTCCTGAGTCAGCAAGTTCAGAACAAGAAATGAAGAATGCTGTTGGTGTTAAAGTTACTTTCTTAGGTGTTGATTGTGAAGATTGTATTGATGTTGCTGCTGTTCGTGATTTCTTAAGTCAACAAAGCAGCATAACAGTTGATGAAACTGTCGAATTAACAATTGAGGAAAGCAGGGAATTGATTGCAGAACATAATATTTCAAGACTTCCTGCAGTACTTCTTGAAGGTGATGTCAAGGGAGTAATCATAGAATCATTTACACAATCCAATGAAGCGTTGTTGCTTGGAAATATGCCGCCGCCATATTATGATATTGCATCAGAAAAAGTGAAAGGTTTAGTTTCTGTTAAGCATGTTACTGTTGATTGCAGGGAATGTTTTGATATGGATATTGTTCTTGATGGTCTTAGCCAAGCAGGCATTGTTGTGAAAGACGTTTTAGAGGTTAACAGTAAAAGTGATGAAGGAAAAGAGCTTGTTGAGCAGTATAAGCTTGAAAAGCTTCCTACATTAATTTTCAGTTCTGATGCTGCAGAATATGATGCTTTTGCGCAAGTTTGGCAGCAGGTTGGTACTGAGGAAGAAGATGGTAGTTTGGTGTTGCGTTTGGTAAGTCCGCCTTATGTGAATGTTGCAACAAAGAAAGTTGAGGGTAAAGTGAAAGCAACATATCTTGTTGATGCTGGCTGCACGAGCTGTTTTGACCCACATGAACTTGACGTGTTGTTAAATGAAAGTTTTGGTATGTTTATTGATCAAAGAAAAGATGTTGATATTATGTCTTCTGCAGGAAAAACTTTGGTAAATAAATATAATATTGATTTTGCGCCAACAGTTGTTTTATCTAAAGATGCAGGCTTGTATCCTATGTTTGAAGAAGGTTGGGCGCAGGCAGGCACAAAAGAAACTGATGGTATGTTTGTATTCAGAGCAGTAAACTTGCTTGAACCATTTTTGAAGCAGAAAGGAGTGTATTTCTCGTACGTGAATGCATCTTCAGGACAATTGATTACAACTGCTTCGCCAGACAGTATTATAGAAGTTGAACTGCCAATGAATAATAGTCTGAGTTAGTAAGAAGTTTGAGGTAAGATGTTATGATTATCTTGCTGTATACTTCTTACCTCTAACTTTTCTAGAATTCTAATTCATGCAGTAATTGGTCTGCAGTTTTTGTTTGATCAACACCAACATTATCCTTGCCGCAATACGGACAAAGCTTTGGCTGTTTGTGCTGCATGAACTTCCAGTTGCAACTTCCGCATCTGAATTTTTCTTTCACGTTGGAAACCTCTTTTGTTTGGAAACCTTTTGCCTTAATCTCAAGATGAGCGCGAGGTTTCCAATGTGTTCAGGAACCACCACATTTTGATTTATTTTTGGTGGGTCATGACATAAATCACTCTTTTTATTAGATTATGGTGAAAGTGATATTTAAATTTTATTGTGTTTTAGTAAGCGACAATAATAACGCATTGTTTAAGTCACTTACTGAAATTTAGAAGATGTCAAGAATCAAGACCAGTATTAAATAACAAATAGTGGTGATTCTTGAGCACGCTCAGAAATCCAGACAGTAATAAATCATTCATGTGGATTTCTGACACATAACATTTGTATGTGTTACTTATGTCTTCTATTATTTCCAAAAACATTTAAATACTCAGCCAAGTAATAGAGTTCAAATGAAAACCGAACACATATTCTACACTGTTGGAATTATCTTTGCTGTAGCAGCGATTATTTATTTTACGTGGGAATATTTGTTTGATCTTGCAAGACCATTGAAAGTAGGAGCATTAATTCTGCTAACTTTATTTTTCTGGTTTTTGGCAGGGTATTTGCAGGAGCGTGATCTGTAATGTTTGTAGAAATTGTTTTTTGGATCTTGCTTGTTCCTCTTGCAATAACTTTGCTTGTGATGTATATTCGCAGCAAAAAATTGTACAGATTGTTTTACTTACTTAGTATTTTTACTTACGCAATGCTTATCTTATATGTTATTGACTCATATGAATTAGGTGCCAATGCGATCATTTTGCTTTTAGTCATCTCAGCAATTTTGATGATTTTGATAGGGTATTACAAGTTTAGAACAGTTAAGAAGACCAGAAGATGAGCAGAAATCTAACTATTGCAATTGTTTGTGTCATATTAATAGCAGTTCTTACACTTGCAAGCGCATCAGGAATTGGTTTTTCTACTTCAGAAGAAATAGCATCTTCTGTTAAACTATCAGACATAATGAAGGAAGTTCAGTCAGATATTGGATTTTATCCTCAATATGTAAACGGACCAATAGTGTACACGAAAACGTTTATGAATGTTTTGCTTCCAAGACAAGTTTTGCTTCCAAGAGTAAGCGCTTGCTTGTACAATAATGACGGTTTTACTTCAGAACTCACAACAAGGTGGGTGGGTGTCATGAATAGCAGAAATGCGTTTAGTTCCGAAGAAAATATTATGCAACTCGGTTTTGAAACAAAAACAGTGCAGTTGATGCTGTTGCCTCAGTCTGGCCCAAGAGTTCCTAAGCCTACAAGTTTAGATAGCTTAGATATTGACAAAGTTGATATGACAATACCAGTACTAGAAACCTTTGATGAGTTGTATTTGATTTTTAATGAGCGAACAGACAGAATGTACAGGTCGTGTTATGATTTTAATCCTGGTTCTGCAGATGTAGTTGGCGCAATAAAGATACAAATAATTAAAGATTAAGATAATTGCACTCTCTTAAATTCAGTTATGATGTCAAAATTGTCATTATCTGATATGAAGTCAGTAATATTGTGTTCTATTGCGGCTGCTGCGTGAATTACATCCCTTGGTTTCAGTTCATATAGTTCAACAAGAGAATGTGCCTTTTGCAGAGTATTGGAAGTTATATCTAGAATACGTAAATTCGGAAAATTGAGAAATTTTTTACTTTCCTCAAGAAGATTACTTCGTTTGAATTGTTTTCGTAATATCCAAATGAATTCATCCCAAGTTAAGCAAGAAGTTGCGCCGTCAATTTCTTGCGAAGCTACATCAAGTAAAATTTGTTTGGCTTTTTTATTGCCTGTTAGTGCAAGTATGAACACGTTGGTATCAAGATATTTCATCTTTGCTCGTATTGTTCTTCTTGAATTTTTTTAAGACCTTTCATGGTAATTGGCTTCATATTTTTTCCAATAGCGCAAAATTCTTCAACGTACTGCTTTGGGTCGGCAGCTAGCTCTATGACAATCTTGTTTTCTTCTATTTTGAACATAACTTCTGTTCCAGTCTGCAAGTTTAACTGGTTACGAATATCTTTAGGCAAAACAACTTGCCCTTTCGGTCCGATGAATCGTTTAAGCTGAAGCATAAGAAGATGAAGTAGGAATTAGTATATGAACTTTTTCTTACTTCTAAGTCTGAATTAATTTTTTGCAATTTTCCAAAGTGTATCAAAATAAATTTTAAAGCTGTCGTATGCTTCTTTGCTTTCCAATAGCAGCCCTTTTGGTTGTTGTGTCCAAAAAGCAAGAAGCACTTTATTGTTATACAAATAGATGGACATGTTTGTAACGAGATATTGCGGCAAATATTTGATTTCTGATAATTTTTTGGTTGGTTCTACAAGTTTGTCGCGTTCGTTATGATTTGCGAGCATGATTACTTTGATTTTTTTCTGTTGTCTTTTTTTGTGATATTTAGTGAAGAATGGTCTGATTGCAGGCGTTTCTCCATAGCCTACGCCAAGAACGTAATAGGACTCTCGTGATTTTAATTCATCTAATAAATTGCTTACTTGGTTTGTAACCGCTTTAAATCCTTCAAAAAGTGTTGCTTCTGTTTCTTCTATTTTTTGTTGTTGTTCAAGCTCTGGCAAGATTTGTTTGACAAGCTCTTTTTTCTGGTTGAGTTGTTCTTGTCTTTGTTCGATGTAATCAAGGACTCTTTTTGGTTCCATTGCTTTGTAATGTTTTATTTTTCCTTTTATAATATGACCAACAAGTCCTTTTTCTTCAAGTCTGTCCAGTATTTTGTAAACTTTTGATGAGGAGACATTTGCTTTTTTTGCAAGTGGTCCTGTTTTTGTTGTTCCGAGTTTCAGTAAGGTCAGATAGACTTTTGTTTCTCCTTCGCTTAATCCTATTTCTTGCAGTAATTTTGGGTTCATATAATCTATTCTTTTTCTGACATATAAAAATCTTTTGATTACGACCCCCTTAGGGGACAAAAGATATTATATTGGTAATAAGTATCATACCGTTTGGTGGTATACATGAATAAACAATTAGCGATAACAATATTGATGCTTGCAATACTTCTTGGCTGTGCTTCTGAAACTTCAACTAAAGAAACAACTGAAACAATCAAGATAGGTGTCAATTTTCCGATGAGCGGTGGCTTGTCTGTTTACGGCGAGCCTTTATTGGAAGGGTTACAAATTGCTGTTGAAGAAGTGAATGCGAATGGTGGAGTAAATGGCAAAAGTTTCGAGCTTATCGTTGAGGATAATAGGGGTGTTCCTACAGATGCGGTTACTGCAATGCAAAAATTGATAAGTCAAGATGTTGCATTGGTTATGTCTACAATGGTTGGCCTTACAGGAGCAATTACACCTGTTGCAGAGCAAAATAAGCAAGTGTTGCTATACGCTGCTGCTGCCGATACGTTCGCAGAAGATAATACTTTTGTGTTCAAGGATTCTGTGGATGCATTCTATGATTGTGAATTATTAGGAAATTTTGTTGCTGAACAGGGTGCTGAGCGTGTTGGTTTGTTTGGTACGGATGCAGAGTTCACGCGCAAATGTGAAGAAGGCATTAAACAAAAAACAAATCTTTCATTAGATGTTGCAGAATATTATGTAAAAGATGCAAAAAATACAGAGGTTGATTACAGAACTGCTTTGACAAAATTGAAAGCAGCAAATGTTGACGCAATATTTTTGAGTGCGTATGCAGATGATTGTTTGCTTATTTGGAAACAAATTAATGAATTAGGAATTAACAAACCGTTTTTGATTCCATTCACGCAAACAGGTTGTGGTGAAGATAAAGCTTCAGAGTTTATTGGAACAGGCAAAGAAGTCATCGGTCTTGATTTTGTGGTGAACAAAGCTAGTCCTGAGTTTACAAAGTTCATAACTAGTTTTAGAGAGAAATATAACAAAGAACCAAGTTTGCTGTTTTTTACAGCACTTGCTTATGATTGGGCGCATTATGTTGCAGAAGCATTAGAGAATTGTCCTGATGCAACTGATAGCGAGTGTGTAAAGAAAGAGCTTGAACAAATTAAGCATACTGGTGCTTGGGGAGATGTTGAATTCACAGCAAAACATACAACAAAAAGACCAAGACAGTTCATTGAGTTTAGTGATAAGAGTTGGAAAGTTTTGAAGCAAAATCAAGAACAGCAGAAAGGTGAATGAACTGCCATCATATGTGATAAAGCCGGTTGACGGTTCTCAAGAATATTATCTGTTGTAGAGTACACTGTCTGATAGTCCTAAAACATACGGAATGTCTCTGAAAGAATTCGAAGAATGCTATCGCAATGAATATGGAGAGGAAAGAATTTATGCTCTTCCTAGAATACTTGAGAGAGTTGAAGCTACTGGAAGTAGTTCACGAGTTGAAACGCTAAAAATTCCACTATTCCGATGAAAATCAAAGATTTTCAGCGTGCAGCGAAAAATACATTTTTCGCGCACAGAAAACCTCAAGGTTTTCTTGTGCCAAAAATCTCCGA
>PCYA01000010.1:10417-72070 GCA_002762795.1 Candidatus Woesearchaeota archaeon CG10_big_fil_rev_8_21_14_0_10_37_12
CGAAAAATACATTTTTCGCGCACAGAAAACCTCAAGGTTTTCTTGTGCCAAAAATCTCCGATTTTTTAGCATATTGAATGGTGGTTTACTATGTAAACCACAATTACATAGGTGGAATTTTGGCGTGCTCAAGAACCACTGGTCATTACAAGCGAAGATGAACCTATCGCTTCATGCCACCCATCAATAGACGGGTGGTTCTTGACAGTTTGGAAGAGCTTTTATCAATAAATAGAGCAGGTAATAAAGGTGAAAAGCTAACAAAAAGAGAAATTATCAAGAAATTTTGTTTAAGAAGATGCAATAAGTAAATACTAATCCCTCAACATAATCAATCCAATTGCAAAAAATAAGATTACAGATGCCATTCCTGCTTGGTAGCTGTAATATTTTGCAAGCCAGCCAAATACAATTGGCCCAAATACGCCTGAAAATTTGTTTGTTAGCTCGAGAAATCCAAAGAATTGTCCGACATTTTTTTTAGGAACTAATTCGAGTAATTTGGGACGTTGTGCTGTCCAGACTGCGCCCAAAGCGGCCCCGCCGATTGTTCCGGCAATAATAAACACAACTAAATTTGTAAACAACATGAGTGCAGCGACAACTATGACCCACAAAACTCCGGAATACCACAAAACAGTTTTGCTGTTGTATTTGTCAACATATTTGCCTGCAATAAGACTCCCGATAACTGCGCCCACTGATTGAATTAAATAAACTGCAAAGAATGCCTGCACGCTGAGGTTGAGTTGTGTTCTGGCGTACAAAAATAAAAACACTATGATTGCAAAAATCGCGTTTGCATAGAAGAACATTGCAAGCAAAAACCTGAAGAATGTTTTGTGTTTTTTGGCTTGTACAATTGTTTTTTTGACATTCTCTAAAGCAGAAAAAAATCCTTTAGTTTCAATTTTCTTTTTTTCTTTAATGCCAAAAAAAGTAAATAAGGATAGTGTAAAAAAGAGAATTGCCGTTAACACAAACATTGCTTTGCTGCCTTCTATTGTTTCCCATCCTAAACGAGACAAAATAATTGCAGCGATTGCAAGGGATATTAATGTTCCGATGTATCCCATGCCAATGCCAATTCCCGATATTTTTCCCAAATCGTATTTTCCCGCAATTTTTGGCAGCAGTGCATTATAGGTAGTTAACGCTGCGTGATAACTAAAATTTGCAAAAAAACCAGCAATTAACGCAAGTGCTAATGTTGTATAGCTGACGAGTAATGTAAGCAAACAACAAATAACAGTAAATATAATAATAAAAGGCATTCTTCTGCCTAGATTATCTGACCATGCACCAATTATAGGCACTAAAATCGCAACTAATAACATACTTAAACCAAATACTAAACCTATTTGAAATTCATTCCCACCAAGAAATGTTTTAACATAGAATGGGAAAAAAAATGTGACAAAGAGTGCAGAGAAGATGGTATTGGCTAGGTCGTACATTCCCCAGTAAAAGACCTCTTTTTTGAGCATGTATGTTAATTTGATTTTAGATTTTAAAATGGTTGTGTTTATTTATCAAAGTAAGCAGTACGCAGTAGACAGTAGAGGCAAATAGTAAGAAGAAATTATTTTTGGTTTACTGCTGACTGTTTACCTTAATTTCTTACTGTGTTTAAGTGGTTACAAAGCTTTTTATCAAGTGATTTTTTTGTTTTGTGTGTCAAGAACCACCAATAGTCAATAATGTGTTGTGGTAGTTCTTGAGCACCTTGGAAACCTTGCGCCCATCCTAAGAACGCAAGCCAAAGGTTTCCGAGTAAGAGGTTTCCAACGTATGAGGATAGGTGTTGATATTGATCAGATTTTGGCTGATTTTTTGCAAGGTTTTGCAAAATTTCATAACACAGTGTATGATACAACTGTATCTAAAGAAGATTTCCGTGATTTTAATCTTTGTACTGTGATTGGCGGAACAGAAGAAGAAAAAAACAACAAGATTCTTGAGTATTACGATTCTGAGTTTTTCAAAAGCATCCCCTCTGTTCCTGGAGCAAGAGAAGCATTGCAAAAACTTCACGATGAACACGAGTTTGTTTTGATTACTTCCCGTCCAAATCATATTTCTGAAACAACAAAGCAATGGTTGGCAAAACATTTTAAGACAAATTTCAAGGAATTGCATTTTTCAAATGATTGGTTCAAGAAAGGAAGCAACAAGTTAAATAAAGGAGAATTATGCAAACAGCTAAAGATTGATTTGATGATTGAAGACAGTGTGAATAATGCTACATTGTGCGCACAGCATGGAACTCCTGCAGTTCTTTTGGCATACCCTTGGAATGAGACAGACAACTTGCACTCAGAAATAACTCGCTTGGCTTCATGGACTGATATAGTGGAGCATATTCAAAGAGAAAAAAAAGCAAGAGAAACAAGACAGTTCTGAAATTTTTTGGGGTAAGAGTCATAGCAACATTTTTATATTCTCTGCTGTTAACTATATTTTGAAAAAGAGGTGTGGGTATGTTGTTAATCAGGTGGATAGTTTGGCCAATTATTAGTTTGTTTGTACGTCATGTTGAAGGATTAAATAAACTTCCGGACGGACCGTTTATTTTAGTGTCTAACCATGCTTCTTATATTGATGGTCCATTGCTTATCGCATTATTGTATCGTTTCAAAAAAGCAAGAGTGTGTTTTCTCGTAACAAAAGAAGGTTTTACAGGCAAGTTTTGGGATTGGATATTTAGAAAAGGAGGAGCAGTTCGAGTAAATGGTAGCGTAGATTCTGCTGTTGCACTTATCAAAAATGGTTTTTCTGTTGGTTTAATGCCTGAGGGTAAGAGAACAGCAACGGGTTGGCCTGATGAAAAAATAGAGCACACTGGAATCGGAGTTCTTGCGTTGCTTACAAAACGACCGGTTGTTCCAGTGTATGTTGAAACTTTTTCATTTTGGAGCAGGCATCATTTTTTCCCAACGTTTCATAATTCTATTGTTGTGCGTTTTGGAAAACCTTTGCAATTTTCTGCAAAGTCGACAAAAGTAAATATTCAGAGGGCAAAAGCAAGGATTTGGCGTGAGGTGAAAAAGCTTGCAAGAGTTTCTTACGTTTAATCAGTTGAAGTTATTCTCGCAGGAAAAAATTGTTCATTTGCAGACGTTGCGTTTTCGTGCAACCTGCAGATATTTGTTGCCGAATGTTCCGTTTTATAAAAAATTGTTTGCTGAGTACAATGTTGATCCAAACATTTTGCGTAATGTTGAAGATTGGCAAAAAAATGGTTTGCCATTGATTAAAAAAGCAGCTTACATGAAAAATCCAAAAGATTTTGTTGTGCAGCCAGGCAAAGATGTTTTTAAGGAGTATGTTTCTTTGTTGTCAAGTCAGCATGAGTTTGATGAATTGATCAAATTATTATTTTCTGACAAAGAAAAAGAATTAAAACAATATTACAGTCCTAAAATGTTGGTGTTTTCTGGCGGTACAGAATCTGGAAATCCTACGCCTGTTATGCTGACTGCAAAGCAAAAGTTTGACACACTTGTTGGGGTGCTTGAAGTTATTGGTAAACTTTTGTTCACACATACAGAGAAAAAAACAGTTGGCATGAACTTATTTCCGTATGCGCCTCACCTTGGTTGGCATGCAACGCATATGGCGTTGGATATTAACACTGATCTTAATCTAGGAACTGCGGCTGGTGGTGCTATGCCGACAGAAAGATTAGTTATGTTAGCAGATAAAACAAAACCAAATGTGATTTGTGGAATGAGTGATTATTTAAGAAATAGATTCTTGCCATTAGCAGTTCAGAAGAAGATTAAGCTTTCTGAAAAAGTAGTGTTTGTTAATGGCGCGCAAAAAATGCATGATGCGGAGAGAGTAAAGATAAAACAATTAGCGAAAAAACTTGGTGTGAAGCAATGCACTGTGCTTGATATGTATGGTGCGAGTGAGCTTAAAGAAGCCTTGATGCCTGAGTGTGTAGAAGGTTCTGGTTTTCATCATGTTGCTCCGTTAAGCACAATTGTAAGAACTGTAGAAGCAAAGCATACAACAAAAGATTTGATTGATGATTGGCAGTTTTCTTATTCTGGCTATGCGGTTTCTTGGAATATTGACGGTGCAGGTACATTGCTTCAGGGCTATTTTCTTGGCGATAAATATGATAAAATAGAAACAAACAAGTGTGATTATTGCAGGTTGAACGTGCAGCGTTTTTTTGGCGTGAACAGAATAAGAGAAGTTGAAACACAATTAAACCTAACAGGAATTGTTGAAGAAAAAGTAAAGGGAACAAGAGTTAATTTGGTAGCATATAGAGGTGCTGCTTTATCTTTGGATGAAATTAAAGAAGCACAGGTTGTTTTGAAGAAGAACAAGGTTGAAGTAAGAATTGTTTCTGATAAACCAAAAAAAGCAATTGCAAAATTAGAGAAGAAGTTTGCAAGTGCAGAAATTAAGCCAATAATAAAATGTGTGTCTATGGACGATCTAAAAAATGATAAATTGAAGTTTAAGCCGATAGTTATTGGTTAGGCATTTATAAAATCTTTAGCATGTCTTTTTAATAAGGTATTGTTTTTTATATCTTCTGTTGTAAAAGTTCTCTTAACAACCCAGTAAGTTCCCTTGTAAGGATCTCGACGCATATACCAAAATTGATAAGTTCTCTTCGTAATAGTATTGGATCATCATAGTATTTTTCAAGAATAGATGTAACTTCTGTTTCTGAATACACTTTTTCATCCTCAAAGTTGTCAAGCAGTTTTAATAATATGGCTTGTTTTTTAAAATCATTAGCTGGAAATGCTTTGTGTTTTACAAATTTTTCAAAAAGTTCTTCAACATCGAAAGGAAAAACGATTCCAGCCATTAGTTATTTGCTCGATCTTGAGTTTTTATATGTTTCGTGAAAACAAACTGTTATGATTTGTTAAACAAAAGCTTTAAATAAGATGGCGAGAAATTTTCTTTTATGGCAAGTATAGATGGAGGAGAAGATGAGGATGGGAACGCATCTTCTTGTAAATTTGTATGGGTGTCCTGTTGCTGTTCTCAACAAGTCTAAAGTAGTTCTAAGGCTGTTAAATAGTGTTGTAAAAGAAGCTAAATTGAAAAAAGTTGGAGACAAATCTTATCAGTTTAAACCAGTTGGTGCCACTGCTGTTATTTTGCTTGCAGAGAGTCACATAAGTATCCACACATGGCCTGAAAACAAAAGTGCTGCTGTAGATATATTCTGTTGTGCTGGAGATAAAAAGCCAGATCTGGCATTAAAATCTTTGCTTAAAAAATTCAAGCCTGAAAAATATTCAGTCAAAAGGGTCAGGAGGTAAAATGGTTGACAAACTTTCAAACAGCATAAGATATGTTCTCCGTGCTCTTGACATTCCAAAGAATTTTTATGAGCTTGTAAGCTTGCAGGATGTAGGAATAAAGGAGTTTGCAAAATGTCTGAATTTTTTGATTGAAGAAGGGGTTGTTTGTTATAATAAAAAACTTTTTTCTCTGACAGAAAAAGGTGTTGAGTTGAGAAAAAAGTTTGGCATAGAATCTGCTTTACACTGCACTTCCTGCAGAAAAAGTTTGCTGCTTGATAAGCGTATTAAAAACATATTTGATAAGTTTGTTGAGATAACTAAAAAAAGACCATTAATATCACATGATTTCTGGCAGGAATATATGTTGCCAATTGATGTGTTGTATCGTGTAGAATTCATACGGTCAAAAAATGATCTTGAAAATAATAAATTTATAATTATTGGGGATGATGATTTGCTTAGTATAGCTCTTGCGTTGACAGGTCTTGTTAAGCATGTTACGGTGTTGGAGATAGACAAGAACATTGTTGATTTGATAAATTTTGTTGCAGAGAAAGAGAATCTTCCTATAACTGCAATGGTCTATAATGTTGAACAAGCTCTTCCAGAGAAGTTCATAGGCAAGTTTGATGTTTTTGTTACAGATCCTGTTGAAGCACAGGAAGGTTTGAAGTTGTTTCTAAGTAGAGGTCTTTGTGCGTTAAAAGAAAATGGTGTCATGTATTTTGGAATTACTAGTCTTGATACATCTCATAAGAAAAAACTTAATGTTCAAAAATTTTTAAGTAAAAATAATTGTGTTTTTACTGATATAATAAAGAACTTTAGTTTTTATGGAGAAGATTTCCAAAGCAGTTCAGTGAAAGAAAGTTATTCAAGAACAAAATTGCAAGAATTATTTTCATTTGATATTGGCTCGCCTGATAAAGACTGGTATAATTCACATTTTATTCGCGTACAAGTAGTAGGAAAAGCAGACTGTGCCAACAAAGAGATATTGCTTGGAAAAAGATTGTATGTTGATTCTGATGTTGTGACTTTTGTTGAAGAACACGTTTAAGCATTTGCTTGTTCTGCTGGTAAGTTGTCTTCTTTTTTTGTTGGTTCAGTTGTTATTGTTGTTGCTAGAAGATTTTTTGATTTGCTCGTAATCGTAAGATCGTCTACTTTTATTCCACAAACTAATGGTAATTTTTTGGCTGCTTTTTTCAGCGCTGTTCGTGCAAGTGCTACATGTTCTTTTGTTGTTCCTATTGTGTACAATTCTTGTCCTACACGTACTTGTGCAGCTACACCTATTGGTTTTCCGAAACTGTGCGCCATTCCTGTGCTTAAACGGTCTGCGCCTGCTCCTGCTGCTAATGGATTTTCGCGCATGATGTGGTGTGGATAAATTCTAACTTTTAAGTAAAAGCCGATTTTTCCAAGCACTTTTTCAATTGTTCTGTTTGCTGTTAACCTTGCACTTTCTATTGCGTTATCTCTGATTTGCACTTTGTTTTTTGCTACTAAATGTATTAAGAAGGGGTAATCCTGTTCTTTTCCTGATACGTATCTTGCTATTCTATTTGCCGGTCTTGCGCGTACAAAAGATTTAGCTTTGTATTTAGAGTATCTTGTGTAAGGTCTTTTAATGCTTCTGTATGCACAGAACTTTCTTAATCGAGCCATGCTGTTTTGCCACAATCTTCTGTTTATAAATCTTTTGGGTTTGCATCAATACATTTCGTTTTCTTTGTATCGTGCAAGTCTTGTCATGCCGAAGATAAATTCATATCCGGCAGCGAACTCCCCGTCTTCTTCAAACTCTTCCCAGATTTTTCCGTTTTTTACGCGGATTATTTGTTTCATTTTTATCCCCCCTTGCTATTATTAAATTTTAGAAGGGAAGAAACTATTTAGTTTTGTTCCTTATTTTTTAATAAAATTATAAGGATGATACGTTTGCTACCAAATATTTAAACCACTTTTAAGTAATGATTTTAGTAAAGTTTATAAAGGAATTCTTTTGATTTAACTCTATGGGACGTAAAGACGAAATTCAGAGAGATAATGGCTTGGCTGCACGGCTTGGAAGAGAATACGCAAAGCTAAATATTATTCCATCTTATGCAAGTAATGTTACTAATTCATCTGCAACAGGAAAATTTGCATGGGCAAAAAATGCAGTTAGTTATGCAAGGCAAGCTTTTTCTGAAAGACGTTCAGCAGATAATTATTTTGCTGATGCTGCACAGGCTCATTTGGGTGTAGGGCCAGATGTGGTTGATCAAGCAGGAAATGTTCTTGTACGGAGGTATAATCTCATTCCAAACGATACAGCAAGTGATACTGCCTGGGAAACGCGTTTTATTCCTGTCAGAGCAACATACAATACGTATATGGGTGCTAAACGAGTTGCTGGTTATGCAAAGCTTGCAGCAGGTGTTGCATTCGGAAGTTTTGGGCTTGCTATGCTTTGCAAGGCAACAGAGCATGATTGGACTCAGGCAGGTCTAACATATGTTATAACAATACCCTCAGGTATTCTTTCTGTTGGTCTTGCAGCAGTAGCTGGAGTAAAAGATCATTTCGATGTGTGAGTTCTTCGCAAATATTATAAGCTTAAATTTTTGTTTTTGCGTAGATGAGCTTAAGAGAACAATTTGGTGTTGATGATGGTCTTGCTGCGCGTATTGGCAGAGAGCTAGCAAGGCAGGGTAAAGTTACTGATTATGCTGCTGAAGAAGGAAGAAATGTAGAAGACCTTCCTGTTTTTTTACGCAATTTTTTGGGCGTAAATGACGCGCTGAATTATTTTACAGCAGTTCGTTCATATAGACAATGGAGTGCGAATAAACGCGAGGATGATGAGCGGTATGGTATTGCTGCAAGAGATCTTGTCAGGCAAGGGGATGTTGATTTGGTTGATTTTGAAGAGTTGTATAGCAAATATAAGTCAACAAAAGTCATTGCAGTGTATGCTCAAATAGCAGCTGTTGCGTCAGTGGGGCTTGCAATAGGAGCAATAGTTGCTAAGACTACGGGTCATAACTGGTTGCAAGCAGGATTTGCATATCTTGCTATCCCTGCAGGTCTAGGCGCAGCTGGTTTAGCAGGATTAGCTAAAGCAAAAGATCGTCTCAGATTATAACTTGTTGAATGAGTGTGTATCTTTTCTAGCAGCGTAATGTTTTTATAACCGTTCAATTATTTTGGAAGTATGAAAAAAATTGTGTTGTTGTTATTGATATTAATTCCTGCTGTGTACGCGCAGCTTTCTTGGGACGTTACTGATTTACGTTGTGGTGATGGTAAACTTGATGAGTTTGAGCTTTGTGAAAAAAATGTTGATAAAAACTGGTGTGATGAACTGGCTGATTTGTTGGAAATTGATACTGCGTGTGACCAGGCACATTGCACTTGCGCTCCAAGAGTGAACAGAGCTTTTTGCGGAAATGACAAAAGAGAAGGTGTTGAAGTTTGCGATGGGGCTGGCGATAATTTCTGTGAGGAATACGGCAACCTTATTGGTTTGAAACTATCGTGCAATCCAGATACGTGCGGCTGTAAAATTGATGATGCAGTGCCTGCTGATTATAATCCTTTAATTGTTGATGAACTAGAACAACAAGCTAATGCGAGAGCAGTTTGCGGAGATAAAGAAATTGGGAGAGGTGAAGATTGTGATCCTCCAAATACTTTGTGCACAAAGGGTACTGGAGAAGCAGGTGTTTGTACTGAGTTCTGTGAGTGTTTGACTGCTGAAGAACTTGTTGCTTTAGAAACTGAGAATTCTGAAACTGAGAGGAATGAATCAGCAGAAAACCAGATAGGAGCACTAGAAAATGAAACTGTTGTGCAGGATGAACAACTGGATTTGCTCGAGGAAGAGACAGAAGAAAAAGAAATTGAACAAAAGGGTTTCCTGGCAAGACTCTGGGAGTGGATAATTTTGGTGTTTGCGTGATGAAAAGAATTATTTTGTTTCTGCTTTTGCTTTCAGCATGTCAATCAGTAGAATTTATGGATGATACTGCTCAAGAGAATGTTTCTTACAAAGTATACAAAAAAACTAACGAGCCAATTATTGAAAAAAATGAAATTGTTCCTGAAAAAAAAACAATTGTTCGTGAGGCAGAGCTTGCTACAAAAATAGTTACGCAAAAAAGTTCTCAAGGCAGGAAAGATTTTGGTTTTAGTGAAGATGGCAGATTGTTGCGTGTCGATATAGAAGATGGTTCTTGGGATTTGTGGTATGAAAATGGCACGTTGGTTGAGATTACAGGACCAAAGCGTGTTGAGTTCAGGTATGTTGAAGGTTTGCTTTCTGAGATAAAAACAGCAGACAAAACATTTTCTTTGACTTATGATTCTTTTGACAGGCTTGTTGAACTCAAAGGTGGAAGTGAACCTTTGCGTGCTGACTTTGATGGCTTTAACAATTTGCGTGTTGCTCATACAGGAACAATAACAAGTCATTTGAGATACAACGAAAAAAATAATGTTAACAGGATAACAAAAGGGTCTGTTGATATGAACGTGGTGTATGATGATAAAGACAGAGTGAGAAATTTTAATGCAGATAGTTTGAAATTTATTCTTGGTTATTGGCGTGATGATAAGTTAATTTCGTTATCTGGCAATTTATTTGGTGGAGGGTTAACAGTTAGTTATGGCATACATCCTCCTAGAGAAGCGCAGATTATTTTCACAGAAGATGATAGCAGTTTCAAAGCAACAGAGACAGAATTGCTTTACACTGTTGTTGATAATTATTTGTATTGTAATTATGTGCGCAATTTTGGTGATTTGTTGTTTGAAAATATCGGTTATGCTTTTTATGTAAATTATTTTGGTGGAACATTTAATGAATATATTATTCATCAGTTTGCGTGTTTGCCTTATGAGAAATAAAAAATGAAACTTTCAAAAGCATATAAAGAATCTCCGCTTGCAGAAGTTACGCTGCGAAAATATGAAAAACCTTTTCGTTTGTCAGGAAGAGATCTTGTTAAAAAATTATGTTTGAGCTTAGGTATTCTTCAACCAGGTGATAGACGGGATGTTATTATTGACGTTTTCATGGTGTTGTTGCATGCAAATAAACCATTAACTTCGCAGCACATTGAGGAGGAAGTTAAAAAGTTGCGAAAACAGCACAAACTTCCTGTTAAAGGTGTTGCGCCATCGAATGTAAGGAGGCAGGTAAAACGATTGAGAGACTTGTTTTTTGTTGAGCGAGTAGGAAATCTATACAGAATAACAGAAAATGAGCAATTGCATACGATTTTTAGTGAAAGAATTGAAAAGTTTTATTTACCAGTTATTGTTTCACGAGTTAAGGAATATTGTGAAGCAGTGGAAAAACAGAGGGGTTCTAATGGGTCAGATATGCAGAAAATGTGATAGTCCGATGGAAAAAAAGTCAACAAGGGTGAGTGGTAATGCGCGCTATGATGTGTTTGCTTGTGAAGTTTGTAATAATGAAGAGTGGAAATGTAGTGGAGTTCTGAATTGAATGTTCAATGAATTAAATCGTGCAATTAAAGAATCAAAAACTGTTTTCTTGCTTTCATTAATTGTGTTGATTCCTTTGCTCGGTATTTTTTACACTTACGGCTATTTGTTAGATGTTGCAAGAAGAGCAAGTAAAAAAAAGAAAATAGTTTTCACTGATTTGGAAGATGATGTTGAGAATAAATTCATCAGAGGCTTGCTTGTCTGGGTTATTCAGCTGGCTTATTTCATTCCATTGTTAATAATATTTCTGTTGTTTGCCTTATTTGCCAGTTATGTTGAAACCATATTTTATGTTATTTTGGCAGGCATTTTGTATTTAATTCACATTTATTGTATGCCTGCTATTTTGATTACTTATTGCCAAAAATATAAACTAATTGATGCGTTCAGCACAAAAATATTTGCAAAAGTATTCACTAAAGATTATCTTATCGCAATGATTTATTCAGCATTGCTGTCATTTGCTGGCTTGGCAGTTTTTCTTATTCCTCTTTTGCTGCTAATTTGGTCGTTTACTATCACAGAATCGTCAAACTTATGGGTTTTCTTTTTGGTGTTAACTATTCTTTGCACTATTTTGTACTTGTTTTATTTAAAAATGCTGGCGTTGGTTACTGTTGTGCTTGTTGTTAGTAAGGCGTATGGAGATGGCAGAAAATAGATTACACATGGTTCTGTTCAAAATTCTGATGGTATTGTTTCTCTGCTGATTTAAGCCAGTTTCTAACCAAGACCAGAACAAACTCTTCAGGAACGCCCTTGTTTGCGGGGTGAATCTTGAAAGCTATTTTTCCATTCGGGAGACTAGTTCTGATTATGCCAAGAGCAAATTGTACATCGTCAGGAATCATATTTTTTCCTCAATCATCTTAGCAACTATTTCAAAAAACTGTTCATCCTCTTTTGTTAGTTTTCTGTTCAGATTAAGTTTTCCCAAAAAATCACTAGAATTTTCTTTTCTTCTCATGAATACTCATATGTAACGGTTATTATTAAGCCTTTCTCCACAAAATCCGTAAACTTTTTGGAACATATGTTTTTTAAAGTTCACAGATAATAGTATTTTATGGTCTACGAACCTCAAGAAGATAGTTTTTTGCTGAAAACGTTTGTGCAGAAATATGCTAAGGGTGTTGTGCTTGATATGGGAACAGGCTCAGGTATTCAGGCATTAACTGCAGCAAAAAAGAAAGAAGTGAAAAAAGTCGTTGGTGTTGACATTGATCCTGAAGCGATTAAATATGCAAAAAAACATTCAGATCATAAATTAATAACTTATTTGCAAGGTGACTTATTCTCGCCATTCAAATCGAATAGACACAAGCATTTTTTTGACACGATTGTTTTTAACGCACCATATCTTCCGCAGGAAGGTAAGCAAAAGCATATTGATTTAGAAGGTGGCAAGCGCGGTGATGAAGTTATTGAACGATTTCTGAGTGAAGCAAACAATTATGTGAAATCAGACGGGATTATTTTGCTCGTATTTTCCAGTTTAACACCAAACGTACAACAGCACATTGACAGAAATTTATTTGTTGGCAAAGAGCTTGGTAAGAAAAGACATTTTTTTGAGGACATTTATGTTTATTTGATTAAAAAATCTCAAATAATAAAAAGCCTTGGAAAAAAAGGGGTTGAAGAAATTGAGTTTTTTGCAAAGGGAAAAAGGGGCTATGTTTTTACAGGTGATTACAAAAATAAAAAAGTTGGAATTAAGGTAAAAAATCCAAAAAGCACTGCTGAGAAAACTATTACAAAAGAAGCAGACATGTTAAAAACAGTAAATGAACACGGAATTGGCCCAAAATACATATTTCACACAACGAAATTTTTAGTGTATGAATTTGTTGAAGGTAAATATTTAAAAGATTTGCTGGACTCAAAACAGATCAAAAATATTTGCAGAAAAATATTTGAACAATGTTATGAACTTGATTTATTGCACATCAACAAACAAGAGATGACTAGACCGTATAAGCACGTTATCGTAAATAAGAATAAGATTATACTGATCGATTTTGAACGTGCGCAGAAAGACAAAGAGGCACATAATGTTACGCAGTTTTGTCAGTACGTTATGGCTTACGTTGACAAAAAGAATGAAAACAAATGGATTGCTGCTGCAACGAAATATGCTAAAGATCGTTCAAGAAAGAGTTTTGAGAAGATTTTAGAGTTATTTTAAACTTCATCGGTAAAAATCATACCGCAGCAGAGCTGTAGGGTACAAGAAAATCTTGAGATTTTCTGTACAGCGAAAACAACATTTTTCGCGTACAGAAAACCGTGAGGTTTTCTTGTACAGGAAAAGCAGGGCTTTTCCTTGTATTAGACCCAATGAAGAAATAAAAAAGGTTTATATATTTGTTGTTGTTGGTGTTATTAGAACAAGTCATAAAATAAACAGGTGATAGCATGAATAAAAAAGCAAATGTGTTTCTTTTTTCAATTATTGGTATAGTATTAGTTGTTTCTGTTGCATTTTTAACTGTTAAGCAAATGCAGCAAGGCGATGCAACAGGAGAGGCAATTAGGTCTCAAAGTTATGTGCGTAAAGCAGCAGCGCGAAGTTTCGTATTGCCTGCACAAATCACTTTTTGTGGTGATGGTATTGTACAATCACCTAATTCGATGAGGCAAAATGAGCAGTGTGATCCTCCTGCAAGTCCTTCAAAACAGTGTAGAAGTGGAAACACTTTTTTGAACTGTAATGCGAACTGTAGGTGTGATACAGGAGCAGCACCAGCGCAACAAACAGTGTACATGTATGGTCAGCAAGCAGCGCGACAAATACCTACAAGACAAATACAAACACAGCAGCCAACATGTGGTAATGGTGTGTTAGATGTTCGTGAAAAATGTGATCCTGGTAATCAGGCTCAAGGAATTTCAGGAGTAGCATGCAGTGGAGGACAAACAGGGTATGCGTGTAATGCGCAATGTCTTTGCATGCCTCCGTCTGTTCAGCAAACACAACAACCTGTACAGCAACCTGTTTGTGGAAACAATATGCGCGAAGGAACTGAGCAGTGTGATGGTACTGATTCAACAGCCTGTCCAGGGTTATGCACAAATACTTGTGTTTGCGGGCAAGCACAACCAACTCAGTCACTGGGAGCATCATGTGCTCGTCCACCTGCCACTCCAGCACTTAATTGTGATGTTGGAGCGAGGGATATTTATCCAATAATTTCTGGAACAAGTACTGTTTGCCCACTCTGCATTTCAAGCAATGGTGTTTGTAGCGGCAATTTTGGTGATCCTGATTGCGTTGCTCAAAACTGTGAAATTCCTCAAAGTATGGCTGGACAACATACATGCGGAGGAATAATGACTTGGGTAGAACCTTAGAAATTTTTTTATTTTTATTGCAAAGTTCGCAAGAACTTTGTAGAGGGGTTTAATACCCCGCCCTTTAGGGCGAACTTTGCAAGTAGAAAAACGCACGATAAATACCCCGACCTTCAGGTCGGGGAATAGTGCGTTTTTCTTTATTTTAATATCTCTTTAAGAACAAATTCAGTAACAAAATGCATATCTTCATCATTTTCTATGACTGCATCATACGTATCAAGATATTTGCTTAATGAATCTTTTCTGTTGTTCAGAAATCCTATTTTAAGAACACATTCGTGCTCTAAGTCTTCAATCATGTTGGTGTCTTCTGGAAGGTCGCCAAGCAGCAGAATGTTTGTTTTATTAGCTATTATTTTGTGATATTGGTGTTTTTTTATGAGCAGTCCTGTTTTGTTCATACTGTGGATTAATGGCTCTTTGTGCCCCGTTACAGTTCCTGTGTGATCAAATTCAAAGAAATTCGAAATGATTTGTGTATTTGAATAAAGTTTGTTATGGTTTAGTAAACCTTTTGTTATAACATCTCCTAAACCAGCAGACAGAATAAGCAAAGGAATGTTTTCTGCTGCGAGTTTGTCCAAGAATTGCGTGCAGCCAGGGCGTAATTTTAATCTGTTGTCTTGGATAATTGTATCAATTATTTTTTCGTTTAATCTGTGTTCTGCAAGCATTTGCAGGACTTGTTTTGTCCAGTCTCCCATATGTTTTTCTTTTTCATGGACTGCAATGCTGTGTGATAATTCTATTGGCAAATAGTACTCAAGGAGCACTTTGGTTTTTTCAGCAAATGAGCTGCCAAATGCTCCGCTTTCTTCCACAAGGCGAAATGTGCTGTGTGCGAGCTGACCGTTAATCACGGCGTGAGTAAGTGTTTTGTCAAAATCTGCAATGACGTGCAGATTGTTTTTACCATCTTGTTTTATTTTGGCAAGTTTTGCTTCAAATTCTTCTTTGTTTTTGATGTGTATTCCGGAATTCATAGGGTATTTTTACTGAATGGCGTATTTTAATGTTTTGATGCTTAATCATAACTTATTTTAAGGTGAACACAACATTGTTTTTTATGCCAACAGTATTCGAACAAAAAGTGTATGATTTATGCAAGAAAATCCCTAGAGGAAAAGTTTCAACTTATGGTGCAATTGCAAAAAAGCTTAATTCTTCACCAAGAGCTGTTGGTCAGGCATTGCGAAAAAATCCTTATGCGCCTGTTGTTCCTTGTCATCGCGTTGTTTCTTCTGACGGAAAGATTGGAGGGTTTATGGGCAAAACAAAAGGGAAAGAAATCAAGAGGAAGATTGCTTTGTTGGAAGAGGAAGGGGTTTTCTTGGTTGATTTGAGCGTTAAGAAAGAAAATATGATTTAAGTCACCATTTCGTGATAAGAAACTTTTTTTAAGTTCAACTTCTGTGTTTTCTTGTAATGAAGGATATTGTGGGGATTCGTGATCTTTCTCGTGAAGATATTGATTTGCTTATTAATGATGCGCTTGAGCTGAAACAAAATAAGTCAACAAAAGCTGATAAAAAGTTCAAGGTTGCTTCTTTGTTTTTTGAAACTTCAACAAGAACAAGGATGAGTTTTGAGACTGCTGCTGAAGAACAAGGCATGTTCGCAAGTGGTTTTTCTGGCGCTGAGGGAACGTCTGTTAAGAAGGGAGAGCCTATTTCTGATACATTGAGGATGTTTGAAGGATACGGGTATGATGTGGTGGTGATGCGTCATAATTTGGATGGTGCTGCGCGATTGGCTGCAGATATTTTGAAGATTTCAGTCATTAATGCCGGTGACGGACAAAACGCTCATCCAACGCAGACCTTGCTTGATTTGATGACGATTAAAGAATTAAAAGGTAGTGTTGACGGGTTGAAAATAGCGCTTGTAGGAGATCTTAAGTATGGTAGAACTGTGCATTCTTTGTTTCAAGCATTAGAATTGTATTTTGTTGAGCTCTGGCTTGTTGCTCCTGAAAGTTTGCAAATGCCAAAATGGCGTGTTGATGAGTTTGTTGCGAACACTGGAAAGAATGTAATTCTCAAAGAGGATTTGAAAGATGTTATTCCTCATGTTGATATTTTGTACATGACACGTATTCAACGCGAAAGATTTCCAGAAAGTCTTGAGGGAGAACTTGAATACAAAAAAGTAAGCGGATTGTATAATTTAACTGCTGCGATGTTAAAGCAGGCAAAGCAAAGTTCGTATGTGTTGCATCCTCTTCCGAGATATAAACATAATTTAGAAATTGCAATGGATGTTGATACTACAAAACACGCAGGGTATTTTGTACAAGCGCAGAATGGGTTGTTTATGCGTCAGGCAATTTTGAAGAGAGTTTTAGGCGAGGGTTTTAGAGGTGTTGAAAATGCCATCAAAGAAGTTCCGTTGTGGCAGGATTTGCCTATTGGCGAGGGGTCAAAAAAAGGGGAACATTTGATTTATCGTTTGGATAATGGAACGCTGATTGATCATGTTGAGCAAGGTAAAGGGTTGCAGGTTTTTAAAATTCTTGGGCTTGATGGCTGCAATGATTTTGAAGTCGTTCCTGCATTAAACATTAACAGTGGAAAATTCGGCAAAAAAGATGTTATTGCAGTGCATAATGTTACATTATCTCCTGAGCAATTATTTAAGGTTGCTTTGGTTTCTGAGCGTGCAACAGTTAATTTGATTCAAAATAACACTGTTGTCAAGAAGGGAAAAGTTACTCCTCCTGAAATAATTGCTGGGCTTGTCAGGTGTGGAAATCCACATTGTGTTTCACGAGAGGAACACAAAGAACATTTGGTGAGTAAATTCCAAGTAATTAAAAGACAGCCTTTAATTGTTCGTTGTCATTATTGTGAAAGAAGTTTTAAAAGAGAAGAATTTGAGCTTGAGTATTGATTTTTACATTAAACTTTCTTGATAACTTGTAATTTTAACAATATTTTGAAAAAACGTTTATAACCTTTTGTGTTTGTTTTGTTTTCATGCAGGCTGTTATTCTCGCAGGAGGAAAAGGAACAAGATTGTTATCGCTTACTGAAAATATTCCTAAAGCTTTGGTTGATGTGAATGGCAAATCAGTTCTTGAACACATTCTTGATGAGTCACAAGGAGCTGGTGTTAAAGAAGTAGTTATTGTTGTAAATCATCTTAAAGAAAAAATTATTGAACAAATTGGAGCTGCGTACAAAGGAATGAGTGTGAGGTATGCTGTTCAGGAGAGTTTGAAAGGCGATGCAGACGCTTTGAAATGTGCCGATCCTTATATTTCTGATGATAACTTTTTTGTGATTGCCTGCGATAGTTTATTCAGAGGAGATCATTTGAAAAAAATTTCAGAACGTAACTCAGATGGTGTGATGACTGTTTACAGAGCTAAACATCCAGAAAATCACGGAGTTATTTTGCATGATGGACAATACATACAAAGAATTTTTGAAAAAAGTTCTGAGCCGCCATCAAATCTGGCAAACAACAGCATTTATTATTTTCCAAGAGCTATTTTTGATGCTTGCAATCGTATTTCACCAGGGCATAAAGGAGAGTTTAAGATTGTTGATGCCATTCAGCTTTTAATTGATGAGGGCAAACAGTTTACTTTTGAGGAAATAGCTGAATATTATGATGTTGGTACATTAGATAGTCTTGCGTATGCAAGAGCGCATTGGAATTAGTCTTCTTTTACTGCATCAGGCAAGAATGATTTTTCGCTAACTTCCCATACATCTACATCACATTTGTCTGCTTGGATTTTTCCTTTTGCTGTGTTTACGATTATTTTTGCGACGTCTTCTGCGGGTCTGCCTTCAAAGTTTGTCATTGCTGTTTTGGTCATGTCTGGATTTACAGAATAAATGTGTAGTTCTGGATGTTCTTTTGCAATGGTTTGCGTGAATCCTCTAACACCCCATTTTGTTGCACAATACGTGCTTAATGTGGGATGTGCGTGTTTGCCTGCTCCGCTTGAGATATTAATTATGGATTCTTTAATGTGTGGCAGTGCTGCTGAAGTCATTTTGATTAACCCTTCTAAGTTAACGCGTACTTGTTGTTCTATTTCTTCAAAAGTTTGGTCTTTAAATTTTTTCCATGCAATTACTCCTGCATTGTTGATTAAAATGTCTATTTTTTTGAATTTGTCAACAGTTTGTTTTACACAATTTCTGATGTTGTTGTCGTTAAGAACATCTAGTTCAACCAGTAACATATCTGTTGCTCCAAGTTCTTTGCATTCTTTTGCAAGTTGTTCTGCTTCTTTTTTGTGGCTTCTATAGGTTAATACAAGTTTGCAATTTTCTTTTGCAAATTCTTTGGCTGTTGTACTGCCGATGCCAATGCTTGCTCCTGTGATCAGCACTACTTTTTCTTTTAATTCTGTCATGAGGGTGTTGAATGTTCTATCCTTTTATATTTTGTGTCACCATAAAGCATTTAAGACTTGTTATGGCTTAGTCTTATATGGACGAAAAAAAGCTGAACGAATTTATAGAGTGTTGTTTGCCAGAGTATAAAGAACAGTTGGCAAAGTTGGTAAGAATTCCAAGTATTAGTTCGTTTGAAGAAAACAAAAAAGATGTATGCCGAGTTGTTGAGGAAACAAAACAGTTTGTTGAACAACTTGGTTTTAATGAAAAACCGTTGTTCGTTGCATGTGGTGGAACAATTGGTAGTGTTCCGCAATTTCAGAGAGTATGGAATGTTCCTGTGGTGTTGATTGCACAGAGTTTATTGACTGATAATTATCATGGTCCTAATGAGGAGTTTCATTTTAAGCAGGCAAAAGCTGGAATGAAAACAATTGCAAAGTATATTTCAAGTATTGGCGAATTGAGAGAGTCATAGTTTTGTGTTTCATCAAGCAAAACCAGGAACTGATATGTTTCCAACAATGAGTGTTCCTTCATCTATTGAATTCAGCCTTGATGGAAAACCAGCAGGGCATGAAAAGAAGGAATCTTGCAGACCAAAAATGTTTGTTAATGTTGGTTCTGTTGGTCAAGCAAGACATGGTATTGCAAAAGCGTGCTATGGCATTATTGATATTGACCTTGATGTAATTCGTGCAAACTTTTTTGAAGTTTCATATGATGTTAAAGCAGTTCAGAATAAATTACGAGTTATTGAGGGCTGTCCTCCGGGTTTATGGAACAGGTTAGAAAAAGGGTTATGATTCTCATCGAAAAATAAATTTGTTTTCTTATTCTAAACTATTTACTATTCACTTCCTAACTTTCTTATCTCTATAAATTTCCTTAATTACGTGTTCTAATCGTGGCTCGTGTACTGACATATCAACAACATCGCAAACGTCCATTAATTGTTTCATGATTTCTGCAACATTCACTTTCTTTTTATCAAACCTGATACTTTTGAAATGTTTTTGATCTGTTTGTACAATACCTTTTTTCAAAATTTGTTCGAACATTTTTGGTTTTTTTACATGTCGTAATGCCACTTATGTGCGTCACTAGTGGTTTACTGTAGCGAGTGGCACAACAAAAATCCTTGATTTTTGTGTGCAGCGAAAAATATATTTTTCGCGCACAGAAAACCTCAAGGTTTTCTTGTGCAAGAAAATTCAAAGAATTTTCTTTGCATTCCGAGCATGATCAAGCCAAGAAAATGCAAAGCATTTTCTGGGGAACCACTGGTCATTACAAGCGAAGATGAAGCTATCGCTTCATGCCGCTCGTCTATTGACTGGTGGTTCTTGACATTCTTGAAGTCCATATCTATGGTTTTCCATTTGATGTATTTCTTTTTGACTTTTTCAAAGTTCCCTATTGCCTATTCGTTCTTTTCTCGAAAGAATTTTTCTTTTAGGCAACTTTGAATTAGTCAGTTTTTTGGTGAATGGCGTGAACGCCCTATGATTTTTGTCGTCGATATTCAAAGTTGGCTTAGGGAACTTTGACTCAATTAAGATAGTTTTTCAAAGTTCCCTATTGCCTATTCGTTCTTTTCTCGAAAGAATTTTCCTTTTATGCGCGCCCAAAAGCGTGATCGAGTTGATTTTTCTATGTCCTTTTTCTCAAATGACAGGTATCCTGGTCTTTGATCAGGTTCCAGGGTTGATGTTAATTCATTTAGTTTTTCTGTGACATACGCGCATGTAGTTTTTACTGGAGGCACGTCAGTTCTCCAGTATCTTTGAAATAATTCTCTATCAGATTTGAACTTAAAGCAATGCTTAGGTGGGATTCTCTGGTCAGAGCCACCATTCTCAATCATTATATAAAGTTCATTTGCATCTGCAAGTGCATCACCAAGTTCAAATAGGCATAAGCTGGTTAACGTGTGATCTGGAAGGAAAGGGTCCTGACAGTATTCAACAAGGGGACGAAATCGTTTAATGGCTTTATGTTCGGTTTTATCAATAGGTATGCGTATTGGTCCAGACCAGAATGTTCGTCCTAAAGATTCAATAAGCAAGGTATAAAAATCAACTTGTCTTTCAAGTGACGTAAAGATCATTAACTCAGCCATAGAATTAGAAGAAAGTGTTATATTTTCTTCAGTTGCCTCTTCTGTTACATGGACCTTATATTGTGACCACCTATCTATTTCTCTGTCTATATGTGCACGTCTTTGACGAATATCATTTAGGATATCAGAAGATGCGTTAGCATGTTCATACTGGTCAATGAGGCTGTCCAAGAGTTTTTGCTCAATACCGCAGTTAAAGAGGACTGCATCTGCTGCTTCAGTCGGAGTCAAGAGTCTGCTTCTTTGTTTTCCTTCAAGCCTTCCTTTTTTAAGTAGTAGATATCTGTTTAAACTTTTTACTGCTCTGCGCAATCCATGTTCACAAAGTGCTGATTCTATTTCAGCAGATTTTAACTCATCAATACGTTGAGCGATATTCCTGTCTTGTGAACTAAGTCCCCTTTGTAAATCTTGAGACACTACAGTCCAATTGTTGAATAGGCAATCAAGTGCGATAGCATAACGTTCGTTAACAAGTCCCCCTTGAGCGGAAGTAAGAATGGCTCTTTCTAGATTTATTAGTTCTTCAAGTGCTTTATCGGGACTACCGAGCTCCTCGTGTAGTAACGACATTCCTAAAAAAGGTACATAAGTTGCTTTTACTGTTTCTGGCGTATCAATGCACATACTTACTATTTTTGCAAGATCGCTTCCTATTACTGGATCATGCAGAAAATGATTACGTACCAAGTAATCCCCAGTCCCTCGTCTTGCTAAGTAAAATGCGTTTGTGATGTTTAACTTTTCCTCAGGATCAGGACAGAGTGCGTGGATTAACTGCAAAAATCCATATCGGTCATCATAGAGTTCATCAGGGAGTTCTCCTGCAGCTAGTTTTGCAAGTATTTTCTCTCCAACAGCTTCTGCTGTTTCTCCATAAATGACTGTTGGAATATTATAGAATATGTTGTTAAATTCGTTCCAGTGTGCGAGTAATTCAGCAACGTCATTTTTCACACGTTCAATTCTAGGAGTAATATCTTCATTTCCTGAGCTTCTTGCGTGTAACCGTTTAACAATTTCTGCAAGTGATGACAAGTTTAGTACGGTTTGTACAGGAATTCCTTCTGATCTGAAATATGCTGCAACTTCTGGAATTGGTTTGTACTCTGCAACTTGTTCAGAGATAGAATGTCCTGCTCGAAGTGCTGAAAGCATAGTTTGCTTTGGAAAACCGTACCACGCTCCTGTTGCAGGGTCAGGGTAAAGACGTACGCCTACAAGAGCGTTCTGTCCAACGAGCGTACTAAATTCTTCTTCAGTAATGAAGTATCCATGGGCGCGTGGTGCTTTTTCTGGGTGGTAAGCTCTGGTATCTATTTCACCCCTATGTTCTCTTATCGTTCTAGTAGTTACCCGATACGAAATAGGGTTTGGTTTAATTAGTGGATGTCCGCGTTCAATAATTGATGTTTTTCCAACACCGCTCGGTCCCGCTATTAGCGTTAATATCCCTGTCATAATCATTACTGTAAAGTGCTAACTTTTTAAGGTTTTTGTTGTTTTGGCAACTTTGAATTAATCAGTTTTTTGGTCAATGACGTGAACGCCCTATGCTTTTTGTCGTCGGTATTCAAAGTTGGCTTAGGGAACTTTGATGTATTTTTTTAATTGTTCAAAGTTCCCTTTTATGCTTTTTCTTCAAGTAAGCTAACAAGTAAATCATATGATACTTCCAAACGTATTAGTAAGATTGTATTGGGCGTGTCCAGTTTTTTGTTTTTTAACTTATAGGCCCAAACATTATCTCTTAATCTAAGTATTTTAGAAACAGCTGAATCCAAGTTTTTATGATAAAATAAAGAATACTCATCTATGGCAGTTATTAGATCGTTTGTTAATTTTATTAATTTTGGTGATATTCTTTTTTTGTAGTGAATGATATCTATCGCGACGAGATAAATTTGATCTCCTATTTCTTCTAATGCTAATAAGGTTGCGTAGCTAAACATTGCTTTTTTTGTTTCTCGCATTCCTTTTTTGTTTAAAATTCGTATGCAGAAATTAAAAAATTTATTTATTTGTCTGTCTGAAAGCCACATGCTTTGCAATATATTTTGATCTTTTTTTTCCAGAGCAGTAACGAGCAATGCAACTTGCGATTTCAGTTTTTTAAAAATTTGCAGCATTGAATTGTTAAAATCTTGTTCTCTTATAGTGCCAAATTGTTTCAACGTAATTAATGTTGGCGTATCATGTTCTACTTCCATCCCGAGACATTCAAGCGTTACAACACGTTCAATTTCGTCTCTGACGTTAATTCCTCTGTTGCTCCTATAAGATATCAAAGGCATATTTTCGTAAGTTACATGAATAATATCAGCGCCTGTGCGATACATATTAGCTATTTTGCGTGCTAACTGTTGTGCACCCATTCCTCTTACGTCAACGTGAATCTCTTTCGGAATGTCTACTTCTTTTTCAGTTGAGATAATAATATTGCTGCCTTCCTCAATTACTTCAAGCTCATCTCCTGCTTGAATGTTGAATTTTTTAATCCAACTTGCTGGGAGGGTTATTGTTGTTGAGCTTCCACTTGATCCTTGCTGTATTACTTTTCGTTTCATGCTAAAAAATTCCTCCTTGGAATTTTTGGCACAAGAAAATGTTCCATTTTCTGTGCAGAAAATCCAAGATTTTCTTGCATGCTGAAAATCCCGTGATTAAAACTAGTCCAAAAGTAAAATCTTGACCTTTAGGTCGTGGGTTTTTGGACTCATACGGGATTTTCATCATATTATTAATATAACTAATAGGCAATAAATATAAAAAGGTTTCGCATGTTACTCTAAAGTGACGATGAGCAGAATACGATTGAGTGTACGAGAACCAGAAAATGAGAATCTTTCAATAGAAGAAAGAATACAAAAAGAAACTGCACGTTGTTTTGTTGATTTCAGAGATTCAGCGCTTATTGATTTGTTCTATTGCCCAAGAGATGGAGCAGTAGCGCATGCTGGTTGTGTAATGGATTCGGGGCAATCAAGACCGTTGCATGAACGCCATGCGGGCAGTAGATGCGGAGAAGTTATGCAACCTGTTGATGAAATTTATTTTGCACGATTTAATCAAGGTAAATCTGCGCGTAGAAAGAGCACAGAATTAACAGGAATAAGTTTCATAGATCACGATAGTGGTGATGATTTTTCATTAGATGACTTCGATCCGGAAGAAATATTGATAGAATGGGGAGAATTCCCACAGAACCCATACGCTACAAGAATAGAAATTAGTTCTGAACCGAGAGATGTTCTAACTGATTCAGATTTTTTACCTCCTGTAGATGAATATGCTGCACGAGAAAGAGTTTATAGTTTGTTAAGTAGAAGGGAATTAAATGCAATTGGTCAAGGCTTGCCCATAAATTATGACCCTGATCTACGTATTAGGGAAGAACAGCAAAGAAGAACTTTGGAAAGAAGGTCATCTGCAGAAAGAAGGCTCAGACAAATAATGGCAGAATCAGTTTCTTCTATAGGAGATGTATTAACAACCGAAGAACACGTACGTTTACGAAGGCGACTTGTAGATATGCAAATAAGTTTAGTATCGAACCTTGGACGGGAATTAACCGAGGAAGAATTTAGTCACTTAAGGAATTATGTGCGCGCGCAAGAACTTGTAGGGGCAGAAACAAGAATGAGTAGGGACTTTGACAACAACTCACTTCAAAGAAATGGTGTTCGGAGGTTAACAAGGTCTTTCTTTAATTGGATGACATCTAATGCAAAAAACATTGCAGGAGTTGCTGCAACAGTTGCATTTCTCGGCTATACTTCAATTGCAGGAGGAATTGCGCATTTTATGCCTTCGCCAGATTATCTTGGTTATATCGAGGGCAAAAAAATTGAATATAAAGAAACAGTTCCGATGTTTTTCAACAATTGTGATGATTGGCGTCATTTATTTAAACGTCATTATGGAAACAAGCTTGTATTGAATGATGGAGAAACAGAAGTAACATTCTTTGATTCTTGTGATGAAACTTCTTTAGGCCAACCAGCAAGAATTGAAGGATTTGTAGAAGAAAAAGAAGGAGAAACAAAAAAAGTATGGGAGTCAGCCAATATTACTGCAGAAGCAAAAAAATTACTCGATGAAAAAAATGAATTATATGATCAGTTAAGAAGTCAATTAAAAAGAGATCTTGATGCAAATGGTGCGGTTAAGGCTCCTGCATATCGTCCGGTATTTCGAGGTGTTGTTGATAAAAAAATTGTGTTATACGATGAAGCTTGGAGTTTTGAAAGTGACGGAAGTGGAGAACATGGAAAATATGTTGACAAAGGAGTCATATGGGATTATGAAGGTTGGAGAGTGAAAGCTTTTCCTGACTCTCATTTCAGCTATTTCTGCCCAGATCATAGCATGCATTCTCAGGCTGGAAATCACATGCGTATTGTTGAAGAAGGAAGAGAAATAGATTGCTATGATTTGTGTGGGAACCATGATTTGCCCGTTCCATCTTGGAAATATGGATATGGTCTTATCGATGATGTTTTGGATTTTGTAATTATACAAGAGAATGGAGAAAGAACGTATCTTTGCGCTCCTGAAGATATGGGGAATTCTACATTTCAAGCAGCGAACAGGTTGTATTTGAAATTAAGAAAAAACATTCATGATGTATTTGTGGAGAACCCATGACAAAAGAACTTGATGAACTAGTAGATGAAACAAAAGAAAAAGAATCTTTTTTCAGTAAGGTAGGGCGAAGAATTAAAAAAGCCGTTGTTGCACTTGCAATTAATTCTGCGCTGTTGTATGTTGCAGTTCATGCTGCGAATTGGTATGGTATTACGCGCCCAAATTATGAAGGGTACATTAACGGGGTGCACGTTACGTATAAAGAAAATGTTCCGAATCTTTTTGGTTTTTGTGGTGATCTTGAACACGCAATAGATGCTATTCTTGCGAATAAGCTAGTAATGAAAACTGCAGATGGCACTCGTACATACATTGACTCTTGTAATGAAACTCAAGTAGGATATGTGGCAGTTGTTGACGGCCTTATAGTGGATAGATATGGCGAGTCCGAACAATATTGGGGAAATCATGTTGAGCTCGACTATGCAACAAGAAACTACAATGATATCCGCGCAGCTATAGGTGGTGATTTAAGAAGGCAAGGTCCACTTGCAAAAACAAGTGATGCTTTATTCAGAGGAGTTATTGGTGGTAAAAGCGTGCTGTACAGAGAGGGGACACTTGATTATTCTGATCGTGTGAAGCAAGAAAAAATTAATGCAGGAAAACGAGCAACATTATCATATGATTGTGGTATCTGGCTACATTTTAATTGGTTGTCTAATCATAGCAGAGGATCGTGTCTTACTGTTTCAACTGATCGCGAAACTAAGTATTTTTATATTTTTTGTGGTGACAAATCTTTGAGTCTTGATGCTGCGCAAGCAACAGAATTCAATTATCAGGATCTAGATGTGCTAGTTATTTGTAATTCTGAAGGAATACGAGAAATTGATATGAATAGCTCTGGTGAATGTTTTGCGTATGAACGAGCAGAATGTGCAAAACTGATGGGTGATATAAGAAGAACATTGTTGAGGTATGCAGAATGAGACGAGATAATCTGGAACAAAGATTGGACGAATTGTGGGAATTAATACCTGAAACTGATAAATTACAAATAGAAGTAGATACGGGAATTACATGGAGAGCTGTATCTGGTGTGGAAAAAGTTGAGCTTTTAGGAACTTATATTACATTTTTACAAGAGCAAGCAGCAAGAGGACAAGGAATAGAAGTTTATCTGCAAAGGCTTATTGAAGAAGGTAGAAATCCAGTAATAGTTGTACAACAACCTCCAAAATATTCTCCTGTTGCACCACCTGCTGCTGGAGTATCACAACCAGACAGACAACCTTCGCTACGTACAGTAGAATACACAAGTTGCGTTAAAGATCATCAAGGACCACAAAATGCAGTTCAAGTAGAATCAGGGTCGGAGGGAAATAATTATTTATGCAGAGTTGCAGCAGCGGCGCACAGCAACAGTTGGTTTACAAGAATTTTTGGATTAAGGTTTCTGAATGAAAAAGTTCTTGAAGAACAAGGATGTCCTTTTCCAAAGAGTAATGAGCTGAGAAGAAGAATTCCGGGACTCTATAAATTCTTTTACTCTCGTACAACTTGCCCTCTTGCAAAAGGAGAAAAAGTTGAAGAAAAATATGCTGTCTAACTTAATTTTATCTTTTCTATCCTCATCACAACACTATATCTTTCTTCTTCTGTAAGTGCATTAGGTACTGCAATCATTCCTATTTGAGAGAAATCATAAAGGTCTTGTGCAATCTGGTCAACAGATATGGCTGCTGTGTTAATGTATCCCACACTGTTGGGTGTATGTTGCAGATTTAAGAAATTATGTTGCCTGTGAAAGATATTTGTATCTCTCCTTATATGCATAAGCGGCGTTCCTTACATTTATTCAAATTTTGTACTTTTTGATAAAAATGTAAGGAAGAAATGACCCCTAAGATAATGATATTATTCTGCGCTTTTATGTTTGCCAAGAACCACTGGTGATCGCTCCTTCGTCGCTCAACACCAGTGGCATGACTGTTCAGAAAATCATAAGAAAAATATGACCAGTGGTTCTTGATCATGCTCGGAATGCCACTCGCTCCAGTAAACCACTCGTGATACGCTAAAAATTCCACCAATATTACGTTGTTTACTGGGTGGAATTTTGGCGTGCTCAAGCCCAAGAAAATTTGTGATTTTCTGGGCGCAGAAATGCTTTGCATTTCTTGCGAACTGTCACAATAATAAATCAATTTTGACAGTTCTTGGCACACACGAGTGGCATTCCGACATGTCAACCATTTTTTTCTTTTTGCACATAAAGTTGAGGTAGATTTGTTCAGGGTTTATTTCAACGCGAGAAAAGTGGATAATTTCAAATAATTCTGATAGCAAAAGTTCTAATTCTTCTTTTGTGTATTGAGCAAAGTACCGTCCGTAGCCAGAATATCTTGCGTCTTCTTTCATTCCGTCAAATACGCCTTCTTTCATTCCCATATAGAAAATTCCGTCATTTGTCAAAATATGAGCTATGTTCTCTAATGTTTGTTTTACTCTTGATTTTGGTATGTGTAATAGAGATGTGTATGCCCAAATGCCATCAAAAGAAGCAGGTTCAAAAGTAAGATGTTCCATGTCCATTTCATACGCTTCAAGTCCTTTTTTTTTGCATAAGGAGATCATTGCAGGAGAATTATCAATGCAAACAGGAAAAAACCCTTTTTGCTTAAATAATGACGAGTCTCTTCCAGGGCCGCTTCCAATGTCAAGTATTCTTTTTCCTTTGATAGATTTCAGAAATAGGTCAAAATCAAATTGTAAGTATTTCTCAACGTATTGCTTTGTTTTTTCCTCGTATTCTTTTGCAAACAAATCATATGTTGCTTTTGTTTTTTGAATTTCGTTCATTAATCCGTGCTAAAAAGAAACCTTTTAATAAGAGTTATCTTTTCTTGATTGTATGATGGCAAGAAATGCAGTTCAAAGATTGGTTGTTTTGATTAGTGTTGTTGCCATCATTATTATAGCTTAAGTCTGTTTGGCTTAAGCAAAAGACGTTCTATCATTTGTTTGAGCCGAAACTTATTTAAGCAGCTATAAGGAGGATAAAAACATGTCTCACAAGGAACGCGAAGAGAAAATAGCAAAGTTTTGGGAACAGCATAACTGTTTTGAGAAGTCTGTAGAGCAAAGAGCAAAGACTAAACAGTTTGTGTTTTATGATGGTCCTCCATTTGCTACTGGCACTCCGCATTATGGTCACATTCTTGGTTTGACGAGCAAAGATTTGTTTCCAAGGTATAAAACAATGCAGGGGTTCAGAGTTGAACGTCGTTGGGGTTGGGATTGTCATGGTCTTCCGATTGAAAATATGATGGAGAAAGAGCTTGGCATCAAGACAAAGAAAGGAATTGAAGAGTTTGGTGTTGATAATTTTAATGAAGCTTGCAGAGCGAAAGTGTTGTTTTTTGCTGATGAATGGAAAAAAACACTTCGTAGAATGGGCAAATGGATTGATTTTGATAATTCGTATAAAACAATGGATAATAGTTACATGGAGACTGTTTGGTGGATTTTCAAAACGCTTTACGATAAAGATTTAGTTTATGAGGGCAAAAAGATTTTGTTGTATTGTCCTCGTTGTGAAACGCCGATAGCGAATGCAGAGATTGCAATGGACAACAGTTACAAGAATGTTACTGAAAAATCTGTTGTTGCAAAGTTTAAATTAAAAGAAGAGAACACTTTTTTGTTGGCTTGGACAACTACTCCTTGGACGCTTCCGGGTAATGTTGCGTTGTTTGTAAATCCTGAATTCACGTACGTTAAAGTAAAACAAGGAAACGAGTTTTTACTTCTTGCAAAAGACTGTTTGAGTGTGCTTGTTGGTAAGTATGATGTTGTTGAAGAATTATCTGCCGAGACACTTGTAGGTAAACAATACGAACCATTGTATGATTTGTTCAAAGGTGATAAATTTTACACTGTTTACAAGGCAGAATTTGTTACGTCTGAGCAAGGTACGGGGATAGTTCATACTGCTACTTTGTATGGTGAAGATGATTTCAGGGAAGGTCAAAAAACAGGGCTAACTCCTGAGCATACTGTTGGTTTAAACGGTTGTATGTTGCCTAACGCAAAGCTTGTTGCTGGTTTGTTTTTCAAAAAAGCAGACAAAGTCATTCTTGAAGATTTGGAAAACAGAAATTTGAGTTATAAGCAGGAGATGACAACACACAGCTATCCGCATTGTTATAGGTGCGATACTCCTTTGTTGTATTATGCAATAAATTCTTGGTTCATTAACATACAGAAAGTAAAGGAAAATATATTGAAGAGAAATGAAGATATTAATTGGAGTCCAAAACATCTGAAGCACGGCAGGTTTAAGCAGATAGTTGAAACAGCTCCTGATTGGAGCATTAGTAGGAATCGTTTCTGGGCAACATCAATGCCCGTGTGGAAAAGCGAAGATGGACAGGTTGTAAGAGTTGTTGGCAGTGTTGAAGAACTGCGCAAACTTTCAACAACAAAATTTCTGGATGATGTTGATTTGCACAAGCATGTTACTGATTTAATTGAATTGAAAGATCCTGAAACAGGAAAAATACTAAGAAGAATTCCTGAGGTGTTTGATTGTTGGGTTGAGTCCGGAAGCATGCCGTACGGTGAGTTGCATTATCCATTTGAAAATAAGGAAGAATTTGAATTGCGTTTCCCAGGAGATTTTATTTCCGAATATGTTGGTCAGGTGAGAACGTGGTTTTATTATATGCACGCGATGGGTGTTTTGTTGTTTGATAAAGCTCCTTTCAAGGATGTTGTTGTTACTGGAAATATTCTTTCTGAAGATGGCAGTAAAATGTCTAAATCAAAAAAGAATTATCCTGATCCTGTGCATATGTTTGATACATATGGTGCAGACGCGTTGCGATTTTATTTGATGTCTTCGCCTGTTATGCGTGCTAATGATTTGAATTTCAGCGAGAATGGTGTTAAGGAAGTTTACAGAAAAGTGATTACGTTGCTGACAAATGTTAAACGATTTTATGATTTGTTCTCAGAAGAAAATAAAGAGTTTGACAGTTATGGAAAAAAAGATGTTCTGGACAAATGGGTTGTGAGCAAAACAAATAATCTTGTAAAATCAGTTACTGCAGCACTTGACGAGTATGATACGATTACTGCTTGTACTATGTTGACTGGCTTTATTGACGAATTATCAACGTGGTATGTGCGCAGAAGTAGAGACCGATTTAAAGGTGATGATAAAGATGATGCAGTGAAGACTTTGGCGTATGTGTTGCGAAGGTTGTCTCTTATTATGGCGCCTTTAACTCCTTTTGTTGCAGAAGAAATGCATCAGTCATTCAAGGAGAAAAATGATAAACTTGCATTATCTGTTCACTTAGAAGATTGGCCAAAAGCTGATTTAAAATTAATTGATGAACAACTTGAAGCCGACATGATTTTAACTCGGGAAGTAGTAAATAAAGCGTTGGAACAGCGCGATATAGCAAAGATTCCTGTTCGTCAGGCACTTGGCACGTTAGAAGTTTCTGGTGTTGAATTATCTGCTGATTTTCTTGAGCTTGTTAAGGATGAAGTTAATGTGAAAGAAGTTAAGCTTTTGAAAGGAAAAGAATTAGCAGTTAAACTTGATACAACAATAACGCCTGAATTGTTGCAAGAAGGTATGGTGCGTGATTTCATGCGAAAAGTGAACGATTATCGGAAAGAATTAAAGTTGCAAGTTGCTGATAGAATAGAATTATATTATGAAACAACAAATACAGATCTTACAATAGCGTTAAAAAAGTTTGAGAAGGACGTGAAAGAAGGAACACAGTCTACTGTGTTCAAGTTTAAGATTCCTGATGGATTAACTTTGAAAGATTTGAAAGTTCATGATGTGGATGTGCGTGTTGCAGTAAGGAAGTAAAATCGGAATTTTTGATAGTAAATTCTTTAAATCAATCACTGGTTTACTTTATGCATGCTGTTTGGGAAGATGCTCCTACTTCCCTTGTTTGAGATGGGTCTACAATGGTGAGTGTTTCAAGTGCGTTGTTATGCCATTGTATGCTTCTTACATCTGCTGTCCATGTTCTTCCTTTGTTTATCTGGTCAAGCATTAACTGCGCTTTGTTTAATTCAATGAATGCGAAGCCTTCTTCTTTTCTTTGATATTTTATTTTGAAAGGAAGTATTTTGGTGTAGAACTTGAGAGATTTTTCTACGTTTGTTACTGCGAGTTCCGGGATGAGTTGATTGAATTGCATGGGACTTTTTTTATGATAGTTTTTTCTTATTATTAAAATGAATTTCTTTTGCATTTTTTGAGGTGACTATCTTTTCTCCTAATCGTTTCTCTATTCTGTCTTTTGCAACTTTTGCTGTTTTTCCACCTTCTCTAGCGATTTCTTTGCTTTTGTGAAGAGTTGCAGGGTTTTCTTTCTCAGAGATTTCTTTTGTGGCCGCTTCTGCAAGCATATTAAGGATAAGCTCAATATTAGTCATATTATCTCTTAAATTTTCTTTTTTTAATCCTTTGAATTGCTTATACTCTTTGACTGTCTTGCCAGCCCATGCTTCAGTGATCTCATTAGTGAGAATAGCAAAATCTTCCTGTTTTGAAATGCCAACCCGGTTCCATTCATCAGTTAATTGTTTTCTGACTTCAATGGTTTTGAGTCTCTGGTTTATCCATTCCTCAGAATATCCTTTTTGCAGATAAGTCCTCATTGCCCTGTCGATCGTTAATTCAGGGTCTTCAGTTTCATCAAGTCTCTCTCTTCCAACTTTGGCAAGCCACATTTTGAACGGCTCTGCCTTCTTTGAGGGAATTGACTGGATTAATCTCAGCAATTGTTCAGTATCTGCTACGTCTGTAGAATAATATTTGCCATCAGCTGCCTTTAATTTCAGTTGGTGACAATTTGTCACCGACTCATTTCCTTCCTCACGCAAACGCTGTGCCAGCTTATTCCAGTATTTCCTCGCAGTCTGATATTCATTATCGGTTAATACTGCTACAACATCAACTATTGAAAAATACCATTTTTCCTTATCCGAATCCCACTCTACACGGATCTTTTTATCATTGAATAGTTTTATTGCGTTTGTCATTTTAGTTATTTATTGGTTGAATTGCATGATGAATAGCTAATTAATATGGTTTTTATTAGTTTTCATTCCAACGCCTTTTTCACAGCAGCTTCTGCATGAATTCTTGTTGTGTTGAATAGGGGAATTTCAACATCTTTTTGATTAACAATTAATGGCAATTCTGTACAGCCTAAAATAATGCCTTCTACTCCTTGTTGTTCTAATGTGTTTATGATGTTAATGAGCAGTTGTTTTGCTTCGGGGTTTGCTTTTCCCATGCAGACATTGTTTATTTCATTGTTAATTGTTTCTTGGTCTTTTAGTTCTGGGACAAGAACAGTGAGACCCTTATTTTCTAATCTTTTTTTGTAAAAGTCTTGTTGCATTGTATATGCTGTTCCTAATAAGCCTACTTTTGTGATGTTTTTTGTTTTGATATGTTCTGCTGTTGCATCTGCAATGTGTAGAATAGGGATTGTAACTTGTTTTTGTATTTGATCAGCAAGCACGTGCGCAGTATTTGCTCCAATAAGAATAAAGTCAGCTCCTGCTTTTTCTAAAGATTGTGCAGCAGTGAATAAGATCTGGTCTGATTTCTCTGCATGGTCTGTCATGTGTTCCAAATCAATCTCTTCAAAATCAACAGAATAAAGGATAATTTTGGCAGAATGCCAACCACCAAGCTTTTTGCTTATGAGTTCGTTGATTATCTTATAGTAATCTATAGTTGAATGCCAACTCATGCCTCCGATAAGACCGATGGTTTTCATTGTTGATTGGAGGGATTTGAGGGTTAAAAGGGTTTTGATATGGTAATAAATATAAAGAACTAAAAAAAGTTTGAATGGATGAACGAGCTTGAAAGGTATAAGAAATTTTTAGAGTTTTTGGCAAAACAGAAAAAACCAATAACATATGAAAAAGTTATTAGTGAGCTTAAGTTAAATAAGGACTCGTTTGAACAACTTATGAGGCACATGTATGAGTATTTTGAAACAATAGGACATGTTAAAGGAAAAGAGAGCGATTGGGGACATCATTTGATGGAGATTACACACAAAGGAGTAGAATATTTAAGAAACTTGCAGCTTCAGAGAATAGCTGAAGATCAAACAAAATCTAACAAAACAGTTGCGATAGCAACAGTGGCTATAGCTTTGGGATCCTTAGCTCAAGCGATCGTATTGTTTAAACAGTTCAGCAACAATGTAGACAGATGGACAGATTTTGTAGCACTAATATTATTGCTTGTTCTTGTGGTTCTTATTTCTGGGCTAGCGTGGAGTTCTTTTGCACTATTAAAAAGATGATGGCATACACAATTCAAATTAATTCAAAAGAAATACTTTTTTAAATTACAAAACTTAGGTCTTTCTTAATGATTCAAAAGTTTACAAAGAAGGGGATTGGTCAGATTTGGTTAATTGTGATAGCTTTATTGATTATTGGCGCAATGAGATTTTATAATGTAGTTGGTTGGTTTTTTTCAATTGTTACAGTAATGGCGATCATTTGTCTTGCTATTTGGTATTATAATAAAAAACAAAAAGAAAAAAGAGAATATTTAACCAAAAAATACAAGAAAAAAGATATAGTTGAGAGAATAATGTATGGAGAATTCTGGGAAGGGCAATCTGCTAAGCAACTTAGAGATTCATTAGGGTCTCCAAAGGAGATAGATGAAACAGTACTAAAACGCAAGAAACGAGAAGTTTGGAAATACAATCAAGATGGATATAATCGATTCAGATTAAGAATATCACTGGATAATGATGTTGTTGTTGGTTGGAAACAAAGATAACTTAAAATTTATATAGAAATCTTTATTAACTATTTTAAGGAAGATTTATTAATGGATATATTCAAATCAATGAAAAAATTTGGTAAACAGCTAACATTAAACAATAATAAAATGAATGGGAAGTTAGCGGAGTCAAATTACGCCATGTCTAGACGTTTCGAAGGCTACGAAGTAATAAGAACTGGGAGGGGAAGCGACTATAAGGAAAGAAAGGTTGATTGGTTAACCAGGCAAAAAGGTCCTTGGACACATGTTGAAGTCAAATCAAGCCGAACAGCGCCTCTATCAAAATTACAAAAAAAGACTGAGAAGAAAACAAAGAGATACAGAGTTCATAGAAATGCTAGTTTCTTTTAATTGTTTGTTCGATCAATTCAATTCCTAACATTTAAAAACACAAGTTTTTTTGTTAATATTATGCTTGCCCTCTCAATATCTAACCTCAAAAAACAATATTCAAAAGGCCCTGAAGCGTTGAAAGGTATTAACTTAGAAGTAAAGCAAGGTGATTTCTTTGGTCTCTTAGGCCCTAATGGTGCTGGTAAAACAACTACGTTAGGAGTATTGGTAGGTTTAGTTACAAAAACTGAAGGTCAAATAAAAGTTTTCAATAAAGATTTAGACAAATCCCCAACTGAAGTTAAAAACAGCATTGGTATTGTCCTCCAGGAAATCAACTTGGAAACATTCGGCAAAGTTGAAGACTCAATCTTAGATCAAGCAGGTTACTATGGCATCCCAAGAAGTAAAGCCAAGCCTAAAGCTGAGAAAGTAATGAAAATGTTAAACATTTGGGAGAAAAGAAATGCATTAAACAGACAGTTATCGGGTGGCATGAAACGTCGTGTAATGATTGCAAAGGCGTTAATGCACAATCCAAAACTACTGATTTTAGACGAGCCTACTGCTGGTGTTGATGCAGAGTTAAGAATTGAAACGTGGAATTTATTAAAACGGTTAAACAAGAAAGGATTAACAATAATCTTAACAACCCATTACTTAGAAGAAGCAGAATATCTCTGTAAAAACATAGCTATAATTAACCATGGAAAGATTTTGTTAAACACGTCAACAAAAGAATTGGTGACAACTTTAGATAAAGAAACGTTCATTTTAGACACAGATAAGCCAATTAAAAATCTTAAATCTAAAGAGTTCAAAATAAAGATAACAGACACAAATCAATTAGAGCTTACGTTAGCAAAGAAAGACAACCTAAACAAATTCTTTCATTTCTTAGACAAACACAACATCAAAGTGTTATCAATGCGTAACAAACAAAATCGTTTAGAGCAATTATTTTTAGATTTAATAAAAAACAGGAGATCCAAATGAATAATTTAGTAAGTTTTTACACCATTTTGAGGTACAGCGTTGCAAGAATGATTGCTATTTGGAAGCAAACCTTGATAGCTCCGTTAGTATCAACCAGTCTCTATTTTATCATCTTCGGAACGTTCATAGGGTCAAGAGTTGGGGAGGTTTCAGGCTTTGATTACATGACTTTTATCATTCCTGGTATTGTGATGATGCCTGCTATTACTGCATCATATATGCAATCAGGATTCGTCCTCTTCATGGCAAGATTTCAAAAATGGATTGAGGATATTTTGATCTCACCTACATCTCCATTTTGCTTACTGGCTGGTTTGGTTCTTGGTGGTGCAATTAGAGGCATTATAATAAGTACGTTAACACTTATCATATCTTTATTCTTTTCAAAATTACACATTTTCAACATTGCATACATCGTGTTATTTATGGTGTTAACAACGGTTTTCTTTTCATTATTGGGTTTTGCGTCTGGTTTGCACGCTAGAAATTTTGATGATATGAATATTCTTCCAACATTTGTTTTAACTCCATTAACTTATTTAGGCGGTGTTTTCTATTCGATAAATGCCCTCCCGGAATTTTGGCAAACAATATCAAAACTCAACCCAATCTTGTACATGGTGAATGGTTTCAGGTATGGTTTTTTGGGTGTTTCTGATGTGAATGTGAACGCAGGAATAGGAATATTAATAATATTCATTGTGATTGCAAGTTCATATAATTTATATTTGATGAAGAAAGGTGTTGGTTTAAGAACATGACCGAAAGCGTAAAATTATTTGGAAGAATTGGCTCGCCAAACGTATTAAGAGTAGCACTGGCGTTAGAAGAAAAACAAATCCCCTACGAACTCATAGAAAACATCATGATTGATGAATTTCTGAAAAATTCAAGGTGGGGTTTGATGCCTTGTATCGAATATCAAGGCAATTACATCTCAGAATCATTAGCAATTCTTGAGTTTTTAGAAGATCAATTTCCAGATAAACCATTGCTTCCAGATTCAATTGTAGAAAAAGCACAAGCGCGTTCTTGGATGTACAGAGTCGCGTTAACAGTTCTTGATACAAGAAGAAAGATTTGGTTTGGTCCTGATAAAGAGCAGGCAAAACAAGAGTTAAAAGAGCAGTTAGAAGATATTAACAAAGAGTTAGAAGGAAAAACATTTTTAGTTGCAAATACATACACGTTAGCTGACTTAAACCTTTCATTGTTTTATGTTGCGTTGGATGAATTTAAAAACGTGTTAGGAACTGACTTAGATCAATTGCCAAATCTCAAAAAACATAAAGAAGCAATAACAAGTAGACCTTCTTTCAAAAAACTTGATCCGAGCGAATCGTTTGCAGGTTTCATTAAAGGTATGGCTGATGAAGAAATAAGAGCAAAAATAGTTGCATCAAAGCAGGAGCGCATCCAGAAGTGGAAAGAGCAGAGAAGTTAATTACTAAAATTTAAATATACATTTACAAAATTATTGTTGCAATGAAACATAACGAGGTTAAAAGTCATCATCTTTCTCCTTGGCTTCAGCAGATTAGGAAAGAGAGGGTTTCTAAAAAAGTTGATAAAACTATTCGCACTGACATTGCGATTATTGGTGGTGGTATTGCAGGGGTAACTACTGCGTATTATCTGTTAAAGCATACAAAAAAGAAAGTTATTCTTATTGAGGGGAGCAAGATTGCTCATGGTGCTACAGGCCATAATGCTGGGCAGGTTGTTGCTTATTTTGAAAAGCCTTTTTCAGAAATTGTTGAGGAGTATGGGCTTCATCTTGCTGCAAAAGCGCAAAAGGATGTACTGAACGCGTGGAATTTACTGAAAGATATTTACAGAGATACGAAAATTAAAGTGCCGCTTACAATTTTCAAGGGTTATGCTGGTTGTTCAAGTGTTGAGCAAGTTTTGGTCCATTTGCATAATAAGGAGTTGCGTCATAAAGCAAATATCCGTATGGAGAAAATTTATGTTGCAGATGATAAGTCTGTTTTGGAGCATGTTTCGCGTAAATACAGTAAACTGTATACGACGCGATCGCAAAAAGATATTTTGAGTATGCTTCAGACAAGGCACAAGCATTATGTTGCAGCTTTAGAAACAAAGAAGGGAACATTGAACAGTGCATTGTTTTGTGAAGAACTTATCCATTATTTTCAGCACAAATATCCAAAAAGATTTACTCTTTACGAGCACAGTCCTGTTAGTAAAGTAATCCTGCACAAGAAATATGCAGATCTTAAAAGCCACAAAAACATTCGGGCAGGTAAAGTTATTCTTTGCACGAATGGTTTTGAGCACATTCATGTAATAAACAAGGCAGGAGCTGCTACTGATAAAAAGTTTCACGAATCGGTTATAGGGATTGTGAGCCACATGGCAGGATACATTGAAGAAAATCACAAATTACCAATAGCGATCAGTTATTTTGATGATAAAGAAGTTGATAGTTCTGCAGCGTATTTTTATCTTACGCGAAGAAAGTATGAGTTTGAAGGAAATAAACACTGCGATTTAGTTTGTGTTGGAGGTCCTGAGATAACATTGCGGGATAAATCAAAGTATGTGCGGGAGAAAGATTATCATCCGACTGCACATAAGCAAATTAAGAAGTTTGTAAAATCTGCCTATACGGCAGCTCCGAAAAATCCAAAGTATTCTTTTTTCTGGCATGGTTTGATGGGTTATACAAAAACTAAATTGCGTATTGTTGGTTTTGAGCCGTGCAATTCTGTTCTTTTGTATAATCTTGGTTGTAATGGTGTTGGAATTTTACCTTCGATTTATGGAGCAAAAAGAATTGCTGATTTGCTTACGAAAAAGAAAGCAGAGTCTACAATTTTTGATCCTAAAGATGTGCGTTGTGAGCTGAAGAAATCAAAATCTGATGCGCACATACGCCCTGCAAAAATTCATAGAATTTAATTATTCTTCTATGAACTCCAAAGCCAAAGAATTAATACAATATCTTTTTCCGCCTTTTTCTGCCGGGCCATCATCAAATACGTGTCCTAAATGTTCGCCACAAGTGCTTAATATCTCGGTGCGTTTAACAAACAAAGTATTATCTTCTTTCAAAACAATATTCTCGTAAATAGCATCTGTAAAACTTGGCCATCCTGTTCCTGAATCATATTTATCAGCTGACTTAAACACAGGTAGTTTGCATCCTTTTGTAACATATGTTCCTTCTCTTTCCTCATTTAACAATGTGCCGCTTCCAGGTCGTTCAGTTCCTTTCTTAACCAACATGTGATATTCTTCAGGTGTCAAGTCTGTTGTCCAATCAAATTGTTGTTTTTGTACAGGTGCACAACTAACAAACAGTGTTAGTGTTAAGAACAACATAAAATAGGATTTCATAAGTTTATTCAATCACAAGCCATTAAAATACTTTATGAACTTAATAATCTCTTTTATAGTTTGGTTCACCAAGCATATATAAACTACTTTGTACAGTAATTAAAGGATGAGTTGCTATGTAAGCGAGTGCACCAATCATACGACAGCTAACCAGTCCATCTTTCAGGAATGAATCTTCTCCGCAGGGTTGAACCTGCCAGTAGCGTTGTCCGTGTTTAAACGGATCAAATCTGAATTCTGAGCGTTGTCTTGTGAACCTCATTAGATGTTTCAAACTTTTGTATCCTTTGCGTGCTTTTTCCAATGGTCCGTCTCTATGCGAATATAATGCTGCATCTTCAGGAGATAATATTGCTACTGGGCGAAGATCATCTAAAGTTTCTAATTCTGGCAACAAGCGTTGTTCAAGAGTTTTAGTTCTAAAAATAAATGACATAGGTCTAACTAAGTAAACAACATTTATATATTTTATGCACAACTAGTTGGTATTGTTGTCGGATTTTGCTGACAAACTCCTTGCGATTTGTTGCAGAAATATTCTCCGTCGCAGGTTGTTTTTTCATGTTTATCGCAGTCAGAATCTTGTGCGCATTCACAAACAAATTCTCTGGAAATGCATTGTCCTGCTTGACAGGAATCGTTTGATGTGCACGCATTTCCATCATCACATAATGTTCCATCAATTACTGTTTGCATTTCACATTCTCCTGTTTCAAGTTGGCAGATATTTTGCAAGCAGGCAGTGTCATCCACTGTTGGGCAAGTTACAACAGTTGCAGGATTTATTTTACACTCATAACTCTCAAGATCACAATATAATGTTCCATCACACAAATTATTATTTTCATATTTTTGGCAGTCTTCTTGTGCGTTGCAAATAACATCATCTTCGTTTGAAACAAAGATATCCCACCAAGGTCTTGATTCTATCTTTTCCTGATTTTCGATATCAACAGTTCGTCTAACTGGCATTTCTGTTGGGAATAAACCAAATAGTTTTACGCGAGTTAATACAGTGATGTCAATTTTCGTTTTTCCTTCTTTATCAGAAACAACAACATTTTTTACGGTTTCATGTACTGCAACATGTTTTATTACTGCGTTGTTTATTTTTCTTTCCAGTTCAACAGTTGTTCTATCACCATCACCAAATATAACTGTTATTTTGTTTCCAGATGGGGTTGTTACAGTCATGCCTGTTTCAGTTCGTTCAACCACTGCACCAGGTCTTGTTACTGCTGCTTGTGGCAGTTCTTTTCTTTGTCCTTTGCGTTCTTCTCTGTGTTCTGCTCTTTCTATATTTTCTTCATGTTCTTGTTGTTGTGTTTCTTCGCGTTCTATTTGTTTTCGGTCATCTAGTGTTCTTTGTGGTGGCTTGTCACAAGCATGCAGGTCTGAATTGCAACCATTTTCACATTTTGTTCGAGTGTATTTGCATGTTTCTGCGCCAATGTCATAATATCCATCGTAGTAAAGAACGTCTTCTTCGCAATAAGCAAGGCATTCATCTACAACAGCAATATATGGTGAACATTTTTCTCTTTTTTTATCGCAGCCAAATCTGCAGAGTTCTCTTGAGTAACTGCATGTTTGTCTGCCAGCATCATACCTGCCCGTATGGTAATGTGTCCCTTGTTCGCAATATTCATTGCATTGTGTTGAGGAAGGCAATGCACAGCTTTTTAGATTAGTTGCGCAACCATTTTCGCATCTTGATTTTTGATACTCGCAACGTCTTAAAGTATTGTCATATCTTCCTTGAGAGGAAAGAATGCCTGCTCTGCAAACATCAGGACAGCTTTCATATGTTCTTGGACGTTCTTGTGTTTCCGCGGTTGTTCGCTGCACAGTTGCGCAAATATTTCCATTGCAGCCGTGTCTGCAAGCAGTTCGCTGGTATTCGCAGTCGCCTGTTCTTTCATTGAATGTTCCAGTGTATTGAACTCTGTCTCTGCAATAAGTATCGCAACTATTTTGTTCTGCAAATACAGGTATTGCTAATAAAGAAGCCAATAATATTAATATCAACAAATATTTCATAGTCACCTTTTTTAAGTTTTTATTCGTTATAAGAGATGTTCTTTAATAAATGTTGTGGAATTGGAAGAGTTATTGTTAATTTGCTGTTGTATTTGCTAAAGAGTATATTCCATCTCGGCCAAGTTGGAAATTATGATAATACGCTCTGGCAATAGTCACGTTTACTGCTTCAGAGCAATAATAGATTCCATTGTATTTGTCGTTGCTTTCTATCATCAGTATCCCTAAATACTATCTTCCCTTTGGTTTCTTTTTCTGTTTCTTTAATTCTTTGTCTAACTTTAATTTCTCAAGAAGTTCCTTATACCGATTTCTAATTGTAACTTCAGTAACACCAGCAACATCAGCAACTTCTCTCTGTGTTCTTTTTTCACCGTGCATTAAAGCTGCTACATAGAGTGCTGCTGCAGCGATTCCAGTAGGACCACGTCCTGATGTTAATTCTGCTTTTTGTGCTTGCTCAAGTATTTCAACAGCTTTGCTTTGTGTTTCTGCATTAAGTTTTAAGCTTGATGCAAATCGTGCAATGTAATCTGCTGGGTTGCTTGGCAAGATTGTTAATCCTAGTTCGCGAGTTACAAAACGATATGTTCTGCCAATTTCTTTTTTTTCTATGCCTGATGCTTCAGAAAGTTCATCGAGTGTTCGTGGCACTTCGTGTCGTCTGCAAGCTGCATATAATGCTCCTGCTACAACGCTTTCCATTGATCTGCCTCGTACGAGTCCTCGTTGGACTGCTTGGGTGTAAATCATTGCTGATTCTTCTTCTACCATTTTTGGCAGTTTTAAGAATGAACTTACTCTTTTCAGTTCAGCTAATGCCAGTTTAAGGTTTCTTTCTATTGCAGTGCTTATTCTGTACTGCCATTTTCGTAATCTGAAGAATTTGTTTCTGTCTTTGCTTGCTAATTGGAAAAGGTCTGCTTTTTGTCCTACTTCTGTTCCTAATCCTTGGTCAAATTGGGTGTAGGTCATTGGCGCGCCTGTTCTTCTGCGCCCGCTTGAATCACCGTCTTCAAATTCACGCCATTCCTGGCCGAATTCTACCATTTTGTCTTCTATAACAAGTCCGCAGTCTCTGCACACTATTTCGCCTTTATCACGGTTTACAAAGAGATTTATACTTCCACAATCTGTGCATTTTTTAACATAATGCTGCATACAAGCCACCTTTTGTTTCTTTTCTCATGAAAGAAACATATATTTCCCAAAACAATTATATTTTTATACTACTTTTGATGAAATATATAAACCTTTCGGTAGTTATTTATATATGTGGCTTTTTTGGGACTTTTTCACCATGCCTTTTCTCTGATTTCTTGATGATTGCTTTGTTGATTTATTCTATTGTCCTTCAACATCATCAAAAGAATACCCTTACACATCGTGTTTTATGCACCTCTCAAAAAAATTAGATTATTTTCCGCAAAGTTTGGCAATTAAATAACTCTTCCACCACCGCACGATCCTACTTGCTGGAAATACGCAGGGTGTGTTGGTGTGCTTGATTCTACTTGGCATGCGTTAATACATGCTTGTGTTTTTTTAGTAAAATCTGCATATTTTGGTGTTATGACATGATGTAATTCAAAGAAGTTTCCTTGTTGTGTTCTGCAACAGCAGATTGTTAATTCTGTTTGCACTAGCTTTACGTTTATTGGAGGGGAAATAAATGCTTTACCAGCAATTTCATCATAAATAAAGTATATTGCTCCTAGTGCTACTAAAATAACAAGTATAATTATAATTGTTTCTATTTGTTTTTTTTGTTTCATGTTTACCTGAACGAACAGTATCCGTCATGCATATCAACAATAAAGTATCCTCTATCAATTAAGTTCTGTTGAATAAATGGATCGTTTACTCCACAGCCAGTGTATGCTTGTTGTTTTAACTGTGATGCTCTTTCTGGATGTTCGCCGTACACACAGCGAATGTTGCAAATGTTTGAATAATCTTCGATTCCTGCAGCGTATTGTGCTTGTAATTGTTCTTTTTTCCACATTAATTGTCCTAATGATATTGTGTCTGTGACTGCTTGACCATGTTTTCCCTGAACTTGCCAGATGTAATAGAATGCACCTGCTGCAACGATAACAGCAATGACTAGTCCTGCAACTGCAAGAGTTACATGATTGTTTTGTTTTTTGTTTTTCATGGGTTTAATGTGCATAATCCTTCTTGTGAAAAGACTCTTCCTCCTGTAGTGTATCTTTGACATGCAATATTGCAACTGTCTTCAAAGGTTTGTATCTGTGAACGTACCAAGAGATCTCCTTGATCTGTTAAAATGTTGCAACAACAAGATATGTAGTTTTGTGTTATTGCTGCTCCAGTGTTTCCGGATTCTATAATGATATAACCTGTTACGGCTATGACTGAAAGAACTAAGATGCCTATTGTTGCATATGTTTCATCCATGCAATCATCAAATAAAGGAAAGTATTTAAGTTGTTTGTATGTACTGTACGATGATGAAAATTCGTTTTGTAGTTGTTGGGAAGCCTTCAAGAGAGTTTTTGTCTGTTATTGTTGATTTTGAAAAGCGTTTGCCAAAGTATTGCTCTTTTGAAGTATTTGAAGTAAAAGATGAGTCAGGAGTTGAAAATAAGCTAAAAGGCACAATTGTTGTTTTGGATGTTAGGGGAAAACAACTTTCTTCAGAAGCGCTAAGTAGCTGGCTGAGAGATAAGGAGGCTGTAACTTTTGTTATTGGCGGAGCAGAAGGGTTATCCTCAAAGGTTAAACAAAAAGCGAACTTTTTGTTATCTTTCTCACAAATGACTTTTCCTCATCAGCTTGCAAGGTTAATATTAACAGAACAAGTTTACAGGGCGTTTACAATTTTAAAGAATGAAAAATATCATAAATAAAGCACAACTAATTTTATTCGCCAGCAGAATTATCATTTCCATATTTGTCCGGAAGATTTGTTTCGCTTCCTGAACTGCTGTGGTATTTTGCGCCAAAATCTTTTTCTGCTTCAACTCCTGGAACTCCAAGACCTCTTTGAAGCAACGCACGTGTTCTCTCTTTCAAAGCATCTTTTCCTGTTGCTCCTGAAGTTACTGGTGGATAGAAATTTCCTACTTTATCAGAATCAACAGTTGTGGTATCTATTATGTCAACTGTTCCTCGCTCTTGAATTTCTTCAAGAACTTCAGCTGCAGTTTCTCCTGTTTCGCCAGTTCCCACAGCAGTTTTTTCAGGTTCTGCATCTTCAACAGGCTTGTAATCATCTGTTGAAACAGCGCCACTTATTCCTGGAACTGCTACTTTTTTGCCAACTGTTTTTGATTCGCAGGCAGCAAGAAGTAGGAATGCTGCAATTAATGTTATTAGCAACACAACTTTTTTGTTCATGCTGTAATTTCTGCGTGGTTGTATATTTAAACTTTTTGCGTGTGCAGTGAATAGATTGTACTTCACCGCCCAGATTCCAAGAAAAGCAGAGCTTTTCTGGACCAGAGAACTTTGTTCTCTTGGTACTTGAAAACGCTACGACCCGGATTTGAACCGGGAAATCCTTTCGGAAACCGATTTTCGAGACCGGCGCACTACCAGGTTATGCGATCGTAGCAAGCGTTTTCAAGTTGCTCAGAAATTCATACAATTCTATGTAACTTCTTGTGAATTTCTGACATGTCGAGGAATCACAAATTCCTAGACATCCCAAAAGTCGTAGACTTTTGATATGAACCGGGATATCCTTTCGGTTATGAAAACGAAGTTTTCAGAACCCCTGAAAAACTTTGTTTTTCATGGGAAACCGATTTTCGAGACCGGCGCAGTACCGTATTGTGCCACGTCGGCAATTAAGTGGTTTCCGAGTTCCCCAAAAATTCTGTGTTTTATAAATTTATGGAACACAGAATTTTTGCGATGACTTGACAAACCAAGTTTGTCGAGTTCTAGGAAATTTTCAATTTCCTCGAAACCGGGAGATCCTTTCGGAAACCTGTTTTCGAGACCGGCTCAGTGCCAGATTGTGCCACGATGGCAATATTTTCTAACTTTTTCTTCAGAAGTTTTTAAAGCTTGCCTGACATAGTTTTAGGGGAATATTTTGAATCTGGAAACTATTGTTAAATCGTGTAAAAAAGCCTGTGCTTTTGCTGAGCGGTTTACATATGAGATTGTAATTAAAAAACCTGACGAAAAGGATGAGCTTAAATTACGTGTTGGTTTGGTAACAAAAGCGCAGGATTATTCTGGAAAATTATTTGGTTTAGTAACTGACGCATGGATGGGTACGCCTTGGGAGTTTGGAGTGTATAATTATGCGCAAAGTTGTTCAGAAGTGTTTCAACTTGGCGTTGTGAATGATGCAATGGAATGTGCTGATTTGCAAATTGGTTTGGTGAATCGTGTAAAAAAAGCAACAGGTGGCTTGCAGTTTGGTGTTGTTTGTTATGGTAGACGAGCACGTTTTTCATCATCTGCAACAGCACAAATTGGTTTATTTTGTGTTGCAAAAGGCAAAGGAACATATGATCAATTAGGCTTAATCACAGTTCGTTTAGGTGATTCATGGAGAGATACAAGAATAACACCGTTTTATGGGCGCAAAAATTGGGAAGATAGTGAATGATTTAATTCATTGGTTGTATCGCGATTGGTGGTTGACTTTTGTTTCTGAAATAAGCAAAAACATATTTGCCTTGCAATTGTACAGATCGCTCAGCTTTCATTTCTGCCAGAAATTTAGCGTATGTTTCTGGGCCTTCAAGTTCAAACTTGTACGGTGTGTGCCGGCCTTCAAGTTTTAATCGTAGTTCAAGGCTGTCAGAAGAACTTTCGCCAGCATCACCAAACAAGCCAAGTTGCCCGGATCTGCCAGGAACGACTTTTGCATCAGTTATTTCAACTTGCACTGGACTGTTACCTTTCAAAACTATTTTTTGTTCTCCTCGTCTAAAGTAAATCGTGCCAGGCATGAATTTTTTAAGTTCAGAATACGTTTAAACCTTTCCTTTTAGGCAATTTTGAATAAGTCGCTTATTTGGTGTTGGGCGTTAAACGCCTTTCAATTTTATCGTCGATATTTAAAATTGCCTTAGGAAAATTTGACTCTATTTTTATAGTTATTTAAAGTTTCCTTTAATTTTTAGAATTTATTTCTTAAACCAAACCATTATAAAGAAATAATTCATTGTCAAGTGTATGAAAAAAGAGGCTGTGTTAAAAAGTATAGCGACGCGTTTGCGCATTCGTTCTATTCAACTTACAACAAAAGCAGGAAGTGGCCACCCTACAACTTGTTTAAGCATGGCGGAACTTATGGCTTGTTTATTCTTTGATGAGATGAAATATGATATAAGAAATCCAAATAATTTGGGTAATGATGAATTTGTGTTAAGCAAAGGTCATGCAGCTCCTATTTTGTGGGCATCTTATGCTGAAGCTGATTTAATTTCTGAAAAAGAATTGCAAACGTTCAGACAGTTTGGTTCGCGTTTAGAAGGCCATCCTACTCCGAGAATGCAGTGGATAAAAGCAGCTACGGGAAGTTTAGGTCAAGGCTTGGCGGTTGGTTTGGGCATGGCATTAGCTGCAAAGTTGCAAAAAGCACCAAGCAAAGTTTTTGTTATGCTTGGTGATGGTGAATGTGCAGAAGGTTCTGTTTGGGAGGCTGCTGCGCTTGCCGGAAAATACAAGCCAGATAATCTTGTTGCAATTCTTGATGCAAACAGACTAGGACAATCAGGAGAATCTTTGTACGGACATGATATAAAAAATTGGCAAAAAAGATTTGATGCAATCGGTTGGAAAACATTAACAATAGATGGTCATTCTATTCCGCAAATTTTAAACGCGTTTGTTTCTGCAAAAAAAGCAAAGGGTCCTGTGATAATCATTGCAAAAACAGTCAAAGGGAAAGGTGTTTCATTTTTAGAAAACAAAAATGGTTGGCATGGCAAAGCGTTAACAAAGGAGCAGAAAGAGAAGGCATTTAAAGAGCTGGGAAGTATGCTCGGAGTTGATTCAAAAAAATATGTTGAAAAGCCAAAAAAATTTATCAAGCACATTTCTTCTGACTTCAGACTACAAACTGTGAACTACAAACAAGACGAACTTGTTGCAACACGTACTGCGTTCGGTAATGCATTAAAAACTCTTGGCAAAAATCAATCATTAATCTCTCTTGATGGAGATGTTCAAAATTCAACGTATTCAGAGTATTTTAGCAAAACATATCCGAAACAGTTTGTTGAGTGTTTTATTGCTGAGCAAACAATGGTTGGTGTTGCGCAAGGTTTTGCTATACGAGGTTTTGTTCCTGTTGCAAGTACATTTGCGTGTTTTTTAACAAGAGCACATGACCAGTTACGAATGGCTGCTATTTCCAAAGCAAACATCAAATTATGCGGTTCACATTGTGGCGTGTCTATTGGCGAGGATGGTCCATCACAAATGGGCCTAGAAGATTTAGCATTATTCAGAAGTTTACCTGAAAGTATTATTTTGTATCCTTGCGATGCTGTTTCTGCAGAAAAATGTACTGAGTTGATGGTCAAACATAAAGGATTATCTTATTTACGCACAACTCGTCCAAAAACACCAATAATTTACAAAAACACTGAAAACTTCAAAATTGGAGGGTGCAAAATATTAAAACAAAGCAAGTCAGATAAATTTATTATTGTTGCAGCAGGAATAACTGTTCATGAAGCGTTAAAGGCTACAAAAAACACAAACAATGTGTGTGTTGTTGATGCATATTCTGTCAAGCCATTGGATGAAAAAACAATCAAACAAATAACAAAAAACAAGAAAGTGATTGTTGTTGAAGACCATTATCCTGAAGGTGGTTTGGGTGAAGCTGTCAGAAGTTTAGGAATAAATTTGGCAGAGCATTTGTGTATTAAACAAATTCCGCAATCTGGAAAATCAGCTGATTTGATGCAAGCATATGGAATTGATGCGCAAGCAATCAAATCTGTCGTGAAAAAATTGTTGTAAAATGAATCAGAAACCTTTTTAAGTGTTTTATTTGGCAGTTTTTGTATGAATGATGTATATTTATCTCGAGCAAAAGAAGCACTTGGAACGCATAAAGTTCGTGTTGTAGAAGCTTCGTTTGGTTATTTGGTAATCAAAGGAAATGACAGAGAGCTTGACGGTGCTAATCTTTTGGGCTTTGAACTTGATTTAACTGGCAGAGTATTGCATGAGCGTGTTGCAATTCTTGAGCGCGGTGTTGGAATCAGAAGTCATGAAGAAACATCTGCAGAAGTTGTAAAAAATGTTGGCGATACTGATTTACAAATCGTGTTTCCACATGATAAACAATTAATCCGTCCAGGAGAATTAAGGTACAGTGTCGCTCCTTCTGGCAGTGATCTTGGACGAGGATTTTATCATGGGTTTGACATAACAGATGGTCCGGGCTTGTTGTATGTTGCAAAAGCATTGCATCCTGAATTTGTTGAGGGTGATTCTTTCAGGGTTCCTGATAATTCTTACAAACAATAAAAATATTTACTTTGAACTATCTGCTTCTTACTTCTAACCTCTAACTTCTTACCACTTACAATACGTACTTAATGTTTAAATAAGAACTCTTGCTTAATGATATTATGAGAAAGCTTCCGTCATGGTTGGAACTTGTTGAAAAGTTTGTTGATAAATCAATTCCATTCGTACTTGTTCTGCTTACTGCATTGTTAATCGTAGAGTTTTTTCATTTTGCAGATAATTATTTGAGTTGGATTCATGCAGCTGATTCTGTGATTGTTGGATTTTTTGTTGTTGATTTGTGCTTCAAATGGTATAGGACAAGAAACCTGTTAAAATTTATGAAAATGTATTGGATTGACATTATTGCTGTGTTTCCATTCTATACTGCATTTAGATTGTATGCATCTGTTCGTGATCTTACCTTTATTGGAGAACAAACACAAAAAGTTTTGCACGAGGCTGTTTTGTTGAGGGAAACAAGATTATTAAGAGAGGGTGAATTTGCTGCAAAAGTAGCGAGTCAGACACGCATTCTTCGTTACGGTCGTTTTGTGCGTGTTTTTGCAAGAGTGTTGCGTTTGTTCAAAGCTCGTTTTTACATTACTCACTGGCAATTAGATGATGTTTCAAAAAGAATAAGACATTAAATAATGTCTATTCCCCCACTTTTTTGAAGTGCTTTTTTTGCGTATTCAAGTTTTTTCTGGCTTCGCGAGTAAATTGTTAATATTGGTTCTCCTTGTACAATGTTTTCTCCACAGTGTTTGTGGATGTACACTCCTGCTTCAGGATCTGCTGGCGCTCCTGCAAGTCGTGCAAGTTTAGTTATTGTTGGATTAAGTAAACAGTAAATTTTGCCTGTTTTTTTAGCCTTAACATCATATGTTTTGAGTGCAACTTTCAGCTGTTCTGGTTGTATCATTTTTCCACTTTGTGCTGTTACTATTTTTTCCATTGTAGCGTACGCTTTGCCGCTTTCAAGAATTTGTTTTGCTTTTTTGTAACCTTCTCCTTTTTTTGCTTTACCAACAAATTCCAGCAATATTCCTGTGAGTTTAAGGCTTTTTTGCACAAGATCTTTTGGAGCTTCTGGTTTGTTTTGCAACGCCCAAAGAACGTCTCTTGTTTCAAGTATGGGGCCGATTCCTTTTCCTACTGCTTCTGTTCCGTTAGTAATGACAATTTTTATTTTGATTTTCAGAAGCTTGCTGAGTTTTTCAAAACTTTGTTTTAATTTATTGGCTTCTTTTTTTGTTGTTATTTTTGTTCCTGAGCCTATTGGAAGTTCAAGAAGCAAATGTGTTGCTCCTACGCTTGCTTTTTTTGCCATTATGCTTGCAAGCATTTGTGCTTGAGCATCTATTTGTAATGGTTTTTCAACGTTGATAATAATGTCGTCTGCAGGCGCAATGTTTATTGACCCTCCCCAAACAATAAAGCCTCCTACAGTATCAATTATTTTTTTAAGGTGTTTAACTGAGTGAGTAACAGGACAAAGCACCTCCATCGTGTCTGCTGTGCCTGCAGGACTTGTTATTGCTTTACTGCTTGTCTTTGGAACAATGCACCCTGCTGCTACCAAAATTGGCACCATGAGCATTGTTGTTCTATTTCCTGGAACACCTCCTATTGAGTGTAAATCTACAACTGGACTTTTGTTGAACGTTAGTTTTTCTCCTGTGTTTACCATTGCTTGGGTAAGTGCTGCTGTTTCTTCCATGTCCATTCCTTTTGTGTAGCTTGCAATGATAAAGCTTGTAAGTTCAATGTCGTTTAGTTTACTGTCAACAATGTCTTGTATGATGCACAGAATTTCTTTTGAGTTGAGTTTTTTGCCGTCCATTTTTTTTTTGATGTATGTAATGCTTTCTGGTTTTTCTGCAAAATCTATTTTTATTTTATCGTTGTTTTTTGCATGGATTGCATCAAGTGTTTCTTCAAATAAACCTATTCGTCCAGGAGGCATTGCTTTGTGACTTTCAGCAATATCTAGTGTTGCAATTATTTTTTTGCTGTTCTTTTTTACAACAACTCTGTCCATTGGATGAAGATCAAGTTCTCTTGCATCTTTTTTGTTCAATATTACAACAGGAATGCCTCCTGTTGCAATGTCCATGTCTTTGACACGCAGTTTCATTTGCTATGCCTCTTTTGCGTGTCAAAGGCTAGAAAAATCTCTGATTTTTCTTTGTCTTTAACTTTGAGTTTCATATTCTTATCACTCCTTTCAAAGTTAAATGCTTGAAAACTTTGTTTTCATTGTCTTTAACACGCAGTTTCATTTTATTACTTTTTTTGTTTTAATTGATTTTATGTGATTTGTTTTTCCCAGAATATCGAGATGAATTTCTTTAACGTGTGGTTTTTGCTCTCGTTCGTATATTTCAAGAAGTTTTTGAAGTATTGCAAGTATGATTGGTCCAATAAGGATCCCTACTGCACCGAAGACAAACAAACCTCCTAATACTCCTACGAGAATTAACAAGGGATGTACACGTGCACGTTCTGCAACGAGTATTGGTTTAAGAATATTGTCAATGCTTGATATGATAATTAATCCATAGAAGAAAAGACCTAATCCTCTCCAGATCAAACCAGGTTCGTTTTGTAAGTATCCTGTAACAAGAAGTACCATGCTTGCTGGCAACCACACGACCCATGTTCCGATGAATGGTATGAGCGCAAAGAAAGTCATGACAATACTCCACCAGATGAAATTTTTAATGCCGAAAAGCCAAAGTCCGAATGCGCCAAGTAAACCTTGGATAAGTGCAACTATTAAACTGCCGTAAATAACTGCGTAAATGATGTCTCCGAATTGTTTGAGTATTTCTTCTTGATGATGGACTTTTAGTGGTGCAACACTTGCTATTCTTGCAATAAGTAATTTTCCGTCTTTAAGCATATAATATGTTGTGAATAAAACAACCAGCAAGTGTATTGCTATTTTTGGTAGTGAAAATATGATGCCGCTTATTTTTCCAGTCACAAATGTTAGAACATCGTTAAGTACTCCTAACAAGTATCCTTTTATTTCTTCGTCACGCATCCAATCATTTATTGTGTTAACGCCTTTACAAAGAAACCCTTCATCATAACATCTGCTTTCTATAAACTCGCCGCTGAATATTTGTTGTTTTGCACGCAAGTACATGTATCTGGTGTCTTGTGTAAGATCCTTTATGAGAAATCCTGCAGGAACTGTGACTAGCAGAACAATTATGACTGCTGTGATAAATGCAGTCAGACTTTCTGATCGTATGTGTTTTTTCATCCACTTGTACGACGGATAAAAGATGTATGCGAGAATTGTTCCTGCAATAATGCTTGTAAAAAAAGGCAATGCTACAAATACGCTCGCAATAGCAGTTATGATAACTAATGCAATAAAAAAGTACTTACTACTCATCCCCTCTTTTTCCATGATAGTTTTATAGCGAGTGTTATTTATAAATGTTATTACAAACTATTATATTTCGTTAACATTTCCTATGAACTCTTGTAACAACTGTTTGTCTTTTTCTCCAATGTATTCTATTGATAGAACATGAGTGTATGGTATTCCTTTTGGTAAATAAAGTTCAACAGGGTAAATGAGTTGTTTATCCCATCCTTTTTTATCTGCACTGAAGGCTTTTTCAACTTTAAGGTCTAAATCTGTAATTTTTGGTCCGAAACCAATTACAACACCTAATTTTTCTCTTAACTCTGCTTTTGCTTCTCTGTCTGCCTTTCTGTGTTGCATTACATTTCCGTTAAAATGTTCTTTATAATATTCAGGTGTAAAATCATCTTTATCGCAACCAAATCTTTTGAGGTATTCAGAATCTATGGTATGAAGTTTTGCCCAAATTTCAGCTTCTTTGTTTGCTTCTGCATCAGAGTATGCTTTTGGAAATTCTGTAGGAGGTTGAATTTGATAGTAATCATATCCTGCTTTAATGGGCCAAAAGTAAAATTTGCCGCTCGCATTATCTGGCGTTAACAATCCCGTTTCAAGAAGTTCTATTGCTTTACCTACTGTTGTTCCTCTGATCAATACTGGATGTTGTCTGCTGGATGTTGTCAATCTAATTATTTCTTGTTCAGGAATCATACGTTTTCTGACAAAAAACCCCTTTAAAAATTTATCTAAAATTATCTACTAAAAAGTGACAATGAGCCCGCCCAGATTTGAACTGGGGACTTCCTCGATTTTGTGGCCAATAATGCACTTTTGTAGTGCAAATGCCTCGTCAACGAGACGTCATAACCGCTAGACCACGGGCTCGTCTATATTTTTTATGTTTTTCACGAGAGCGTGGTTCTTCAAAAGTTTACTTTTGATAGACCACGGGCTCGAATTATTTAAAGAAACAAGTTGTTTTGTTTATAAAACTTTTCACATAGTTAATTTGAGTCATATGATGCTTTATTCAATCAAGAAAAAACAAAAAGAAAAAAAGCCACTTATTTTTTGAATGTCAATAATGCTACTATAACGCTTGCCAATCCAACAAGAATTTGGATCCATGGTGTTCCGCCTGTTAGGTTTGCCAACCAGTCATATAATCGTGGGATCAAATGCACTAATCCACCGATCAATAATAACCATGTTGCCCATAGTTGTACGTTGTTTTGTTTTGCCATTTGCATATCACCTTCCTTTGAGTGTTTAATGACTTAATCACTTCTTTATTTATTAAAATTGTGGTACGGTAAGTACGTTTTTAGAGTTTTATCCAAAAGATCTGAATTTTAGATTAAAGTTATTTTTTCAATATCCAGTCCAGCACGTTTTTGAAAGCGCCTTGGCTTTCTACTTTGTACACCTGTGCTGTTTGCTGGTACAAATACTTTGCAATTTCTCTTGAAATTTTAACACCTGTTACTTCGTTTATGCCAGCGTGTACACTCGGACTTAAGTTTACTTCAATAACAGACGGTCGTCTTGTGTTAAGAATATCCACTCCGCAAATGTCTGCTTTTATTGCTCTTGCAGATTTTATTGCAAGTTTTTCCTGTTCTGGAGTAAGCATGTGAGGTTTTCGCGTTCCCCCTGAATGTGTGTTTGCTCTGATTTCTCCTTTTGCTGCTTTTCTTTGATATGCTGCAATTACTTTATCTCCTACAACTATTGCTCGTATGTCTGTTGTTTTGCGTGTTTTTACAAATTCTTGTATGATGTATGGTTTTTTGAAAACTTCTAACATGTCAACAATTGTTTTTGCTGATTTTGTGCTGTCTGCGATAAGAACGCCTTTCCCATGTGTTCCGTCAGGAACTTTAATGATAACAGGATATCTGACTGCCTTATCTAATGTTTTTTTAGCAATTTCTTTTGTTGCGACGTAGTATGTTTTTGGAATGGAGATTTTGTTTTTTTGCAGTTCAAGAAGTGTTAAGAATTTATCATGGCCGAGCAAAAATGTTCTTGGTTGAAATGGGATATATGTAGATTGCTGAAGAACTGATGTTATAGCGTATTGAATTAAAGAGTATTTAGTGCTTCCTCGGATGTACAAGCAGTCATATTTTGGAAGGCTTTTTTGATTGTATAAAACAGAAGGTCCGCTGTTTGCAAGATTAACTTCAAATTGTCTGATGTCAAGAAGGTCTACTTGATCAAAATATTTCTTAGCGGCTTTTGCAACAGCTTTGCTGCTTTTGCCTCCAAGGCTAACAATACCTAGTTTCACGAAACCACCCCCTTACTGTTTCATTGTGTCGATGAGGAACCCGTGTTTTAGCACGTTTCTGCCGATAAGTACTGGGTAGCTCATTTCCTTTCTGTCTGCAAGGTTAAACGTTGCATTAAAGGTCCTGTTTTTAATTGTTACGGTTGTTTTAACTACTGGTCTTTCACTTTCTCCGTGAACTGATTTGACTTTTGCTGTTTTAATGATTGGTCCGAGCCCTAGTTTGCGCGCTATTGTTTTGTCTATGGAACATCTTTTCGCTCCTGTGTCTATTCTTGCTTTGTAGGTTCTTCTGCATATTTTTACGTTTTCTACAAGACCAATAACTGTATGTTTCATAATATCAGCTCTTTTTTTATCATATAGTGTTGGGAAGTTATTAAATATTTGCATTGAATTAATCAGTAAATGTTTCGTATGTTACTGTTCCGCCTGTTAATGCGAAGTGTTCTTCCTCTATTTGCCTGATAATTTCGCGTCTCTGCCCTTCGCGTTCTGTAACATAGTCGTCTTTCAGTCCAGGAGCTTCAGTCATAGTTGAGGATTTGTCTGGAAATGCATCCAAATAATAAGTTAAAGTTCCTTCTGTGAAATACGCCGGTGTTTCTTGAACTTCTCTAGGATGTTCATTTACTGCCATTTCAAGGTCTGTTTCTTTAACATCATCTACTATTTCTTCCAGTCCGATAGGCTGATAAGAATCTGTTGGTTCGTATGCTAAAGGTTCATAACTATCAGAAATATTGTCAGGAGGTGGAGGATCATCTTCCTCAGAACTAACTTCTTGTTGAAATTGCACCATATCCAGTTTATTTATTCACCCTTTCATATATCTTGGAGGAACTAGTTATTAAACTTTGTGCTTTTTAGGAGTTATTGCGAAGTTAATCGCTCATTTTTGTTCCTCTGCCTTGGCTTTCATACCAGCCTGCAGGGGTGATGCGTATGAATTCTGCATTTCTTTGCATTTCTGGTATGTTTCTTGCACCGCAGTAGCTTATGCCGCTTTGTACTCCTTTAAGGATATTTTGAATTATTCCTGCTACAGAGCCTTTATAGTCTACAAGAATAGGTATTCCTTCTACGTGCACGTCTAGTTCTTGTTTTATTTTCTGTTTGCGAAGCAATTCTTCTCTGTTATGATTATTATCATATGACGCACTGCCCATGTATTTTTTGTATCGCTTGCCGTCTTTTGTAATTATTCTTCCTGGTGCTTCATCTGTTCCTGCAAATAAGCTTCCTGAGAATATGCTGCTTGCTCCTGCTGCTAATGCTTTGACAACATCTCCTGGGTAAATCATTCCTCCGTCTGCAGTTACAGGAACAGCATGTTCTTTTGCAACTTTGCAAACATTCAAAACAGCAGTAAACTGTGGAATTCCTGCTCCTGACATGATGCGTGTTGTACAAACAGGAGAAGGCCCTATGCCAACTTTTAATCCATCTGCTCCTGCTGCTATTAAATCTCGTGCTGCTTCTGCTGTTGCAATGTTTCCTGCCATTACATCTATGTCAAATGTTTCTTTGAGTTCTTTGATGCGTTTGATTGCATAATCCGAATGGCAGTGTGCGATATCTAAAACAAGTAGGTCAACATTTGCGTTAACAAGTGCTGTTGCGCGTTCTATGGTATCTTTAACTCCGACTGCTGCTGCAACTCGCAATCGCCCTTTTTCGTCCCTGTTCGCGTTTGGCCAGTATTCAAGTTTTTTTATGTCTTTTGTTGTAATAAGCCCTTTAAGCTGTTTATTTTCATCAACCAAAGGAAGTTTTTCAACTCTGTTTTTGTGCAATATCTGTTTAGCTTCTTCTAATGTTATTCCTGGCTTTGCAGTTATGAGTTTTTCTCTCGGAGTCATCACTTCTCTTACTTGTTTGTCAAGGTTTGTTTCAAACTGATAGTCTTTGAGAGTGAATATGCCTACAACAGAATTATCTGTGACGATCAAACTAGTTACGTGTTCATCATCCATAATTTGTATGGCTTCTTTAATTGTTGCCGTTGGTTCTATGCAAACAGGTTCCTCAATTACGTAACACGTACTTCTTTTTACTCTTCTTACTTGTGCAACTTGTTGCTCGATAGTATCGAACTGGTGTATGACTCCCAGACCTCCTTCTCTTGCCATTGCTATTGCCATGTCTGCTTCTGTGACTGTTGCCATGTTTGCAGAAACAAGCGGAATGTTCAAAGAAATGTTTTTCGTAAATTTAGTTTTCAGTTCTGCTTGTCCTCTTGATGATAATGGTGTTCTTTTTGGTACTAGTAAAACGTCAGAATATGTTAATCCAATAGGAAAATTGTTCATTCCGTTAAAAAATATCAAAAGAAGAGCTTTAAATAATTTTGTATGATGTAGTTTACTCAAAAACAGCAGAATAAAATTCTTTTTTTGTGTACTCTTTTATTTGTCCTTCTTTGAGCTTCCCAAGAGCAAGTTTTGCAATTTGTACTCTGACTAGCTTTGTAACATTCAAGCCAACAGCGTTGCACATTTTTCGTATCTGTCTTTTTTTGCCTTCGATGATTTTCAGTTCAAACAAGCTTTTCTTGTCTGATGTGGAAAGTACGTGAATTTTTGCAGGTAGAGTTTTATATTTTGTTTCATCAATATCTATCCAGACTCCTTCACAAAGTTTTTTGATTTTTTCTTGTGTTAATAATCCGTCAACCTTGACTTCATATATTTTTTCGCGTTTTGTTTTTGGATCAAGAATTTTCTTCCCTGCTCTACCATCATTTGTTAATATTATTAACCCTGTGCTATCCTTATCAAGTCTTCCTACAGGATAAAAAGAATAAAAATCTTTTGAAGGAACTTTTCCTCTGAGAAAATTTAATAAATTTTCCTTTGTTGTTTCAAAACCAAGCGGTTTGTTTAGGACAAAATATCTTCTGTTTTCTTTGAATTGAATAAGTTTGCCTTTAAATGTTATTTTGTCTTTGAATGGGCGAACTTGGTAGTGCAGGCATTCCATTGGCTTGCCGTTCACAAAGATTGCTCCCTTTCTTGCAAGCATTGCTGCTTCTGTTTTGCTTTTTACTGATCCTGTTGCAACAAGGAGTTGGTAAATTCTCCATTGTCGACGGGGGTTTTTGCTCATGTGAGCAATAAAAACACAAACCTTTATAAAGGCACCCAGAGAAATGTGTTTATTGCGATTCTAAATATAGTTTAGAGACTGCAGGAGCGAAGATGTTATTTTCAGACTTAAAATTACCAGAGCACATACTTAGAGCGATAAAAGAACAAGGATTCACAGAACCAACACAAATTCAGGAGAAAACAATACCTCTCCTTTTGGCAGGCAAAGATATACTTGGACAATCACAAACGGGTTCTGGGAAAACAGCAGCATTTGGTCTGCCTATTCTTAGCAAGCTAACTTCCAATCAAGGTATTAAAGCACTTATTCTCACTCCTACAAGAGAACTTTGTGTCCAAGTAAGTGATGCTCTCAGAAAATTTTCAAAACACATGCGCTGCCATATTGTTCCTGTTTATGGAGGTGTAGGTATTGGGCCTCAACTGGGCGCAGTGAAGCAGGCAGATATTCTTGTTGCAACTCCTGGACGTTTGCTTGACTTAATGGAACGCGGAGTCAAGCTTAACACTGTTACATATCTTGTTTTGGATGAAGCAGACAGAATGTTAGATATGGGATTTATCAACGATGTTGAAAAGATAATTCGTAGCACGTCAAAACAGCGCCAAACAGTGTTATTTAGCGCAACTCTTTCACCAAAATTGCGCAGTCTTGTTAATAAACATATGAACTCTCCTGTTTCAGTTCAGGCAAAAATAACAGTAGATACGAGTTTGCTTACAGAAAAAGTTTTTCTTGTGCAATCAAATGACAAATTTTCTTTGCTTGTACATTTTTTAAAAACTTCGCCTCCTGGAATAGCTATTGTTTTTTGTAAAACAAGACATGGTTGTGATAAACTCGCAAAAAAATTGCGCACGCAAAAAATTGATGGAATTGCGATTCACGGCGGTTTGCCACAGAATAAGCGTATGAACATTATTAATAACCTTCACAAAACTGGACAAGGAGTTCTTGTTGCAACTGATGTCGCGTCAAGAGGTTTGCACATTGATAATATTTCTCACGTTTACAATTATGATTTGCCGCAGGTTTCTGATGATTATGTGCATAGAATTGGCAGAACAGCGCGTGCGGGGCAAAAAGGGGATGCAATCACTTTTGTTACTTCGCAAGATGTGAGAGATTTTAAAACAATTATGCGTGACACAAACAGAAATCTTGTCACAACACCTCTTCCAGAATTTGAGAGGATTATTGTTCCTGAAATTAAAGGCGATCATCACAGAAATTCGCAGGGTAATCGCAGATCTTTTCAGTCTGATGGGCGGAGATCTTTTGGAAGATCAGGAAATAATCAGCGACCCAGAAGTCAAGGAAGAAGTAATAGTAGAACAGATGATAGCAGAGAAAAAAGAGGGTCTAATAGGGCTTGGAGAGGAAGCAAGAGACCTGCCAGGCCAAAGAAGCAAAGACAGTAATTTCTTTTAAAAAATGACGGCGATAAAAGTAAAGGGTTATGAATTTGAATTATTTAGAGTGAAAGATTCTTTCAATAGACGTGCAGTCCAGTTCATGAATCAAACTATTGAGTCACTTAAAAAAATTGGTGTTCATGAAGATCATATTGAGATAGAATTGGAAGCGTTTGCACTAAAAAAAGCTCCTGCTTCTGCGTTATGGTTTGTGGATGGTCATCGCATGTATTTTAGTTATGATCTTGCAGGCAAATTTGTTGATAATTTATATGTTGTTTCGAAAGTAATTTCTCTTGAAGTTGCAGCAGTTATTAATGGACAAAAAACAATGCAGGACTTCATCAGCGAATTTTCTGAAGATGAAAATATTGAGGAAGTGCGCAAAAAAGCAAGAGAAACGCTTGGTTTGGACAAAGACACAAACGATTTCGAACTTATTGATAAAAAATACAAAGAATTAGCAAAAGAACACCATCCTGATAAAGACACAGGAAATTTACACTTATTCAAAGAAATCAATCATGCACATAAAGTGTTGAAAAGGGAATTGAAATAGTAAGCCTCAAGAAGGACTCAGTACACGGCGAGTAAGCACCACTTTGCTCTCTCGGTTGTTGAGAGGGTTTAGCTAGAGAATGTGTTGCGAATATTTAATGGTTTTGGAGTTTTGAGACTGAGCTTGTTTATAACGTGCAAAAGGTGTTCCAGTATGTGCCTTTGTATTCTGCGTAGATGAAGTTGAAAAGTTTTTGGTAAGGTTTTATGTCTGTGCTGAGCAAATTTTTTCTTATTGCGTTGTCTGCTTCATTCATTGCTTCAATGTATTCATCTCTGTTTTTCTTTTGTATGATAAGAGGAGGATAACCCAAAGTTAGGAGAATATGATTTAAGAGTATTCTTCCTGTTCTTCCGTTGCCATCACTAAATGGGTGAATGTTCTCGAATTTGTGGTGGAAGAATATCACAAGTGCGAGTGGGTGCGTTGTTTTTTTCTGTTTATTGAACCAATCAAGTAAAAGTTTAATATCTGTTTTTACATAATGTGCAGGGCTTGGTTTAAATGGTTGCCCTAAAATTCTAATATCATGATTTCTGTATCCTTTTCTCGAATCAATTCGTTCTAATAGTGCATCATGAACCTCTTCAATCATATTTAAAGAGAGTTCTGGTTTTTTCCCTAACAAATCGAAAAACACATTTTTAGAGTTCTGCAAGTCATATATTTCTCGCAATGTTCTATTTTTTGGGGCTCTGTGTTCCCTAAGCAGTTTTGTTGCTTCCTTTAGCGTTATCGTATTGCCTTCTATTGATGTACTACTAACTGCAAACTTAATTAAAAAAATATCAAAAATTTCTTTTTTTGTTTCATTAGAAAATTTCAAGAATTTTAGGTCGTAATGAATCTTAGTTGATTCAATAAACTCCATCTGCTCTTTTGAAAAAAAAAGGCTTTTTTTGAGCTTTTTATTTTTTGCTTTGTTAAGATAATACTCTGATTCAAGAAACTTTTTTATCGTATGATAAGATTTACGGGTTTCTTTTTTATGTTTTTTCTCAAGATTTTCAATATTTATTTTACTCAAATCTGAACCCAGATTTTCAATATCTTTTGTAATCACTCTACCGGCTTTATCCCTGACAGAAACACGCAAAGTATAATACTTTTTTCCACCAACTTTCTTCACATGGATGTAAGCCATACACGTATGCATGAATAATACTATTTAAATCTTTCCCCTTACAAGTTCTTTTTCAAATGTAAGGGGAAATTTGGCTTACAATCCAAAAAGGAGTGCTTACGAATTGAAATTATAAGCCTCCGAAGGGAGTTGCACCCTCGACCTCGACATGTTTGTTGATTAATACCAATGTCGCGCTATACTACTAAGCTACGGAGGCAAAGTAGTTTAAAGATAATATTTAGCACTCAGTACTCAGTTTTTAAAGTTTTCTTGCAAATAAGCAGTTTTTGCCACCAATTCCATCTACAATAGTAGAAATTAAAGCATGCTTCTAGACAATGAGCTGTAAAGTTAGCGTCAGGTTTTATCTACAATAGTAGAAATTAAAGCATGCTTCTAGACCTTATCTCTTTAACACCTTGCATTAAACATCTACAATAGTAGAAATTAAAGCATGCTTCTAGACATCAAATAAGACTTTTTGTAATTAATATCTACAATAGTAGAAATTAAAGCATGCTTCTAGACGTTCGACAACCACGATTAATCCAACATTATCTACAATAGTAGAAATTAAAGCATGCTTCTAGACATTATCACCACGATTACTCTCGATAGCATATCTACAATAGTAGAAATTAAAGCATGCTTCTAGACGTCAACCCAAGGAGGAACGAAAAAATGATCTACAATAGTAGAAATTAAAGCATGCTTCTAGACGTTACCCCTCAACGTTGCTACTTCTTTTATCTACAATAGTAGAAATTAAAGCATGCTTCTAGACCAGAATTTGTCTCGCTTCCAGAAAAACATCTACAATAGTAGAAATTAAAGCATGCTTCTAGACAGGTAATCTGGTGATTATATAAACCTTTTTTTTCTGTTTTACTTAAATTCCAGTCGTGTGTACATCATTTTAGAGTGTTACATCTAAAACTCATTTTTCAAGAATGCAATACTATCATTATTTTTATATTTTCCTGAAATTAGCCTCACTGCCTCTTAAAAGAGAGAATTTATGGGATTTAGCAATTTAAACGCTAAAAAATTAAGACTGAGGTTTGCAGGTTTAATACATAAGAAGGTCTGTTTCTTCATTTTTAGCATAGCCAAACCTTGATATTTGGTTTTCTGCGGTTATTTTAAATATCAAAACACTATCTCCTTGATTGAATCTTTTTTCGAAGCGATTCTTAATTTCTTCCTGCACTATTTCGAGAATCCTTTTGCTGTTCTTTATTTCATATACTGAATACTGGAGTCTACGCCCATAACTTAAAATGAACTTGGAAAATTCAGTTCTTAAATGGTCGTCTTGAATATCATACGTTAAAATAATCATATGTCTGCCTCAATAGTGAAATTAGGATATTCATCTATTTTTTTTCCTTTTATGAAAGACCTATAATACGATTGAATATATAAGAATATTTTTTCTTTATGTTGAAGAATCTCCCTTAACATTAATTCAGAATATTTTTTATTAAATTC
>PCYA01000016.1 GCA_002762795.1 Candidatus Woesearchaeota archaeon CG10_big_fil_rev_8_21_14_0_10_37_12
AGAGAGAACTTTAGAAAAACGCAACGAAGTGGAGTTTTTCAAAGTTCTCTAAAACAAGCCAGTAAAGCAAGCACTACATTACATAAAGCATGTATGGAAAAAGCTTTATTAAACATCATATTTATATACGTTTAATAGAAGTATAACAAAGAGGTTGAGAGGTGACACGATTTTTTGTATTAGGAAACGGAAACATGCTCGTGTGCATGGATGAACACGCACAAATACGAGACTTCTATTACCCACATGTTGGGCAGGAAAATCACGTCCAAGGAGAAACGCACCGCTTTGGAATTTGGATCGATGGCAATTTTTCATGGTTCTCAGATAATCAGTGGAAAAAAGAAATTAGTTATAAAAAAGAAAACTTGACTACAAATATTACTGCTAAGCATACTGACTTGCCGATTAGTTTAACCATTAACGATGCAGTACACCATAAAAAAAATATTTATTTGCGCAAGGTTGTTGTCTCGAATAAAAGTTCTGATACAAAAAATGTTCGCTTATTCTTTCATCAAACCTTTCGTATTTCTGGGGGAACAATTGGGGATACTGTTTTTTATGATCCAAAAAATAAAGCAGTCATCAGTTATAAAGGAAAGCGCTACTTTTTTATGAATGCGCAAACAGGGAAAAACGGTATTGCTGATTATGCTGTTGGGCTTGCCGGTGAGTACGGAAAACAAGGAACGTTTATTGATGCAGAAGATGGTGTGTTGAGCAAAAACGCAATAGATCATGGTTTGGTTGATTCAACAATAGCTTTGCATATGAAGCTCAAGCCAAAATCGCAAAAAACAAGCTATTACTGGATTGTTGTTGGAGAAAAATTTAGCGAGGTGTGTGAGCTTAACGCGTTTGTAAAACAAACAACACCGCAAAAAATAATGCAGGAAACAGATACTTATTGGAAAAGTTGGGTGAATACAACACAATTCACGTTTATGGGCTTGCCTGAAGAAGTTAAGGATTTGTTTAAACGCTCTTTACTCATTATTAGAACACAAACGGATAATTGCGGGGCGATTATTGCAGCGAATGATTCTGACATGCTGAAGTTTAAGAAAGACACGTATAGTTATATGTGGCCACGGGACGGAACCCTGATATCAAGAGCTCTTGACAGAGCAGGATATAAAGATATAACTGAACGCTTTTTCAAATTTTGCAATGCAGTGATTACTCCAAACGGATATTTGCTTCATAAATATCGCCCAGACAAGTCTGTTGGAAGTAGTTGGCACCCTTGGGTAAAAAACGGAAAAGCACAACTGCCAATTCAGGAAGATGAAACCGCTCTTGTTCTATATGCGCTTTGGAAACATTACTTAAGTCACAAAGATAAAAAGTTCATTAAAGAATTGCATGAATCGTTCATTAGAAAAGCAGCAGATTTTCTTGTATCATACAGAGATGCTAAAACAAAACTTCCTCGAGAAAGTTATGATTTGTGGGAAGAAAAAAGAGGTATTCATACGTTTACGTGTGCTACTGTGTATGCAGGGCTTATGGCAGCAGCACAATTTGAATCACTTTTTGGAAATAAAACACGCAAACAAAAATATGAACGAGCAGCACATGAAATAAAGCAGGCAATTCTCAAATATTTGTATGACTCACAAGAAAAACGATTTATCAAAGGAATTTACTATGATGATCAGAACAAACTTCAAAAAGACAAAACAATAGACTTCAGCACTGCATTTTCCATATTTGAATTCAAAATCTTACCCGTCACTGATGAGCGAGTAACAACTACTGTTGAAATAACTAGACAAAAACTCGCATGCAACACGCCCGTAGGGGGTTATGCACGATACGAAGGGGACCAGTATTACCGCATTAGCAACGAAACGCCGGGCAATCCATGGTTTATTACAACAATTTGGCTTGCAGATTATTATATTACAAAAGCGCAATTTAAAAAAGATTTTGCACCTGCAATTGAATTGCTTTCCTGGGTTGCAAATCACGCCTTATCTACTGGCGTGCTTGCAGAACAGCTTAACCCGTACAATGGAGAACCATTATCTGTTGCACCTTTAACATGGAGTCATGCTGCGTTTGTTATTGCCGTACTCAAATACCTTGAAAGGCTGGATGAACTGGGAATTTGTACAAAAGTGTGCAACCCTCAAAAAATACTTAGGGAAGTGTAAGAAATGAATGTGTTAATGTTTGGTTGGGAATTTCCACCCAATAACAGCGGAGGCTTGGGAACTGCCTGTCAAGGACTCACTAAAGCGCTCTCAAAACAAAACACAAACATTATTTTTGTGCTTCCAAAAGAAAAACCTCCAAACACAGAACATTGCATTTTTGTGAGTACGAACACAAACGTTAATGTGCGTTATCTTGATTCTCCACTCTTGCCTTACATAACATCAAAAGGATATGAGAAATTACGAAAACAAAACACATCGTATGGAACAACACTTTTTGAAGAAGTGCATCGTTACGCTGAGCTTGCAAAACAAATTGCAGAAAACAACAAGTACGAGGTTATCCATGCACATGACTGGTTAACATATCTTGCGGGTATCAATGCAAAAAAGGTAAGTAACAAACCATTAATAGTGCACGTTCACGCAACTGAATATGATCGGACTGGAGGCAACGGTATTAATGAACAGGTTTATGAAATAGAAAAACAAGGCATGGAAGAGGCAGACAAGGTTATTGCTGTTAGTGAATACACAAAAAATATTGTTGTTTCTAAGTACGGAATAGTTTCTGACAAAATAGTTGTTGTTCATAACGGAACAGAAATGGAACAGCATCAAATTAACAAAACAACTGAAAAATTGGTGTTGTCGCTTGGCAGACTTACACTTCAAAAAGGAGTAGATTATTTTATTTACGCGGCAAAACGCGTATTAGACTTGAGAAATGATGTAACATTTATTGTTGCCGGCTCAGGAGACATGGAACACGCACTTATTGAAAAAGCAGCAGAGTTAGGAATTGCGCACAAGGTTTTGTTTGCAGGATTTTTAAGAGGGCAACAAATTACTGAGATGTATTCTCGTGCAAGCGTGTACGTCATGCCGAGTGTTTCAGAACCGTTTGGCATTGTAGCATTAGAAGCGATCAAGCACCATACGCCTGTTATTATTTCAAAGCAGTCAGGAGTTTCAGAACTTCTTAACCACTGTCTTACAGTTGATTTTTGGGATGTTGACGAGCTTGCGAACAAAATTGTTGCAGTACTTGATTACTCTGTACTCGCAGAGGAGCTTCGTAAAAACAGCGTAGAAGAATCAAAACAATACACTTGGGAACCTGCGGCAAAAAAGTGTCTTGCTCTTTATCAAGAGGTAAGATCATGGTAAGTGTATGTTTTTATTTTCAGGTTCATCAACCAAAAAGACTTCAAAAATATTCGGTTTTTGATATAGGAACAAATAAATCATATTTTGATGATACAAAAAACAAAACAGTACTTGAGAAGGTAGCGCAAAAATGTTACCTTCCGGCGAATAGATTGTTGTTGCAACTTCTTAAGAAGTATCCTGAGTTTAAAGTAAGTTATAGCTTCTCGGGAATTGTCTTGGAACAGTTTGAACAATATGCTCCGGACGTTCTGCAAACATTCCAGGAACTGGCAGACACCGGACAAGTAGAAATTCTTGGAGAAACGCATCATCACTCGCTTGCATTTTTGTACTCGAAAAAAGAGTTTAAAGAGCAAATAAGCTTGCATGATAAAAAAATAAAAAAAGTGTTTAATCAGTCACCGAAAGTTTTTAGAAATACAGAGCTCATTTACAACAACGAATTAGCAAAATTAGTTGAGAAGATGGGATACAAAGGCGTTCTTGCAGAAGGAGCAGATCATATTCTTGACTGGCGCTCGCCAAATTTTGTTTATACGCCAAAAAATAGTAAAATAAAATTGTTGCTTAAAAATTACAAGTTATCAGATGATATCGCGTTCAGATTCTCGAGTCAATACTGGACAGAACACCCGCTTCAAGCTCCCAAGTTTGCACAATGGATAAACGCCATTAATGGAAATGGAACAAACGTTAATTTGTTTATGGATTATGAAACATTTGGAGAGCATCAATGGCAAAGCACAGGCATATTTAACTTTCTTGAACACTTGCCGTCAGAAATACTAAAACATCTTGACAATAATTTCAAAACGCCTAGTGAACTTACAAAACTCAGACCCGTAGCAGAGTTAGATGTTCCGCACGTTATTTCTTGGGCGGATGTTGAAAGGGATACGAGTGCGTGGCTTGGCAACGACATGCAAAGATCAGCAATACAAAAATTGTACGAGATAGAGCAACAAGTAAAATCATCAAAAAGTGAATCTTTGATTAACACGTGGAGGAAATTGCAAACATCAGACCACTTTTATTACATGTGCACGAAATGGTTTAATGACGGCGATGTTCACAAATATTTTAACCCATATGATAGTCCGTATGAAGCATTTATAACCTATATGAATGTTTTCAATGATTTTACCAAAAAACTCAAAGAGGTGAGCACATGGCAAAGAAAAAAACAAAAACTAACAGTAAACGTGTAAATAAAGTTGCTGTAAGAAAAATAAATGTAAAAAAACAAACAAAGGAAAAATCTTCTTTTTTGCAGAATGTCGTTCCAGAGAATTGCTTTTGGTGCAGGGACGGGCAAATACTAAAAAACCTGTCTGAGCTTTCACGAGCGCTTAAAAAAATGAGCGATGAAACGTTTAAACATCACGTAAATAAAGAAAAAAATGACTTCGCGACATGGATTGATGAAATAGTAGAAGATCATCAACTGGTAAATAAATTAAGAAAACACAATACTAAATCAGCAATGCAGTCAGCAATACGTTCAAGAATAGAAAATTTAAAAAAATAACAAAAAGGACAAAATACATGAAATATGCTATTGCAATAGATCTTGGTGCAACAAACATGCGTGTTGCATTAGGAAATGAAAAAGGAAAGATTTTGGTAAAGCTTAAAGAAAGAACTGTGCAGAAAGGAGATAAGCATTCTGTTGCATGTCAAATGTTACGCATGATAGCATCAATTACCGAAAAGCACACAGTTTCTATCGCTGGTGTTGGCATTGCTTCTCTTGGACCTTTAGACCTTAAGAAAAAAGCCATTGTTCACCCAGCAAATCTTTCGTACAATATTATTGATTTAAAACCGCTTAAAAAAACAGGAAGGAAAATTTTTTTGCTTCACGAAACAAGTGCGGCAGTGCTTGGAGAAAAAACATTCGGAGCAGGGAAAAAACTTGTCAATGTTGTGTACGTAACGCTTTCAAGTGGCATAGGAACAGGTGCAATTGTAGACGGCAATCTTTTGTCAGGAATTGATGGAAATGCAGGAGAACTTGGGCACATGAACATTGATACGCATTACAATTTCCTTTGTAGCTGCAAAAAAGGCAGAGGACATTGGGAAGCGTATGCTTCTGGAAAAAACATGGGCAGGTTCTTTAAACACTGGCTTAAAGAAAACAACATCAACAAGCCTTCTTTTAAGGCAGAGTCAAAAACCATCTTTAACGCGGCAAAAAACGGTAATAAAACAGCATTAAAATTTCTTAATGATGTGGGAAAATTGAATGCAAAAGCACTTTCTAACATTATCGTTGCTTACTCACCTGAACTTATCACGTTAGGAGGATCAGAAGCGCTCTATCACAGCAAACTTATCTTAGAACCAATAAAAAAGTATGTTGACACGTTTCTTAAAAAACCCAAAATTATGATTACGCCACTTGGTGAAGATGTTGTTTTGCTTGGAGTGCTTGCAGCAGTTTTTTCACAAAAAGGAAGCAGACTATAGCTACGTTGAACCTAAATGAAAAAAGAATAAAGAATGTTAATTTTTGTATTTTTCAAAATTCCTGCACGGGTGCGCTCCGCTTTCAAAATCTTCTTTGACGCGTTTTATGATTGTTATTGCGTCTTTGCACGTTTTTGCAGTGAAGATGCTGTTAAAGTCTGTTTTATTCATGAGTTTTTTTCTAAGCGGTTCTTTTTTCAACCAAGTTAATAATCCTGGCCACATGTTTCCAAGCAGGATGATTGGTGTGTCGCAGAGTTGTTTGACTTGCACGAGCTGCCATGTGTAGAAAAATTCGAGAAGTGTTCCAACACCTCCGGGTGCTACAATAACCACATCTGCCAAGTTCATAAACGTGTCAAGCCGTTTAGAGAAACGATGAAATTGTTTTTTGAGGTCAAGATGATACGCAAAGTGTTGTTCGTGTGGTAAGTGAATTGCTAAGCCGATTGATTTCGCGTTTCTTTTTCGTGCAGAGTGATGTCCTCTGCTTGCTGCATCCATCAGTCCAGGACCGCCTCCGGTAACAATGTCTATGTTTTCTTTTGCAAGTTCTTTTGATAATGCTTTTACAATTTTGTACCATTTATCGCCACGTTTAATTCTGGCACTACCAAAAATTGCAACTCTGAAATGTTTTTTAAGTCCTTTTTTCACTTTCTTCTGTTTCATACAATCACCGATTACACGTATCCTTTTAGTAACAGATCTCCGAGCATGCTTAATGATATTGCAGTTCTTCCTCCTTGTTCTGATATTTCAACAAGCCCTAATTCTATGAGTCCTTCGCTTTTTAGATTTCCGTTAATGTGGTATGACATTAATGGCAGGCTCATGCGCACGCGTTTTGCTAGCTCGTCTAGGCTTCTGCAACAGGTTTTGTCCTTTGCAAGAACGTTTAATATTTTCATTTTTTTGTCAGAAATGAGTTTGTAATAAGAGAATTTCAGTATGGGAAGGAGCATTGATTCGTTTCCTTGAACAGAGAACGCTCGCAAACCATTAACAAATGCTGCGCTGGTTGCTGCGCAGGTTGTCATTTTGTCTCCTGTTGCGGTGTTGATGATGATTTCTTTGTTGTTGAAGAGTTTTGCAATTTTGCTTATCTTAGCGAACATGTCTTCCCAAATGTTGCCTTCTATTTTTTCAATGGTTACTCCTATTTTAAATCGTTCAAGATCTTTTTTTGCTTTTATTGCAGCATCTAGTTTTTTTGGCGGTGCTAACAATATGACTTGTTTTGTTGGGAAGTCACGGATGCCTACAAAAAGCGCGTCAATATCATCTCCTACTGGAGCAATCATTATGTATGCCATGCGTTTAAACCTACCTGTATAATTTTTACTGAGGGCAGAGTATTTAAACATGTTGTTTAAGTTTTCAATACATGTTTGAGCCATGGTGTTCACCCGAATCTAAAAATGAATTGTAGAATTTTCTTGATGCGAGGCGAAAGTTTTTTCTCATAAAATTTGCCAGCCACTTGTTGGTTCATACTTGACAAGGTAGGATATGTGTGAATTGTGTTGAAAATATCTGTTATTTTCAGTTTTTTGCGCATTGCAAGAACAAATTCAGGAAGTAATTCTCCTGCACGAGCGCCAATTATGTGTGCGCCGAGAAGCTTGCCCTTCTTATCAACAACAAGTTTTGTAAATCCTGTTGTTTGATTTTCTGCTTGTGCTCGGTCAACGTCTTTGAATGATAGTTTGAGGATGTCGTGCTCAATGTTTTTTTCTTTTGCTTCTTGTTCTGTTATGCCAACACGTGCAACTTCAGGATCTGTGAATGTTGTCCATGGAATGACTGAGTAATCTGCTTTTTTAGGAAATTTAAACAATGTGTTAATGAGAATGATTCCTGCCTCGTATGATGCAACATGAGTGAACTGGTACCCTCCTGTAACATCTCCTGCAGCGTAAATGTGTTTAACGCGTGTTTGCAATTTTTCGTTAACAACAATTCCTTTTTTTGTTGTTTCAACACCAATACCTTCAAGGTTTAATCCTTGCATGTTTGGTGTTCTGCCTGTTGAAAGCAGGATTTCATCTCCTGATAAAAAATATTTTTTGTTTTTTATTTTGTAATGGACAATTTTTTTATTGTTTTTCTTTTCAAATTTCACTAAATCCATATTTTTAATCACTCTGATGCCTTCTTTTTCAAATGCGTTTTCTAATTCGAGAGAAACGTCAGTATCCTCTTTAGAAATCAAGCCAGACCGTGCAAATACAGTTACATTAGATCCAAGTCTGGAAAACGCTTGTGCCATTTCTGCTCCGATTGGCCCGCCGCCAATGACGAGAAATTCTTTTGGAAAAGTTTTATTCGTAAACAAGGTTTCATTTGTTAAATAACCTGTTTTTTCCAGTCCGGGAATAGGCAATGTTGCCGGACTTGATCCTGTTGAAATAACAAAATTTTTGGCTTTAAGCTCTTTTTTATCAACAAACAGGGTTTGTTTGTCTTTAAATTGCGCATTTCCAAAAAATACATGAACGCCTAATTTTTTGAATCGTTCCGGGCTGTCATGCGGCTCTATTTTTTTAATAACATGCTGCACGTAATCAATAACGTTTGAAAAGGTGTGTTGTGCGCTGTTTTTCTTAAAGCCATATGCATCAGCAGTATTAATTGTGTGTGCAACTTCTGCGGCGCGAATAAGCGCTTTGCTTGGAACGCAACCAGTCCACAAGCATTCCCCACCAAGCTTATGTTTTTCTACAAGTGCAACTTTTGCGCCAAGCTTCGTAGCACCTGCTGCTATTGTTAACCCTGCAGACCCTCCTCCGATAATAACTAAATCGTATTTCATGCGAGTAAAAAGACAAGGTATGTATTTAAATTTGTTCTTTAATACCTGTAGAGAACTTTGAAAAACTCCACTTCGTTGCGTTTTTCTAAAGTTCTCTCTTTTGAAAATGGCAAAATAAAGTCCGCAAGCAGACTTTTGCAAAGTTCCCTGTATCTTCTGGAGCGAGTGGAGTGGGCAAGCAGGTGGTTAAACAACATCTTTAAAAATGCACCATTTAGAGAGATATTTGTGAAGGTAAAATGGCTGGAAACCAGTGTAGTGATGAGAATTGTGTGCTATTTTTTATGAAACACCCAACTCCCGGAAAAGTTAAAACGAGACTCGCGGAAGGTTATGGAGGCCAAAAAAGTGCAGAAGTTTATGCGTGTTTTTTGCGTGATCTCTCAAGGATGTTGAGAACTGTTGATGCGCAAACGCGTGTGTGTTATGCTCCTTCTGACAAAGAAGCATGTGTTCGTAAGCTTCTCGGTAATCAGCATTCATACGAGTTAGCAGAAGGTGGTGACTTGGGAGTGATTCTTAATAGCGCGTTTCAAAATGCGTTAAGGGATCATGAGCGCGTTATTGTTATTGGAAGTGATATTCCTGATTTAGGTAAAGAAACTATTGACGGTGCGTTAGATGCCTTGCGAGAGTATGATGCGGTGATTGGTCCGACAACTGATGGAGGGTATTATCTGCTTGGCTTTACGCGAGAAGGGTTCACTTCAGAGGCGTTCCGAAGCATTACTTGGAGTCACGATGTTGTGTATAGCCAAACATTGAATAGGCTTTCGGATAAGCGCGTTTTTGAGCTTGAAAAGCGTAGCGATATTGATACGCTTGATGATTTGCGTGCGTTTAAGGCGCGCTCAAATGGCTCAGAGTTAGAAAGTGCAGTATACGTGCGTAACGATAAGTCATTGAAAATTGATTGAAAACAATTTTTTCTTGCACGTGCAATAATTGCCGAGCTGAAAAACTGCAAGTTCAGATGCGCCAAAACGAGTCTTGGATGGACGTTGGTTTAATTCTCCAAAACCCAGCGTGATATGTGGATAAAATAATGACTGGTTTTCATAATGTTTTCCATAATTTTTAATCCAATGAAGTGTGATTTCTTTAACATTTGCAGGTTCAAACAACATACCAATCTCAACATCATAACTGAAATAAACCCACAGAGCTTTCATAATAAGTTCATGTAATTGTTGTAGATTTTTTGTGTTTTTAATGACGAGTTCGGACACTTTTTCTCCAGTTGGGATAATTTTAACATTTAATTTTTCAATAGTCAGATCAAAAGGAGAAAATGCTTTCGCAACGTGTTTCATTGCTTTTTTTATTTCGCATAGTTTAGTTTTATCAACACAACCCATGGCTAAAGAAATGTGTGGCAAACAACCTGTTTCATCTAATTTCAGTTTTTCTCCAAACTGATTTACTAAAGTTTTATTCATGGAAATGGCATTGTTTGTCATCTCTGCAGATGGTAGCAAAACAACATCAATGGCGATTTTTGTCATAAGATAATTATAGATTGCTTGTATATAAAAGTGCGCGGTTAAAATGTGCAACTATTAAACGTGCACTTGAATCACTCAGCACAAATAATATATGATATATCAATTTGAATCCTCATTACATATGAACCATTTTTTGGAGGTGTGAATATGAAAAAAACAATTGCATTGATGTTGTTCTTGTTGCTTGTAGGTATTGTAGTAGCAGAAGAATACATTTCGCCTGTCAATGATGCGCCAGGAGGGCAGTATGTTCTTGAAAAGCAGACAGCAACAAGAGAGCTTTTCAGAGGAAAAACCGCACTTGAGGTTGAACAAGAGTTTTACGGGGATTTACTCGCACAAACAGGAAGGCGTGTTGAGCTCGGTTCTGTGCCACGTGTGAAACAGACTGGTAAGTTTTATAGATCGCCAACAGGTTTAGTTGTGGGCGCACTTGGAGAACATTTTGCTGTTGAGAACGCAAGAAGCATTGAAGAGGTCGAATCTCGAGCTACACTAGCGTTTAGAACAGATGCTACGGATAACAGGCAAACACCGTATATGCGGTCAGTGTTTAGAAAAAACAGTTGGAATTAATTTTTTCTTTTTTTTTGGACTCATGTATTGTTTTGCCCCATTTTTGATCGTTTGTACCAAGTCGTTCCTGCAATAAGTACTGCAAATAAGACAAGTGGGATGAGCACTTCAACACTCAGTAAATTTGTAAGTTGGAATCCGTCTGCAAGGATTTTTTCTCCAATTATTGCGAATAAGTATGTGTAGATAAACGTGCCTGGGATCATACCAAGCAAGGTTGCAAAAAAGTAATCTTTGAATTTTATCTTTGTGAGACCTGATGCGTAATTAATTCCAATAAAAGGAAATATAGGTATTAGGCGTAATAATAGTATGACAGCAAAGCCATTCTTTTCTACTTTTTTTTCAAACTCATTTAACCGTTCACCCATAAGGCTTTTTACGAAATCTCTTCCAAGGTATTGTGCTACAAAAAACGCTAAGCTTGCACCAATTGTTGCACCAAGCAGGTTGACGAGAGTTCCAAACCACGTGCCAAACAAAATTGCGCCAACAAATGTAAGAATCGTTCCAGGAACAGAAACTAATGTTCCGAGTGCGTACACAACAATAAAAATGAGAAAACTCAAAGTTCCAAAACTCAATACGAAATCGTGAATAAATTCTTGGGTAAGCGTTTCAGACAGAGGAGAAAACTTGAAAATGTACACTGTCAAACTGAGCAAGGCAATAAGTAAAATAAACTTAAACAAGTGCTTTGCGCGTTTCATACCTGTTGATGAGTTGTGTTAGCTTAAATGTCTTTCTTAACAGGTTAAACCAATTATTTAAATAAGTTTACTGAAGCAAAAAAAGATCATGCGAGTCTCAATAATAATGCCTGTTATTAATGAAGCAGACATAATTGAAAAAACATTGCAAACAGTAAAAAAACAAAAACCCTACGAAATAATTGTTGTGGACGGAGGAAGTACAGACAACACAGTTGAAATTGCCAGAAAATATGCAAAAGTCATATTACATGACAAATCTGAAAAATGCTGGCGGTCTGTGCTTATGAACAAAGGCGCAAAAAAAGCAACAGGAGAAATATTATTATTTTTGCATGCAGATACTGAATTGCCAAAACACGCAATAAAAGAAATTCAAAACGTGTTAAAAGAAGAGAAGTATCAAGGCGGTGGGTTTTCATTGCATATTAATTCAAAAAATCTTTGGCTTGGAATCATTGCAAAAACAACTTCTCTTCGTTCATCCATAACAAAAATACCACGAGGAGACCAAGCACAATTTGTAAAAAACAGTTTGTTTCAAAAAATAGGCTGTTATAAAGAAATTCCAATCATGGAAGATATTGATTTGATGAAAAAAATACGTAAACAAAAAAAGAAAATAAAAATAATGAAGCACTGTGTAAAAACATCTGCAAGACGTTGGGAAAAAGAAGGAATAATGTATTGTACGTTACGAAATTGGCTTCTTGTTATTTTCTACGTATTTAGTGCATCACCCGAATGGCTTGTTAAACTTTATCAGAGGAATAAATGAAACAGTGTATTTTGTTTTATGTGAAATACCCAAAGAAAGGGTATGTGAAGACGAGACTAGCAAAGAACTTTGGAGAGGAAGAAACACTAAAACTGTATCGTTGCTTTGTAGAAGATATGATGCTAACACTTGAGCACGTTCAATCAGACATACGTATTTGTTTTACTCCGGAAGACAAAAAAAAAGCGTTTCAAAAATGGCTTGGAAATCACCATTCATTTTTTGTTCAAAAAGGCAAAGATCTTGGAGAGCGTTTGAAAAATAGTTTTATTGAAGCATTCAATGCCAAATACGATCGTGTTATTGTGTTGGGAAGTGATAGTCCTGACCTTCCAGCAGAAATGGTTACTGAAGCATTTGAGAAGCTTGAAACGCATGATGTTGTAATTGGTCCAGCAGAAGACGGCGGATATTATTTGCTCGGCTTCAAAAAAGAACAATTCACGCATGGCGTGTTTGATAATATTTCATGGAGTACGAAAAAAGTATTTCAGGAAACAATAAATAAATTAAAAAGAAAAAACGTATGTGTGCTTCCAACATGGACTGATATAGATACTCTTGATGACCTCAAAAAACTCGTTGAAAGAAACCAAAAAACAAAGTTCAGCAAGTCAAAAACAATGCAATATGCTTCAAAAATCATAAAAAAGATGTACTATGGTGATTTTTTCGGGCTTTAGATCCAGATTGAAACCAATAGGTGCGTTAAGATATGTGTGATCCTTTTTTCTTGAATGCGTTCCAGTCGTCTAAGAATTTTTTTAATCCACTGTCTGTTAATGGATGGTGGAATAGCTTTTCAAAAACAGCGTAAGGCATAGTGCATATATCTGCCCCTATTAATGCTGCTTGTTTTACGTGCTCTGAACTCCTTGTGCTTGCAAAGAGAATTTTTGTTTTAAAATTGTAATTGTTGTATATTTGTCTTATCTCATGAACCATATCTATGCCTGTTTGCCCTATGTCATCTAGGCGACCGACAAAAGGGCTGACACACCAAGCTCCTGCTTTTGCTGCAAGCAATGCTTGATTTGGGCTGAAGCATAATGTTACGTTAACTTTTATTCCTTGTTTACTTAGTTGTTTTACTGCTTTTATTCCTTCAGGAATGAGTGGAATTTTGACCACCACGTTTTTGCCAAGTTTGACGAGTTGTTTTGCTTCTTTAATCATTCCCTCAGTGTTTGTGTTTACAACTTCTGCACTGACAGGCCCGTTTACGATCTTACAAATAACTTTGATTGTTTGGTGAAAGTCTTTGCCTTCTTTTGCAATCAAGCTAGGATTGGTTGTTACACCGTCCAGTACACCGAATGCTGCTGCGCGTTCAACCTCTTTTACGCTTCCTGTGTCAAGAAAAATTTGCATGTACTTTTATGAGTTTGTGTTTTTTATAAATCTTTTTGTTAAAGATCACATTTTTAAAAGCAAAACGTATTCTGTGTGTGATGAAAACACGTACAAGCATGATTGTTGTAGGAATTTTCTTTTTACTTGTGATTGGAATTACTGTTTATTTCAACAAGCCAAAAGTTTCTGGAGACTTGCCTGAGTTCTTTGATGATGCTGTTCAAGCAGATGAAAAACAAAAAGTGCCAAAAGATCATGCTTATCCAAAAATTAACGAAGCATTGTTTGACTTTATCAACGAAAATAAAGTATCAGGGGGCGTTCCAAAGGATGGAATTCCTGCAATAGACAACCCCAAATATGTCTCAGCACAGAAAGCAGAACAAAAAAGTTATGTTAAAGATGATGAAATCGTATTTGGTATCGCATACAAAGATAAAACACTTGCATTCCCACAAGATATTATGTACTGGCATGAAATTGCAAACGAAGAAGTTAATGGTGAAAAAATATCAGTAACGTATTGTCCGCTTACGGGAAGTGTTATTGGGTACAAAGGTAAGAATTTGGGAGTGAGCGGTGTATTGTATAACAGCAATTTGGTCTTGTATGACAGAGAAACAAATAGCGAAATACCGCAAATATTGGGCGTTGGCGTTACTGGTGATTTGCGAGGAACGTATCTTGAACAGTTTCCTGTGATTGTCACAGACTGGAAACATTGGAAAACACAGCATCCAGACACGCGAGTTTTATCACTGGAAACTGGACATAATAGAAATTATGATCGCAATCCTTACCCGGGATATGATGACTTATTGCGAGTATGGTTTCCGCTTGCAGCCAAAAGTGATAAATTCAAAACAAAAGACTGGGTGTTTGGCATTAAGAATAATGGTGAATTCCTTGCAGTGCCAAAAGAACAATTCAAAACAGTACAAAAAGATAAAATCATTCTTGGTGGCGACGAAATTAAATTAGAATATGACTCAACATTCCAAACCATGCGAGCGTACAACGAAAATGAAGAAATACCTGCAATACAAATGTACTGGTTTGCGTGGTATGCGTATTATCCTGAAACTCGCGTGTGGAAACAATAGTTTAGAGAGGTATGATGCTTTCTAAACTACGGTTAATAAAAAAGTGTCTTTTTGTTAACTTGAGTTAAAAATTTTTATTCCACTGTGATCTTTCCTTTCATTTCTCGATGTCCTGGTCCGCAGGGTACGTTGCATTTGTATTCGAATGTTCCTGTTTTGTCAGCAACAAATTCAACAGTTTCTTCTTGTCCCGGGCTTATTGGTCCTGTTTCTATATCAAATTCAGGGAGTTTAAGCCCGTGTATTCCTTCACTGCTGGTTACTTTGATTCTTACAGTGTCTCCTTTGTTAATAACAACATTTTCTTGAGTGAATGCCCAGTTATGTGCATCTATTGTTAATTCTTTTATTTCGCCAGTTTTATCTACTGTTTCTTTTACAACATTTCCTGTTGCTCCATTGCACGCAGCTAAAAATAAAAGTCCAAAAATGGCAAATGTTATTGTTCTTTTTTTCATTTTTTAATCCTCCATTTTATTCAACAACCAGACTAGTCATCATTCCGCTTTCTAAGTGTTCTGCTATGTGGCAGTGAAGCATCCATTCGCCAGGATTGGTGACGTCAACAAGAATATCAACTGTTTTGCCGACCGGAACAAGTACTGTGTCTTTCCACACAAAATTTTCAGTTGGCACACCATCAACTGAGAGCACCAAGAATCTTTGTCCGTGCAGGTGTATTGGGTGTTGCATTGGGTGCATGCTTTTTGGATCATTAAATAGTCTGATTTTGATTTTTTCTCCAATTTTAGCGTGCATTTTGAAGTCCATGTTTTTTTGTTCAGATGTGTGATCTTTAAGAATCCATGTGAGTGTACTGCTGTCGAACATTTCGTTCATCAATGGCATTGTGTCCTCCCATTCGATACCATCTTGTGGGTGTTCAGCTTCATGCATCATGTCCATGTTCATGCTTGGCATGTCTATTGTCAGATCAATCTGATAATCAACTGGGTTGTCAAAGTAGGCTTTGAACATGGCAACGTCCTCACGTACCTTTTTGTTTTCTCTGAGCGTGTTAAATTCTGTTGAGAAATCTTTTTCTTTTTTTGTTTCTTTAACTTTGACTGTTCCAAGCGTGTATGTTTTTTCTGGTGTTAAATGTTGTATTGGGTATTCTCCCGGGTTTTCAAAATAAACTTCCAATATGTATCTTTCTGCTGGTGCAATTAAAACGCTTTCAACAAATGTTTCTTGTTCGTATTTGCTCATGTCTCCTGCAATAAGTTTCATTTTTGCATTGCCAAAGTTGATGTTGAACGGGCGAACATTTGCCACGGTTGTTATGTAAAATCGTAAAACAGACCCTTGATCAACCTCTAAAGCGTATTCTGTTTCTCCATTTACGAGCATGACGTTTCCGAATCGGCCCATTATTGCAAACTTTGCGTGTTCTTTTCCGAATGGTATAATGTTGTTATCTTGAATAAATATGTCGTCTAGAACAAGAAGTTCTTCTTTGTTAACAGGGCTGTAATAATCTGTTTGTAACGATTCTACAATCATATTTCCTGCCAGTCCTGAGTCTTGTTGTATGTCTTCTCTCACGTGTGGGTGGTACCAGTAAATTCCTTCATCTGGAAAATACAAATTGTATTGATAACTTTCACCTGGTTTTATTGGTTCCTGGCTAACTCCTGGAACACCGTCATCTTTGATGTTGTGCCGCAGTCCGTGCCAGTGAATGGTTGTGTTCTGATCTATGTTGTTCCGGAAATTAATTGTTATTGTTGATCCTTTTTTTGCGCGCAGTGCAACGCCTGGTATTTGTCCGTTGTACCCGTACATTTTGTACTGCTTGCCGTTTATTTCCTTAACTACAATATCTGCGTTTAAGCTGAAAACAGATCCGTCTTTTAAGTCAACAATTGTTGATTCTTTTGCTTGAAAAAGTTCTGTTATGTCGTGTTTTTCTCCCGGTAGAAAAGTATCGTTTTCTGTTTGTTTTTCTTTTTTTAAATTTGACAATAGCAGCGCTAAAACTATTATGATTGAAATTCCAATAATGATTTTTGTTTGTTTTTTCATGTTTTACTTTGAGTTAATTAAACTTGCAAGTTTGTCTTCCAGATCGAATATGAATTCTGTTATTCCTGGAAACGTGTTTGTGAGTGCATATGGCACATTAAAGATAAACAAAAGCCCCAAGGATATAAACAATATGCCGCTGAGTATGTTTGTGCTGTGCACATAAAAGCTTTTTTTGCCAAGTTTAAGTTCAAATAATTTTCCGTGCAGGATGCACCATATTTTTCCGTCGCGTGGAAGTTTGTCAAGCCATACTGAGAATAGTATGAGTGGAAATACTAAGCCGAGAGAATAAATAAATAATAACAATCCTCCTGTGAACATTGTTTTTGTGTTTGCTGCAAGAATGAGCATGAATCCAAGAACTGGTCCGATGCAGCCAGACCATGTTAATCCAAATGCGCCGCCAAAAAGGTATGCTCCAAGTTTTGTGCGTTTTCTTTGTTGAGTTATTGGTTTGGTTAATTTGAAGTTTTTTCCTGTGATGCTGAGAATTCCAAATAAAATAAGCAAAAATCCGAAGACATAAACTAGTTCTTGTTTGTAAGATAGTATGAATTTGCCGATCGTTCCTGCTGCCACTCCTAATAATGTGTATATGGTTGCGAGTCCAAAGCCGAAAAATAAGGTGTTTGTTGTTACTTTTTTGTGTTCTGATGTTCCTGCGTATGCAATGTATGCTGGCAATACTGGAAGTGTGCATGGTGCGAGGAAAGTAAAAATTCCTGCAATGAATGCCACCAGTATGTAAAGTAATGTTTCCATCATTTGTTTATGCAACTATTAGTTTTCCTTTGAACATTCCCATACTGCAGGTGATATCAAATGTTCCTTTTTTTGTTGGCGTGAACTGATATTCTTTGTTTTTTGCAAAGTTTGCGTTGATGCCAAGTTCTGGTTGAACAAGGTATTTTGCACAGCCTTGCAGACTTCCACCATCTTTGAGGGTTACGGGTTTGTTTACCTCAACATTGATTTCTTTTGGTGTGTAGCCTGACTTGTCTAAGCCGATTTCTATGATTTGTGCATCTTGGTTGTTGCTTGGAGCATTATTTGCATTTATATTTGTGTTTGTGCACGCTGCTGCCAAAAATAAAAACAGGTACACAAAAACCAATAATGTTGTTCTTCTCATCATATCACCTTCCAGTTCATAAGTTTTATATTTAAGTTTCAATAGTTGAAACCATATTTAAATGGTTGTGAAACAATGAAAACGATGAACAATTTAGTTGTAAAGTATAAAAGTTTTGGCTTTATTGTACTTACTTTGCTTTTCGTTTTTATGACTCTAGTTTCTATTCTTACGTATGTGAGCAGAAATGTAACCAGTTCAAATAAAATAGTGCAGTTTGCTATTCAGCAGCATTTGTGGATTATGATTTCTGTTATTTTTGTTTCTGTGGGTTTTGGTTTCTTTTGGGCAAGCATGTTATACAAAGAACTTGAAACTAAGAGCAAGGTAACGAGAAGCATGCGTGATGTTGTATTTCTTTTCTTGAATGATGATGAGCGAAAAATTATTGATTTTTTGATATCGAGTAATGGGCAGACAACGCAGGCAGAACTTGCACGTTTGCAGGGCATGAATAAAGTAAAAGTGCACAGAGCAGTACAAAAGATGGAAGAAAAAAACATATTGTCTGTGGAAGCGCACGGTAAAGTGAGGAAAATACTGATGAAAGAAAATTTGATTGACGCGCTCAGTTAGAAATTCGCATTTTTTCCAATCGCTTCTGAAATGTTTTTGTAACTATCTTTTTCGAGCAATTTCACAAGTCCTTGATTGATTTCGCTGATAACTTGCGGTCCTTCGAAAATCATTCCTGTGATTAATTGTAGTAATGATGCTCCTGATTTGATCATTTTGTATGCTTCTTGTGCTGTTGATATTCCTCCGCAGCCAATAATAATGTATTGTCCTTTGGTTTTTTCATACAAGTATTTTACTTGATTTAATGCTTTTTTTTGTACTATTTTTCCGCTGATTCCTCCTTGTTCTGGCACATTTTTTTCTTTGATTTGTTTTGTTCGTTTTTTTGTTAGGTTTGAACAAATAAATCCTGTAATGGTGTGTTTTTGTGCAACGGTTATTATTGCGTCTAATTCTTTTGTTGTTAAATCAGGAGATAATTTCAAAAAGTTTGGTTTGGTTGTTTTTATGTTATTTATTTCAGTTAGAAGAAGATTGAGTTTGTGTGCATCAGTAAACGGTTGTCCTCCAAAAGCGTTTGGACAACTGATATTTATTGTATTGTATGCGCCAATGTCTGAGAATTGTTTGTATGCTTTGACATAGTCAGCTATTCCTTGTTGTGTGTCAACAGTTTTTGCGCAGTTGGTTTTTGCTATGTTTGTTCCGATTGGTATTTCAAATTTTTTGCCCGAGAGTTTTTTGGCTATTTTTTCGCAACCGTCATTTTTCAAGCCATAATTAATAACGAGTGCTTTTGATTTTTTTAACCGCCATAATCTTGGTTTTGGATTTCCTGTGCAGGGCTCTCCTGTTATTGATCCTATTTCTGCGTGACCAAAGCCTATTGCGGGAAGAATATTTGTTAGTTGTGCGTTTTTATCAAATCCGCCAGCTAACCCGACTGGATTTGAAAAAGTAATTCCGAAAAGGTTTTGTTCAAGTTTTTTGTTTTTGTAATGTAACAAAAATGCAACAAAGGTTCTTGTTAGTTTATAAGCTCCGAGAAAGCTACCTATTTTTATTGCCATATCGTGTGTTTTTTCTGGATCTTTGAGAAAAAGGAGGGGTTTGATTGCATAAGTATAACTTGTTCGAGATATTGCATTTCTTAATGTAATGAGTGATTCTTTCACATGAAAAAATATCAGTATGTGCTTTATTTATTTTGTGATTAACTGATCTATCTGTTGATCTATTAACTCTCCTTCAACTATGCGAAGAGAATTTATGTAAGGGTCTAGTAATCCTGATTCAAAGTGGTCTAATTTGTGTCGTGGGGCTAATGCTCGTAATACATCTCTTGCTGTAGTTATGCCTAAACTTGGCACGAGTTTTACTCCGCTTCTGATAAGTATTCCATCAAGAACGATGTCTGCAGCAGTTTGTGCATAACCAGCAATTTTTTCTCTTTGATGATAATCTTCTTGATAAGTTTCTAGCCCTTTGCGCAAGGCAGTCGTCATTTGTAATGCAGCGTGTCTGTCAGCATCATACAAGTCTCGGATTCTTTGCATGCTTCCTCTCAGCCCGTTAGCAAGTTTTGTCGCATACCAATCTTCGCGTTTGTCTTTGCGCATCCAATAGTCTTCCAAGATGTGACTGGGCATTGATAATGCTCTGGGTGTATCTCGCCATACGGGTATAGGATTAGTTTGCGGACCAGTTATTATGTTGTCATCTTCCATGGGAGCATCAGACAGGTGATAATCACGCCGCTTTAGCAAATCAACAGTTTGAGATAATACAGGATCATTTACTGCTGGCGTGGTTTGTTCTCCGAGTAATTCATAACCAACACGTATTCTTTCATCAGTTATCTTTCTGAATTTTCTACGCAACCCACTATTTGGAACAAAGTCAAGATTTCCCGTAAAGTTTTGTGCAACGGCAATTCCGAACTTAGCACGTTTTGATAAATTATCTGTTGCAATACCGACCAGTGCATCTAAGCCAAGATTTTTAAGAGTGTCTTGCAACAAGCTTGGATCAGCAGTAGTTTCTGTTCCAAACATTTTAGAAAGCTGTGCCTCCGTGCGTTTTAATTCGTCATATTGTGCTTGAGGAGTCATCGATTCAAGCTGCTCTCTCCACAAATCTTCTTGTTTCTTTTGCGTCTGAGCAAGTGCAATGTCCTTAATAAGTGCAACTTGCGTTTCAGGCCCGAATGAAAAATAGTCATATATTTGTTGAACAAGATCATCTCTTTGTTTTTGCAAATCAATCCAAAGAGTATCTGGCGTTGATAGTGCTGGTTCAACCTTGACTGTTTTTGGTGTTTCTAGTTCAGCGTTAGGTTCTTCACGCCTGTTTTCTTCACTTTGGTTAAAGTTAATAATGATTGGTGGCAGAATGGGGGCAAGATCTGGTCTTCCTACTTCTGCAAGATAAACGGGTTGGTCGCCTACTTGTACATATGCTCCTCTGTCTCGGTCGTATCCTGCTCCGAATGAGATTCCATTAACATCAATATTTCCTTTAACATCTGTAAGGTTTCCTGCTGAATCAATAGTTCCTCCTACAAAAATAGTAAAGTCATCTTTTGAAGAGTGATCAACTGCTGGAAGATCAAGTTGTACTCCTGCACCAATTCTATCAAGATCAACTTTAATTTGTTCTGTTTGCAATATTTTTCTGTGTTCCGGAGTTCTAGTTGCATAGCTTGTCTCGTGTATTGTTTTTGCAACAAGCCATGCTAATTCTTCAGTACTGTTTTTGAATCTTGTTCTTTCTTGTACAGGTGCTCCGTTTGCAGTTTTTTGTTTTATCTCCTGATAAAGCTCAACAGCTCGTTCTGCTATTTCTTTAGAATGTGCTTGATCGTGCTCTGTTACTGCGTTCATGACTGCTGCTAAGCTTAATAACGCGTTTACGTTTTCTTTGGGTGTTATGCCTTTTTCAGCAACTATGTCATTGGCAGCAAGATTGTATTGTTCGAGAATTTTTTTGTCTGCTGTTACCATCGCTCTTAGTGCATGAGGAATTTCTGAAGTGTATACCATTTGAATTGTTTTAACAGTATCTTGAGATTTCCAAGCAAACTCATATATTTGAGCGTACGTACTGCAATCTTCGTTTACAGAGCATGCTAAGAGAGTTGATTCAAGTTCTCCTGAGTAACATTTGCGAGCAAACCATTCTATGTCGCTTACTGCCCATTTGGTTGCGTCTTCGTCTATTACTAGTTCTTCTAAGCGTTGGTGTAACTTTCTTCTGTCTTCCTTTAAATCTTTGATTTTTCTGTTGTGTCTTTTTACGCCTTGTAAAAGTTCAAAGCCTTGAGATTCATTAGGGTCTTGTTTGTCGCCAGTAACAAGATATGCTACTGCTCTAAATGCTAGTGTTATTCCATCTCCGATATAACTCAAAAATCTTTTGTTTCTTTGATCGCCTATTGCATCTTCTATTCCGCGAAGATTTGCATCAATGTACGCTCTTCCTTGTAATATTCTGACTGCTTCGTTTAACGCATATGTGATGTCTTGGCTCTTTTCTCTGAATTTATCTTCTGTTAAAACACCAGTTAAGTAAACAGGTTTTCCATCAATAAGAGCTGTTTTTCTTCCGTCAAGATTTGCTTGTACGAATGCTCCTAAGATTTCTTGTTCTGTTGTTGGCAATACTCCTTCGAGATAACGAGCAATAACTGATGCTCTGTCTTGAGGCTGCATTTTTGCTTGTTCAGAAGAGTCAAAACCTGCCACACGGCTTTCTATGTTTTGAGTAAAGGGTTCTCCCCCAGCTTTTCCCCATTGTTCAGCAGCTCTTAATTTGTTTAAATAACCATCAAGAATGTTATTAAATTGTTGTTCACGTCTTTTATTCCGTTTATCAGTAGATTCTGTTGTCCCCTTTGTTGCAAAAGCAGTTCTCATTAGTTGCTCAAAAGTTCTTCCATCTTCATACGTTTTTCCTGCGCGCAAATCAATAGATGCTTTTCTGACAAGGCCGAACAGATTTGACGGCGAATTTTTGTAACCAAGCTCCTCTAATTTAGCTGCAGATAATACTATGCCTGTTGTCTCAAAGAAGTCAGGATGCGTGTCGAGAAGTATGCGGAGCGCAGGAGTTAATGGATGATAGCGGGTTATTCTATCTTCTTTAGAAACCGGTTCAAGAATCATAGCTACTCTTTGAGGAACTTCTTCATCACCTTGTCCACGAATATCAATCACGTCTCTTGGCAAATCTCTTCTCACTTCCCAAAAACCATGTGCGTTGGGAACTTTACTTTCAATATCAAGACCTCCGCCTTTAATTGTTCGCGTAAATTCTGGCTGCATGCCGAGCTTGCCAATTGACATGCCAGTCTCACGGACTATTATTGTTTCCACTAACTCAGGTTTTCCATTTTGGTCATTAGCTATAGTAAAAGTTGATTTTATTCTTACATCTGTGTCATGAGGTAGTTCAATCTCTTGGTTTTCATATAATACATAATTAATTTCATGAGATCCTGGACAATCCATATCTTTTGCAAGTTCATCAATATGTCCAAAAATGCCAAGGATTCTTCCATGCTTTTTGACACATTTTGTGCCACAATTATATGTGCTGGTTTTACGTACTGGCGCACTTTCAACTGCTTTTTTTCTTTTCGCTTCGACAAACTCTATGGCCTTTGCACTACCACTTTCTCCTTTACAAACTTCATACAACTTATCTGCCCATTCAAGTGCTCGCATTTCTTGTGCTATGTCTCTGATGAAAATGTCAAAAGTGGTGAAGTCTTTGTGGTATATTGCGCTTCCAACAAGTCTGGTGTCTTTATATCTTGGTACTGCTATTCCTAATGCGTCCGCTCCTAAACTTACAAGCTTTTCTTCAATTGTGCTTCCTGCAATTTTTCCATCAATTAGTGTTGAGCGTGGAACGATGAATGGAACATCAAGACGTGCTGTTCTGTCGTATTGGTCAGCAACTTCTACGATTGCAGTACCTTCTATGATTTCATCTGTTGCGGGAGATGAATAATGAATGTTTATTCTGCTCACGCGCAGGTCTGAACTTCCTGTTTCGCTAACAAGACGTTCAAGTTTTTGTTTTTCTTGATCTGCATCGTAATCAGTAAGAGGTGCAAAGGTAACGTTTGCAGCGATTCCATACAATCTCTCAGTATTTATTGTTCTAAACAATTGTTCTGCTAACAACACGCGATCAGTAACAGTTTTTTCAGGCAGGTCTTGGCTTCCGTGCACACTTGCATATCGTATGATGTCTCCAAAATTTGTTCCTTTAGTCGAATTGCTTTCTACGTTAAAATATGGTGAACGAGAGAATTGCCAAACTCCTTTTCTGAAAAGATCAGAAACCAGTCCAGAATAGGTGATAGATATTTTTGGTTGTGTAAGTTCTTCTAATTTATCTATTTCAAATTCGCGTCTTAAATTGTCAAGTGATGCTTGCAGGACATTTGCTGCGCTTTCTCTGACTTGTTTTCCTGATTTGTCTTTTTCTTCATATAACGAACGAGCAGCGTAGTGTAATACGCGCATTATTTCGTGCAGTATTGTTGTGCGTGCCGTTTCTTGTTCTGCAGTTAGTTTTTTGCATTGGTCCGTCCAGTTCGCAATATCTTCAAGTTTTTCTTCAAATGGCTTGTTAGGGTCTATGTTTAAATCTGTTGTAAGTCCGGGTGTTAAGGGGTCTCGTGCAGAATCTATTGCTTTGTATTTTTCGCGCGCTTGTTCTTTTTCTTCAGCAAGATATACTTGATTGAGCACTTCTGGAGGAATTGCTTTCAATAAATTACTTGCAAGCTCTACTTCGTAGAGGGCTCGGATTTGTATGGTCGTAAGTGCTTCTAATTGTTGTTCAGCACCTGCTGGTTTTTGCATTGTTGCCAGTTTCACTTCTGTTGACGCGCTTGTTGGTAAAGTCAAATCTCTTACTACTAACGCTGTTCCGTGTTTTAATGCTGCAATTTGTTTGAGTGCTGTAACTTGTGTTAATGTTGAGCGTCCTTCAGATACAATTTTTCTTAAATAGGCAATATATTCTCTGGCCTTTTCTTTTTCTTCCGCTGTAATTTTTTCAGGGTCTCTGACTATGTCTTCCAACTGTATTGTTGTGATTGGTTTAATTTCATCTCTTTCTTGAAAACTAATGTCTAACTCTTCAAATGTTTTTGCTGTTGGATGTTGATTTTCAAGATCAGGATAAACGCGAGGGTTTGCAACTCGGTATGGCCAGGCACGAATACCGGCGTTTGCATCTTTTTCATAAGTCATTGCATATTGTGTATGCAACAATCGTTCTCCTTTTTTTAGTCGTACAGCTCTTCCTTTGCTATCAATTAAGATGCCGTCTGATAGAGTTTCTGGCAAGTCATTGCTTGAAAGGTCTTTTTGGTAATGAACGTGTATTAAGCCCGTATCATCAACATCAAAACTAAACTGTCTTTCGAGTCCGAGTCTTAGGCGACCGTTTGTTATATTATCTTTGGTTATATCTGTTAAATTAAAAGCGTACATGTACGTGACGGCGATTTGTTCTGCTTGTTGTGGGTCAACAGTTACGACTAAGTCATCGAGTGGAGTTGATGTTTTGCTTGTTAAATATTTTTTGCGTACTTGAGTGGTTGGTATTTTTAACGTTTCTGCATCAAGACGTTCACCAACACGCTTTCTTAATGAATCTAAAGAAAAATTTTGGAGTTGCATTTCTGAAAGGTCAACGCGTGTTACAAATGTTGCTTTGCCTGCTTTTGTTTCAATAATTTGTTTGTGATAGTACGCAATTATTCTGTCAGGCTTGCCTGTTTGAGGCACAGGATGCTCATATGATGATGAATATGTTTCATTTTCGCCAAATACTCGCACAGTGTAATTTCTTTCGTTATCTGTAAAAACAAACAGGCCTTGATTGTATCCTATGTCATTGAGCGCGTTGTTAGCAAATTCACTTACACGAACAGTCTCTTTGTCGGTTTCTTTTGGAACATTGGAAAAAATTTGTGCTTCTAATTTTCCGAGTATTCTGTTTGGTGTGCGTTCGATGGCGGTGTTTAATGCGTCTAAAGAATTTCCTCGCGTATCAAATTCAACCCAGTCAGTATTTTCATAGCGCACGCGTACGTGATTTAGTGTTTCGTTTTTAATGAGATCAGCTATACTGAACTCTGTTGTTATGGGTTGGGGTGCATCCTCTCTTGTTATATCATCTGCACTTATTTGAGATGCAAGAATTGCTGGCGCGATCGCAACTGTTGCAAGGTTTTTCCAAGCCATAAAATCACTCTATTTTGTTAGTAGAAAAATGTTTTGATTAATTAATTATTCATCGTAGTTTTTTTAGCTTGTTCTAAGAATCTTCTGTAGGCTGTTTCTAGTTTTGTTTTTTGTTCTGGTGTCCACTGTGTTGAGTTTTCTGGATATTTTGTTGATCCTATGAGTTTGTCTTTTCCCGGCTCATCTGCTGTTAGCCCGTTGAGTCTATCGTCAAGTAGTGTGATGTATCCTCCGTTTTTTCTTGGCCACATTACTGTTATCGTGTCTTCTGATCCAATAGTGTTGTTTGTTCCTTGTACTCCTTTGTCATAATATCTTACAGTATATATTGTTCCGTTTGCGTCTATTTGTTTGAGGTACACTTTTACTGTTGTTCCATCATTTCTTTTTATGTCATCAACTTTATCAGCGTGATCTTTTAAATATTGCGCGATTGTTCTAACTTCTGGCGCAGTTGGTTCTGGTCTGGTTGTTAATGCTTCTTTGATTTTTTTCAAAAGTGAGCAGTAATGAGCTTGTACATTGTTATTATTCAGTACGTTTACAGGTACAGATGCAAAATAATCGTGCCCAATAGGCTGTTTGTTGGAGTCAAAAAATCCATCTAGTCCTTTGTCTTTGTAGTAATTTGTTGAGTCAGCTCTGTGTATTTCTATGCGGAGAACATCTTTTTTTCCAGGTCCTTCAGGTGAAACATCCACGTAATTCATTGTGATTTTTTCTCCTTCAAGGATGATGTTTACTATGTAGCTTCTTACGCTTGGAACAGGGCGCATGTTCAGTTCTTCATCGTAGTTTTTTCTTGTCCAATTTGCAATAAATAAAGCATCTTCTAATGAATGCGATTGATTTATTTGTTCTGGTGCTTCTTCTCTTTCAATGTCATCTGCAGTAGCAGCATTCACTGCGCTGCATATCGCAACTGTTGTTAAGCCTAATTTTCTCTCCATAAACAAATAATTTTTGTAAGATGTTTATAAAACTTCCTTTGTTTTACTACTTATAAGTGTAAATGATTTTCCTTGTTTTAAACGCTTTAAAAAGGCAAGCTTTATATACCCCCTCTTTTCCCAAATTGCTTATCATCACAGGTTAGTGCGCAACATGGGTTTGAAGACATCATTTTTCTACACATTTACAGGGATATCCTACAGAGCATACTTTTATTCATCATCAATAATATCAAATAACATATTCACGGGCCGGTAGCTCAACCTGGCTAGAGCATCTGGCTTTTACTGCTGGATGAAACCAGAGGGTTGCGGGTTCAAATTCACAAACGTGATTGAAAGTCCCGTCCGGCCCGTTATGGTAATGAACTAAAATGGCAAAAACTTTTGATGTGACAAAACACGTGCTTGTTCCAAAGCACACAAAACTTTCAGAAAAAGAGCGCACAGAGCTATTTGAAAAATATGTGATTGAGTTGCAAAACTTGCCTCGTATTGCAAAAAACGATCCTGTAATTCAAAGCTTGGATGTTAAAGAAGGAGATATTGTTAAAATATCAAGAAAGAGCGCAACTGCAGGTGAAACAGTGTTTTACAGGAGGGTGTCTGCGTGACTGTTGCAAAGGTTTTAATCAAAAAGTTTTTTGAAGAGCATAATTTTGTAAATTCCAATATTGAAAGTTTTAATCATTTTGTTGAGCATGAATTGAATATTATTCTGGAAGAAAACAAGCTTGTTGAGCCAACGATTATTCCGCCAAATGTTGAATCTTTTAAGATTCGCTTGGACAAAATTTGGGTGACAAAGCCTGAGATTACTGAAGCTGATGGAAGTAAAAGGCCAATTTATCCTGCTGAAGCAAGATTGAGAAAACTTAGCTATGCAGCCCCTATATATATTGAGGTTTCTGCGCATGTGAATGATGTGCAAAGAGAAAGTTTCACTACACAAATTGGTAATTTGCCAATTATGCTGCACAGCAAATATTGTCATTTGAGCAAATTGTCAAGAGAAGATTTGATTGAGAAAGGTGAAGATCCTGACGAGCCAGGCGGGTATTTTTTGATTAATGGAACTGAGCGTGTGCTTGTTAATACTGAGGATCTTGGTGCAAACAAGTTTTTGGTGAGTTCTGAGTCAACAGGTGTTTCAAAACATACTGGAAAATTATTCAGTGAACATGCTTCCTACAAAATTCCTCACACGATTGAGCGGATGAAGGACGGAATCTATTATTTGAGTTTTACAAGAGTTAAGCGTGTTCCTTTGATTCTTGTTGTAAAAGCTCTTGGTTTGAAAGATGAGGAGATTATGCAGGCTGTGAGTGATGAGCAGCTTGATGAAGTGATGATTAATTTGTATGAGTTTGTTGATGTGAAAGATGTTGAAGAGGCAATGGATCGTGTTGCAAAAGCATCAGGTATCACGCAAACAAGAGAAATTCGTCTTGAAAGAATTAATGAGTTGCTTGATAAATATTTGCTTCCTCACATTGGTTTGAAAGATCAAGATAGAATTTGGAAAGCGCACAATTTGTGTAAGATGTTAAAGAAATATGTTGCAGTTGAGCGAGGCAATGCTCCGGTTGACGATAAAGATCATTACATGAACAAGCGTATTAAAATGTCTGGTGACTTGCTTGCTGATTTGTTTAGGATGAATTTGAAAGTATTGATTGGAGACCTATTGTACAATTTCCAGCGCATTGTGAAACGCGGCAAGTTTCCGAGCATTAAAGTTATTATAAGAGATAAATTGTTGACGAGCAGGATTTATAGTGCGATGGCAACTGGCAACTGGGTTGGTGGCAGGAAAGGAGTTTCACAGCGTATTCAGCGTTTGAATTTCCTGAATACTTTGTCTCATTTACAGCGTGTTGTTTCTCCTTTGAATTCTAGTCAGGAAAATTTTGAAGCAAGAGAATTGCATGCTACTCATCTTGGTCGCTTGTGTCCGTGTGAAACTCCAGAGGGTACAAATATAGGTTTGCGAAAAAATTTTAGCATGCTCGCAACAGTAAGCAAAGATACAAGTGCAGAAAAAATGTTGAAGCATTTGAACGAGATTGGTTTGAGGGTTGCGAAATGAGTGAAGTATATTTGAATGGTGTTTTTGCTGGAACTGTGGATACTGGCAGTTCTTTTACTGACAAACTGCGTCAGGATAGGCGTGCAGGTTTGTTGTCTGGTGAAATGAATGTTTTCTTTGATCAAAACATGGATCAAGTTTATGTTGAAACAAGACGTGGGAGATGCAGAAGGCCTCTTATTGTTGTGACTAACGGCATGCCTGCCTTGACTGATAAGCATGTGAAGCAATTACAAAAAGGTGAATCGTCATGGTCTGATTTGATTAATCAGGGTGTTGTTGAATTTCTTGATGCTGGTGAAGAAGAGAATGCATTGATTGCTTTTTCAGATGAAGAATTAACTCCTGAACATACTCATTTAGAAATTTCTCCTATTGCAATGTTGGGAGTTGTTACAAGTTTGATTCCTTATGGCGATTTTATTCAGTCTGCGCGTTTGATCATTGGTAGCAGAAATTTGAAGCAGTCTATTGGTTTGTATGCTGCAAATTATCCTGTTCGTATGGATATGGATGTAAGTTTGTTGCATTATCCTCAAAAACCTTTGGTTACTACTGAAATGCATGATTTGTCTGAGTATAATGCACACCCGAGTGGTCAGAATATTGTTGTTGCAATTATGTGTTACAAAGGTTACAATATGGAAGATGCAGTTATCATTAACAAAGGTTCGATTGAAAGAGGATTTGGCAGAAGCACGTATTTCCGTCCTGCGGTCTCTTCAGAGCTCAGATATTCTGGTGGTCTGATGGACACAATTGGTATTCCTGATAAAGATGTTAAAGGTTACAAAACAGAAGATGATTATCGTTTGTTGGAAGATGATGGTATTGTGTATACTGAAGCAAAAGTAGGAGAAGAGGATGTTGTTATTGGTAAAACTTCTCCTCCTCGTTTCTTGTCTAATCTTGAAGAGTACAGTCTTGCATCAAATATACGCAGGGAAAGTTCTGTTTCGCTGCGTCATGGTGAAGAGGGAGTTGTTGATTTTGTTGTGTTAACTGAAAATGAAGAAGGTAACAAGCTTATACAAGTGCGTTTGAGAGACCAAAGAATTCCTGAAGTTGGTGATAAGTTTGTTTCGCGTCACGGACAAAAAGGTGTTGTTGGTATTATTGTTCCAGAGGCAAACATGCCGTTCACATCAAAGGGTGTGATTCCTGATTTGTTGTTTACTCCTCATGGTATAACATCTCGTATGACTGTTTCACATATGATTGAGTTGATTGCAGGGAAAACTTGTGCGTTGTCAGGCAGATATGTTGACGGCACAACTTTTAGTGGAGAGCCTGAGGAAGCAATTCGTAAAGAGTTGTGCGAGTTAGGTTTTAATGAAAAAGGAACAGAAACTTTGTATAATGGTATGACTGGTGAGCAGTTTGATGTGAGAATTTTTGTTGGCAACATGTATTATTTGAAATTAAAGCACATGGTTGCGAATAAGATTCATAGTAGAGCAAGAGGTCCTATTCAGTTGTTAACTCGGCAGCCTACTGAAGGTCGTGCAAAAGAAGGCGGTTTAAGATTAGGAGAGATGGAAAAAGACACTTTTGTTGCACATGGTGCAAGCTTATTATTGAAGGAACGTTTTGATTCTGACAGAACAATTGTTCCAGTGTGCGAAGGTTGTGGTATTTTAGCAATCCATGACGCGTTTAAGGACAAACGTTATTGTCCTATTTGCGGTGAGAATGTTGAGATTAGTGATATTGAGTTAAGTTATGCGTTTAAGTTGATACTTGATGAGTTCAAGAGTTTGGGTATTTATCCAAGGCTTATATTGAAGAGTAAATATTAACGAATATGGAGTAATTATGGCAAAGAAAAACGAAGCAGTTGAGGAAAAAACAGCTGAAGGAGTGCAGGAAGTAGTAGAAAGAACTGTTGATAAAGAACAGTTTTCACGTGAGCGTATGGAATCAATGACTCACTACGTCTACAAGCAGGTTTCTAGTGTGGTGTTTGGTGTTCTTTCTCCGAAGATGATTAAGAAGATGGCTTCTGCTAAAATTGTTACTCCTGAATTGTATGATAAAGAGGGTTATCCTGTAGATGGGGGCTTAATGGATGTTCGTTTGGGTGTTATTGATCCTGGTTTGCGTTGTAAAACATGTGGTGCAAAATTAAAAGAGTGTATTGGTCATTTTGGTTACATTGAACTTGCGCGTCCTGTTGTTCATGTGAAATTTGTTTCGGTTATTCTTGATTTGTTGCGTGCAACTTGTCCTGAAACTGGCAGATTGTTAATCGCTCCTGAAAAGTTGGCAAAAGCAAAAGGACATTTGGATAAAATAGAGGAAGAAGAAGGTCAGGCAGAGCGTCGTAAAGCAGTTAAAGCACTTGTTGCGCAGTCATGTAGAGGTGGCAAGAATCCGTTTACAGGCAATAAGTTGGAAAAAGTTTCTATTGAGAAGCCAACAGGTTTTGTTGAAGGTGACAGAAGATTGTCTCCTATTGAAGTGCGTGCAAGACTAGAAAAAATTCCAGATGAAGATTTGGAAATTTTTGGTTTGAATCCAAATACGGCTCGTCCCGAATGGATGATTTTAACAGTGCTTCCAATTCCTCCGGTTACAGTAAGACCTTCTATTACTTTGGAGAGTGGTGAGCGTTCTGAAGATGATTTGACTCATAAACTTGGTGATATTGTTCGTATTAATCAGCGTTTGTTTGAAAATATTAATGCTGGTGCTCCTGAAATTATTATTGAAGACTTATGGGATTTGTTGCAGTATCATGTAACAACTTTTTTTGATAATGATGTTGCACAATTGCCTCCTGCGAGACACAGGTCTGGTCAGCCATTAAAGACGATTTCTGAGCGTATCAAAAGTAAGGAAGGTCGTATCAGGCATAATTTGGCAGGTAAGCGTACTAATTTCTGTGCGCGTACTGTTATTTCGCCTGATCCTTATTTGGCGCTTGATGAAGTTGGTGTTCCAAAAATTATTGCGATGAAGTTGAGTGTTCCGGAAACAGTGAATGATTGGAACATGGAATATTTGAAAAAATTTGTACAGAGAGGACCGCAAGAATATCCTGGAGCAAATTATGTTGTTCGCCCTGATGGTAAGAAAAAGAGAATTACTGAGGAAACAAAAGAAGCAGCGCTTGAAGAATTACAGCCTGGTTATGTTGTTGAACGTCATTTGATGGACGGTGATATTGCAATTTTCAATAGGCAGCCGTCTTTGCACAGAATGAGCATGATGTGCCACAGAGTGAGGGTGTTGCCGGGAAGAACATTGCGTTTGAATCCAGCAGTATGTAATCCTTACAATGCAGATTTTGACGGTGATGAGATGAACTTGCATATTCCTCAGACAGAGGAATCCCGTGCAGAAGCAGAGATTTTAATGCAGGTACAAACTCAGCTTATCTCTCCAAGATATGGTTTGTCTGTTATTGGTTGTATTCATGATGCGATTACTGGTAATTATTTGTTGTCAAAGAAAGATGATTTGACGCCGCAACAGGCAATGTTGTTGCTTGCCGCTGTTGGTATTACTGATTTGTTAAAGGTTGCAGGCAAGAAAAAAATATCTGGTAAAGAAGTGTTTAGTATGTTGCTTCCTGAAGATTTTAATTATAAAGGAGTTTCGCGTTCTGGTGATCCTGTTGTGATTAAAGATGGTAAATTGATTGAAGGTACTGTTGATACAAAAGCCATAGGGGGAGAAGGAGAAGGTCGTTTGTTGAGATTGTTGCACAAGCAATATGGTCCTGCAAGAACAATCAAGATTTTGCATCAGATTGCAAATCTTGGTATTGAGTATTTGATGTTGTCTGGTTTCACAACTGGCATTGCAGATGAAGATTTGCCAAAAGAAGCAACAAATCAGATTGATGATTTGCTTCATAAGGCAGAAGAGGATGTTGCATTGCTGATCAAACAGTTCAAAGAAGGAAGCTTGGAAGCATTCCCGGGACGTTCTGTTGCAGAAACTTTGGAAATGAAAATTTTGGAGCGTTTGAACAAAGCGCGTAATGAATGTGGCAAAGTTATCAGGCAGTTTATCACTGATAAAAACAATGCAGCAGTCATGATGTTCTCTGGTTCAAGAGGTAGTATTACTTCTCTTATTCAGATGAGTGCTTGTGTTGGTCAGCAGGCATTGCGTGGCAAGCGCATTGATAAAGGATATTCTGGAAGAACTTTGAGTTGTTTCAAAAAAGGCGATTTGAGTCCTGAATCAAGAGGATTTATTTTGAATAGTTTGAAGAAAGGAATTAATCCAAAAGAGTTTTTCTTTTTCGCAATGACTGGTAGGGATTCACTTATGGATACTGCTTTGAGAACGCCAAAATCGGGTTACTTGTATCGCAGATTGGCAAATGCATTACAGGATTTGAAAGTTGAATATGATGGTACTGTTCGTGATGCATCTGGCAGAATTATTCAGTTTGCATATGGAGAAGATGGTGTTGATGTTTCACGATCTGAGAATGGGAAGATTGATGTAAAAAGAATTGTGGAGTTGGAATAAAATGGTGCATAAAGATCTTGCAGAATTTGAAGATAAGCTTCCATTGAAGTTGCTTCAGGAAATTGAAGAGCTTGCTCCTGCAGCAAAACTTAAGAAAATTGCAAAAAAAGTTTTGGAAGAGTATGAAGCTGCAAAGATTGATGCAGGTGAAGCTGTTGGTTTAGTTAGTGCAGAAAGTATTGGCGAGCCAGGCACACAGATGACTTTGAATACATTCCACTTTGCAGGTGTTGCAGAGATGAATGTTACGATGGGTTTGCCTCGTATTATTGAAATTTTGGACGGCAGAAAATCTATTAAAACTCCGAACATGGAAATTTATTTGAAATCACCGTACAATAAAGGCAAGGATATTCGTGAAATTGCTTTGCGTGTTAAGGAAACTAGTTTGGGAGATGTTGCAAAAGAATTCTCTTTAAATATTGGTGATTTGACAATTGATGTTGTTCTCGATGAAGCAACTGTTAAGCTTGTTGATGCAACTTTTGATGAGATTGCAAAGGCAGTTGAAAAAGGTTTGACGGGTGTTTCTGTTAAACGTTCAGGTAATGTGTTAACGTTGAAGTTAAAAGAAAAAGATGAAACAAAAGGTTTGAATGAATTATATAGGGTTAAGGAAAGGGCGAAAGATGTGTATGTGAAAGGTGTTAAGGGAGTTACGCAGGTTCTTCCAGTGAAACGTCAGGAAGAATTTATTATTATCACTGCAGGAAGTAATTTGAAAAAGGTTTTTGAGCTTGATTTTGTTGATACTGATAGAACAGTAACGAATGATATTCATGAAATTCGTGATTTGTTTGGTATTGAGGCAGCACGACAGGCAATTATTGATGAATTGTTTAAAGTGATTGAAACGCAAGGGTTGAACGTTGATATTCGTCATATTATGTTGGTTGCTGATACGATGACTGCTGGTGGTGAAATTAAAGGCATTACGCGTTATGGTGTTGTTAGCGAGAAGGCATCTGTGTTGGCAAGAGCTTCTTTTGAAACACCGATTAAGCATGTTATTAATGCTTCTTTGAAAGGAGAAGTTGACAAATTAAACAGTGTTGTTGAGAATGTTATGTTGAATCAGACAGGTCCGCTCGGAACAGGTTTGCCAAGACTTGTGGCAAAGAGGGAGGAGTAAATGGCAAAAGGTTTTACAGATGTTGGTGAGGAATTAAAGCATTTGTTAGTTTCAGGAAAGCTTGTGCTTGGTACGGAAAAAGCAGTGAGTTTGCTTCGCCAGGGAAAACTTAAAAAAATATTTTTGGCTTCAAATTGTGCTGAGGATGTTAAGAAGGGTGTTTATGCGTTGTGTGAATTGCAAAAAGTTGAGTGTGTTGATCTTTTTGAATCCAATGAAGATATTGGAGCAAAATGCAAGAAGCCATTTGCAATTTCTGTTATTGGCGTGACTGCATGAAATTTGTTCTTGATACAAATGCAATGCAAACTATTTCATTATTTGAGAAATTAACGCGTGCTGATGTGAAAGATTGTGTTTTGCTTCCTGATCAGGTTATTTTTGTTGTGCAGGAAGGGGAAATTGGCAAGGCTATTGGAAAAGGTGGCCAGAATGTTCGTGATCTTGAGAGGAGATTGAAGAAAAAAATAAGGATTGTGGAGTTTAAGTCAGATCTCTTGGAATTTGTGAAAAAAGTGGTTGCCCCTTTGGAACTTGCAGATATATCTCTTGACGGTGATGCTGTTATTTTGTCGGCGAAAGATTTAAAAACCCGTGGTTTGCTGATAGGACGTGGAGCATCAAATTTGCGTGCATTTGAGAGCATTGTTAAAAGATACTTTCCAATTAAGGAGTTAAAAGTGATATAAAATGGGAAACAAACCATCTGGATTGAATACAGCAAAGGCGTTGAAGCGCCGTCGTCATAAAGGTAAATGGATGAGTAAAGATTATGTTTCGCGTGTTCTTAATTTGAAATCAAAATCAGATCCGTTGGAGGGTGCGTCTCAGGCAAAGGGAATTGTTCTCGAGAAAGTTCAGAAAGAGGCAAAGCAGCCAAACTCTGCAATGCGTAAATGTTGTCGTGTTCAGTTAATTAAGAATGGCAGACAAGTTACTGCGTTTATGCCGAGAGATGGTGCACAGAAATTAATCGATGAGCATGATGAAGTATTGATTGAATCAATTGGTGGTACGCAGGGCAAGTCTAAAGGGGATCTTCCTGGTGTTCGTTGGCAGGTTATCAAAGTTAACAATCAAAGTTTGGATGCATTATTGAAGAAGAAACTTGAGAAGGCAAGAAAATGAGCATATTAACTTTTAATAGATGGAGCGTTGGGGATGTTTCTGTTGAAGATTCTGGATTGCAGCGTTATATTTCTCTTGAGCCTCGTTTTGTTCCAAAAACAGGAGCAAGATATGCAGGCAAGCGTTTTCATAAATCAAGAACGTTTATTGTTGAACGATTAATTAACAAAATTTCTATTACTGGTCACAAAAGTAAAAAGCATTTCAAGAGTTCTGGTCATATGACTGGCAAGAGTACAATTGCGTATAATGCAGTTCGTACTGCCTTTGAGATTATTGAAAAAAAATTGAATGAGAATCCAATTAAAGTTTTGGTTAGAGCAATTGAGAATGCTGCTCCTCGCGAAGAAATTGTTGCAATTGAATATGGTGGTGCAAGATATCCTAAAGCGGTTGATTGTGCACCTCAAAGAAGAGTTGATATTGCATTGCGTTATTTCTGTCAGGGAGCATATGATAAATGTTTCAAAAAGAAAAAAGCACTTGCAAGTGCATTAGCAGATGAACTTATTGGCGCGTTTAATCTTGATGGCAAAACAATGGCAATTGTCAAAAAGCTTGAAATCGAAAGACAAGCTGATGCGAGCAGGTAAGTGAATTACTTTTTGTTTTTAGAAAAAATTTCTTAATGTTCTTTCGGAAAATCGACTGTTGGTAGTTCGCCTTCTGGAAGGGCGAACGCCAAATGAATTTTATATTTACAAAGATTATGTGTTGATTGTTATTGCATTAAAAAAACCAATCGCTATAAATATCAAAAACAAAGAAACAGTAAATGCTTTTAATCAGTTTTTTGAAACAATGTGGAAGCTTGCTAAAAGATAATTGTTAAGCGACTTTCCTCTGTCGAACTTTATTGCTTTCATAGTCAACGTCAAATGTTCTGTCTCTGAATGGTTCAAGTATTGCGTTTTCTGGTCCAAAACTTACGGTGTCTGCATCTTTCAGAGTGTTTCGTTTGTGGTATGGGACTCTGACGTGAATGGCTACACCATCTCTGGCTAATCGTCGTGCAGTTTCTTGTTCTAAGAAGTGTCCTTTGTACCCGCCCATTCTTCCAAGATATTCATCAAGAGTTGCTCCGTTCGTTAAACCAGGGTATGTTGCTTGATATGTTTCCCAGTCAAGTTGTGGTGTGAGTAATCTTCCAATTGGTTCGTCTTGTTCAGCTAAACGTAAGATTTGTTTTGCAGTGCTTCTTTGATCTCCGGGGATAAGTCCTATGCACATATCAAGTGTTGGAAGAGCATCAGCGTTACCATAATCTGCTCTGCAAACAAAGTCAATTCCTCTGGTGTCAAAAACGTCCCATGGTGTTGGTTCTGGCTGATACGCAATAACTGCGACGTATACATTTACGCCTTTTCCAGAAAGTTCTCTCCGAAGTTTTGTGCTTGCATCGCGTGCTTGACCAAATTTATAATGTCCAGGAACTCTTCTGTCTCCGTTTGTTACTTCTGCTACAACGCAAAAACCAGAGCGGATGATGTCGTCATGTATGCCGTCAGAAATGTTATGTCTTTGTTGCTTTCGACCCATCTAGAGTTCTAATAGAGTGAAAATGATATATAAACATTCGTGAGGAGAGGTCAGTGATGAAATTGATTTTTTTTTAGTTCGGTCAATAACTGCATTCTTCGCATTTACCGCCGGAGTATTCAGAAGGAACACTAACAATCCCTTTTTGTAGTATTTGTTCTTTTTTGCTTGTGTATCTATATATAGTTATTCCTTTGCATTTTAACTTATGAGCCAGCAAGTATGCTTTTTTTATATCATCAATAGTGGCATTTTCTGGCAGGTTGATGGTTTTGCTGACAGCGTTATCACAATATTTCTGGAAAACAGCCTGCATTTTTACATGCCAGTCTGGTTTTATTTCGTGTGCTGTTTTGAATATTTTTTGTATGTCTTTTGGAACTTCTTTTAGTCCTTGGACGCTTCCTGTTTTTGCTATTTTTGTCATAATATCAACGCTGTAGAATCCATGTGCACGTGCTATTTCCTCGAATGTTTTGTTTATTTCAAGTAATTGTGTGTTTTGGAATGTGCGTGCATAGCTTATTGCAAATAATGGTTCTATTCCTGATGTTGCGTTTGCTATGATTGATATGGTTCCTGTTGGTGCGATTGTTGTTACTGTTGCGTTTCGTGTTGGTTGTTTCCATGTACTTTTTGCAATGTTTGGGAAGCTTCCGCGTTCTTCTGCTAATTTGTTGCTTTCTTTTCGTGCTTCTTCGTTAATGAATTTCATGAGTTTTTCTGCAAACTGCAGTGCTTTATCTGAATCATAAGGCAGGTTTAGTTTAATTAGTAATTCTGCAAAACCCATAATTCCTAATCCTATTCTTCTGTTTGCTTTGGTGATTTCTTCTATTTTTTGATCGGGATATTTGTTTACATCTATGACGTTATCCAGGAAGTGTATTGCTGTGTGTATTATTTTTTTGAATTTGTCCCAGTCAAATTTGTTTTGTTTAAGCATGTGTGCTAAGTTGATGCTTCCTAGGTTGCAGCTTTCGTATGGGTGTAGTGGTTGTTCGCCGCATGGGTTTGTGCTGTCGATAAGTCCTATGTGGTTTGTGGGGTTTGTTTTGTTTATTTCATCTATAAAGATGATTCCTGGGTCGCCTGTTTTCCATGCGTTTTCTGCGATTATGTCAAAGACTGTTGAAGCATTTACTTGGTTTGTTTTTTTGTTTGTTCGAGGATTAACAAGATGGTATTGTTGGTTTTTTAATACAGCTTGCATAAATTGTTCTGTTACTGCTATGGATAAATTAAAGTTAACAAAGTTTCCTGTTCGTTTTGCAACGATGAATTTTAGAATATCGGGGTGCGTGCAGTGCAGTATGCCCATGTTTGCTCCTCTTCTTTTGCTTCCTTGTTTGATAATGTCTGTTGTTGTGTCAAAGATGCGCATGAAGCTTACTGGACCAGAAGCAGCCCCTTTAGTGCTTTTAACAAGATCTCCTTGTGGTCTGATTTGTGAGAATGAAAATCCTGTTCCTCCGCCGCTTTGTTGTATTATGGCTGCTAATTTTATGCTGTCAAATATTTCATCAAGTGAGTCGCCGACAGGCAGGACAAAGCACGCGCTTAATTGTCCAAGGTCTGTTCCTGCGTTCATTAGTGTTGGTGTGTTTGGCAGAAAGTCAAGGTTGCTGAGAATGTTGAAAAATTCTTCTTCTGTTTTTTTGAGAGCGCCTTTTTTGTACAAGCTGTCTGCTTGTGCGATTGCTTTTGCAACGCGTCTGAATAAGCGGATAGGGGTTTCTGTTATATTTCCGTTTTCATCTCGAAGCAAGTATCTTGATTTGAGGACTGCGATGGAGTTTTGACTTAGATGAAGTTCGTCTCGTATGCCGAGTGTTGTTCTGAATTCAATGATGTGTTTTTCTTTTTTGTGTTGCTGGTATTTTTTGCTGGCTTCTTTTGCAAAGTTGTCTAGGTTTTCTTTTATAATGTCGTGAATGTATTGTGTTGTTGGTGTTATTGTTGTGAATTGTTTTTCAAGATCAGAAAAAATTTTTTGCAGAATTTTTGCAGTGTTTATTTTTTTCCCAGTAGTTTTTATGGCTTGTTCAATGCTTGCTTTTATTTTTTCTTCTTTAAATGGTTCAAGCGAGCCGTCTCGCTTTTGAATGTATGGTATTTTGGTCATTAACCCCCCTTTAATTGAGTGTTTTGTTGTTTATATACTATTTAAACTTTTACACGAAAATAATTATTTTTAATATGGAAAAGATTTATTTTATATATTCGTTTGTTCAGCAAAAGTGTATGCCGACAGTTTTAGTAGGAATAGTAACATCAAAAGCAGACGAGTATTGCTTAGATGAATTTCTTGCTTGCTTGCGTGCTCAATCAGCTAAAGGGGATGTGTTATTTGTTGTGAATCACGGTCAGGATGTGTATGCAAAATTGATTGAGTCAAAAACATTGAATGATGAAACTATTTCAGTTGTTGTTGATCCAAAACCAGCCGGTGAGAAAATTGATAAAATTCTGAACGGCAGGAATTATTTGCGTAATTATGCGCTGGAAAAAGGGCATGATTATTTGTTTATGGTTGATAGTGATGTCTTGCTTCCTCAACAGGCACTTCTTTGGCTTGTCGCATTAAAAGAAGATGTGGTTACAGGTGTTTATTTGAATAATTTTTACATTGATGGCAAAAATACAATTGCTCCAGTATTGTTTAAAGATTTGGGAAAAGGTGAATGTCAGCTGTATACATATGAAGGAGCTGCGGTTAATCAATTGCTTGAGATTGGTGCAGCGGGTTTTGGTTGCACACTTATTTCAAAAAGAGTGCTTCAAGAAGTTCCGTTTAGAAAAATAGGTCATTCTGGAGAAGATATGGCTTTTTACGTTGATGCGCGTGCAAAAGGTTTCAAAACAGTTGCAAACACATTTGTAAAGTGCGTGCATCGCCCATATCCTGCTGATGATCCAAGAGCAAGATTGTTTGAATGGCGAACAAATGTTGAAAATATTGATATTGATTTGGAAATCAAGGATTAAATTTCTATTTCTTTCCAGACAGTTTCTTTTGCGCTGAAAAATTTTCTTGTAAACTCAACAGCTTCTTCTGGAATAAAAGGTTTGCACGTGTAACAATCAACAGTAAATAACGGAGGGTTTGTTGGATAACTGTAGAAATGTGCTCCAGAGGTTTTCCAATGAATCCAACCTCCATATCCATCCTCGTGTGCAGTGTATGCGACTGGATCTGAAAGTACAGTCATTTTAACAACTTTTGAAAGTTCAACTAAATATTTCTTGATATCTTCAGGCTCAACAATTTTTTCTGTAGTTCCTTCAATAATTATTCTTTTCCGTATTAGTTTTGGCGCTAAGTTTTTCCACACTAGTTTTTCCACATTATTGTACTAAATGAATAATTAAGAAAATAAAACTTTGCTTTAAAATTTAAGCTTTTTAGCAAAAATTTATAAATAAATTGGTATTAAACTAAAAAATGGACAAACTGGATTGGAAAATTTTGGAAGTGATTGATTGGGATGCGAGGTTGCCGATAAATCAAATTGCCAAAAAAGTCAAATCAAATAAGGATGTTGTTGCTTATAGAATTAAAAAACTACAAGATGCAAAAATAATCAAAAGATATTTTCCTGTGTTGGATATGTTCAAGCTTGGCTATCATACGCTGCGTTTATATCTTGATTTAGAAGAGTTGGATGAAAAAGAAGAACAAAAAATAGTAGATTTTCTTGATAGAGAGCTTAATTTAGGTATTATATTTAGAATGGATTATCCTTACCGGTATGGTTTCGTTATTTGGCTTAAATCAATTTACGACATGGAAAAAATTATTTTGAAAGTTAAAAGAAATCTCGGATCAACGCTCATTAAATATCAGCACACTATTTTTTCAACATTTCGCCAATATCCTAAAGATTATTTGTTCAACAAAAAATATCACGACAAACAATTGAGTTTGGAACCAACAGAAGAAGAACATTATGATGATCAAGATTTTCTCATCTTGAAAGAGCTGGCAGAGAATGCAAGATGTTCTACAGTGCAAATTTCACAAAAATTGAAAATTCCGCAAACAACTGTTTCTAATAAGATCAAAGCACTTGAGAAAAAAAAGTTTATTTTAGGGTATCGTGCAGATATAGATTTTATCAAATTGGGTTTTACGAATTATTTTCTTGAAATTTATCTTGATACTAATGATAATCTGAATGAAATAGAATCTTGGGCTGATGCACATCCAAATGTTGTTTGGCTGCAAAAAATTATCGGAACTTGTGATATTGAGATTGAAGTAGAAGTGAAGGGCAGGGAAGAATTGGAGAAGTTATTGAACGAGTTACGGCACAAATTCAAAAACATCCGTAAAATAATTTTCTGGTCGCAAGAATATAAGAAACTGACTTTTTTGCCCTGAACTTGATCACTCAACTATTCAATAACCATCTCGTTTGCATAATCAATGATTCATCATACTAAAAACCAAAAAGCTTATTAATAAGATAATCTTATCAGCAAGTATGAATTCGGAGACAGTTGAAGTAACAAGTATGAGTTCTCGAGGGCAGATTGTGATACCTCACGGGGTGAGAGAAAAAATGCATTTAGTTGAGGGAGAAAAGTTTGTCGTAATGGGCTCGGGAGATACTATTCTGTTAAAGAAAATTCACGCTCCTCCTAAAGAACAATTTGAACGATTGTTACGCGAAACAAGAAAGCATGTTAAAGAATCAGGCATAACGCCTCAAGATGTTGAAGATGCAATAAAAAGAGTGCGTGCTCGAAAGAAAAAATGATACGGGTTGTTCTCGATACAAATATTTTTATCAGTGGTATATTCTGGCCCGGAAATTATTGCGCTCAAATTATTGACGCATGGAAAGAAGGCAAATTTGAAACAGTAACTTCTGAGGAAATAGTAAAAGAGCTTGTGGAAACTCTATTTGAGTTTAAAATTAAACTTACAGAAGAAAAAATCTCTGCTTGGGAAAAAGAAATTCTTGAACGCTCATTAATTGTTGCACCAATAAACAAGTTGGACTTAGTCAAAGATGATCCAGATGATAACAAATTCTTTGAAGCAGCAATCGCGGCAAACGCACAGTACATTGTCAGTCAAGACAAGCACCATTTGCGCATAGGTGAATTTAAAGGAATCAAAGTTCTTACACCAGAAGAGTTTCTCACAATATTTGAGAAATAAATTCAAAAACATCCGTAAAATAATTTTCTGGTCGCAAGAATATAAGAAGCTCACGTTCCTTCCTTAACTGGTAATTTTACTTTCTCCATCAACCTTATGCACTCGAATTATTTGATCTGCAAAACTTTCTATTTTTTGTTCGTGACTTACAACTACTATCTGATTCAAAGGCAGTTGTGCTAAAACATCTCGCATTTTATCTAATTGCTCTGAGCTAAATCCGTCTGTTGGTTCATCAAGAACAATCAAGTCTTTTGTTTGTATTCCGCTAATTAAAGAATTTATTGTCTTATTCAAAGCAAGCCTGTATGCTAATGCACAGGCTGTTTTTTCTCCTCCGCTTAAGTGTTCAACTTCGAGATCATATCCGTTTTGTTGTATTGTTGGCGTGAATGTGTCATTGAGTTTCGCGCTTAGAACATCTTCAACCAGCATTGAAAACCATTCTTGAAATACTGCGTTAAATTCGTGGTGTATTGTTGTCATGACGTGTTTCTCGATAATGTCCATGAGTGGTGTGAAGTAATCTGTTATCCATTGGTGTACGTGTTGTGTTCTTTGCAGTGTTTTCTTCGCGTTTTCTTTTTTGGTTATTTCTTGTTCTAATTTAACAATTTGTTGTTGAATTAATTGTGTTTTCTGAAGAGTGTTAGAATATGTTATGCTGAGTGATCTTTCTTGTTGTTGTAATTCTTGTTGTTCTTTTCTTAATAAATCATATCCTGCAGTGATTTCCTGAATGGGTTTTAATTGGCGTTCAAGGTGTTGTATGGTTTCTTGTGCAGTATTTATTTCATGGCTTGTTGTTGTTTGCTGTGTTTCAATTTGTGTTTTTCTTTGTTGTAATTGTTGAGCATGTTTTATTTTAACATTTGCTATGGCTATTTCTTTTTCTTTTGTTTGTACTTCTTGTAGTGCAGTTTTGTGTTCGGTAAGAAGTTGTTCTATTTGTAGCATTTGTTGGGCGTTATATTGTAATCCTTTTTCAACTGCAATAATTTTTTGTTGTTCTTCGTTTATGATGCTGTGTTTGTGGTCATCTGCAACAGGTTGCAGGCAAGTTGGACAGTTTGAGAGTGTTGTTATTTTTTGACTTAATGTCGCTGATTGTTTTTTGAGTGTTTCTAGCTCAGCAAGTTTAGTGTTTGTTTTTCTGATTTGTTTTTCTTTCTCAATGATTTGTTGTTGTAGTTCTTCTTTTTTCTTGATGATTATGCTTGATTCAAGTTGGTTTGGTAGGTTTTGCTGTGCTTCTGAAACTTGTTTTGTTATTGTTAGCAGATCTTCTGTTAGTTGTTTGTGTTGTTGTTCTTTTTGTTGCAGTTGTGTTTTTGTGATGTGGAGTGTTCTTGTGAATTTCTCTGTTTCTTTTTGTTGCAGTTCTATTGTTTGTACTTGTTCTGTTGTTGTTTTGAGTTTATTCTGAATTTGTTCCAGTTGAGGTTTAATCAAGGTGTTTTGTTTTTGTGTTTCCTGGTACTCTTTCATAATTTCTTGGTGTTGTTTTTTCTTTTCTTCCAGATCTGAAATTACTAAATCAAATGCACGTTTCCTTTCCCGTAATGCTTTTGCATAATTGCTTGCATTTTGGCTGATTCTTTCGTATTTGTCAATGTTGAATACTTTGCGTAATATTGCTATTCTGTCTTCTTTGCTTTCCTGCAGGATTCTTTTCATTTCCTCTTGTGGGGTGTACACAGTATATCTATAAACAAAGTTTTTGCTTTTGGTTAATAGTTCTGCAGGGTAACCAAGTAACTCAAGAATTTTGCTTTTGAGTTCTGTTGCAGTTGCAGCTTGTTTAACTTCATTTATTATCAAATATCCTGCATCTTGTTCAACGCTGTTTTTTGTGCGTTTTAATGTTCTGCTTATTGTTATGGTGTCTTTACTTACATTGAATGTGAGTTCTACGCTTCCTTCTTGTGATCCATTTCGCAGTAAGGCATTACCTGAAAGCTCACCTCTCAATAATCCAAATAATGCAAATTCGACTGCGAAAAGTATTGTGCTTTTTCCAGATCCAATATCTCCAGAAAGCAAAACTAATCCTGATGGGAAATCTATTTCGGCAGTTCTATATGTTCTAATGTTTCTTAGTTTTAATTTAACGAGTTGCATTTCCACCCTTTTGTTAAAGTTGTTATTTTTCTGGAGGGTTATAAAGATTGTTCTGTTTGAGAAACAATTACAAATCGTCAAAAATTCACTACTTTTGAATAACAAAAAGCAAACCTTTATAAAGAGGTGTTTGCTTTTATGTTTCAGAGATGGAAAGGTAGGCAAAATATGTTTTTGCTTTGTTTTCGGAGAAACCTTCTTCTGTTATGAAGCCGGGTTTCATGGAATATCTTTCTGTCCAGAAAGGATGGGATTGAACCCGGAGTAATATAAAATGAAATTTGAAGAATTAAATTTAAATTCAGAGCTATTGAAAGCTCTAAAAATATTGAAATATGATGATCCTACTGAAGTGCAGGAAAAAGCAATTCCTTTGGCGCTTTCAGGAAAAGATGTTATTGTTAGAAGTAAAACAGGTTCTGGAAAAACGTTTGCGTTTGCTTTGCCAATTATTAATATGTTGTCTCAGCAAAAACAATTGCAGGCGATCATTCTTGCACCTACAAGAGAGCTTGCGCAGCAGATCGATAGTGAAGTAAGAAAGCTTGATAGGGCTACAAAAACTATTTTGTTGTATGGCGGTGTAAGTATTAGTCCGCAAATTAGTGCGCTTGATCGGGGTGCTCATATTGTTATTGCAACGCCTGGAAGGTTGCTTGATCATATTGAGCGCAAAACTATTGATTTGTCAGCAGTTCGTTTTGTGGTGTTGGATGAAGCAGATAGAATGTTGGATATGGGTTTTATTGATGATGTTGAGCGTATTCTTGCAAAAACTCCAAAATCTAGGCAAACTATGTTATTCTCTGCGACAATGCCTGAGCAGATTTGTCAGCTTTCACAAAGATACATGAATAATCCAGAGCAGTTGATGTTGCAGCAGGATGAAATAACTGTTAAGCAAATTAGACAGCAAGTGTTTGGTGTTGATAGAAAGCAAAAACTGTCAGTTCTTACAAAAATTTTGCGTGATCGTGCTGCAAAAAAAACTATTGTTTTTGTGAACACAAAAGATTGGGCAAAGAGTTTGTCTGATATTTTGTATCGTAAAGGTTTTAGATCTACTAGCATTCATTCTGGTTTGTCTCAGAGCAGGCGTAATGTGGTAATTCATGATTTTAATGCAGGGAAATATACTATTCTTGTTGCTACAGATGTTGCAGCAAGAGGGTTGCATATTGAGGGCGTTACTCATGTTGTGAATTATGATATTCCTAGAAATCCTAAGGATTATGTGCATAGAATTGGCAGAACTGGTAGAGCTGGCAAGGAAGGTGATGCTGTTACTTTTGTAACGCAGGTTGATCAGCATTTGTTGAGGGCAGTTGAAGATGAGATTCAGATGCGTTTGGAAGTTCAGGATTTAGCTGGTTTGTCTGCTGCTCCAATTGAATCGCCTATGAAGATGCATCATCCTGTTGAACAAATTAAGGTGCATACGCACAGTGATTCTTCAGGTGATGATTGGGGTTTGGATTAACTTTTTTGGTTTGCACATTTTTTGGCAACTCGTCGCGAGATTGTGAGCAGTTGCGAAGTGTTTATTTATATCCGAAAGGATTTATGATTTCCTGAGCAACTGCGAACAACGAGCGATTTAGATCAAACTTTTCCAAAAAGTTTGCTGTGTGATGATTGGGGTTTGGATTAATTTTTTTAAGTTAAGCAGCAGTTCCATAAACAAAAGTGCGTAATGTTGGGTCGTTTGCTACTATTCTCCTTAGTCGGTGAATTGTTGATTTTACTGTTCCTTCTTTGAGCCCGAATCTTTCTGCCGCAGCAGCATAAGTTATTTCTTCACCCTCAATTGCAAGAAGAAGTTGTGCATTTACTGTTCCAACCTTTGCTGAGAGTCTTGGAACTAGTTGGCCACATAAGTCTTTCCTTTCAAGAAGTCCATAAGGGGTATCATGTTTGTCTGGAATAACGGTGTCTAAGTTATCTTCAAATGTTAGGCCGCCTCTGTCATTTCTTCTGCCGTTTTGTCTGCATCGGTCAAAGTGGGTTGTTAGAACAGCGCGTTTAACATATGCGCTTAATCCCCTATTTAATTCAGGGTTTGTGGTTAGTACTTTTAGCATTGCGTCTTGTACGAGGTCATCTCTTTCATGACTGGTATAACCAAGTCTACGTGCAGTTCTTAGTGCAACAGGATATGCTCCGACTAGAGCGCTTCCTAAATCAGTTTGTTCGTCACTCATTTTGATGAGTTAATAACTGAGCTTTATTAATGTTTTTTAACCATTTTCAGAATTATAGCAGAGGCAGTATATTATTAATAATATTTGGCCTCTGCGATATTCGGAAAACCTAACTAAATAATATTAAAAACTTAGGTTTTCCGTTATAATATCTATTTTGCAAGCTATATTTCTTCCTTGTAGTGATATTTAAAAAGGCTTGTCTTTAACTATGTATGGAGGGGTTTGAGTGAAGAATGAATTAACTGTTGCGATTATAATTGTAATTTGCGCAGTTCTTGCTGTTGCTGTGCGTGCTATGGTTTGGTAGTATGTTCTCACGAATTTTTCTTTTTTTGGGTTTTTTATTTCTTCATTGGGTCTAATACAAGGAAAAGCCCTGCTTTTCCTGTACAGAAAATCTCAAGATTTTCTTGTACCCCGCAGCTCTGCTGCGATATGATTTTTCCCGATGAAGTTTAAAAATACAAAGAAAATTCGAGGAATTTTCTTGTACACAAAAATCTTTGATTTTTGTTGTACCCCAGAGCTCTGCTCCGGGGTATTTTTATTTGCTGCTTTTGTTACGTTTTGATTTTATTGTTTTGTTAAATGTTTTTGCATTGAATGTTTTGCTAAGTTCTTGTAGACGATCTTTTTTCAGTTTGGTGTTTTCGCGCATTAATGTTAGTTCTTTTTCTAAATCGCCGAAATTTGTGATGTCTTTAAGTTGATTTTGTAGTTTTTTCTTGCGAAGTTTTGTTTGGATTTTTTGGATTAAATTGGTTCTTTCTTTCTTATTGCTTTCAGGCTTTGCAATTAGTTTGTTATCTAGTTTGTCAAAGTTTGTAATGTCATCTATTTGTTTTTTGAATGTTTTTCTTGACAGTTTGGTTTTGATTTTTTGGAGGAAGCTATCTTTCGTTTTGAGTGTGTGCAAGTGATTTTCGTTAGCTCGTTCTCTTGTTTTTTGATATGCTTTGCTGATGAGGCTGTCTTTTTTAATTTCATGAGTGTGTTTTTGTCTTCCTATGGTGCTCACTAGAGTTATTGCTGCAAGCATTAATGCAGCAAGAAGGACATATGCGGTTGTTGATGGTTCTATGTTTATTGTTGGTGATTCTTTTGTGGGTTCTTGTTGTTCTTTTTTTGGTTCTGAAATATCTGTTGTTATTGTTTCCTGAATGGATTCATCTGGTTGTGTTGCTTGCACTGTTTCTGGCTGGTTTTGTTCAGGTCTGACTTGTGTTATTGAGGGTAGTTGTGTTTGTTGTGTTATTTGTTGTACAGTTGGTGCTGGAACAAAGCTTCTGCTTCCGCTGCCACCGCCTTGTGCTGTTGGTGTGGGTGTTGGTGCAGGGGTTGTTACAGTTACAGTGGTGTTTGCGGAAGTGTTCGTGCTGAAATTAGTTATTCCATCAGTGTAGGTTACATTCACAATGTTTGTAAGCACTCCAGCACTGGAATTTATTTGTAATGTTATGTTGATTTCTGTGCTGTTGTCGGGAATAATGCTTCCTAAATTCCATGTTGTGTTTGTCGCATTTTCTGGGCTTGCGTTTACAAATGTGGTGTTTTCTGGGAAACTTTCGTTGAGTGTAACATTTTGTGCAGTTCCATTGCCTATGTTTGTTATTGTTATTGTATATAAAATGAAACTTCCGTTTTCTACAGAACTCTGGTTTCCTTCTTTTGTAACAGTCAAGTTTGGAACTCCTGGAGTCTCGTTGCTGCTGTAATTGGTGAAATGACTTACGTTAAATACGAAAGTGCTGCCGTTGTAACTTATTTCTGTGCAGTTGGTGTTGTCGCATACTTCAAATGTTCCAGTGCTATCAAAGTCTACGATTGCTTGAGGGTCTGTAAAGTTGAGGTTGTGTAGTGTGATGATTGCGGTTTGGTTGAAGAAGCTTAAATTGGTAGAGTTGAGGAATGCGTTGTTGTTGGTGATGTTTAGGTGTTCTTGTGTGATGTTGGTGTTTGCTGGTATGGTGGCGTTGTTGAGTATGTTGATGCTTCCGTTGTTTGTTGTGAATGTTGTGTTGGTGAGGTTGTTTCCTGTGCTTGTTGTGTCTATGAATATCCAAGTATTTAATGTGATGATTGTGTTGTTGTAAAAGGTGTTGTTAATTGTGCTGTTTTGAAGTGTTATTGTTGCTGTTGTTGTGTTGCTTGTGTTGAATGTGTTGTTGGTGAATGTGTTGTTTGTTGCGTTGGATTGCATTAGCAGAGCAGATGTGTTGCTTGTGATGTTGTTATGTTGGACAGTGGAATCGTTAGTTCCTTCTCCAATGAAGAGTGTGTTGATGTTGCTGCTGGTAAGTGTGTTGTATTGGATTGTGTTTTGAGTGCTTCCTGTGATTGTTATGGTGCGTGTTTGAGTGTCTGTTGTTGTGATTGTGTTGTTTGTGATTGTGTTATTGTTGGAGTTGTTTGTGAGGGATATTGTTGAAGTGTTTGTTCCTCCTGAGGCGGTGATGGTGTTGTTGTTTATGGTGCTGTTTTGCATTCCTGTTGCGTTTATTGCGATGGTGAAATTGCTGATGTTTGCGAAGTTTCTGATTGTAATATTGTTGTGACTGTCTGTGTTGTTGATGGCCATTCCGCTGGTGTTTCCTGTTAGGTTAAAGCCTGCTCCGTCTAATATTATGTTGCTTGTGTTAATGGTGAAGCAGGTTCCGTTGCTTTGGATGTTTTGTGTTAGTGTTATGTCGTTGCTTACAATTCCGCATTGGCTTCCGTTTGCGAGTGTTTGTGTGGTGTTTTCTCCTGTTGAGTAGTTGGTGAATTGTGTGACGTTGAAGGTGTAGGTGTCTGCGTCTGTTATTTCTGTGCAAATGCTTGAGCTGCACACGCTTCCGTTTCTGTATGGTGTTCTGTCTGTGAGTCCGAGGCTGTCAGTGTTGTGTAGTGTGATGATTGCGCTTTGATTGAAGAATGTTAGGTTTGTGCTGTTGAGGAATGCGTTGTTGGTGGTGATGTTGAGTTGGTTTTGTGTGATGTTGGTGTTTGTTGGTATTGTTGCGTTGTTTAGTATGTTGATGCTTCCGTTGTTGTTTTGGAATGTTGTGTTTGTGAAGTTGTTGCCTGTGCTTGTGGTGTCTGTGGTGATCCATGTGTTTAGTGTTGTTAGTGTGTTGTTGCTTATGGTGTTGTTTTGTGATGTTGTTATTTGTATTGTGGGGTTTGTGTTGTGTGTTGTGTTTATGTTGTTTTGTGTGATTGTGTTGTGGTGGGAGTTTGTGTTGATGTCGGTTGTTGTTGTGTTGGTGGTTGTTAGGTTGTTGTTTGTTATTGTGTTGTTTTCTGATTGGAATATGTTTATTGCGTTTGCGTTTTGTGTGTTTATGTTGTTTTGTGTGATTGTTGTTGTGTTGGTTCCTGTGAAGAGTAGTATTCCTATTGAGTTTTCAGTGTTGTTGATTGTGTTTTGTGTGATGTTGTTGTTGGTGCTGGTTGTGAGTAGTATTGCTGCTGTTTGTCCTGCTCCTGTTGGTATGTTGAGTGTGAATGTATTGTTGTTTATGGTGCTGTTGTCCATTTCTGTTGCATTAATGCCGATACTGAAATTGCTGATGTTTTGGAAATTTCTTATGGTTATGTTGTTGTGACTGCCGGTGTTGTTGATGGCCATTCCGCTGTTGTTTCCTGTGAGGTTGTATCCTGCTCCGTCTAAGATTATGTTGCTTGTGTTGATGGTGAAGCATGTGTCGTTTGTTTGGAGGTTTGCTGTTAGTGTGTAGCTGTCGTTTAGTATTCCGCATCCTGCTCCCATGCTGTAATTTGTGAATTGTGTGACTTCGAAGATGTATGTGTTGCTTTCTTGTATTTCTGTGCAGATAGCGTTTGAACAAGGCGTTCCATCGCGGTAGGGGTGTTTGTTGCTTATTGCTAGACTGCTTTCTACGTTGTTGAGGGTGATTCGTGCGGTTTGGTTGAAGAATGTTAAATTGGTGCTGTTCAAAAATGCGTTGTTTAGTGTGATGTTGAGGTTATCTTGATCAACTGTTATGGTTGTAGAAATTGTTGCGTTGTTTAGTATGTTGATACTTCCGTTGTTTGTTGTGAATGTTGTGTTGGTGAAATTGTTGTGTGTGGCGCCAACTGTTTCTATCCAGTCACCGCTTAGCGTTTGCAGTGTGTTGTTAATGAAGCTGTTGTTGTGTGCAGTTATTATTTGTATTGCAGCACCAGCTGTAGCCTGGAAAGAGTTACGAGTGAATACGTTTTCATTTCCTTCAATGAGAGTTTGTGTTTGACTTAGAATGGTGTTATTATCTATGGTGTTATTTTCTCCGCTGGCAAGGTGTATTGCTTCTTCAGTACCGCTTGTGATTATGTTATTCAGTATTTGGGAGTTATTGCCGGTTATTTGCAAGCCAATTCCTGTTGTGCTGTTTATTGTATTGTTGTTGAGGGTGTTGTTGTTTGACACTCCTGCGATTTGTACAGTTATTTGTGTTGTGTTAATGGTGCTGTTTGTAATAGTGTTGTTAAATGAGTTTTGAAGGATGATTCCTTGGGTTGAATTTGCAATGGTGTTGTTTTGGATGGTGCTGTTTTGCATTCCTGTTGCGTTTATTGCGATGGTGTAGTTGGTGATGTTTTGGAAGTTTTGTATTGTTATGTTGCTGAAGCTGTTGTTGTTAAGTATTGCTGATCCGGTGTTGTTTCCTGTGAGGTTGTATCCTGCTCCGTCTAAGATTATGTTGTTTGCGTTGATGGTGAAGCATGTTCCGTTGCTTTGGATGTTTGTTGTGAGGTTGATGTTGTTGTTTACAAGTCCGCATTGCGTGCTGTTTGCGGTTGGTGTGGTGCTATTTTCTCCTGCTGAGTAGTTGGTGAATTGGGTAACATTAAAAACGTAAGTGTTGGCGTCTGTTATTTCTGTGCAGATGTCTGTTGAACATTGTGTTCCGTTTCTGTATGGTGCTCTGTCTGTTAGGCTTAAACTGTCTGTGTTGTGTAGTGTGATGATTGCGCTTTGATTAAAGAATGTTAAATTTGTACTGTTAAGGAATGCGTTGTTGGTGGTGATGTTTAGGTGTGTTTGGTTGATTGTTGTGCTTGCTGGTATTGTTGCGTTTTGTAGGATGTTTATGCTTCCGTTGTTGTTTGTGAATGTGGTGTTTGTGAGGTTGTTTCCTGTGCTTGTGCTGTCTGTTGTTATCCATGTGGTTGATTCGATGAGTGTGTTGTTGTTGAATGTGTTGTTGGTTGCGGTGTTTGTGAGTGTTATTGCTGTTGTTGTGGTGTTGATGGTGTTGTTGTTTATGGTGTTGTTGTTTGCTGTTTCTTCTAAGGTTATTCCGTTGGTTCCTGTGATGGTGTTGTGTTCTATGAGTGTGTGGTTTGTTCCTGTTCCGATGAATATTGCTTCTGTGTTTGTGCTGGTGATTGTGTTTTGTGTGATTGTGTTGTGGGTGCTTCCTGAGGATAGGCTGATTGGTGTTGTTTCGCTGTCGTTTCCTGTGATGGTGTTTTGTGTGATGGTGTTGTTTGTTCCGTTTCCTAGGTCTATTGTTGCTAGGTCTGTTCCTCCTCCTGCGTTGATGGTGTTGTTTTGGATGGTGCTGTTTTGCATTCCTGATGTTTCTATTCCTGCTGTGAAGTTGGTGATGTTTTGGAAGTTTCTTATGGTTATGTTGTCCAATCCGTTAGTGTTGTTTATTGCGAAGCCGCTTCCGTTTCCTGTGATGTTAAAGCCTGCTCCGTCTAATATTATGTTGTTTGCGTTGATGGTGAAGCATGTGTCGTTTGTTTGGAGGTTTGCTGTTAGTGTATAACTTGCATTTAGTATTCCGCATCCTGCTCCCATGCTGTAGTTTGTGAATTGTGTCACGTCGAAAATATATGTGTTGGCTTCTTGTATTTCTGTGCAAATGCTTGAACTACAATGGCTTCCGTCTCTGTAGGGGTGTTTGTTGCTTATTGCTAGACTGCTTTCTACGTTGTTGAGGGTGATTCGTGCGGTTTGGTTGAGGAATGTTAAATTGGTGCTGTTCAAAAATGCGTTGTTTAGTGTGATGTTTAGTTGGTTTTGTGTGATGTTGGTATTATCGGGTAAAGTGAAATTGCTTAGAATGTTTATGTTGCCGTTTGTTGTTTGGAATGTAATGTTAGTAAAGTTGTTGCTGCTTGCGGCAGTATCGCCGAGCACCCAGATGCTTAATGTTTCGAAAGTATTGTTGGTGAAGTTATTGCCGCTTGAGCTGCTTAAAAGAGAAATGCTTGTTGTTCCATTAATTGTGTTGTTGGTGATGTTGTTGTTATTTGCAGAAGTGGAGAATTGAATTCCCGTGTTGCTTGTTGAGTGGATGTTGTTTTGAGTTATTGTAGATTGAGTAGCTCCGTTAAGGTTAATGGAAATGCTTGATGTTGTGAAATTATTGTTTGAAATAAAGGTGTTTTCTACAGCTGATAGAATGCCGCTGCTTGAGTTGAATTGATTGTTAGTAATGTTGTTGTTATTAGAGCTTGATTGCAGAGATATAGAACCATCACCTAGGAAGATGTTGTTGTTGATTCTGTTGTTATCTGATGTGGAAAGAAGGTTGATTGAATTAGCACTTCCATTGATTGTATTATTCTCAATAAGATTGTTTTCGCTTGCGGAGAATCGAATCCCTGTGGTGAAGTTAGATATTGATCTTATGTCTTGTATGGTGGTGCCGTCAAAGCCTGTATTGTTAATAGCAACTCCGCTTCCGTTTCCTGTGATGTTAAATCCTGATCCGTTTAGTATGATGTTGTTTGCGGCTATGGTGAAACAATCTCCGTTTGCGTTGATGTTTGTTGTGAGGTTAAGATTTGCATCTACCATGCCGCATCTGCTTCCGTTTGCAGTGTTGTTTTCTCCTACTGAATAATTAGTGAATTGTGTGACGTTGAAAATATATGCCTCTGCGTCTGTGAGTTCTGTGCAGATGCTTGTGCTGCATTGTGTTCCGTCTCGGTAGGGTGTTCTGTCTGTCAAGCTTAGCGAGCCAGTGTTTTGTAGAGTGATTCGTGCACTTTGGTTGAAGAATGTTAAGTTTGTGCTGTTGAGGAATGCGTTGTTGAATGTGATATTTAATTCAAATACAGTGATATTTGTTCCATTTGGTATGGTCGCGTTTCCTATTATGTTGATGCTTCCGTTTTGTGTTTGAAATGTGGTGTTTGTGAATGTGATGTCTTGATATGTTCCTCCATTTAGTGAACTCAACCAGCTTTCGTTTGTCTGGAAGGTATTATTGGTGAAGTTATGGTGTGAACTTTCTTGACTAAGTTCGATCAGTATGGGGATTGTTCCGTTTGTTGTGTTCAGGATGTTGTTTATGAATAAGCTGGTGTTTGTGTTGGTGATTGCTACAGCTATTGTTGATCCTGTTAGGTTGTTGTTTGTGAATGTGGTGTTTTGTACGTTGTTAGTAATTACTATGGCATCACTTTGAAGACTGATGAATGTGTTGTTGGTGAAAGTGTTGTTGTTTCCTGTTTCTCCGAGAAAGAGTGAGAATGATGTTGTTGAGTTTGCAGTGTTTCCAGTTATGGTGTTGTTGTATAAATTACTGTCAAGACTCAAAGAAGTATCATTGGGAGTTGTAATTGTATTATTTGTGATGTTGGTGTTATTAACACTCGATAACTCGATTCCTGTTTCAGTGTTTGCAGTGACTGTGTTGTTTATGATTTGAAGGTTTTGATCGTTGAGTGTTCTTATGCCTATGTTTGATGAAGTAGTAATTGTGTTGTCTTGGATGGTTGTTGTGCTTGGTCCGTTTATTTCTATTCCGTTTCCGCTTGAGGCTGTGATGGTGTTGTTTATGATGGTGTTAGTTTGAGCGTCGTTTATGATGTTTATTGCAGGGTTTGTTGAAGTTGTTAGGCTGTTGTTTTGAATTCGGTTGTTTGATGAGCTAGATATGTTGATTGCTCCTGAATTTTGGTTTTGCAGTAGGTTGTTTGTAATGTTATTGTTGTTGCTGTTACTTAATAATGTGATTGATTGTTCTGTTGAGTTGCCAAATGTGTTGTTTGTAATTAAACTGTTTTCCATTCCTGTTGCGTTTATGATGGTTGTAAAGTTGGTGATGTTTTGGAAGCTTCTGATGATTATGTTGTCAAATCCTCCTGTGTTATTTATTGCCATGCCGCTTCCGTTTCCTGTGATGTTATATCCATTTCCGTCAAGGATGATGTTGTTTGCGTTTATTGTGAAGCAGGTTCCTTCGCTGGTTAAGTTTTCTGTGAGTGTGGTGTCTGTTGTTAACGTGTCTCCGCAAGCGAGTGGAGCTACACTATCGTTGCTGCTATAATTAGTGAAGTGGGTAACATTGTAGATGAATATGTTGTTTGCAAAGCTGATTTCTGTGCAGTTTGTTGCATCGCAAACTTCGAATGTTCCATCGTCGTCAAAATCAACTAGTGGTTGCGGGTCTGTGGCAGTTATGCCGTTAAGTTTGATTTGTCCTGATGTGTTAAATAAACTCAAGTTTGTTGAGTTCAAGTATGCTCCGTTTGCAGTGATGTTGAGGTTTGCAGGTGTTATTTGTGTGCTGCTGTTAATGATGACAAATGAGTGTATTCTGATGTAGCCGTTTGTTGTTTGAAATGTGGTGTTTGTGAAGTTTTGTCCGTCGCTGCTGCTTTCAACGTTTATCCAGTAATCGCTTGGATCGTTGATGGTGTTGTTAAAGAATTGGTTGTTTGCGCTGGCAAGGTGGATTGTTCCCTGGCTGTTTGATCCGTTGCTGGTTAGGTTGTTGTTTATAATGAGATTTTGCGTTGCGCTGTTTTGGATGTTGAGTGCTGCGTTTGTATCTGATTGTATTGTGTTGTTTCTTAAAGTGTTATTGCGCGCATCGTTTTCTATTTGAATAGCGTTGTTGCCAGTGGTTATTATTGTGTTGTTTTCAATAATAGAATCATTGGTGGTTCCAAAGTTTATTGCTAGCCCGGATGCGTTAAAAAAATTGTTTGTGATGTTAATGTTTACAACACTATTTAGACCGAAGGTGCCGCCATTGCCTATGAGTGTGTTCTGGTCAATCAAACTGTTGTTCATATTTGTAAAACTTGAAGT
>PCYA01000017.1 GCA_002762795.1 Candidatus Woesearchaeota archaeon CG10_big_fil_rev_8_21_14_0_10_37_12
AATCAAACATGACAAGCATAAACGAAGAAATAGACATCAATTCCCAGAAAAAAAGAAAGGATATTAAGTCATGAGATGCAACAACAAATACCATAGATAATATAAAGAATGATGTTAAAGAAACTAACAAGTTTTTCTTAAATTTATTCTCAAAATGTTCGCAATATGATATAGAATAGATACCCACCGACAAAGCAATTAAACTTATCAACATAATAAAAAATGATGCCAAACTATCAATAGAGAATTTAAACGTAAATCCTGATAGTAGTATTTGAAAATTAATTGTTTTATGCATTAAAACACTAAAAGAAAAGAACAACAAACCCACGCACGCAAGAATTAACATGACTAAAGATAATGTTCTTGATACACTTTTTTTCATATTGATAAAAATTAATGGAATAATTATTGAAAGCACAAAAAGAATTATACTAACCTGGAAAATCATAACATAAAAAATCATTTCTAATTATCTCATTGTGTGAATAAATACCTATATATAAATCTATCTTTTTGCCGTATTTTTATCGTTCTATCTAAATTTTTTGTGCAGAAAAAGACTAAATGTCCGTTAGGACTAAAAGCCTCCTCTTAATAAATTTCAAACAACGAAGTTGTGAGCCAATATGTGCGTAGCACCTGGACTCCCCCTCTTTTGCTTCTTTTTCTAAAAGAAGAAGAGTGAAAATTTAATTGCGTATAACATAGGGGTTAAAAGAAGTCGCTCGAACCCTTAGATTAACGAGCGACGAACGAAGTTCATATCAAACAATTCTGCGAGGTACGAGCGATTTGGGCGAGACAAAACAAAAGATTTTGTCGAGCCTTTTAACCCCTGTTAGTTGCCCTGAGCCGAAGGCGAAGGTCGAGGAGCGACAGCGACGAGAAGTCGAGAATGAGTCGTTTTACTCAAAGCGAAGCTCTAAGAGAATAGTAGTGAGGGCAGGTTTGTTAAGAACTATTGGAGCGCAATAGAAAGTTTTAAAAGATCTGTTTTTCAGAAAAATCATAGGTAAATTAAAATGGATAACTTGTCTCTGGAAAGAACATTAGATGATGGTTCGGTGCTTAAATTACGCAGTTACCAATTAGATGATACTGGGGCTAATATATTAAATCGCCCTCCTAACTCTTATGAAACAGTATTAGTTTTAGAAACCAGCTTTGATATGCCACAAAGAACCTCTCCAAATGCAAGTCGATACGTAGGACGAGATATTTTCGAGAGTTTATATGAATCAATAAAAGATAAAGAGGGATTTTATTTAGTATCCGGTTTCTTAAGTGAAGTTAAGTCTAGGGTAAGCTTACTAGAAACACGTGAATTAGTAGACCGTCTCTAGATATTACATTTCTTTACCTGCCCTCTATTTTTAACGACTCATTCTCGATTGCAACTAACAACTATTAAGCGAACAAAATGTTCGTTTAATATCACTATAAGAAGTATAAGGCGAACATTTATGGCTTGATGACTTTTCTCTTTGTTTATGGAAATAAATTGGAAGCAATTGGTTGAGCAAGAGGCATTGCTTAGGGGTTATTCAAAAAAGACTATTGAGAATTACATCTTTCAAATTGGTCGCTTTCTCAAGAGTGGAAAACAAGCGCGCGAGTATTTGCTTCTTCTCATAAATCAAGGAAAATCCAACGAAACAATACGTCTAACAAATTTTGCAATAAAATTCTATTATTCCGTTATTAATAGCACAGATGAAAACTTAGATTTGATCTTAAAAAATTTGCCGAACTCTAAAAGAGCTAAAACGCTGCCGAATATTCTCTCTAAAGAAGAAATACAAAGAATGATTGAAGTAACAAAAAACATCAATCACAGGCTTATTATTCAGCTTGGCTATTCTGCGGGATTGAGAGTTAGTGAAATAATCAATCTGAGCTGGGAAAATATTGATTTTGACAGAAATATGGTTCACATAAAACAAGCAAAAGGCAAAAAGGACAGAGTTGTTATGCTTTCAACAAAAGTCAAAGAAGCTCTTGCCTCTTTTACTGCTGAAAAAATGGGGTTACTTTTCATAACAACAAGAGGAACAAAATACACACAAAGAACAATCCAAAAAATTCTAGAAAACGCAGCAAAAAAAGCTAAAATAAACAAACACGTAACACCACACACTCTTCGTCATAGCTTTGCGACACATTTGCTAGAACAAGGAACTGACATAAGATACATAAAGGATTTGTTGGGGCATTCGGATATTCGCACTACTATGATTTATACGAAAGTATCAAACAAAGACATATCAAAGATCAAAAGCCCTTTGGATTAAATTAAATAGTAAACTTTCAACAAAGATGTTTTGTACGTACACCACATTTTTAAACTTGTTTTCTTAAATGGTTTTTCGTGAAACAAATATCTCAAAAAGTTGGTGAGCAGGTAGTTTTTCAAATTATTAAATATGTTGCTGCAGCAGTGTACTTTGCAGGACTGGCATCATTAACTCCTTTGATTCCATTATTATTAACACCCACGGAACTTTTGCAAGCAAGACAAATAGTAATTACTGCATTTGGCTTTGTTATTGTTGCATTTTTACTCACGTTATGGGCGTCAAAAAACATGAAAATAGCATTCAGGGCACTTGGTTACATGACTTTGTTTCCCGGTTTACTTACGGTCATTACAGCATACATTGGCGAGCGAAGAATGTTAGAATACTTATCTCACTTTGGTGAAATAACACCATACATTCAGGAATGGATACACCAGTACGTCCCAACAGCGTGGATAATTGCAGGAATTTATATTATTCTGGGAGTATTTTTTATTTGGTTAGGAGAGAAGTTTGGGAAATAATTAATAGGAAAAATTTAAATAATGCCTCTTTTACTCTGATCAATCATGGCTGAAAAAAATAATAACATAGCTTCTTTGCTTTTAACTAGCGTTCAGCCTATGCCCGCACAATAAGTGCAAAGCAGCTTTATTTGATACTTTTCATAAAATTTTCTACAAAACTATAGAGTAGCGTCATACTTGATGCTTTCTCTTGAACCTTGGAGGCAGAAAAATGGAACTAGAAAAACGAACAGAAAACAAAGAACAAAACAAATACAGAGGGAGAATAACTTTCGGAAATACCGATGGTTGTCTTCCTCGACAAGACAATAGGTGTAGTTGGAGCAGGCAGTATTGGAGAGGAAGTAATAAGTGCTTTATATGAAAAAGGTCACAGAAATATTATTGCTACACGTCGCGATTCTGATGCTTTGCAAAGGCTAAGTAAAATCTACAAAGGCATAACTACAACTTCTGATAATTTGCATGCTGTACGAAACGCAGAAGTGCTTGTTCTAGCCGTAAAACCTAAATCGATAAACGATGTACTTCAGGAGATGACCTTGCTATTAGATAAAAAACTCGTGTTGTCTTTAGCAGCGGCAAAACCTATTGCATCACTCGAACAAGCAGCAAATAATAAATCTATGCGAATAGGCAGAGTAATGACGGGGATTTATGTTGCCGAACAAACAGCAATGTATGCTATGAGTGAATCTTGTACTTGTGAAGACAGAGAAATCGTAAAATATATTTTTGGCAAATGCGCGATGGAAAGAGAGGAAGCATTACTTGCGCACAGAACTTGGATTGCCTGCGCAACAGGGCTTTTACCTAACGCAATAGAAGAAGAAATAGCAGAACTTGAAAAACTGGGCATGAGTTCAGAAGATGCAAGGCAAATTTACGCAAGAGATTTAGAAGCAATAGCAAAACGCTTTCGTGAGGGACTCACTGGAAAGCAAATCCTTAATGCAGTTGGTGCACCAGGAAGTTTTACAAGAGGACTGACAGAACATCTTGAACGTGAAAGATATTATAGTTTGCTTCGGGAATGTGTAACAAAAACAGTAAATGCTTGTTCAGAAAAATGATTTTTTTTTTCTTTTTTATTCAAAAAGCACCATCTTTATTTGGACAGTTTGAAGGTATTGCTTGTCCTGTGTCCCACATTTCAACAATTTTCCCCTTCTTAAAACGGAACAAGTGCACAACACTTATATCGAGTTCGTCTTTACTGCGAACAAGACGAGAATGAACTGCAACCAAATCACCATCGCCGAGAATGTTCTTAATGATTAATTTTTTGTTTGGAAGCTCTGCATGACTTTCTTTCATCGCAACCTGCAATACAGGAAATCCTTTTGGAAAATAGACATTATGGTGCTTGCCAGTCATATCAACATATTTTTTGTATGCTTCATCAATTTTTCCTTTCACAACCAACTGCATGAACGCTTTTGCCGATTTTTTGTTTTTTTTCAGTCACTTCCTTTCCTCAACAATTGTTTTAAACCCTCCATACGCAAACTTGTTCATGTCCATAATGTTCTTGAAACTATCTTTACATTCTTCTGCGTGTTTACGCATTTCTTTCATAACTTTTGCGTTTACTTGGTTTCTGTGCTGCTTTGATTTATAGATAATGAACGAGAAAAGAATAGTCTCATCTTTCTTTGCTTTTGTCATCTTTGGAAACATCAACGCTTTCATCCCGCCCATCTTTGGATTAAGATCATCTCCTATACACTCAAAATATTCTAATGCGCCATATTTTTTCCAAACCTCGCCAGCTTCTTTTGCCATCTTTGTGTATTCTTTTAACTTCCCTTTCTTTACTACTAGTACAAATCCATCAACATATTTCATTTTGGTTACCTCCTTTTAGCGTGTCAAGAACCACCCGTCAATAGACGGGTGGCATGAAGCGATAGCTTCATCTTCGCTTGTAATGACCAGTGGTTCTTGAGCACACTCGGAATTCCACTTGTCTTCGTTAAGCACATACACGCTTCGCTTAACCACCAGTGAACACACTGGTGGAATTCCGATGTTTAAACAACACTTTGTATTTATCCCAGTATGCGTAACCGAGATATGCGTTAAGCAGGGCAATAACAATACCAATTGGTAAAAATATTGGAGCTAACATTGCATTAAACACAAGGATGCCAACAGATACTGGTGCTATCAAAATTGCAGCAAGAGCAGGCAGGAAGTTTAGCATAAGCATTAAACCAGTAACAATCTCAGTCACTTTGATCATTTGAAATAATCCTGCACTCCATAAATTTTTTGTTATGCTTGCCATTGGTTCTGGAATTCCGTCTGCATTTGGTCCCTGAACAAAACCCATTATGCCACTTGCTAAAAAAACCAGGCCAAATAAAATTCTTATGGTGTTTAGTAAATATTTGTTTCTAAAATTCATGCATTCACCTCGTTATTTAATTCTTTTTTAATCTCTTTCTTAAGTTCATCAATTCCGGTTTTTTCTTTCGCGCTAACTTTCATTGCTTTCTCAAACTCAACATTTTGATCTGCTTTGTTTGAAACTAAGATGATTGGCAGTTTGAATGCTTTCTTAATTTCCAGCAATAAGTTTTTTTGCTGTTTTACAGTATAACCGCAAGTCTCTGTTGGATCAATCACAAACAAAATAATCTTGGCAACATGCTTTAATGCAATAATTGCCTGCCGTTCAATAGGGTTTCTGGCTGACAAAGGACGATCAAGCAAACCAGGAGTATCAACATACTGGATTTCTTTGCCTTCATAACCCAAATTAAGCGTTTGCGTTGTAAACGGATAATGAGCAATTTTTGGAGTGCTTCCTGTCAAAGCAGCCAGTAAAGTTGTTTTGCCAACGTTTGGGAATCCTGCGATAACAACAGTATTAATATCGGTTTTTATTGAGGGAAAAGATTTCATTATTTTTCTTGCTTCCTCAAGATACTCAAGATTTTTTTTGATCTGTTTCATCACAGAACTTACCCTGCCAGAAAAAGCAACACGAGCTTTTATTACGTGATCTGCTGTTCTTGCACCATACAGTCTGCCTTTCACTTCATACTGAACAGATTTGATTTGTTTGCCTGCCCAATTTAATGCACCTAAGCTTTTTTTTAACAACACATAATCAAGAGCGCATTTTATTAATTCCAGATAAAAAGGATCAAGATCATCAATACTTGGAAAACAACGCTCGATACGTCCAAGAGAGTCTGTTAAAGATCTTGTGATAGTATCTATTCTTTGACGTTCAGTTTCTTTTGTTTTTGCTAGCGGATCTTTTATTTTCAGTTTTTTTGTTTCAACAACACGAGCAGTACCTCTTTGGAAAGCAATATCTAAATACGTTTGAAATGATTCAATTTTCCCAAGTCCTTGAAGATTCATAAAAAAATGAAAAGAAATTGGCTTTTTAAAGGTGTGTATTATAAATGGCCTGCATACCTGCTTTGCGAGCACCGCGCAGGCATACAGGCTAGTAATGCATGATTCTTATTATTAAGAAGCCTTGCGGCAGAAAGTCCGTAAAGATTACAATGTCTGCCAGAAACATTACGTGATTTTACAGGAAACGTTTAAAAAGAAAGAAAACTATTGTCGCTAAAAGAGAGATGATACTATGGGTATATTACAAGGTTTAAGCAGATTACCGCGCATTCTTGCAGTAAACGAACAAAGTAAACCCTCTTCTCAAGTCCAGCCTGAGCAGCAAGTATCACAAAGACCGATTGTTAATGATTATCACAAAGCATTTGTTCATGGAACTTCACAAGCAAATTTTGAAATAATGACGAAAGCAGTGCAATATTTTATTGCAAAAATCGCTCCGGAAGTTGAACGAGTTAAAGAATTATATAAAATTCTTGGCAAAACTGAATGGGAAAAAATCACTGATGAAATGATGGAACAAGTATTGCGCGAAGATAAAGACTCAGCAATAAAATGTCTTCAAATGTACAAATATATTTGAACAATATAGGCAGAGGCCTTGAGCGTATGGAATCTGAATACAGTCTTGTACAACACCTGCAACAAAATGGCTGCACAACAGAAGAAATAGCTTTTATTCAGGAACAAACTCGCAAATATTGGACACAGACATATGGTTTGCTTCGCTGGAAATTTAGAATTATACACAAAGATCTCATTTTGATGCATGACTTGCTTGAGAAACAACTAGAAAGACTTCAAGAAATAGATCACGAATCATACTTAAAAGCGCTCAGAACAGATAAAGAAATACAAAACATGTTTAATCAAGAATACGTTGCATTCTGGCAGCTTGTTGAACATGCAAAAATAACGGATGAACAAGTAGGAGGCATCTGGAATAGCATGCTTGTAGAAAAAGATAAACTACAAACACTGGTGAGAATTTACTTAACAGCCATTCAGCAAGAAGCTCGTGAAAACGTGTTTGAAAAAGAAACCAGATTAAAACAAGCAATAGCAGTTTTGTCATACCTTGTTGGAGCAGCAATACTTTGTTACAGAATAAAACTAATACTTGCTGAATCAGTTGCAGGCAAAGTTCTTAGCTGGTTACGTTCAGATGTCAAACAGCAACAAAAACTTCAACTCATATCTGATAAACTCAAAAATGTTAATAACGCGTTCGGACAAGATACACTAAAAGATTTGATGTTAGCTTTTGCTTAATGATTGTCTCGACAAACAAATAAGCTTAAATAATCAATCAGTTTTATTGTTGCTGAGGTGATATTATGCCAGTATCTTTAGAAATACTTGCGACAATACTTGTTGTACTTGTAGCAATAAAACTGTTATTTGTTTTATTTTCGCCAAAATCATGGCTGAACTTTGCAAAGGAACTTTACTCAAAACCAATAATAACACAAGTTGTTGCTGTTGTACTTGCGGCAATTGTGTTGTGTTATTTGCTCCAAGCAGGCTTAACAATCGTGCACATTCTTGCAGTGACATTGTTTTTATCTTTGGTGACTATCACAGGATTTGCACCACATGGAAAACAACTTGTTTCATGGGCGAACAGACAAGGACTACAAAAATTATGCAAAGAACAATGGCTGCACATTGTTATATGGGTTGTTCTGATATTATGGGGCATTAAAGAATTATTTTTTTAATTTATTTTTCTCCAATTTTTAAAGGAACTAATTTAATGCTTTTTGCAAGACTTTCTAACAAATCAGTGCCTGCATACCCTGCAACAAATGCCATGATTGTGCTGTTGCCGAGAACACTTCCAACAATTGCGCCAATAATAATTGCTATAAGAACTGTGCTCAGCAAATATGTAAACACAAAAGTTCTGCCTTCAAGAAGGGCTTTTCTTACTCCAAGAAGACCTCTAACTAAGCCTCCAAGTCCGCCAAGCAATGCAAACATTACCCAGAGATTGATCATACTGATGCAATATTGTTCAGGTATATAAATTTGTAGGAAGTTTGCAGTTTACAGTTTGCAGAATTAACAATAGAACTCTTAAATAGTTTGGAGTATATAGAGAATGAAATAGGAGAAGAGATAAAGCCTAGTGTTGCGAGTGAAAAACCTGCACAAAGAATTATTGAAAAAATTCAGGCAAGAAATAAAAATCCCCGCCGCAAGCAGCGGGGTACAAGAAAATTCTTTGAATTTTCTGTACAGGAAAAGCATGCTTTTCCTTGTATTTTTAAAGTTATGATACTCCATCGATGGTAAGAAAAACAAGGACGAACCCAACCGCCCCAAGGAGCGGGGTATCATAACAAATGAACAACGAAAAAAGAAAGAAGGATATATGGAGAAAAATTCTAAGCAACATTTATAAACAAATCACCGTCAATAACAATTCATGCCAAAGGAAACATATTATATTACAACTGCAATAGCATATCCTAATGCGAAACCACACATAGGGTATGCGTATGAGTTAATCATGGCTGATTTTCTTGCACGATGGAATTCTTTACTTGGGAAGGATGTTTTCTTTCTAACAGGAACAGATGAGCACGGACAAAAAATAGAAAACACTGCAAAAAAAGAAGGAAAAACACCAAAACAATTTGTTGATGAATATGTCACATACTTTCAAGAACTTTGCAAAAACCTAAACATTGCAAATAATAACTTTATACGAACAACAGAAAAAAGACATACAAAAACCTGTCAAGAAATATTCAAAAAAGTACAAGACAAAGGATTAATTTACAAAGGAACATATGAAGGATTGTACTGCACAGGCTGCGAAGCATTCTATACTGAAAAAGACCTAAAAGAAGGTAAATGCCCAAATCATTTGAAAGTTCCAGAACTGCTTAAAGAAGAAAGCTACTTTTTCAAAATGTCAGTTTTCCAAGAACAATTAATCAAACACATCGAAAATCACCCAAATTTTATTTTTCCAGAATCACGACGAAAAGAAATATTGAACAGATTACAAGAACCACTTAAGGACTTAAGTGTAAGCAGAACATCCTTCAAATGGGGGATACCAGTACTGGGAGATACCAAGCATGTTATATATGTCTGGTTTGATGCACTTCTAAACTACATTAGCGGCATTGGATATCCCGGCAAAAAATTTCAAAAATACTGGCCAGCCAACTGTCATGTTGTCGGCAAAGACATCGCTTGGTTTCATACAGTAATATGGCAAACAATGCTCATGGCAGCAGACATCGAACTGTCAAAAACAGTGTACAGCCATGGATTTTTAACAGTAGATGGGCAAAAAATGAGCAAAACATTGGGCAACGTGATTGACCCAATAGAAATATGTGATAAATATAATGCAGACTCAATACGCTATGTTCTCTTACGTGACGTAGTGCCGGGAGAAGATGGAGATTTCTCAGAAAAAAATTTGGTTAATAGAAACAACGCAGATTTAGCAGATGCACTGGGTAATTTATTGCAAAGAACATCCACATTAATTCATAAAAATTTCAATGGAAGCATTCCTGTTTGCGGTAAATTAATATCTAAGGAAAAAGAGCTTGAAAGTGCAATTCCAGAAATAGCTGAGTTAAATAATTTGGTTGAGCAATATCAGTGGAACAAATTAATAGAGCTTGTCTGGCAATACATTCATCAATGCAACAAATATGTGAATGACACTCAGCCATGGACTTTAGAGGGAGAACGATTGGCAACAGTTCTTTATACGTTAATTGAACATTTACGCATTATTAGCATTCTTGTCTGGCCAATAATTCCGGAAAGTGCAGAAAAACTAGCAGAAAAGCTTGGACAACCATTAGGAAAACTCAAAGATGCGAAGTTCAAAAAATCAACAAGAGGAATAGTGGCTGCACCAGAGCCGCTGTTCAAAAAGTTTGAGTATGCGGAAGAAGAAAAATCACTGCTGAACATCAAAGCAGGAAAAATAATCAGCGCACAAAAACATCCTGAAGCAGACAAACTATACATCTTGCTCGTTGATATCGAAACAGAAAAAAGAACCATTGTTTCAGGACTAAGAGATTATTGCACAGAACAAGATCTGCTTGACAAAACAATACTATTGCTTGTTAACCTAACACCTGCAAAAATAAGAGGCATAGAAAGCCAAGGAATGGTATTGACCTACGAACATGGCAGCGTAATAAAACCTGTTGAAATTAATGCAAAACCAGGAGAACAAATAACAATAGGAGAGCTAAAACCGCAAACGAAAAATATCTTGTTTAGTGAGTTTGAAAAACTAAAACTCCAAGTACAGAATAATAATTTGATTTGTGATGGAAAAATATTACAGATTAACGGAAAACCAATACACACAGACATGCCAAATGGAACAAAGATACGATAAAAAATTTGTTGTACTCGGAATTATTCTTTTCCCACTTTTTTGTTTATTGCTAAGCTTCACTATATTATATACGGATCCGGGATTTACATATTTGCTCCTTGAAAAAGAACATATTGCGGATACAAAACAACTCTTTTCCTATTTTGCAGGCGAATCAGACCTTCCTGCAGTTTTTAATGAACAGGAAAAAGCACATTTGCAAGATGTCAGAAAGGTACTTAAGTCAGCGTTTGCTTTTTCATTAATAATTCTTATTAGCTTTTTAGCTTGCTTTTTTACTAACTGGAGAAAAATCACAAAATACGGATTTCACTTATTTATTTCTATTTGCTTATTGGCGTTTATCGTACCATTTGACTCGCTATTTACAAAGTTTCACCACGTATTTTTCCCACAAGGAAACTGGCAGTTTTCCGTTAGCAGCACCATAATTTCATACTACTCGCAAACTTTTTTTATCAGCTACTTTCACGCAATTATTATTCACGCTTTGCTGATCGCAATCAGTTTCTTTGTGTTTGAATTTGTCTCAAGAAAGCGATAAAAAATTCTGCCCTATGTAACCCTTATTTCAAATACTATTTTTTTTACAATATCTTTTTCACTACGTATAAACTTAAATAGGGTATGAGTATTTGAGAATAGTAACAAAATTACCAACTACGTAAAGGGGGTTTCCGATGAAAAAAACAGTATTACTAGCGGCTATCGCGATTTTGCTTTTAGTTGTTGCATGCGCACCGACAGCACCAGATAATGGAACAAACGAAACAACAGAAGAACCAATAAATAATTCTGCAGATACAACAGTAGATACAACGGATGCTGAGGATTCAAATGGCGCAGAAGAACAAACACAAGAAATTTCAGAATCAGAAGAAGCTGAATCTGCAGAAGAAGTTGACCTTAGTGATGTTCCAAAGAAACAAGTTACAGAAGGGGACCTTGTCGGCTTTCCTAACTTACGCGCAGTAGACCCTGACGGAGACCCAATCATATATACTTTCACTGCGCCACTTAATGAGAATGGCGAGTGGAGAACAAAAGAAGGAGATGCAGGAGAACATGTTGTTACTATTACAGCAAGTGACGGAACACACACAGTATCTCAGCAAGTTCTCATAACTGTGTTGGCAAAAAATAAAGCACCAGTAATAATGCTTGATCAAGAAGAACCAATAGTTGCATTAGAAGGGGAAACATTCACACTTACATCAACTGTTACAGACCCTGACGGAGATGATGTTAAAGTGACATACTCTGGATGGATGACTTCTGACACGCGGGAAGTAAGTTATGATGAAGCAGGATTGCGCAAAGTTGTAATAACAGCAACAGACGGTAGCGCAACCACAGCAAAAGAAGTACTTATACAAGTAGAAAACGTTAACAGAGCACCAACAATATCCTCAATAAACAATGTAGAAATCAAAGAAGGAGAAAAAATTATTGTTCGACCAACGACACAAGATCCAGATGGTGACAAACTCGTTATAACATACAGTGAACAGTTTGATGATCTTGGCGTATGGATCACAGAAGCAGGCGATGCAGGAGAATACACGATTACTATAACAGTAAGTGATGGTGAATTTACAGCAGAAGAAACGTTTAACGTCAAAATAAACGAAATTAATAAAGCACCAGTAATTGAGTTAGACAGCCCAATACAAGTCAGAGAAGGAGAAACAGTGACATTGACACCAACAATCACAGACAAAGAAGGAGATGAAATAAGAGTAACTTACTCTGGCTGGATGAATAGCAACACAAAAAGAACAACATACGATGATGCAGGAGACCATACAGTAACAATAACAGCAAGAGACTCAGCAGGCAACGAAGCAAAAATGGATGTTGTAATTTCTGTTGAAAATGTAAACAGACAGCCAATCTTTGGAGCAGGAAGCTTTAATTAACTTTTATTTTTTTTAATTACTTTTTTTAGTATTTTTTTCTCAGAGGGTTTATAAGTCAACAATATTTTAATAAGAACATGAGTGGAGCAGGAACTAGTAGAGGCATATCTCACTATGACCCATATACGGGAAGATATTCTGTAAATGGATCTGAAGGAAAAAGAAATGCTATTATTGGCAAATCTGGGCCTATGATTGGCCTTTTTTATGTTGTAGATGGACTAGCAAACGGAAATTGTCCTGTCAGGATTCATGGAGAAACAGGCACTGGAAAAGAATCAGTGGCGCGTGCTTTACATTATAATGGTAAACGTGCTCAGTTCCCTTTCGTTATTGAAAATTGTGGAGGAGTGCCTCCTCAGCTTTTAGAAGATAGACTATTTGGTCACGTAAAAGGCGCGTTTACAGGTGCAGTCAATTCATATTCTGGAAGTATTGTTAACGCAAATGGAGGCACGCTGTTTTTGGATGAAATTGGTGATATGCCTCTTGAATTGCAGGGTAAACTTCTTCGTGTGCTTGAAGAACGTGAAGTTGTTCCATTGGGAAGTACAACACCTGTGCCTGTTGATTTTCGTCTTGTTACTGCAACACATAGAGATTTAGAAGAATTAACTCGAGAAAGAAGGTTCAGAAAAGATTTGTTTTACCGAATTTCTGGCTGGAACTTAGATGTTCCTTCACTGAGTGAACGAGAAGATGATGTATTGCAGCTAACAGATTATTTTCTTTCACGATACGCCCCAGATAAAGATATTGCATTATCCAACAAATTAATTCAGGAGTTGAAGCATCATTCTTGGCCAGGCAACATACGCCAATTGGAATCCGCAGTGCACCGAGCAGTAACAGCGCATTATGGATTTTTTAACTCGCAAAATGATATTTTATTAGTTTCTGATTTTGAACCTAACTTTGGTGCACATACAACTCTCGATACAAAACAAACTCCGCGCCTTCACTATCTGAAAGTAGGCGTTGTCTCATATTCAGAACTACAACAAATTGATGGCGTCCTTACTGGAAATGCACTCCGTCAAGTTCTTTCTGCGCATGGACAACCAATTTCTCAAAATGGAAACGCACCAGAACTCTATGTTGTTACCGAAAGAACACTTCCTTACTTGGTTTCACCACAAGCAGCAAACCGTTCTGCAACAGTAGGAAGACTAGATGTTCTGCTTACAGAAAGAGACGCAGTTATACAAGCTTTAAGAACCTCTCTTAATACCTAACACTTTTAATTTTCTGTGTAAAGTTTCAAATCGCAAACCGATTTTTCTGGCAGTTTTGGAAATATTCCATTTGTTTTCTTCTAATGCTTTTTCAAAATACATTTTTTCAAACTCTAATTCTGCTTCTTTTAATGTTGCAGGTTTTTCAGGAAGTTCTTTGCTAATGTCTTCAGAAAGTTGTGGAGCTTCAGCATAAAATGCTTTGTATCGATCAAGACTTAACGCGCTTTTGTACTGTTCTAAAGAGTCTTGAATTATGTCTTGCACGGCCAAGCGCTTCACGTATTTTCCTTTTTGCATGATGTCGCGAAATTTTTCAACTTCAATTTTCATTTCAGCAATAAAGCGATGAATGCTTCGCCTATCAACATTGGCAAATTTTGCAACATCTGCAACATTGCCAAAATTTAATTGCAATAGCTTAGCAACATATTCTTTTTTGAATTTCTTTTTTGCTTGCTTGAACTTTAAATTTGTATTAATTTCAAAATCCAGCAAGCTGCTTTTTTTGAGCTTGTCAGAAATATCGCTTTCTAGCTCAGTAATTGTAATGCCGAGTTTTGTGTGCATAGCATCTTCTAACAAAGGTTTAATTTTTTGTTCTACAAGGCGCTCTAATTGCTCATCAATCATGACTGAATTGTCACAGTTTTATTATTTAAATGTTTTGCAAAAACTGTGACAAAAAAAGCACATTTACTTAAATAGCCAGCCAAATAAACTTCTAAAAAAATCAGTAATTGCAGAAGTAGCTTTAATTGTTGCAGACTCTTCAAAATTTTTGCCTTCTAAATCAATAGTTTCTTCTTCAACAGTTTCGGGCTGTTCACTACTTTCTTCTTTTTTGTCTTCTTTCTTTGGGCGAGCAGAATCTTTCATCTGTTCGATTTCCTCAGCAGACAATTCCTTCACACAAGAACAAGAAGAGCAAACAGCATTGTCTTCACAATTGTCATCTGTTTCACATTCTTCAGGACTGTCAACATAACCATCACCACAGGAAACAACTCGTTTTTCCAAAGCAGCTTTTGCAATATCGCATGTGCACTTTGAATTGCACGTTCCGTACTCTGCACTTGAACGTCCAAAACAAATCTCTCCAGGAGGATCGCATGATTCGCCTTTATCTTTTTCCACAATATCGTTTCCACAACTGTTTTGTGGAACATTTGTTGTTCTTCTAGTCGTTGATGTATTTGCTGAGCTGCTAGTTTTTACGCAAGCACCAGCATAACATTTGTCATAACCTTGACGAACACAATCATAAACTTCACTCTTTCTCTGATCTTGAGAATTGCAAAAATATTCACGTAACCAAACACCTGTTTCAATAGACACACCATCTCTACTGGTCAAACAAGTATCATACATGGGAGTAATTCCGTATTTAACGTTGCCTTTTGTTTCCAAGGCTACATCGTTACTATCTCCTCCGCCATTGTCAGAATCAGTGCATAATTTCGGAGGATCTGCAGCCAATACTGAAACTGCTAAACTCAAAAATATAAATATTGCCAACCATCTCATATTTTGGAACAACATGAAACAAGCTTATAAAGATTACGCTTTATCTCCGAAACACATATAAACTAATTTAATGGCAGATACTACATGAAATCAAGGTGGCTTTTTGGGGTACTTATCAGCATTTTTCTATTTCCTATCGCTTTTGCAGCAAACATCAATGAATCATCAACACTGTTAATCATGGATGATTCTCTTACAATAAATACTTTGTTTGATCTGTATACAGAAGAACCAATCAAGAACCTTACACTCATCCTTCCTGAACAAAGCAAAAACCTTGACGTTCAAATAGATAACCAAGAAAGAAAATGTTTGCTTCAGGCAACCTTTGCGCGATGCGGAGAACTAGAAAAAGGAAATCACATGATAAATTATAGTTATTTTTCTAAATACCCCATTGCAAAACTGGGCGAAAATACAGTAATAAAATACGTTGATGAACTGCCATACACAGCAAATAGTCAAAAAGTAGAATTACAACTTCCTGTAGGTTATGTCATTCCAAGAGAAACCGGAAAAGACGAACGATTTTACATTAACCCAAAACCAGAAGGAGTTCATTCTGATGGACAAAGAATCATATTAACTTGGCGACAAAAAGGACAAATGCTGAGCATATCTGTTCTTACAAAAAAACTCACAACATTGTCAACGGGCTGGATTGCTTTTTTTATCTTGCTAGCAATTGTTCTCGCAGCAATAGTTGCGTTCTTTGTTCTGCGGACAGACCACAAAAAAATACAGAAAAAATCTGAACAAAAAATCAAACCAAAACAAAAACCAAAAGAAGAAGTCATTCCAGGCTTAATGGAAGCAGAACAAAAAGTAGTAGATATTCTCAAAGAAAAAGGAGAAATCTGGCAAAAACAATTACTACAAGAAACAGGATTCTCCAAAGCAAAACTCAGCAGAACGATCCGTAACTTAGAACAGCGAGAAGTTGTTACAAGAACGATTTATGGCAATGCGAACAAGATTTCATTAAAAAATAGACAGTAAGTATCATGAGGCAAACCGTTGACTGCTTACTGCATACCTCTTGCTGTTTACTATGTCGTTCCACTTTGTTCCATATTGTTTCACGAAGTTATTAAATACTCTCACATATGCTATGATCTTAGAAGCCACCATCCACGAGTATGCGAAGGGTTCAGCAATGGACCCTCGCTACTCTATTTTCTAAAACTATCTGTTTTACTATACAAACAATTTTAAATACCTCTTTTGCTTTGTTTATTGAAGTACTATGGTTAGTGATGCAGGACTTGAAAAGATTCTTAGTATTGGTTCAGAAATCACGCTAACTGATTTTAGACGAATTATTGAACTCATGCGTATAGAGAATATGCGAGTCATATCTTGTAGAGCAGGACAAGAAATCGCAAACAGAATTACAGATCATTTATCTGCCAACATTCGCAAAGAATTCGGATCAAAATTTCCTAAACTTGCTGACGGTCTAGTTGATACAAGCTCGCGTTTATTGCCTGTGGGAATCAAAAATCATCCTGATGGTGAAACATATGCACGGATAGATGCGGATGTAAGTGGACGAGATGTCTATGTTGTCCAAACCTTTCCAAATCCAAATGAAGATATTATGGAACTAGTTACAATGTGTGATGCTCTTCATCGTTCTGGCGCAGATAACATTACGATAGTCGCCCCCTATTTACCTTATCAACGGCAAGACAGACAAGTAGGACACCGTGAACCTATAACTGCAACAGCCCTTTTTCGCTTGTTAGAATCTGTTGGAAAAGGAATATATAGATTTATCACATTTGATTTGCATTCTCCTCAAGTACAAGGAAGTCCAAGCGCGCCTGTTCAAAATTTATCAGCAGTTCCCCTTTTTGCAGCGCATTACCGTCAAACACTTGCACATCTTTATGACCACGCTTCTGGCGGAGGCAATGGTTTCTTAGAACGTAATTTATCTGTATTTTCTCCAGATGCAGGAGGAGTTCCACGCGCAGCAAAATTAGCAGAATTATTGGGAGTTGCTCCACGAGCACTTCTTAAAAGAAGACCTGCACAAGGAGAAGTTAGTACTGATATGTACGTTTTTGACTGGGATCATGATGATGGCGCAAGTGTCATTCTTGTTGATGATATGGTTGACACAGGAGGAACAATAGCAGCTGCAGCGTCTTATCTAAGAGATAAAGGTCTCCGAGTATATCTTTGTGCAACTCACGCTCTTATGAGTGAAAAAGAACAGAAGGGAACGGTTATTCGTGCATATAAAGACAATATTAAACCCTCAGGAGCACACTTTCTCACTACAGATTCTTTGCCAGAAAGAGGTGAGCTTTACGCACAAAATGACGTTACTGTAGTTTCACTTGCGTACGATCTTGCATATGCAATATTTGCAAGACAAGCACGAAGATCTATCAGGCGCTTTTTAGAAGCAAGAGAAACAACAAAATTAACATCTCACAAACTTGACATTCTTACATCAGGCAATCAAAGAATACGCTAAATATACTTTATTTTAGAATTATCTGATCCGTACCGTCTCCAAATTCTTTGGAGCAACTGTTTCAATTCTGCCAAGCTTATGAATTGCTGACGCAAGATCAAGTACTTTTGTACTTTCGCCATGCTGAACAATAACTTTTTTAGGTCTTGGCTGGCATTTAAATACAAAATTCATCAATTGCTTTCTGTCAGAGTGATCAGTAACTGCAATTTTACAAACTTCAAGTTTCACAGGAACCACTTCTTGTTTATTTCCGTTTTTGAAAATAATCTCGCTTTCACCACCAAAGATTCTTCTGCTTAATGTTCCTGGAGGCAAATAACACGTAAAAATAATGCTGTTCTTCGGATTATCAGCAAGATGTTTAAAGTACTCAACAGAAGGACCACCAACCATCATACCAGACGTTGCCATAATGATGGCAGGTCCGGAATCCTCAATCACTTGCTTTCTTTCTTTTGCACTACCAACACGCTTGAAAATAGGATTCAAAAACGGGTTCTGATCTTTATGGAAAATAAGCTTCCTCAAACTACTGTTCAGATATTCAGGGTATGCAGTATGAATTGCAGTAATATCCCAAACCATGCCATCAATATACACAGGAACTTCTTCAAGCTCACCACGACGGACCATGCTCTCAACCATAACCATAATATCCTGAGCTCTGCCACTACCAAGAACAGGCATAAGTACTTTACCACCACGTTTTAACGTTAATTTAATCTGAGAACATAACTGCTCATCTGCTTCATGCGCAGGAACACCAATATCAGTCTTACCACCATACGTACCTTCCATAATAACTGTCTCAAGACGAGGAAAAATTGTATGTGCAGGATCAAGCAAAGGAGTTTTACCATACTTCAAATCACCAGTGTACAACAAATTATGCAAACCATTACCAATATGCAAATGAGCCATTGAACTGCCAAGAATATGACCGGCACAATACAATGTTAAACGAACATCAGGAGTAATGTCAGAAACTTCCTCCCAATTTAAAGTTATACAATGTTTTACAAATTCTTTTACATCATCAGTATCAAACAAAGGCTCTTTATTTTCAGACTTCATAATTTTTACCATGTCTAACATAAGCAATGCCGCAACATCACGTGTTGGTTCAGTACAGTACACAGGACCTCTAAAACCCATTTTATAAAGATACGGGATAAACCCAGAGTGATCAATATGGGCGTGTGTTAAAACAATAGCATCAAGCTGCTGAATATTGAACTCAGGAGCGTCAAGAATAGGATATGCTTCAACACCTTCAGAAGAAACATCAATGCCACAATCAAGCAAAATTCTTGACTCAGGTGTCTGCAAAAAAATACAACTCCTTCCAACTTGCCTAGCAGCACCAAGATGAGTTACACGAATCCATTCATGTTTTTTCTCTCTTAACCAGCCATCGTAAACTCTATGGCCTGTTTTATCCAAAAATTTTCTTCTTTCCTCGCTGTTTTCATGCAATACTGCCCTGATATTTTCTATCAGCTGTGATTTTAGTGCAGGAGTTCTTCTTATTTGAGGAATCCAAAAAGTTTTTTCACGAATATCCTTAAGCAAAGAACCTTGTTTGCCAATAGCTAGACCAGGTTTATCTGCTTCAATGATCACTATAGATCTTTTTTCGTCGAATAATACTTGAGAAACGCCGGCTTCTTCAGGCAAAATCTTGCGAATTTCTTTCTCTGATTTATCTTTATCTTCAGTAATGCTAGGATCAGGACGAAGCTCAACACGTTTTTTAAACTCATTCACAACTTCACGAATAATGTTAGAACTATCTAAGAAAAACTTTTTATCCTTTGTGTACAGCACAATGTTTGCACCCTCAAAAGATGCATCATCTATTTTACCTGATGGTAAAAACTTTAAGATTTCTTTAATGATTTCCATTTTACAAGAATTTTTTATTATTCAAATTTATATTTGAGGCATCACGATATTTAGCTCTTCATCAAGCGCTACTTTGATTCCTTTCTCGTCAATAATCCAAATTTCAATACCGTTGCCTGTTGCAGTATCACGTTGTAATGCTGCGCTCAAGGCCCTCATTGCTAGTTTCACTCCGTCATCAACAGCTAATCCTTTTTTGTACAATGCTTCTAAAACACCAATTGCAAAAATACTTCCAGAACCATCAGAAACATAATCTTTCACGTTTGTAATACTTCCGTCAATACCTAAATCATACAAGTGTGAACCTTCATGATCAGAACCACCAAGCAAAAAGCTTACGATACCCGGAACCATACTTGGTTGTCTGATATTCGCGTACAACATATTTGCCAGCAAATTTGCTGTTTCTCGTACAGTTACATCACGCAAAGTCTGCAAACTCTTTAATTTAACTTCAGCACGGATAAGTTTAATCATAAGTTGCGCATCAGAAACCAAACCAGCCATTGTTACAGCCATCTTGTCAGTAACTTTGTGCACCTTCTCTGCGTGCTTGTTCACAATAAAACCAGCAGTAGCACGTCTATCTGCAGCAAGAACAATACCGTTCTTACACACAATGCCTACTGTAGTTGTTCCTTTCTGAAATTTTGCTTCAGCATCCATAATCATAAACCCCTGAAGAATAATACCTCTTGGATTATCTGTGTTTGAGGGAGTATTTAAATGTTTTGGTTTTGATGGTGGTTTGGTGAAGAAACAATTTTAAGGCACATACGTGTTTCTTACAATTATGGAACCAAACTTGCTAGTAAAATATAGCTCACAAAGCGGCTATTTGACAGGCAGATCCGAAGTACATGGAATTATCAATAGATTAGGAGATAAAAATAGTGAACAAGAATTGTTAGCTCCTGGGATTATGGCAGTGCAAACAGAACTTAAAGCACGCAAAGTAACAGAAGAACTAAGAGATATGTACGCAACTGATCCAGACTCAATAAGGCACACAACACTTTGGTTACCGGTTGACAATTGGTGCGATGCAAGTGAGATAGCGATCAGAAAAAGTTTAGAAGAAGACATAAAACCATTGTTTACGGAAAGTGATCAATATAGAATTGAAATTTATTGTCACAAAGGAGAATTAACTGCAGAGAAACTGAAGCGGCTTGTTTTGCTTTTTTTGAAAGGAACAATTAACGAAGAAAACCCACAAAAAATACTGCGCATGGACTTGTTTTTAGAGAATGTAGCAATAACAGTTATGCGGCCAAAAGATATTTTTTCAAGAGCGTAATTTGTTTAATCAATCATATTGTTTCTTCTTTTTCTTCTTAATCAAATCTTTTCCAATTTCAACCTTTCCTTTCTGTTCTTTTTCACTTGTGATAATGTCTTCTTTTATTTCCTTGGCCTTTTTGACTAAGTTCTTAGCAGTTCCACGCAATTCTTTTGCTTCATCCTCTCTTGCAACATTTGCTTTTTTGCGTAAATGCTTTGCTTCTTTTTGCATTTCCTTTACTTTTTCAACAGACTTAACCTGCCAATACATTACAAGCCATCTCTCAACTAGCTGTGCAAGCGTCAAAAAAATTAACCATCCAAGAAACAGCACTATTGCTGCAAACAATAAAAACCAAGTAGAATTCAACTGCAAATATACAACGCAAGCAATCACATACGCTTGTACATTAACAGGCAGAGGAGATGCTAAGAAAAACATAATATGTTTTGGGAGTGCATGAGTGAACGCGAAATAAAACAGCAGCAGGGCTTCAATAAGAATTATGCAAACAAGTAAAAGAGTTTCCCAGAAAAAAAGAAAATTTTCAAAAGATGCAGGGCGAGTATAGTGATATAATGTTCGCAGCAAATCAATGCCCACAAACAACAAAACAATTGTGTTGCCCAGCGCAGTATTCCAGCCAAGTTCTTCTTTTTTGTACAAGCCAAAATAAAAACTCATCACAAGCAAAGTAAAAAGCAAAGGGGCAGCAACCCACCACAATTCAGGCGCCAAACGCGGTGCGTTTATTAAGATAAACAATTGCTCCAAAATTCTTTCTAAAAAAACATTTTCTAACATTCACACCTCTTTTAAATTGATAAAACACGCGTTGTATTTAAATTTTTATCACAAATATGTTTAAATAGATACAGCAAATGCTTCAAATCATGAAACTGATAATTGTTTTTTTGTTGTTAATTGCAACAGCGACAGCATACACCATATCGGATTATCCTTCTTTTTTTGTACAAGATAACAAATTCAAAGCAGTGTATGTGATAGGAGAAGAAGCAGAATCATTGGATGTTGTGTCTGCAACAGAAATATCAACAGCACTTGCAAAATATCCCAACTTGACAATTACTATAGGAACATCAAAACTTGACTCAGAAATAACAGACATAAAAACATACAATGCAATTGTTATTGGAAGCCCGTGCGATAACAGAGCAGCATATGATTTACAGGGAAATCCAGATCCTTGCTACAAAAATCTCGGAGGCAGCAGCGGTTACATTGAGCTATATAGCAACAACGGAAGAACGCAGCTGCTTATAACAGGATTAACTGCAGAGGACAGATATGCTGCAGCAAAATTCCTTGCAACAAAAACACTGACGAGTTTAAACACAAAACAATATATTATTTCAACAAACACAGGATCACGGCCACCATTTTTTGCACAAAAACCAAACAACAAAACAAAAACAACACAACCAGTTGAAACACCGAAAACATCCAACGAGACAGTAGAGACTGCAAAGACACAAAAAACTCAAGAGCAACAAATACAACAAAAAAGAACTATTGAACCAGGACCTTATGAACCAATAGAAAAAATTCCTGAACAAAAAAGTTTTTTTGGAAAAATATTGCGGTGGATAACGAACTTATTCACTTAGCGTAAAGAAAAGAAACATTTTTAATAACTTAAACATTTTAATGAGTATAAAGAGGTGCTTTTATGGCAAAAAGAAAATCGAAAAGGTCAAAATCAAGAAACATAGTAGCAAGCGCTGCAAAAACAACAAAAACCGATACGAAAAGCAGAGTGTACGCGTTCTTAGGAACTCTCCTGCCAGTTATTGGATGGATAATATCTTACTTTGCGTGTAAAGAAGATAAATACGCAAGTTATTATGGGCGACAAGGTACTTGGCTGCTTGTATGCGCAGTAGTGTTACACTTTGTGTTAATCTTCTCAATAATAGGTATTGCACTCATCCCATTACTGTGGGTTATCGCAGTAATCTTATGGGTGATAGGAATTATCAACGCATTAAGCGGCAAAACAAGACCAATACCAATTACTGGCAGATTTGCAGAGAAGCTAAAACTTTAATTTTTTCTTTTTACCTTATTTTTATTGGTGTTTGTTATGAAAGAATTTGGCAAGAGAGCAAAAAGAGAATATTCAGAAGAAATAAAAACAACTGCATCAGAAGCAACAATCCATTACAAACACGCTTTTCTTATTTTGCGCCTTGGTCTTGGGTTACTATTTTTCTGGTTTGGCATAGACAAACTAATTCACCCTGCAAATTGGCAACAATTCATACCTTCTTTTCTCGCATTTATTTCAAATGAAATGATTCTCCTTGCACAAGGAATAATAGAAACAACTCTTGGACTGTTATTGCTTGCAGGAAAATTTATTCGGATTGCAGCATTTTTCACAGCGATTATTTTCGCACTTATGATTTTTATGTTTTTTATGCAGGGAAACATTAACGGGACAATTGTTCACATAGCACTTATTTCATTAAGTATGGCTTTGCTTTTGGCAAGTGATACGAAGTAAAGCATATACAAAGTCAGAGGATTAATCGTAATCTTTAAATACCACACTTGCTAACAAACATAAAAAAAGGTGACATGATGAATTTATTATCAATTGGAGGCAGTTCTATGAATAAGAAAGCAAACTCAGGAATAGCGCTAGTTATATTCGGCGTTGTAGGAATAATAGCAGTTATAGGTCTTGTACTTTTGTTCACTCGTGCAAGCGCAGCAGGAGCAGCCGTTGGCAATTCTTATGGATGGCAAGGAGAGCAACGAGGTATTGCAGAAACGTATGAGCAAATACCGGGAGGATACTCTTACGCACCAGAACTTGTTTATCCAGGATATGACTTGCCACCAATCACTGCTGAAACAGCAGGCAGAACTCCAATTTATATCATTCGGGGAGCAAGAGGCTTAGAAAATATGCCGTCTTGCAACTATGATGTTGGTATTATAACTGGTATGGCTGCACCATCAGACTTGTTAAGTTGTTATGTTGTACCAACAAGTGGAAAGTCTCAGACAAGCGATGCATCAGGAAATTTTAACAGAGCAAGCGCGGCAGAAATAAGAGAACCACATGGAACACTTGGACGAACAGGAGGACATGTTTTCTGCTACTTTAACAGTCCGGGATCAGCATATTATGATGAGGACATGGCGAGACAAACACTCAATCAAAAAATAAGATACAATCAACAATCAGGTAAAAAACCAGGTATCGCAAATGTCTGGAGCTTTACATATGTTAACGGAGTAGAAGTGGCAGAATGCGGCAGCTCAACAGAGGCATACGTATTCCCACAATAAAGGTGATACTATGAAAAAAGGAAACACAAAAGTCGGATTAACATTATTAGCAGCAGTAGCACTAACTGCACTAGCAGGATTAGTGTTTACGTTCACTGGAGTTAATGGTGTACAAGGAGCAGTAAGCATACAACCATCGACTGCACCATTAAATGCGCCATATTATGATGCTGGCAACACAGCAATTGTGCCGCAAAGAGAACCTCCACTCTACTTAATTTTAGCTCCGAGAGATATGCCTATGCTTGAAGCAAAACGACTTTGCCAACAGCAAATAGCAGTGCAGGGCACTTCAAGATACGGACAATTAGAAGGGCAAACAAGTTGTTTTGCAACAGAAGCACGATTGATTGAACAACTCAAAAATACTCCTGGAAACGAGCTTGACAGAACACTTCTTCGAGAAGGGAATTACTGGAGAGTTATGAGTTGTTTTGCACAGGGAACCATAACAAAAGAACACATTTTCCAACAAACAGGTTGGTCAGGAGTTCTGGGAATCCCTGTCTGTAAACTGGAACCTTATGTGTTCGCACAATAAGTTTTTATTCTTTTCTTGTTTTCTATTTTACTATGGCTGATTATAAACAAGTCATTCTTGTACGAAATGACTTAAAACTAAGCAAGGGCAAAATGGCAGCACAAGCAAGCCATGCAAGTGTAGATGCAGTTCTCAAATCAGACGAAACACTTGTTAAAAAATGGAAACAGCAAGGCATGCCTAAAATAGTTCTGAAAGTAGATAATGAAAAAGAGCTTATCAAATATTTTCAAAAAACAAAAGATGAAGGATTAATTGCTGTGTTAATCACAGATGCAGGTCATACTCACATTGCACCTGGAACAAAAACGTGCGTTGGCATAGGGCCAGATGACGAAGAAAAAATAGATCAAATCACTGGTGAATTGAAATTAATGAGTTAATAGTAAACAGTTTGCAGAAGAAAATTTGAGGCAAGAGGAATGAAATTTCTAATTATTGGAGATTTGCATGGAGCAAAACCAAAAATTTTTGTTAAGGATTTTGATGTAATAATTGCACCAGGAGATTTTTGTTCAGACGGGTTGCGCAAGTACATGTTTCAAGCACTAATAAAACGTATGAAAACTGACGAGGATATTGATTGGTATGATTTTATCTCAAGACAAAAAGCAAAACAAGCAATTCAAAAATCACTTCGTGATGGAAGAAAAATACTGAACTTCCTCAATTCATTTAACAAACCTGTTTATGTCCTGCCGGGAAATTGGGACTGGACACCCCACGAAACAAAGTGGAAGTACCTTCAACAGAACCACTGGAAGAAAATTGTTGGTGATCTGAAAAACATAAAAGACTGCCATTTTAAAAATGTCCAATTTAAAAAATTACAATTTGTTGGTCACGGTATTTCAAGCGGGCCAGAAAAATTAATTGTTTCAAAAAGACTTGAAAGCGAACAGGCATCTCTGTTCAAAGCGTATAATAAATATTTCAAAAAAATCAGTACGTTATTTATGCGTGCAAAAAAGAACAAAAAACCAGTCATTTTTCTGTCTCATAATGTGCCATATTATACGAAACTTGATAAAGTAATCAACAAGAAATCTCCTCGAAATGGTGAACATTGCGGGTCAATCTTGGCACGAGAACTTATTTTAAAACACAAACCGCTTGTTTGCATAGGTGGGCACATGCACGAACATTTTGGTAAAGATAAAATTGGCAAAACAATTGTTATTAATGCAGGATTTGGAAAAAATGTGAACACGCTGCTTGAAATTAAAAATGGAAAAATAACAAAACTTCAATTTTATCTGAACAAGAAAAAAACAAAAGAAAAACATGGACGGTATTGGTGAGTAAGAGTTTTATTTAAGACTACCATAGAACTCGCTTGGTCTGTTTGCAGGGCGTTGATGCACACCAGATTTTACTTGCACATCTTTAACATCTGTAACGCCTGACAAATTTGTAGTAATTTTTGCTGCAAGTTCTCGTGCACGTCTTTCCAAGTCAGTATCGCCTTCAATCGTTAAAAGAATTTCAGGACTTCTTGATGCACCAGAAGTGTATGTTTTTGCACTATATGCAACTGCTGCTTGATCAACAGCTTGTGCAACAGTATCTAAATATCGTTGTCTTTCTGTACTTGTTCCTTCAACTTTAAATTCAAGAACAACAGCTCCAACAGGACTTGTTGTTTGTTCAAATGCCCAGTAGCCTTTAAAACCAGTGTCAGTGTCGTATCTGGTGTCTTTTTGTTCTGTAATCTCTGTTCTTGATAGTCTTGTTGAATTATTCATTTTTACCCCCGTACGGGTTTATAGAATAAAGAACTATATAAAGGTTTCTTAAATTGTCACTGGTTAGTTAAGAACTTCTTCGGTCGCCGTTGAATCTGCCTGTTGTTTTACCGTATGCTTTTCCAGCAGCAGCCAACAAACGAGTGGTATATTTTTTTAAACGGCTTGTTTCTGGCTTAATATGCAACGGAATTGGTCTTACTGATTCTCCAACTTCGACGATGCGAACTGCATTTCGCTCGTGTTTGGAGTCAAGTAAAGCTTCGTCAGCAGCAGTTCGCAATCCAGCAAACCGCTCAAGCATATACGGTTCATCGCCGTGTTCAATACGGATGACATCTTCTGCAGTAGGTTTCCATAATGCAACTCCGACGCTGATTGTAACGGGAATTCTCGCATTTTCTCCATATCTTAAACTATCGTGCTTGAATTCGTAGCCAGCAACACGTTCAACCAATTGTTTTGCACGATGATATGCGACTTCTGCAGGAGTATTGTACTTAGCCCTTTTTAAATCAATTTGGTCCATCACTGCAGCAAACTCATCACCGCCAATGTGACCCAGCGCATCACCTTTTCTTGCCCACGCTTCCATGTGTCTACCAAGTCCAATTATTACGTAATCGCCTGCATCATGGCCATGATGATCATTAATTTGTTTAAATTTATCTCCGTCGAGAAAAACAACTGCAAGAGGTCTCCTTGTTTTTCTGTATTCTCGCATCCCTCTGCTTAATGCATTTGGACCAGCAACTTCTTGAAAATAGGTTTTGTTAAACAAGCCAGTCATAGGATCAATAGCAACTCTGCGTTCTAAGGCATAAACTTTTGCTTCTAAAGCTTCTTTTTGATATTTGAGGAGGTCTCTTTCTGTTGTAACTCTTCGTAAATCGCGTTCAGCAGTGTTAACCCACCAGCTATTAAATTCAGCAACATCAGCAAGAGCTATGCGTTCTGCTAAGTGTCTGTCTTCTTTGTTTTGATATGCTTCGTAGGTTTCTTCACCCATTTTCTTCACTCACTTTATTTGAGAGTTAGCAGGCTGTTTAAAAAACTTTCGCCATGTTACTACGAATAAGTGATTTTTCTAACATTGTTTCTTTTTTGTTGTTCTTTTGAGTATTCTTTTCCACATTTAAGACTCACTGAACTGTCTTTTATTGAATAAGAATCATCCTCGAAACATTTATAAAAGAAACTGCCTTTAAAAAGCAACGAGCCTGAACAGGGTGAAAAAAGGGGTATAAATGCACAAGCGGGCACAGCTTACGATATTTATCATCATAGGCATAATTCTTCTTATCAGCATAGCAACAGTTGTCTACTTCACGCAGAAAAAAGCAACACAACCGCTGGAACACATAAGCCCTGTTCCAGAAGACGTTAAACCAGTTTATGATTACGTAACGACTTGTTTAAATCAAATAAGCAAAGATGGAATTAACTTGCTTGGAGCACAAGGCGGTCACATAAACATCCCGTCAATAATTGAACGGACACCAACAGCATACATTGCAAATGATCCAGCAGAAATATCAAAACTCCCGCACTGGTATTATGAAGGAGAAGACAGAACACCAACGCTGGAATTCATGCAAACAGAGTTATCGAGATATGTTCGTGATAACTTGCCGGAATGTATTAACAACTTTGCAGCATTTCAACCAAGATATTCTATAAGACCAATCACTAACAGCGTTCCTGTTATAACAATTGCAGACGAAACAGTGCTTGTGCAACTCAATTGGATCCTTCAAGTTGACACTCCAGAACGAACAACACAAATTGAAACATTCATCACAAACCATCCAGTAAAACTCAAACAAGCATGGCAGCTTGCAAAAGATGTCATGGAAACAGAAAACAAAGAAGACTGGCTAGAAAACTTAACAATAGATTTCATGAGTGCGAACACAAACATACCAATAAGTGGAATGGAATTCAGTTGTGGAAGAAAAAGATGGCTGCTCAGTCAAGTAAAAAAAGAATTGCAAGACATGCTTTATTACAATGTTCCATACATAAGACTTGCGAACACAAATTTGCCCGAACCAATAGAATCAGAAAGAACATATGAAAACTTGAAAAAAGAAAAACAAAAAATTCACAATGATTTGTTGAAAGGAAATCAACCAGACTGGCCAGAAGACACGCCAACAGATGCATATGAAATTAACAGAATGACATGGAATACGGGCACGAGAAAAACAGATCTTAAAGCAGCATTTCAATACCAGCCGCAATGGACAATGCAATTAAACGCGCAACCAAACTCAGGAAATCAATTAGTAAGCGGTAAATTTCAAGGAGCACGAAAATACCTCAGATTCTTCTGCATAAATCAGTGGCATTTTACATACGATGTGATTTACCCAATAAAACTTGCAATCAAAGATGAAACTGCATTTTATGGAGATGGCTATTTGTTCCAAATGAGCTTCCCTGTTATTATCCAAGATAATGCGCCAAGCAGAGCATACTATGGCCACAGACGATTTGATGATATAATAACAGACGGAGAATTCTGCACTACATTCAGCAACCAACGAGCAGACATCAGAGTCAGAGGTTTGGAAGAAGGCGCAATTTTTGCAGAAGAACTTGAAGAAGTAAACATAAGCTATTCATGCTTTAATCAATATTGCACATTAGGACAAACACGAGCAGACTCTGCAGGAATCATTCGCTTGCAAACATATCTTCCGCAAGGTTGCGGCAATCCAGTAATTCATGCAGAAAAAGAAGGTTATATTCCAGCGCAAATACATGCAACAGAAGAAAACGTTGAACTCACACTAACACAACTCAAAAAAATGAATTACACAATCATGGTTCACCCATACAATCCTGTAACAAACACATGGCTGGACAGTCAGATAACAACTATATCACCGACTAGAGATCCAACAAGAAAAGCAAGTATTGCAGTTATTGTAAACACAGCAGATTATGAGCAATACTATGAATATCCAAGCCCGCAAAACAATACTCAAGCAGATTTTGTATACGGAGATGCTAGATATGATCTTGATATAATTTTGCTTAAAGGCGAAAACCCAATAGGCGGCTATCACGCAGAAAACATCAGCATAACATACGAAGAGGTTGCAGGAATGAATAATGCAATATTCCATGTCATAGAATGGCAAGGTGCACTCGACAGAAACTTTGATCCGGTAAACATGTTTGAGTTCATCTACGAAACAGGAATGCACAGAGGCAAACAATACGCAGAAGTACTCAAACCAACATTCACACCATGAAACAAACAAAATTATTGCTATTCATTTTTATTTTGCTAGCAACGCTTGTAAACGCGCAAGAAATAAACATAACAAACGTGAATGTTAATCACACAAACCAAACAAGTGTTATCACATGGCAAACACAGCCAGCAGCAACAAGCCTTCTTCAATACGGCATTAATAATCTTGCACAAAACGCATCAGACAACAACGTAACAGTGCAACATAGAATAGAAATACCAACAACGCCAGGAGAAACATACCAGTACATCATTACAAGCTGTGCAAACCAAAACTGCACAAGCATGCAACCAGCAACATTCACTGCAGGAAACTTCTTTGTCACAGCAGACATACCAACACATGTACGAACAGCAAATATTGATATTACAGGAAGAACACAATCAGGAGCAACAATAAGATTAATACTTAACGGAAGAGACTTGCGAACATTAACCACGCAAACAAATACATTCTTGTTCCGAGATATTCAGCTCGACTCATCTAATAATACAATCATTATCCGCGCAACATCAGCAACAGGAGAAACAACACAAAAAAACTATCCTGTACGACTTGATAACTCTCCAGCAAGAGTATCAATAAACACAACTGCATTCACAACAGAAAAACCAGCACCATTGCGAATAGTAACTTCAGAGCCAGTACAATTGAACATCACAATACAACAACTGGATGATGGAAATGAAACAAAAGAAGTGCAACATAATATCACTCTCGCAGGAACAATACAAATTCCAGTAGAATTATACGATGGAAGAAACAGGATCAGCATTATTGCAACAGATTATGCAGGATTCACAACACACACAGAAACAGAAATTTATTATGATTTTGGACCGCCACAATTCTTAGAAACAAACCTTAACCAATTAACGCCAAGCTACAGCAGATTAATACGCGTAAAAGGAACACTCAGCGAACCAGCAAGCGTGACAGTATTTCTCAACAATGAACCAGAAGAAACAGTACAAACAGACAGCAACAATAAGTTCAACATACCAATAAACCTCAAACAATTCGCACAACTTGACAGAAGCCAAGCACCAAACAGAACAACATTGGAAACAGGACTAGCATGGCGAAACAACATAAGATTAGAAGCAATAGATGCAGCAGGAAGAATAACAGCAATACAAGGAGATGTTGTTTACGCAAGCTGTTCACAAGATGGACTCATAGATGTTGTTGTAACAGAGCCGCTGCCAGACATACTGAACACAAGATTATTAGTGGAAGGATTGCAGCAAGTCGGATTGTCGTTTAACTACAGTTACAGAGGAGATCAGGAAGCAATCATCAGACCAGCAGACATAAGAATGCATAAACTCACACCAGGACAGGCATTCCAAAATGAATATGACAACGCGCTCGCTACAGTTGCAAAACCAGGAGTAAAAGCAGCAAGCCAAACAGACGGCATAGGATATATCCAAGTAAACTTCAACTCCATAGAAGATCCATGGGCATTACCAGAAACAGGAAACGCGCCGCAAGCAACAGAACCTCCTTCAAATAATCCAACACTGTTTGACAAAGAAGATAGACTATCAGATCATAGAAAAGGAGACTGCTTGCTTCCGGGCTTTGGATGCATGCGAATTCTACTACAAATAGAAATACCATACCAAGAAAGCAGCGCAAGATATTACACAGGATCACAAAGAACAACAACACAAACAGGGCAACAACCATTAGCACAAGATCTTGTTGACCTAAATGAACGCGTGCACAGAACATGCTTACCAATAGAAGTAGCAATAGACAGAAGAATACCTCCAGAAAAACTCGGAAGCAGTTTCCTGAACCACACATCAAGAGTTCTTGGCGAAATTGTAGAGAACATAGACAAAGTACTCAAACCAGTGGAAAATGTTGGACGATTCTTGTTCTACTCCTGTCTTGCAAGCACAGGATTAATGTACTTGCCAAGCCTAAACGAAAGATGGACGTGCAAATACAGCAACGCTGTAAACTTATTTAACAGAGACCTAGACGAATCAGCAACATTCAATGAGGGAGTTGCTGCAATAGGAAAATGTGAAGATTTCTACACAGGAGAAGCACTTGAAAACTGCAAATCGTGCAGCGAAGCAAAAACAACATTCAACAATTACAAATACTATTACCAGCAAATCTGCGACAGAGTAATGTGCGGAGCAGCACCAAGCTTACAAACTTACTTGCGAGTAAAAGGACGAACAACACTCGAAAAAATAGAAGGATCAGGATATGAAGCAGGAAGCGACTGTGCAATGTGGATGAAAGAAAAAGGCAAAATCGGCACAGGAAAAAGAGGAGCAGTTATTTTTTCGTATCAGGAAATAGAAGGAATATACAAAGACTGGTTGGAACACCAAAGTGATGATGCAGATGACACAGGATTTTCAGGGGAAGTGAACTGTGCAGGGTTGCACCCAGCTGACGCAAGCTGTTGCGGATATGAATACATGCAGGAATGGAGCAGCGCTTGCGGAGTAAGCATAGGTGGTGGAGGTCTTGACTTATTCGATGAAATTAAAGAAAGCACATGCTTGAGTGCGCAAAACGCAAACAAAAATGAAATACCGGGAGCAGGAGACACAACGATACAATGCAGCAGATTAACAAATGCTCTCAGTGGATTCTGTGATGCAAATGGAGGACCGCCACTAGAACCAATACGAGTTATGCACTTTGAAGGCGGAGACTCAGGAGTAACAGGCAAAGTACGCCAATTAGGATTAGCAACTAACAAGGAAAAATTCATGTACGTCCTAATAAAAGAAAATACAGGAGGGCAAACACAAGAAAAGCACTCAATAATGCTTGGATTTGTAGCTGAGAAAGTAAAATACGCACAAACACCGCAATCAGCAACATTTGCAGAAGAAGATATATTCAGCATTAATACGCAAACAGAAGCAAGAGTTATGCCTGGAGGGTATGAGCTACAACAACAATTCTTCAGAGAAGAACAAACAGCAGCTTATTATCAAGGACAGCTTGATGATAACTTTTACACACAATTCGGCAACTATCTTTGTAACCAAGCAGGATATTCTGGACTGCCTTGCCAAGATGGAGACTTTACACGAGATGATGCCAAAGACGTTTACGCAAGAGTCATGCAATACATTGGAGATCCAGAACAAGAATACATTGTCAACCCAAGCTCTGGAGTAATAAATGCAGCACGATGCTTGTGCTTCCCAACACTCATTAGCTTCCTAAAAACTTGGAGGAATATACTGCAAGCAGTGCAAAACTGCGTTAACAGCATAATATTAACAGGAGACGGAGATGCAGGAATCTGCCAAGAAGGAGTAACAATACCAATGTGCGATTTGTTATACGATGCAATTGCGTGTTTCACACAACGATTCGGAGCAGGAGGAGGACGAATAGGACTAGGAGGAGGAGATCCAATAGGAGCTCTCACCAGCGCAGGGGCACAAGTATCACGAACAGTAGAAAGCAGATACGGTACGACAAACATGTATCAGGCAACATTCGGAGACAGAAAACTTGTGCATAGCATTTGTTTGTTTGCATTCACAGGAACATGGAACCTTGATCCTTCTGCATTATTTGACCAAGCACTCGAAGACGTTCCAACAGAAAGTTATACATTGTTGTATCCTTGTCAGAGAAGGTACGTAAGCTATGATCCTACAACAACACCGGGAGGTTTAGTAACATGGGTGTACAATTTCGGTGCAGGAATAGCAGCAGGAGCAAACTTAGACGTAGACTTTAAACTCAAATGCAGTGCAGACAGAAGTTGTCTTCCATCAGAAGGTTTTGAAGGCGGCAAGTGTGATTGTGAAGAATCAGGACAAGAAAAATACTTGCCAATCAGACCACAAGGAACACCAACAAGAGTAGCAAAAGGAGAAATTTTCAATCAACCAGTGTACTTCACGTTAAAGGGTAATCCAAGAGATGGTTCAACAAGATATGATACGTTAATTATGACTCACAGATGGAGAGATCAAGGGAAAATAGCAGAAAAACAAACAGAATGCAAAATAGGCCAGGCAGGAGGACCGTTAAGCGTGCCTCCGCATTGTAAATTTGACGCGGCAACATTAAGCTTTAGGTGCATGCTTGGAGAAGACGAAGGAGCAATCAGTTTATTGGGCTCAACAGTAGATGCACAGCACAACATACCAAACCCGGCATTTGCATTAGGAGAAGAACTCAACATTACGCTCGATGTAAGGCAAGCATACCCAAGACAAGACGCAATGTTCAACAAATATTTGGAGTACGCAGTCATGAATTCAGCAGGGCAAACAGTTGCAACAAATAAAGACGAAGCACTGCATCCCTTGACAACAAACGGCGATTACAAAATAAGAACAACAAACAGAGGAATATTCAGAACACAATTAACTGTTACAGAAGACTGGTTCGGAACGCAGCAACAAACAGGCAGAAATTACCAGACAAGCACATGGAACAAAAATGAGCCTAGTGTGTTGTCGCCAAATGATGAAGGATTAATCGCAGATGTTTTGTTAACAGATGCTACAGGAAATACAAAAACAGAACAATCAGCGTTTGTTATCGAATTTTCCAATGAAAATGACCAAACAACATGGAAACTATTTGATGGAGGATCAAGAAGAAAATCAGCAGCAGGAATACAAAAAGGAAACCAATTAACAGGAGGAGTGTATAACCCAACAACCACAATCATCTTCTATCAGGGAACAACAGCACAATCACAAATTGTCAGAGATCCAAATGCACCAGCAGGAGTACGAGTTGTACAAAGTGCAAACGCAAATATCAGAATAACATTCAACAATATGCCTGTGCTTGCGCCAGGAGAACGAAAACAAATCTTAGTAGAATGGCAAAAACAACCAGAACTCGGAGCATGCACTGACGAAACAAAAAGACAACAACCACAAAGATTCACCATAACATTCTCAGCATTTGATGCTGACGAAAACGGAAACCCAAGCAACCAAGTAAGCGTAGATCCAAACACAGGAACACCAGCACAATTGCAAGTACCATTTTTTGCAGTATGTTCAGAACCTTCAGCAATTGCACATTTGGAAACAGCAAACAATGAAACAATGATCAAACAATTCATGAGAGACATCCACGACGAATTTGGAAAAGCAAAAATAGAACAACAAGAATATCTTACAAGAATTGATGCATTTTTAGCATCATCATACCCATTAGATACTCAGCAAGGAAAAGGAGATGTAGTATCAAGATTAGAGGCATTATTAACATATGAATCATTACATTACAACAAAATACAAGGATTTGTTAATAGACTAACAAGCTTGCCTACAGAGAACAGAATAGCAGGAGTTGATGAATTTGAAACACTTCTGAACAGATATAATGTTGAATTAGGAGTTGCAATTAGAGTAATCAGAGGAATGAAAGATGACATCAGACAAAGCAGTTTAAGACAAGAAATAGGACCAGCATTACTAGAGATTAAAACAAAACTTACAGAATTAATGCAGACTAAAGACCAAGCAATACAGGCAACACAAGAAATAATCTTATTCAGACCAACAACTACAACACAACAATTAAGCCAAAGAGACCCAGCAACAACACCTTTGTTAGCAAATGATAGGAAAATATTGGAAGAAATAAAAAGATTGATTGAACGTCATCAACAAATAACTCCCATTTCCGCAAAAAATAGTCAAATAATAGAAATAAATAGGCTTTTCAACTATACTTTTACAGGTGTCACTGTTGAGTATGTTTATAACTTTATTAAAGCAATTAATATAACACAAACCACACATTCTCAAACATATAGTGGGCACATAGGCAGACTTTCTTCAGAAGAACGAACAACCAGCATAGTTCAACTTGAAATAGAACTCATGCAATTCTTAACACATACAAGATCAGTGCTGCCAAACCTTCAATTAACTGCGTATAAACAACAATTACAACAAATAAATTCAAGTTTCACACAAATCACACAAGCAGAAGACGCAGTGCTAGCATACATTACTCAAAGATTAACAGCGCCAGAAGCGCAAGTAACAGCACAACCAACAATAGACGCGTCAACAAAAGAAGGACAATTGCAAGCACTCAAAACAGCAATAGAAACAGCAAGACGTGATCGAGAACCTTATTTGCTTACTTTCCAAGATTATGTAACTAATCCAGCAACAATGCCAAATGATCATGTACAATTTAGAAATAGTTACGCGAGAGCGCAACAAGTAGAAATACAAAACATGCAAGCATTAGAAACAATACAAATAAATCAATTACCAGACATAATTAAACAAGACGTAGAATTGCTTAAGTTCAATATGGGAACAATTACAACAGGAAGTATTGGCAGGTTTATACAGAACATACAAAGTGCTGATTTGCAACAACTTAAGAGTCAAGTTCCTGAAATGCACCAGAAATATCAGCTAATAACTGGCCAAGAAGATAGCATTCTCAGACAAATAGACCAAGAACTCAGTTCTTCTGGATCGGGTGGAGCAGCAGGACCACCACAAGTTCAAACACCTCCGGCACAACCACAACAAACAACACTAGAAGATCAACAAAAACTTGGTGCACTCAAAATCATCATTGAAGCAAACCAACAAATAAGAACTAATCACAAACAAAGAATAACAACATATCTCCCGGCACTTGCACCTGGAAATAAAGAAACAGTCAGAAACCTAATACGAGCAATACAAGAAACAGAAAGCAGATACGCGAGAAATGTTGAATTAGCTCATATTGGGTTGTCCAGTCAAGAGTTAAGAGCAATACCACAACTTGCAGCATTAAAATTCACAACAGACTAATTTAATGAAGCAAACATTCAAAACAATCAATATCTTATTCACGAAACACAAACAAGAATTAGTACTCCTCCAAGTCAACTAACTCCAGAACTGCTCAGAACTACATTAAACAAAATAAATCAATATTGCACGGCTGTTGAAAGAATAGAAACAACATTATTACAACAAATAAATCAAAAATTACCTACACAAGCACAACCACCAGCACAATCACAACAAGACCACGTAGCGGATATACGGCTGGTGGGACAATATGTGGTTGATAATGGGCGTAGAATCCAATACGCAAGTAGTGTTGATTACACATTTGATTTGCTCATTAAGAAAGACGATGTGACTTACTCGTTTAGTGTCTCATTTAATGCTAGGCAGGATTACACTCCGGACATAGCGAAAATTGAAGCAGGAGTTCTTGTTGGTCGAGTGCACTATGTTTCCGTTAGGGATGGTAAACTTGATGGTCTTTTCTCAACAAATGAGCCAATGGACGAGCTTGCTAATTTCTGGGATGGCTGGCCTGATACAACAAATTTCGATGAAGCCGTTTTAATTGATAAAAATTCACCAGAAAGTAAGAAAAATGAAGCAAGACAACAATATGCTCGATTCATGAATGAAATAGCAGAGTTAATACGAACAGGAGATTTGGTCGTAACTGAAACAGAGTCGCATAAAATAGCTGCGCTTCCAGAATAAAATGATAACCAAAACCTCGCCAAACGCGTGGAATTTGTTTGTTAAACACAAAAAAAGAAACCTTTAAATACTATTGGTTCATATTTGGCACATATGGTTCAAAAAAGAAACAATGTTGAGTTGGAAATTATAGATCTATTGTTTAAAAAAGAGAATCATGTCAGAGGAATATCTAAAAAACTAAATGAATCTCATTCTACAATATCGAGAAAATTAAACTATCTTAAAGATGAAAACGCGATTGATTATGTGCGGGAAGGAAAAAATAAGGTGTTTTTTCTGAAAAAAAACATCGTTGCACAAAGTTACATTCTAACCTCAGAAATACACAAACTAATAAAATTATTGAGAATATGCCCAGAATTAAGCGTTATTTTTGAAGAAATGCTAAATAAAACAGATGAAAAATTAATCATTCTTTTCGGATCCTACGCAAAAGGGCTTGCTAAAAAAGACAGCGATATAGATGTTTATATTGAGACAAAAAACAAAACCGTTAAAAAAATTGTTGAGGATATAAATTCAAAAATCAGTGTTAAAATTGGTACATTCGATATTGACTCTCCGCTCGTTAAGGAAATAATAAAAGATCACATAATTATCAGAGGAGTTGAAAAATTTTATGAAAAACAATTTTCTTGAAAAACTAAAAAAAGAAGAAAAACTAGAACTGATCGACCCTTCAGAGAACATCCATGATTCTTACTTGGAAAAATCCAATAACTGTATGAAAGCAGCAAAATTATTGTTGCAAAACAAATTATATGAGAACTCTATCGGGATGTCTTATTATGCGATGTATGACTTGCTTGTAGCATTATTATTCAGAGTAGGAATTAAATGCGAGAATCACTCAGCAGCAATTCTATTGCTCAAATCACTATTTGAAAATGATGAATTGTTTAAACTTATTTCGAATGCAAAAAAAGAAAGAATTGATAAACAATATTATATAACGACTGAAAAAGATACTGTGACTGAAGAAATAGCAAAAGAATTATTAACTCATGCGGAATACTTTGTTTTAAATCTGAAATCAATTATTGCCAGATTAAAAAACGAGGATGTTCCTAAAATCAGAGAAAAATTCAAAACATTATAACACTGGAAAAATGATCCTTACAAAAACCTTACCAAACGCGTGGAATTTGTTTGTTAAACACAAGCAATACCTTATATTATTTGTATTGTTAGACTTTGTCTTTTTGTTCTTTACAGCACAAGCCCATTTAACTTATTTTATTCCGACAGCAGATGCGGCAAACAGAGCAGGAGAAATTATCACGCAAGAACTGCAAACACTGCAAATGACAGATGCATACCAACTGGACGCTATTCTAATGCAAAATTCGCAGTTTAAACAAGCATATCATGACTTATTGCAAGGCATAATTTACTTTTTTATCACCATGTTTATCATCTGGATAGTTATCAGGTCAGCAATCTGGCACATCAGCTACAAAATAATTCATAAAAAAACAAACTGGAAAACAAACGTGCTCAAATTTGCACTGTTTAGCCTTTTTTGGTTTGTTGTTGTTGCAATCGTGTTCGTTCTTTACAGTATATCAACAGGAAGCACAGCAACATTGTTACCAATAGTTGGAAATCCGTTAATTAGCATATTGATGATTGCTCTGTTTGTTCTAATTTATTATTTCAGTCAGATAAGTTTTGCTCTTGTGCCGGTACAACAAAGTTTTAATAAGACCTTTGCTTACGGAGTAAAATATGCCAAGAAATTTGTTCCAGTGGCACTTATAAATGCAATAATTGTGTTCCTTGCACTCAGTCTGCCACTTAACTGGCTGCAAACATACCCAATAATATCACTTGCAATAATCATAATCATCAGCATACCAGCACTCGCATTTGCACGAGTGCATATAATCGGAGCAACAGAATGGGTAAAAAAATATTAATAGCACTTGTTTGTCTGGTAATAATAGTTATTTTATTACTTCTTGCACTGCAATATCCAGTTATACAACAAACAAAAACAGTGCAGACAACACCACAACAATATCCTGAACAACAGGAAATGGTTGAACAAGAACAACTATTAGAATTACCAACTGAATTGGAGATACCAACGCCAAGAAGCCCTGCACTGGAAACAAGACCGGCAGCAACACCAAAAGCACCGGAGCCAGAACTATCACCGACAGGAGTTTCAATAGACAAAGTATTCCCACAAACAGTGCAGTTCTGGGTAAATACAATCAAAGTACCTGACACTACAGGTGCAACTGAGTACACGTACAATTACATTCCGGTACAAGCAAGAGAACTCAAAACATTTGCCGGAAGTTTCGGACCATATGCAGAAGACCCAATAGAACACATAATAATACTTCTTTGTGCAGAACTTACAAAAATAACAGCAGCACCATCATGTCAGCCAGTCAACATTGTATTCAGAGATGGTTATGTGAGCTTTGCAAAAGGCTACCAATATGACGAATATATTGGTGGGATGGCTGCAAAAGATTATACGGCTTACTATGAAATACACTTAAAAGAAACAGACACAATCATCAGAACAAGCAACAAAGCGTTTGTGAGAACAGTTAATTAAAAAACTAAAAAATATAATAATTTATTTTTTCTTTACAGCTTGCTTCTCAATCTTTTTTCCACACTTGCCTGCAAAATCTTTGCTTACAACACGCCAGCATTCATGCGGACCTGATTTTGATTTTGCAACTGCAAAAAATCTGCCGCCTTTGTCAACGATCTTGTAATCGTCAGTTTTAAATTTGCCTTTACTTTTTACGTCAAAAAATTCAACTTGTTCTGCCATTATGCTCACCTCCACGAACCAATCGTGATACTTTCTTGTTCATGCAGGCTTTTATAAACTTTTGGGTAACTTTCCAGAGAATAGTTGCTATTACTGAGTGATGCTTGTCTGTTTCATTAACTACATATCTACAAAAATTTTGTGTTTTTCATCACCAGAAAGCTCTTTCAGAATTCTCTTTACAATAGCTTTTTCAGGATCAGGAATTAACTTAACACGCTCACGCAGGTCTTTGAAACTTTCGAATTTTTTCTCGTCGCGTTTTTCAAGAACATCCCACATATGCTTTTTGCCAAAACCGGGAACCAGCTCAAGCTGATGCATTCTTGTCGTTAACGGTTTTGCTGTGTTGAAAAAATTTACAAAGAAATTTTCATTTTTCTGAACTAAATCCTTAATTACAAAATCAAGTTCATTTTTTGCAGTAACTGTAAGTTTATCTATTGAAAGCTTGCCTGAAATGTGATGGATTTGGTCACGCTTTCCCTCACCAATATATGCTTCCTGCAGAGGCTGAAGAAAAATGTCTTTTTTGGGTACTAATTCCAATAATACAAAATGCTTCGTGCCTATTGCTTGAACAATTGCGGTTTTTCTATGAGAAGGCCTAGTGTCATGCGGGTAACCATGCGGCAAGAAGTCTAGCACAATCACTGTTTCTTCCCGAACTTTGTGTTCGAGTACCTGGTCTCGTGTAGCTCCTTCCATTTCCGTATGGTTTACTGTCTAACATTGTAGTTTACAGAATTGTTAAGGATAGGATATATAAATAGTTAGTGGTTAATTAGTAGGAAGTTAACATTAAGCAGTTCACAGAAAATTGTTATTTCTTTGAGGCAAATTCTGCAACAACATCCGCAATCTTTTTGCAGTTTTCATTCGTAACAGTAATGTTATATCCTTGCAAGACAACTTTGACATCTTTCTCTGTGATGGGAAGAACATCAATTAATTTGTTAAAATGCACGTCTCTTAAACGAGGAACATCTAATGCAGTAAGTTTCTGCTCAAGCTCTTTTGCTTTTTTTACGTCAATGAAATGCATTGACTCAAGATAATCCACTGTTTTCTGTGCTCTAAAACCAAGTTCATCATCGCGTTTTTTTATTCTTTTTAACTCATCATGCAGCTCTGCTGCGCTGATTGGTGTTTGTGAAATGATTGTTTGAGTCATTGTAATCTCCTCAAATGAACTGGATGAACGATGATCAATTTTTTCTGATTACCGTCTTTAATCTGTACTTCATAACAATTGCCGCGCTTTCCTGTCACAACTCCTGGTCTGCTGTGAAATCTTCTGTGATAAAGGTTTTTTTGCACAGCAGGTTCTGCAGAAAGTATTGTTTTGTCGCCTACTTTGAACGCAGTGAAAAACTTTGTTAAAGATATCTTTCCTTTAGTTCTCGGATGCTTACGAAACAAGCGCCTTGTACCAGCGCGAGAACCGCCTTTTCTTTTACCCATACACGATGATTTAAATGAGGGGTTTATAAAGGTATCGGATTTGCTTTTTGTTGTTAAACTGAGTAGAAAAACTTAAATAATTTTGCTTTAACGATTAATTATGCCAAGATGGGAAGATGATAGTTGGGAAGTGGAAGCAGATGAATATTTGGCAGGACGAAGAGGAGAAATAGCAGTGGGATGTCTGTCGTCCAGAAGACCAACACAAGTTTACTTAGATCCTCATCAATTAAAAATAAGCCAAGATGCATCTAGACAAGGATGGATTCTTCATCGTGATTATCAATGGGAGGGTGCGATTGCAGCAAATCACGTTGACGCTCCTCCTGAACCGGACTCAGACGAACTTCAAGGAAGAATAGAATGGGCTGAAACAAGCCATCTGTATGTTGTTGGTTATGATTTAAAAGATCGTCTGGCTGTAGCTCGTGATTTAAGATGTATGCAAAAGGCAAGAAGAGATTTTGAATCATATAAATCGCCCGATTAAAAATATGGCTTTTTTGTCACTAAGAATTATATCTTAAAAAGACTTCTCACTATATATTGTGACTAAATTGTCAAGGGTGTGAACTACTGATTGGAGATGAAGGAGGAAAACATGGCAGAAAACAAAGATGAGCAGATTGGCTTTCATAAAGGATCATTAACAACGCTTGCAAAAGAAAGACAAGAACTTGCACGCATGCTTCAAATAGTTGAACAATTAATGCAAGCACACATCAAAGCACTTAAAGATTTGGGCGTTGATTTAGAAGCACAAGCAAAGCAAGCAAAAGAACCAGTTAAAGAAAGTAAACCATTAGAAGAGGCAATCAGAAAAGCATGAATTACGGAACAGGAGGGTACAGCCCAGTAAGCGGTTACGGAGCAGGATTTCAACACAGCTCTGGCAGTTATACGCTTCCTACAGCAACCTACAGCTCAGTTAGTAGCGGATACAACTCAGCAAACAATTATGAAAGCTCTTCGCTAAAACCATATGCTGCACAAGAACACGCACACTTTTCTTTCGCAGAGAGTTTTCTTGTAGAAAACAGGCCAACAACGCAATTTGTCTCGGAATTAGGAGAAGTACGGGAAATTGTAGAAGAAACATACTGCAAGATAACAGGACAGGAATTTCCACACGATGACATCAAAATAGTTATTTGCAATTCAGAACAATTAAAATCAATTCATGAACAATCAGGAAGCAGATGGAGTCCTGGAATATTGGGATTCAGTTTCAACAAATACGCTAAAGGAGTGTCTGAAATTTACGTCAAAGAAGACCACCTGGACAGTTTACTGCTCACAATCGGACATGAGATAGGACACGTATTAAGCCCAACGTTACTTAATGCACAAGATGAAGAAGCAAAAGCACACGCATTCAGCTTAGCATGGATGGAAACAATCAGAGACAACAACATTGGGGGCTTGCAGCCAAACATATCATTAAATCCTGCACAAAACGGATTGCATGACGTTGCATTTGATTACGTAAAATATTTACTTCGCACAGGAAGCTCATCATTTGACATATTTCAAACCCTTGCACACGGATTAACCAGTATAATAGCACGAACCTGAGGTGGAAAATGGCAGCAAAAAAACAAATAGAGAATTTTGAAAAATCATCAGAAAATAGTCAAAATTCTCTAAGCAGTGCTTTGAATAATAAAAAAAGTAACCAGCCAAAGCACTCAGCAAAGAAAACAGAAACATACGAAAAACAGGAAAAACCAGAACAATCATATGGTCAAAAACAAACAACAAAAACAGAACAAAAAGAAGACTTTATTCCACTAAGTGTACCAAAAGAAGTTGTGGAGCAACTCAAACCAATCAAAGACAAACTTGTCAAGTTTCAAAAAACAATTACTGAAAAATTTGACAAATACATCATGGGTATTGCGTTATTACCACCACCATTACCACCTCTGAAAAATTTACCTCCAGATATACTGGCACAAGAACAAAAAAGATACGATCAGGAAAAAGACAAATACCACACCTTAGTTCTCATAGATGATACAGAACCAACACGAATGAGCAAACTTGAGTTAAAAGATAAATTAACTGCAATCATGGATAAATCAGCAATAGAAATTGACCAAAAAATATACCCTCAGCCACTATTGCTCACAGAACTCTGGCAAAACTGTTATGATGGGAAATATGACTTGCTCAAACTTATAGGGATGAGTGCTCCTATTTATGACACTGGAATGCTTGGAGCAGTACGCATTGCAGAAATGCACAAAAATATGGTTCTCAAAAAATTTGAGAAGTACATTGTAACATACGTTCTTGCAGGATCATTAGTACAAGGACGAGCAACAAAAGAATCAGACATAGATGTCTTTATTGTTATTGATGATACTGACGTTAAGAAAATGTCACGAACAGAACTTCGTGACAAATTGCGAGCGATTATTCTAGGAATGGGTGCAGAAGCAGGTGAATTAACAGGCATCAGAAACAAAATCAACATTCAACCGTACATCCTAACAGACTTCTGGGATATGATACGAGAAAGTAATCCTGTTATATTTACTTTCCTGAGAGATGGAGTTCCTTTCCACGACAGAGGAATATTCATGCCATGGAAACAACTGCTCAAAATGGGCAAGATAAAACCATCAACAGAAGCAATAGACATCTTCATGAGCTCAGGAGAACAAACGCTAAACAAAGTCAAACTGCGATTGCGAGACATTGGAGTAGAGGATTTTTTCTGGGGAATTCACACACCAACACAAGCAGCATTGATGTTATATGGTGTTGCACCACCCGCACCTAAAGAAACGTGTGGAGTACTTCGAGACTTATTTGTCAAAAAAGAAAAACTGCTTGAAGAAGATTATGTAAAAATCCTTGAAAATGTTATTCAGGTCAGAAAAGACATAGAACACGGAACAAAAAAAGAAATCACAGGCAAAGAAATAGACCAATTGCTTGCAGACTCTGAAAAATACATGAAAAGACTCAAAAAATTATTTACACAAATCGAAAAAATTAAGGAAGAAGAAAGCATGTTGCACATATATGACACCATGCAAACAATGCTACGCGATGTACTGAAAGTAGAGGGTGTTGATAGGGCAGCAGAAGGGGAATTAGCGCATGTTTTCGAGGAAGAATTAATTAGTACTGGAAAAGTTCCTGCTAAGTATTTGAGAACTCTGCATGACTTGCTAAAAGCAAAAGCAGACAGTGACAAAGGAAAACTTGGCAAAACAGAAATTGATCAGGTGCGCAAACAAGCAAATGAGCTAATCAGATATCTGGTTGATTACACACAACGCAAAAGAGTACGCGCATTTGAACGAAGCAAAATCAAGGTAAAACACGGCAATAAATACGGCGAAATAGTGTTGCTTGGTGATTCAGCGTTCATAATTACTGACATGGATGCAAAAGAACGCGTTGTAGAAGAAGCACCAGTGAAAGAAGACGGAAGTTTTGGAACAGCAAAAAAAATAAAACCAGAAGAGTTTGAAGAAGCAATGACAAAACTCTCACCAAGAAAAGTAACATTGACTTCGAATTTGTTTGAGAGCATAACAAAAATATTCGGTAAAGATTGCGAAGTGCTTTATTGATTTTTTATCTCAAATGTTGGGTCTAATACAAAGAAAATTCTCAGAGTTTTCTGTGCGCGAAAAATGTATTTTTCGCTGTAGAAAAATGAACGATACCAATAAAATTCTTAGAATTTTATGGCGCCAAAAAATGCTTTGAATTTTTTGAGCGAAATACCCTGACCTTCAGGTCGGGGAATGGTGCGTTTTTCTTTATTTTATACGTCAGAAATATACCATCAGTCTATTTGACTGATGGACAACGTCCCTATTACTATAGTAATCTGGTATATTTCTGAGCATGCTCAAGAACCACTGGACTATATTTTCTTATAACTTTCTGAACAGTCATGCCACTGGTGTTTAGCGACGAAGGAGCGATCACCAGTGGTTCTTGACATATTTGATAAGATTTGAGTAGAAGCAACTTAACTCTTCTTCGCAAACAAATCAACCATTTTTGCAAATACTTTTGAAATTGGTGTTATTATTGATGTTTTGTATTCGCTTAACACTAATTTTTCAATTGCATGTTTAATAAGTGCAGGCAATCGTCCAGTAATTACTTTTTTATTTGGCAAAGTCAATATTGCATTATGATCTCCTAAACTTATTACAAGCGGAGCACTTTTTGGAATATACTTCTTTAATGTCTCTTTTCTCTCCAAACAAAGAATATTCCTGACAATCGTGTGCGCATGACGCTCTGCATTCTGAGCAGTCTTTTCCTCTTTAACATTATTTATGTCACCGCCAACAAAAATGTTCTTTGTACCTTCTAACTGCAAATAATTATTTACCTTTAACGCACTTCGTTCGTCGCAAAACTTTTCTTTGTTTTTCATAAACCAAGGGTTGTATCTGATTCCTGCACACCACAACGCAGTATCTGCAACAATTTTTTTTCCTTTATCAGTTAAATACGTTTTTTTTCCTTTATGTTTTTTAACTCGTTCACCAAATATGATTTTAACGTTATGGGCTTTCAAAAAATTTTCTGCATAAGTTGATGCTTTTACAGGATTTCTTTCAAGCAAACGTTCTTTTGGATGAACAAGTGTGACATTTACTTTTGGAGCTTTTGTAATAAGTTCGCCAGTAATTTCTGTACCAACAAGACCTCCACCAACAATTAAAAGATTCTTGCTTTTACAGATATATTTTCCAATTCTCGTAGCCTCGCTGCCTGATTTTAGCGTGTACACATTTGTTTTATTTTCTAAAAAAACAGGATAATCAATTCCTGTGCAAACTATCAAATAATCAAAGTTTAGTGTTTCTTTGGCTGTTTTGACGTGTTTTTCTGTAACTTCCAGTAGTTTGTCCGTTACTATTCTTGTACGTTTTAGAAAATTTTTGAAAGGAACAATTATTTTTTTGTGATATTTTGAATCAAAAATAATTCTGTGAATGCTCGGCGTGTATTCAAAATAATTTTTCTTATCAATTAAAATAACTTGAAAATCAGGCAAAACATTAAGTTTCTTTGCAGCTAATGCTCCGCAAAAACCTCCACCAAGGATAATTATTTTTTTCATTTGTTATGATGCCCCACTCCTTGGGACGGTTGGGTTCGTCCTTGTTTTTCTTACCATCGATGGGGTATCATAACTTTAAACCCGAGAAAATTCAAAGAATTTTCTTGTACCCCACTGCTTGCGGTGGTTGGGATTTTTATTTAAAATCAAAACCATAACGTTTTTTCCATTTTGTAAGGTTATTAAATATATTTGTAACATCCTTGTTTTCTTTTGTGAGCATAAAAACATATGCTGCAAGCTCAACAGAACTCAAATCTTTTGTCAAGTCATACAAGCTCTCTCTTTTGTTTTTTGCATAATCAATGCCCTCTTTACAAACAGCATCCACTAAGACCCCTACTTTTTCATCTTTTATTTGTCTTACCAAATCATCTTTAAGTTGGGAAATCATATCAATCATTTTTTCAGAGAATAGTTCAGCAAGTTCTTTTGGCTTGTTTAAGACGGAAATTATCGCATCTTCATCATTTTGAGTTAGTCCTTCAAAATATTCAAGAACAGGTTCTGCAAACAAACTAAGAGAAATAACAGAGCTATTCAACAAAATATTCCTAACTTTTTCCTGAAGAGCATTCATTTACTCTGTTATTTCTCGCTTACTTAAAATACCTTTCTTTTTTAGAAAACAGTATGAATTTTTTGTGAAAAAAATAAAAAAGAACAAGTTGCTAAAGAATAAAAAGACCTATCGTCTCTTCTTCTTAGTTGCTTTTTTCTTTGCTGGTTTCTTTGCAGCTTTTCTTCTCTTCTTTGCAGCCATACTTTTCACCTCTTTTTTGATTTCAAACCATGAAATGTGGTTTTTCACCAATAATTTATATCATAAGCATTAATCATTTAAAAAGTTAACTGAAATTTTAACACGAAGTACGTTTTCGAACTTTTTGAAAAAACAAAATTCATTTTGTATTTTTTTGTTTTTGTTTTTTCGTTTTTGAAATTCTCCGACGATAAACTTGTGAAAAGTTAACTCTGTGCAATTTTTAGTTTTAAACTTTGAAATTTTCTCGCGATTTTTCACAAATGCTAATTATTAGACTTTTTTTAGTAAACTCGCAAAAAAATGTTTTTTTTTTAATTTTTTTGATTAGACATATTTTTTTGATGACGAAACATACTTTATCTTGCCTTATCTGATAATTGTTCAACATAATTTTTTTTCTCAGCGTTCAAATAACTTTGACAGGCAAGAACAACTGCTTGTTCAATTTTTTTAGCAACGGATCCAACATCAGTCATATCAGAACCGATCTTAACTTGAGCATCTGTGAAGTTATTTCTGTCTCGAGTTAAATAACCTAATCTCACATTGATTTTATCATCTATGCAAAATTTCCATTCAACTGCAACACCAAGTTGTGTTCTTCTCGCTCCGCGATGTTCTAACTCTCTCCCAGAATCTTTCAACGCATATAATGTTTCAAGAGTAACATATGCAAGACCTTGTCTTAACTCATCGCCATCAGATTTTCCATCATCCTGAAGAATGTTCACTAGTTCAGTTTTTAGAGATATCCTTTGCTGAAATCTATATCTGTAGCTCATAAACACATCTCTAAAAAAGCACTATAAAATACTTTGTTTCGTATCTTGCGAAAAAGTGCAATGTCTTATTTTCAGAAACATTTATATTTGCTTGCTGTTTTCTTTGACATATGGCGAACAGAGTTGATTGTCTTCATCATTGATGATTTTTTTCTAGATAACATTATATACAAATACAGTAAACAACAAGGAGTTGATACACTATGAACTATCAAAAACCAAAAGGTACGACTGACTTTTATCCAAAAGAAAAAGCAGTTTATGAATATTTGCGCAATACAATATCTGAAGAGTGCAAAAAATTTGGCTTTCAACAGGTGAACAGCCCAGCATTTGAAACAGTAGAGTTATTGACTGCAAAAAGCGGAGAAGAAATAAAACAACAGCTTTTCGTCATGGAAAAGCGAAGTAATGAACAATTTGCCTTACGATTCGACTTAACTGTTCCTTTAACGCGCATGTTTGTAACAAAGCAAAAAGAATTGCCAAAACCAGTCAAATGGTTTGCAATCGAGCCAATGTGGCGCTACGAAGCTCCACAAAAAGGACGGGAAAGAGAGTTCACACAAGCAGATGTTGAGATATTTGGATCAAACACTCCAGAAACAGATGCACAAGTCATTAACTTAATTATTTCTTGCTTTGAGCGTTTTGGAATAACAAACAAAGACATTGCAGTTAAAATTAACAACAGAAAACTACTTGAAGGATTGCTGCAAGAAATTGCACCAAAAGACAAATTAGATGATGTTGTTCGCATTATAGACAAATCTGCAAAAATAAGTGAATCACAATTTGTTGAAGAATTATTGCAAATTGGCATCGATAGGCAAAAAATCGAAGTTGTCAAAAAAATAATCAAGTGCAGAGGAGAACCCAGCATTATTCAATCTATCAAACAAGAACTACCATTAAATGATCTTGCACAAGAAGGATTAGCAGAATTGGCAGCAATTTTGCCACTCATCACTCCTGGATTTGCAATCGTTGACTTAAGCGTAGCGCGAGGACTAGCATACTATACAGGCACTGTGTTTGAATTTTTTGACAAAAACGGAGAGTTCAGAGCACTAGCAGGTGGCGGAAGGTATGATAGCCTTATTGAATTATTTGGTGGAGATCCTTGCCCAGCAACAGGATTCGGGTTTGGATTCTCAACACTTACATTATTTTTGGAATCAAAAGGAAAACTTCCAGCAATTGATTTGGGCCCTGAATATTATGTAGCACCAGTTAATGAACAACTATTGACTAAATCACTTGAGATAACAGAAAAACTGCGTGAAAAGACATCAGCAGACGTTGATTTAATGCGCAGAAGCCTATCAAAACAAATAGAATACGCAAATAGTATTGGAGCAAAAAAAATTGTTATAGTTGGCGAAAAAGACCTCAAAGAAGGAAAAGTAACAGTTCGAGACTTGCAAAGTGGGAAAGAAGATAAAGTTGAGGTTGATGAATTATGATCTTGGATCAAGTCCTGTTTTATCACTATGACTTGTTAAATAAACCTCTAACTCGTCTAGAAAACCAGCTTTTACTTCAGAATAACATTTACTGATATAAGGCTCTAAACAGGTTTCTCTCACAAGCTCTTCAAGAATCTCACGCTCTCGTATCATAGACTCTTCAAACTGATCATCTGCCTCGTCAATCAATGCACGTGCAGTAAAATATCTTTCGATAGGAGACCCACCAAACATTGGCTCTTTAGGATCACCGTCTAAATTTAACGTTTCTACAAAGGCATCTCTCTCAGCTAATGCATCAATCGCATCACCAGTTGCAGCCAAACCAGCACTTTTTGCTTCATCATATGCTTTGTTTCCTTTTGCTTCAAATAGACTCGTTACGTAAATATAGCCGTCCTGCGAAACTGACATAGCAAAATGATATTGTTCAGCAAAACTAAATACCTCGAATTCAAGACCTATCAGAGTTTCTGTCAAGGTAAACCTTGCTCGATCATTCTCAGCATATACTGCTTTAATATCAGAGTCGTCATCAAATGTAATATCTTCAGCAAATACAAGACTATATACTTCTAATCTTGCTTGTAAATCAACCTGCGCTTCTTTATATGCATCCATGCACAAGTTCTTTTAAATTTATTATAAAAAAGTATCTTTGAATTTTTTAGTCAAAAAGGAGCTGTTAACTTTAAGAATACTTCCACTTAACACCAATCTGAACAATACTAATCACCAATGCAACAATATTGCACAATACAACTGGAATTGCAGCGATAAGAAAGCCATAAATTGCCCACAGCAAACAATTAAATAAATATAACGTAAGCATAAGCCAAGACAAATCTTGCACACTCTTTGTTCTTATTGACTTAATCACTTGAGGCAACATTAAGGCAGTGCCAATTATTGCAGCAAGATATCCTATTACGTTTATTATTGCAAAGTTCGCAAGAACTTTGTAGATGGGTTTAATACAAGGAAAAGCAGAGCTTTTCCTGTACACAAAAATCTTTGATTTTTGTTGTACCCCGCCCTTTAGGGCGAACTTTGCAAGTAGAAAAACGCACGATAAAATACCCCGACCTTCAGGTCGGGGAATAGTGCGTTTTTCTTTATAATTGCATTCATTGTTTACCTGAAAAAAGGATATTCACAAAATTAAAAATAGTTAATAAAAAAGAAAATAAAAATTACAGCATTTCAATGCCAAGATCTCTGTTTAATGCTTGTCTTTGAGGACTTCCTTGTTTTCCGCTTTGTTTGCCAAGAAGCCAGGGTGAGTTAACTCCTGTTATAATGGTCATCACCATAAGTTTTCCTTTCATGTCATCAGAGACTCGTGCTCCCCAGATTACATTTGCATCTTCGTCCATTGTTTCAGTAACAAGTTGACCAACTTGGCTGATTTCTTCTAATGTTAAGTCAGGACCGCCTGAAACATGAATTAATGCTCCAGTTGCACCGTGGTAATTGATATCTAACAAGGGGTTTGCTAATGCGCCTTTAACTGCTTCTTCGACTTTGTTGTTAGTGTCAGAACTTCCAACACCAATAGCTGCAACACCACCGTTTGTCATAATTGCTTTAACATCAGCATAGTCTAAGTTGACTAATGATGGTACTGCGATTGTTTCAACAATGCCTTTGATCATTGTGCTTACTAATTCGTTTGCAACTGCAAACGCTTGCTGTACTGGCAAATTGCCTGCTATTTGCACTAAACGGTTATTGTCAATTACTACGACAGTGTCGCAAACTTGTCTTAATTGTTGCAAGCCAAATTCTGCTTTGTCAATTCTTGCGCGTTCAATGTTGAATGGCATTGTTACTGTGCCAATAACAATTGAACCCATTTCTTTTGCAACACTTGCAACAACAGGTGCTGCACCTGTGCCAGTACCGCCGCCCATTCCTGCACAGACGAAAATCATGTCAGATCCTCTTAATGATTCTTTGATTTGCATCAAAGATTCCTGAGCAGCTTCTGCACCTTTTTGTGGAAAACCGCCGCAGCCAAGACCGCGAGTTAAATCACGACCTATCATGAACTTTTTATCACCTTCAGAAATATCAACGTGCTGTTTATCTGTATTGCACACAATTACTTCTGCACCTTTCACGCCTTTTTTGTACAGCCAGGAAACCATATTGTTTCCAGCGCCGCCAACGCCTACTACTTTAATGTTTGCCTGACCGAAGTCAGCTTCTTGTGTTGTTGTTTCTTGTGCTAAAGCACTTTTTACTAGGAATTCCATCTTTGCAGCCTCCTCTTTTATTTACGGGATCACTCCCTGTAAGCATAAAAGGCTCTCCATGTTTGTGGGTTTGGGGGGTGGATATGGGGAAAGAAACAGTGGAGAGCCCATTTTGAGCATGAAATGAGACGCTGATTCAGTGTCTCGGAATATATTACCTCTCTTTCCCTTTTTTCATATGTCGGAATGTCACTCGTCGGCATTCCGAGCATGATCAAGCCAAGAAAATGCAAAGCATTTTCTGGCCCAGAAAATCCTCTGGATTTTCTTGGGAACCGCTGGTCATTTTTTCTTATGATTTTCTGACCAGACACTGGTGTTGAGCACCGCATTGCGATCACCAGTGGTTCTTGACATGTGACAACCAGTTGCCTAATGTACTAATTGTCACAATTGTGTATACTGGTAGCTAAGCTAGTATTTAAAGGTTGCGATTCAGCACAAAATTAATATACGAGTACACTATAAGGCTATACTGGGGTGTGTATAGACTAAATCAGGTGTGCAATGGTAATACTATATGATAGATATAATTTGCCTGAAGATGTGTACGAGATTATTTTCTCGACGAGTCAACAGATTATTGTAGCAAAAGAACTCATCAAATACATGGCGAAGAAAAAAGGAGAAATTAGCAAAACAGAGATGAGTGACTTTGCAACAAGGCTGCATGACGGCAATTATGAATGTGTTCTAGATGAGCCACCCTATAAGGGAAAACGGGTAAAGCTTTCTTACAACAAACGGCAGTTTTATGACAGAATATTAACTCCTATGAAAGCCATGGGACTTATCGACTACGATCTATATAAAAAAACATATAAATTGTCAGCGAAATTTGCGTTAGAAATGGTTCAAATAGGCGAAAAGTGGAAAAAAGAACTACAAAAGTTCAATTTATGAGTCGAAAACTCTTAATTTTAGTATTTTATTCTAAAAGGATTTATATGTTTTCCAATTTTAAATTTACTTGTGGGTGGTGACATGAAAAAGCTAGTGGACAAACTTTGGTTAGCAGACGACCTTGAGGAAATCAATAGATTATCGACAAGATTGTATGCAGTAGTTAGAGGAACTTCACAAGAGGCTCTTGCACATTGGCAATCGCGGGAAGCAATCGGTAGATTTGTGATGAGCAGAGCAAAAACAAAAGATGCACAATTCGAAACCAGACTCGATGATCTGCTCGGGCAAGACAAACAAACTAGAAACAACTACATTACTAATCTTTTAGAACAGTTAGAACAAGACGAACCAGACATATGCCCGCTATTGGTTCTTCACAATGTAGATAACAATGATATTTTTGCAGGCGCACTACGAGATGAAGTATATGCTGTTGCAAACGAACTTCAAGATGTTATACTCACACACAGCATTGCACACAAATACGAAGGTAAAGCAAACATAACACTTGACCCAGACCTGGAAACAGTAACGGGAAACACACCAAATATAGACAGAGTATTGCGCCTTCTTAACGAAACTCGATTCTTAGACAATTGGCTACTTGAATACGCAGTTCTACTTACTGGAGCAGAAGATGCACTCACAAAACTTGAACAATTAGGACTTGAAAGCAACAGACCACAAGAACTCCTCAGACAAGACTACGGAACAATCGGAGCATTAGCATATGCAGCAGTAAACACAATCCTTGATGAGTATGAAGCAGGCAGAGCAGAAGACTTGGTAGCAGAAGACACTGAAACAGGATTCATGGCATTATACTCAGTTGCACTACATTACTTACGACGTGCAAACGCAACAAAATATGAAACAGAACTTACAGATAGATTAGCAACACATGAGTTTCCTATACAAATACCAGAGGAAAGACAAGAACAAAGCAGGATAGATCTTTACGACAAACGATTACAAAGAACATTTGACGCGTTACCTGTTGAAAAAAGACTTGAGTTATTATATGAACAAGCACAAGCAGCAGCAGAACAAGCAGGAGACAGAAGATACCACCAAACAAAAATGGCCTTTGTAGACTTTGCGGAAAAATATCAATTGGAACGTTGTATGGGAGAATCAGATGTTATTGATGCGGTAACTGAGCTGGATGTTTTACGAGTTCATTCATTGATGCATAGAGTTAAGGAAGCACAATCAGAAGATGACTGTACTGATTATTTCATAGGAGACATTCAAGCAGGAACAGAAAAAGCTCTTGATGAGTTTGGTTCAGTTCATACAGAAAGAAAGCTGTACGACCAAGCAAAAATCACAGCACAATTTGGAGGAAAAAATAGATACTTAGAACTAGCAATGACTTATGCAGTCCTTGTAAGAAACTATGGCAAAGAATTAGAAATGACAGAACGTGATCTTGCAGAAAAACTTCAAGAACTTGCAGCACTACGACAAAGTGCAATGAATTAACGAGTTCTTTTTGGCTCAGGACGCTTATGTGCGTGCGTCAAACCGTAAATAGCAATCGCAACCCACGCAGCATTCAGAAGCAATGCAGGATATGATGTTCTTATCCATCCTTCAAACACTAACGCAGCAGCACCAATTAAGTTCAATCCAAGATACGTTTTTGAATGCGAATGAATGACTTTATGGGTTAATAACCAGAACGCTAACAAAATCAAAAATGCTCCCAGCCAGCCGATAAGATCTATTGGATTCATAAAACCTCTTTAAGTAACAAGTAGGTAGTAAGTGGTTTTAAATGTTGTTCTTTCTGCAAAAGTTTTGAAAATAAAAACATTTAAATAATTGAATAATGTAAATGTTTGTATGGTGACAATAACTGTGAATGTGGATGATGAAACAGATGCTAGATTTAGAGAAACCGTAAAAGAAAAACTTGGAACTGGAAAAGGAACTCTCGGAACTGCAATAGCAGAGGCACTCAACAACTGGGTAAATGAAAAACAGGAAGAAGAAATAACCAAAAGACAGTTGTATTTGCTGCATAAATCTCGAAAACTAGTGAAATATGTTTTCAACAGAGAGGATGCATATGGCCGATACTAACAGACAAATTTTTTTTATTGACACGAACATTTTAGTTTATGCATACAACAAAACCGATACTCGAAAACAAGCCGTTGCGATTAAGCTATTAGAGCGTTGCTGGCAAAAACAAGCAGCATACGCGCTCTCTTCTCAAAATCTTGCTGAGTTTTTTAATGTTTCAATATACAAAATACGTGAATCCTTATCCATTGATGAGGCTGAAAAAATAATAAAAGACATTTGCACATTCTCTCATTGGAGCATTTTCAATTACGATCACGAGACTGTTCAACACGCTATAGGCTTATGCAAAAGCAAAAATACTCACTTTTGGGATGCAGTACTTGCAGCAACCATGCTTGAAACAGGCGTTCTACATATTTACACAGAAAATGTGAAAGATTTTAGCAAATTTGATGGGATAACTGCAGTGAATCCGTTTGAGTAAGTTTTATCTGATTAAACAAAAATAACACATTTATTTTATTGATCTTTAAACTGACTTAATTTGCATCTAAAAGTTCTTCAATTTCCTTTAATTTCTCCGTGGTCAATTAATAAATCACCATCTTTATTAACTCTCTGTTTTTCTGTTACTTTATGATTACTAAAAAACAGAGGATTCTTTTGTGGGGGAGTACTCTTTGGTATTTAGGGGAAGGGATGCTCGGACCTTTGTTTGCAGTGTTTGCCCAGCGAATAGGAGGAGACCTTCTGGAGATAACTTGGGGATGGGCAACGTATCTTTTTGTAATGGGAGTCCTCACAATAATTTTTGGACATTATTCTGATAAATTAGATCAGAAGAAAGTAATGCTTTTTGGTTATGGTCTTAACGCGCTGTTTACTTTCGCCTACGTTTTTATTTCCACACCAACACATTTATTCATGGTACAAGCAGGATTAGGATTTGCAACAGCATTATCTACGCCAACATGGAGTGCGCTTTATGCAAAATATGCAGCAAAAAATAAACATGGTGCAGCATGGGGGCTTGCAAACGGATTGCCAGATGTCATAACTGCAATCGCAGTAATCATCGGAGGACTTATTGTACAGTATTTTTCGTTTACTCTTCTGTTTCTTATTATGGGGAGCATACAAATAATAGCAACAATTTATCAGGCAGAAATACTTTATGGAGATAATAAATAAGTATTCTATAAAACACCAATGTTTTTAAATCACACATTCTATTCACATATTATGTCGAAAGAATCTTCAAAAAAAGAAGAACAAGGAATAACAGTCAAAAAATCAGAAAACATATCTGAATGGTACACGCAAGTAATTCAAAAAGCAGAACTTCTTGAGTACACAGATGTAAGTGGTTGTATGATTTACCGCCCAAGAGCATATGCAATCTGGGAAAAAATACAACAATTTTTGGATGGAGAAATCAAGAAATTAGGCGTGCAAAACTCTTACTTTCCAATATTTATTCCAGAAAAATTATTGACAAAAGAAAAAGAACACGTTGAAGGATTTGCGCCAGAAGTCGCATGGGTGACTCATGGAGGAAATTCAAAACTAAATGAACGCCTTGCAGTCAGACCGACAAGTGAAACAATAATGTATGATGCGTACGCAAAATGGATAAGAAGCCACAGAGATCTGCCGCTCAAATTAAACCAGTGGAACAATGTAGTAAGGTGGGAATTCAAGCATCCGACTCCCTTCCTTCGAGGAAGAGAATTTCTTTGGCAAGAAGGCCACACAGCATTTGCAGCAAAACAAGAAGCAGACAAAGAGGTGCTTGACATTCTTGAACTTTACAGACAAGTTTTCGAGGATTATTTGGCAGTTCCAGTTATTTTAGGCAAAAAAACAGAGGAAGAAAAATTTGCAGGAGCAGATTATTCAATGAGTGCAGAAACTTTAACGCCAAGCGGTAAAGCAGTGCAGGCATGTACGAGCCACCATCTTGGACAACGATTTGCAAAAAGTTTCGACATAGAATTTCTTGACGAAAAAGGCAACAAAGCATACCCTTATCAAAACAGTTGGGGAATCTCCACCAGATCGATAGGAGCAATGATTATCTATCACGGAGACGACAAAGGTTTAGTGCTTCCTCCAAAAGTCGCACCATTACAAGTAGTAATCGTGCCGATATTGTTTGATGATTCAAAGAAAAAAGTTTTAGAAGAGTCCGCTAAACTTGTAAAACAATTTGAAAAAGCAGGAATCAGCGTTAAACTTGACAATAGAGAAGGCTATACAGCAGGATGGAAATTCAATGAGTGGGAACTAAAAGGCGTTTGCATTAGAATAGAGCTTGGACCTAAAGATTTAGAGAAAAAACAAGCAATTGTTGTACGAAGAGACAACAACAAAAAAGAAGCAGTAAAACTTGACGACATAGTCAAATTTGCTTCAAAAGAACTTGAACAAATGCAAAAAGATATGTTTGAAAAAGCAAAAAAATGGATGTCCGAAAATACAGTGCATGTCGGAACTGTTGAGAAACTAATTGAAGCAGTGAACCAACACAAAATGGCAGTTATTGAATGGGACAAAGCAAAAAATCGTATTGACGAAATTAAGGAGAAAGCAGCAGGCAAATGTTTGAATCTGCCGTTTAAAGAATATTTCATGATTGATAAAGAAGACAAAGAATACGCAATATTTGCGAAGAGTTATTGAAGGCGGTGTAAAATTCAAGACAATAAAATGTATAAAATTTGAGATAATGCGGATAAAAATAACATATAAAATCCCCAGTAATAATCTATCTTTTGTTTGATTAAACTATCTTTTAAAAAAGAATTTCCACCAAACATGGTTGAGGTCTCTAAAACAATTTGATATTTTGTTTTAAATGCCCCTTTAACTAGGAAAAATGCGGAAGCTAAACTAAAAACAAAACTTATTCATTGCAAATTTTTAATTCCATCAGAGAGGCTTCAGCAATGGTATGTTTGTGTATTTCGTCATCATATATGTTGCTGTAAAGATCAAAAGCATAATAACAGCTATCTTAACCAATTGATTGTTTTGCAGTTTTTCAACAAGTTTAACATCTCCTTGAAGATTCAATCTTTCACATTCACTTTTGTGGTAACGCCTTTCTTTGCCAAGATTTTCCTTAATCCAATAAATAAATGAATAGGGTTTGCAACTCATATTTTCAATCTACCGTAAACAACACATTATCGCCATCTACGTCAAACAATCCTATTCGTGCTCCGGCATCTAACCAACCATGTGCGTAATTTAATGCTGCAAATGCAGTCACAACATCGCCTTTCTCGGCAAAGTGCTTGGCATCATCAAAATATCTTTGTGCCATGTCTAAGAAATCTTTTGCGGATTTTTCACAATCAATTTCTATAGAACAAGCAATCTTTACTTTTGCAAGAGCGCGTGAGGTCACATCAAAATATTTTTCCAGTTTTTGTTTTGTTATTTTGTCCATTGTATTTGCTGATCGAGTAACTATGATAAAGAAAAAAATAAAATCAAGCTGCTGCTTTAGCTTCTTTTTTCACAGCTTTTCTTTCGTGATATTTTATTGTGATTGGGAGCAAATCAGCATCAAATTCCTTCTTTGCAATTTCAATTGGGTTATACCCGATTGCTTCCAAATCTTTCTCAGAGAGCTTCACCAAAAATGGCGCACCCATACTGATCTGCAATGCTCTGCTTCCAATCAATCGAGCTTTTTCATATTTTGTGTATTTCTTCATTTTGGCCACCTGTTCATAATGCTTTTCTCAACTTTTGTGCAGCTTTTTGCGCAATTTTTATCATTTCATCAACATCTTTTAGTGTAAGAGGGGACTGGCCGCCTTTTTGCAAAGCACAAACAGTGTCCTTCTCAGTAACACCAACAGTTAATCTTGCTTCAACTACTTTTTCTTCATCTGAAAGAGGGTCAACAAAGAACTGATCACCTACTTTCAAAACAGTAACTTCCAAAGGTTCACGCTTTAGAGGCAACTTATTTTTCGTTCTTTCTTCATAATTTGCTTTGCCCTCTTTCGTTAAACCAGGAAACTTTGCATCTTTCAATGCTGCAAGAGCAGCCAATGCAGCAGCATCAAACAAATTGCCTGCATCGTTTATTGAACAAACATCAATCATTACTCCCCAGGCATTCTCTCCGGGAGAAATGCACAATTTCTTAACATCGATAGATTTGCTTTCTCTTATGCTCCTGTCAACAACACGGGCGAGTTCTGTTGCTTGATCACCAGGAGGACCTGGTTCAAATTCAGGATTGCTCATTGGCAACAATTCAGCGTTAACCATTAAATTACCTTCATTAGGTCTGTCTGGGTATGGAGTTGCTGTTTCTAATTTAATTCCTGCAATCACTTCAGTTTCTCCAATTTTGACTCTTGCAGAACCTTCTGCACTTCTTGAAATCCCGTATTCTACTGTTATCTCTCTGTAATCAAAAGGTTTTCTGCCATCATATCTGCAATTCTTTTTTAATGCTGCCAATAAATGCGCTTTTCTTTCACTGTTCATTTTTTCACCTGTGTAAACTTTTCTTTCAGTGCAACTTTTTGCACATCATAAATTTGCTTTGCAGTATTATTTGCAAGCTTCAATGCATCACTCAGCATCTCAGCAGAAATTTCTCCGTCCATCTGAAGTAAAGTAACTTCTCCTGTGCTTGGCAAAATCGCCATTGGAATGTCACATCCATCTTCATGTGAATCTTCTAAATAATTCAAGTCGATAACAACTTTATCTTCAACTCTGCCTGCAGCAATTGCACAAACAAGATCTTTCATTGTAAGACCGGCATCAGCTAAAGCCATAGATGCAGCATTTAGTCCTGCACAGCGTGTTCCTGCATCTGTCTGAGGAAACTCAATAAACACATCAACCACTGCATTTGGATAGTCTTTCAAATCAAGAACAGGTGTTAATGCATTTTGCATTACCATACAAATTTCTTTGCTTCTTCTTCCGCCGCCAGGACGAACTCTATCTCCATGACCTGAAAAAGGCATCATATTATAATGCACTCTCAAAATTCCTGTAGATGGATTTTGCATAAATTTTGGATGTAAATCACGAGGACCATATACTGCTGCATACGCAATGGTGTCTCCTGCTTGAAACATTGCAGAACCATCTGCACGAGGAATGATGCCAACTTTTGCAATCATAGGTCTTGTTTCATCAAACTTTCTGCCGTCAAATCTTTTTGTGTAAGTCATTGTGAACCTCCATTAGCAAGCATTTCGCTTACTCTTTCTGTCAAACCACTCAAATGTGCCTGTTGTTCAATAGTTTTAATCGTGTTAACTGCAACAACTTCTTGATGTGGCTCTCCTGAAATCCAAACCAATCCGTTTTGTCCAACAACAATATCACAGCCAGTTTTTTCTTTGATCAGAGTTACCATGCTGCCTTCTTTGCCTATAATCCTTGGGACTTTTTTTGGTGAAACAGAAATAATTCTTCCACCTCGCAATTTTCTCAAGCCAGGACCTTTTGTTGCAATATCAACAAGTTTCTGGCTTGTCACATTTGTAATCATGCCAATCGCATAATCGCTGATGTTAAAATATTGCGTTAAATCAGCACCTCTAGGAATAAACTCACTCACAGCGTCTTTCATGTTAAGTACTGCAGAGTAAGGGCAGTTAATGTCAAATCTCCACCCAGTCATCAGCACATCAACAACGCGACCAATAACACGATCTTTTACTTTCGGATCATATTTGCCGGACAATGTGATTAATTTAATCACTTTTCCATCAACAGAAACCATTCCCAGCTTCTGTGCAACAATATTTGATTCATACCTATACGTTCCTGGACCAGGAAGAAAACTCATTCCTGTTGCAATTGTTTCTCCAGGAACAACAATATCTTTGTCATTCACTTTTAATTCTTCTTTCATTCGTCTTCACCTTTCACTTTAAGAACAGTTGCCTGCACGTTTCCGTGAGTAATCTTGTTCAATTTATCATACAATTCACTTTCTAAACCGCCTGGAATTTCAATAGTGCCATACCATGCGCCGTTACTTCCCCATTTTTCTCTCAAAATCTTAGCAAAGTTTTTCACAACAGAAAAAGATTTGCTGGCATATTCTGCAGGAATTGTAATATCGATTTCTTTTGTTACGAGCTTTATTGGCAGAATAGGACGTAACGCTTTGAGAAGAACAGGAATTTGCTCTTCTGCTGTTTTTTGCGGATCAATTTTTGCATGAGCTTCGTCTAATGCTGATTCAATCCTGCCAATAGGATGAGGCAATTTCGTTCGAGGATCAACACCTTGTCTGTGCAACAAGTCAATAATTCTTCTTTTTTTCTGCTCAACTTGCTGTTTTCTAAATTCAGCAGTGATCTGAATTTCTCCTTTCTGAATAATCTGCTTTGCAACTTCAAGATAATCATCAGTTCCAAATAACTCGGACATTTTTTCTTCAGAAGCAAGCAAACCTTTCTTAGCATCAGAATACACTTTTGGATAAACAAGAGCGTCGCTTACACTAGCATTTCCTGATTTGCATTTGATTGCCATATCAGGATGAATAACTATTTCAAAATGCTCGTTGCCTTTTTTAATTCTTGCAACGTTTATATGTTCGCTTTTATTTTTTTTATTTTGTACGTGTTCGCTCATTTCTTCTTTGCATCTTTCAATGCCTTCTCAAGTTTATCTTTTTTCACAGAGGTAAATTTCAAATCGTCTTTCTTGATGTATGCTGCATCAACACGATCAATATTAAACTCGTGATCAAGTACAGTATTCAGCGCATTGACTGCTAACAATAAGCCTTCATCTATTGTCATTTTTGAATTGAATTTCTTATCAAGAATTTCTTCTATCTCAAGCTCTCCCTCTCCAATAACTGTTGCTCTGTACTGGAAATAAATTCCTGTAGGATCAGTCTCAAATAGTTTTGGACCGTCACTGTCAACACCGGCAATAATAACAGACACGCCAAAAGGTCTCAAGCCGCCAGATTGCGTACACATTTGTTTTAATGAACAAATGTCTTTGACAACAGTAACTGTGTCAATAGGAGTATCATAAGTAACTCTGTGCTGTTGCGCTTTTACCTGGCCGCGCTCAATTAAAACACGCGCATCAGACAAAATTCCGCTTGCAGTTGCTCCAATATGTTCATCAATCTGAAAAATTTTTTCAACACTTTCGGGAATAACAAGCTTATCAACAATACGCTTGTCTGCAACAAGCAACACGCCATCGGAACAAACCATGCCAATAGCTGTAGAACCTTGTCTTACAGTTTTTTTTGCATACTCAACTTGCAATAATCTGCCATCAGGCGAGAACATTGTAATAGCTCGATCATAACCCATTAATTGATGGGGCATCGGTTGCATACTCTCTTCTTTCACCATTTTTTCCTCCTAAACCACATATTTTTTCTCAGCTTTCGTTAACATGCCAGAAATTCCAACAGATCTGACAATAACATCTTGATTGTTAATTTTTGTTACTAGTGCTAAACTTGCCTTCATTTCATCTACACTCATATGTGATACTTTGATTAAACCTCTTTGTTTATTTTGATTAAACTTATCTGCAAAATGCTTAACGCCTATTCTAGCAGCACCTCTTGTTCCAACAAATGCAAGAACAGAATGCCAGATTGCTCTTGAAACATCAGCAAAAGAAAACCTGCTGCTGCTTATAACTTCAAATGCAACATAGCGCTTTTTCTCTTTTAATGTTGGCAAAATTGGTTTTAAGCGTTTGCTAATCTTTGTCACGTTTGAACACCTATGTTTTAGGTGCGAAAGAACTATTTTTTCCCTCTCGCTCCTGTCTCTCGTACAGGACGTATTAAAAAATGATCCTTTATAAATGTTGTGGATTTGCCTCGCCATTATGAATCCACCACTTATTCAGAGTAACCTATTTAAAAGACTGCATTTTAAGCAAATTATGCCTAGAGATTATTACAAACTCATTGAAACACCACTTGGAACATTTTCTTTGCAACAAAAACTTGGTGGAAAGGGCGATAATTGGCTTGGCAAAAACCAAGATGATAAAACACACTATGTGGTCTTTAAATTTGACACGGGATCATCACAATTTAACAGAGAAGCTGTTGCGTTAACCTGCTTAGGTCAATCAGGTAATCACCCAAATATTACAACACCTCTCGGAGAATACTCTGACTCAGATGGAAACTACTTGATGTTGGCGCATATTCCAGGAAGATCACTCAATCGCATAAAAACAAATCAAAACCCACAAAGTCTTCGTGTGCTATTGCCAGTACTAGATGCTCTTGATCATTGTGCACGTTCAGGGGTTGTTCATAACGATCTAAAACCAGAAAATCTTGTTGTTCAACTTTCTGGATCACGCTACCAATCTGCACACGTTGTCGTAGTTGATTTTGGCAGTTCAGAACATGTCACCCAACCACCGAGCCTTATTATTTATGGTTCGCCCATATACATTGCTCCAGAACGTTTTAACCTGAACAACAAACCCCATATTCGCAGTGACTTGTTTTCTGTTGGAAGTATAGGATGTAAGCTGCTTACTGGTATGGGTCCTTACGCACAAACAACAACAGAAGTTTTTCGATGTGTTGATGATTTAATTATGATGCGCGCAAAACAAATTGACCCAAGAACAATAAATAGAAGAATATCTCCACGCTTAAATGCAGTTCTTAGAAAAAGTGTAACTGTTGATCCTGACAAACGTTTTCAAGAACCACGTGAACTTAAAGCAGCACTAGAAGACGTATTGACGGACAGAAGCTGGTTTAGTTTATCTCTTAGAAGAAACTGTTAGACTTATTATTTAATAAGATAAAAAAATAATAAAAAATTAACGGCATTTGCCGCATGCTTTCATTTTGATACATTTTGCAATGCACCAGAGCAAGAAACCGCCTGCATACCAGAGGGTTACTTGCGACCATACAAAACCTGCTGTTTGCATTTGCCAGCCTGCTACTAACATCCACAAGCCACCTGCAGTAAGCAAGATTGCTATCAAGACCAAAATAATACATTTTGGTCCGCATGCTTCCGGAGCACATGTAGGTGCAGCCATCATAGGTGCACTTCTTTTTTTCGCCATTGAATATCACCTCTTAAAAGATTTACAGGAAGATTATTTGTTTTGTATTTAAGTTTTGCGTAATATTCTGACACTTCTTTTGAGGAATAACGAGGAGAAGGTTTTTTATTTGTCAAGCATATTCATAACATCATGCTAAACGAGATTTTGCTTGCGTTATACGATGCTGAGTTAGATGTGTTTGTTGAAGCAAAACTTCAGGAACATACTGGTGAACTGTATAGAAGAGAACCATTAACGACCCTTGCTGGATGGGATGACATTCTTCGCAATGAAAAAGGAAAAGTAAGTAGCCCGGGTTATTTTACTGCACGAGACCGAGAAAGTTCTGAAGCACTTCATCAACGCAGCGCGTTATATTTTGCAACTCAATATTGGGCAGTAAGACAAGGAATCAACGCAACATTTGTCACAACAGAACAGTTTGATGCAGAACCGATAGGCAAACAAAGATTTTCAGGAAAATTCTTTCGGAGACAAGCAGAACGCTGGATAACAACCGCAACTGCTTACGCATTAAAATCAAGAAAATGATTAATTCAAAGTTGCCTTTACGGACCGTAGGGGCTTCGAACCCCCGACCACTCGGTATCTGTCTTGAGTATATCAAGCTAAGAGCCGAGTGCTCTACCAGACTGAGCTAACGGTCCAATATAAAGAAAAACAAGCGTTTCTTTTAAATATCTTGCGCAGTTATTTCCTTAACTTTTTAATTTGCAATCTAAAAAATTTCTTTACTTCTTTCACAACAGAATCTGTACTTGCAAAGAAGTCAAACAAACTTCCTATGAAAAGTGTTATGCTTAAAGTGACAAATGTGAAGAGGGCTTGCAATGCAGTCCAGCCATTTGAAACAATCAAACCAAGGCTTGCACCAACACCAACAAACAATGCCACTGCTGCTAAAATCAGACTAAGAATTCCTGCAGACAAAGGTTTTGCAAACGCAATAAGCCAATGAATGATGACTCCGCTGCCAATACCGAGAAGTACAGCAGAGATAATTACAAAAAAAGCAACAGCAAGATTTGCAGCAAAAGTTTCCTGAAGAGATTTTACTGGCAAACCAATCAATGCTTTTGAAAGAATAGAAAACACTAAACCAAGCGCAAAAAATAAAATTCCTGTGAACACTGATTTTCTCATACGAACTATCAATTTTGTTTGCTTTTTAAACTCTTCGTTATTGCTGAAATCTTCTTAACCATTTATTCTGTTCAAAAAACCGTTTTAATAATCTATTGATGATAAAACCCTTCTTGCCAAATTTAATGTAAAAGAAACCTGCAATAGCAATAATCAACGCGCCAATCACATCAGCAACTAAATCGCCCATTGTGTCAAACAAACCAGATTTTTGCAAATTAGTGCCAAATGATACGTCAATAGAAAATTCTGCGATTTCCCACAAGCTACCCAAAGCAATTGCGAAACAAAAAGAGAATAAAGCAATAACAAATGGGCTGGCCTCAATTTTGTTTTCATGGTATAGTATGAACATGATAAGAAAACCAATAAAGCCAAGTCCCACGCCCGATATGCTATGCAATAAAATATCCCACCACCAAAAAAATATGTAATAACTATGAATTTCTCCCAAAAACAGACCTGCGTAAACAAACAAAACCATTAACAACTCAATTTCTGTAGGAATAATTATCTCGTATTTTTGCTCGATAATTGCAGGAAGAAATGTTAGACTTAAAGTCAAACAACTTACAAATAAAACAGTCCATCTGTTGTTAGTGATGGCGCTGATTGCAGCAACAATTAAACTTATGCGCAATATGTGTGAAATAATTATCTGTGTCTTGTCAACTAAACTTAATTCTTGACTTAGCAACTTCATGTTGACATGTCGGAATGCCACTCGTGATAAACACGAGTGGTTTACTGGAGCGAGTGGCATTCCGAGCATGATCAAGAACCACTAGTCATATTTTTCTTATGATTTTCTGAACAGTCATGCCACTGGTGTTGAGCACCGCAGTGCGATCACCAGTGGTTCTTGACAGATCTAATGGAGTGCCATAAAAAGGTATCTTTTGCAAGTTTACTATTTAGCACTCACAACATAAATCATATAAATGATTGCAGGGAAACACGAACACCATTGCGAATGAGGAGGCCATAATGACAAAACAAACTATATCTGAATGGGCTGCAGTAAAAAAATCAAAAATTGACAACAAAGGAATGTTTGCTACAAAAGACATACCAAAAGGAACACTTATTATTGAATATGCTGGAACCAGATTAACAAAAGCACAATCTGAAAAAAGAGCTGATGAAATCATAGATGAAGCAAAAAATAAGTTTGGGAAGGCAGACTCTGTTTATATTTTTGAGCTAAATAAAAGATATGATGTTGACGGAAGCCCCTTGTGGAACACTGCAAGGTACATTAATCACAGCTGCGATCCAAATTGTGAATCAGATATTATCAAAGGAAAAATCTGGGTGAAATCAATCAGAGATATCAAAAAAGGAGAAGAATTAAGCTATGATTATGGCTATGATATTGATGAGTATGAAGATCACCCATGCAAATGCGGTGCCAGTAAATGTGTAGGATACATTGTTTCACAGGATGATTGGGAAAAATTGAAGCGAAGACTTGCACGAAAAAGGTTAAAAAGAATGCAAAAAAACTAACAAACCAGCAAAGAATCATTAATTTTCTAAAAAAGTATTAGCCTTTTTTAATATTTTTTTTGAATTTTCATATGTTAACTTATTTAATGCTTCACTAAACTCAAGCCAGATAAAATCTGTTAGTTCATCACAAATTGCAACATCTTTTGTGCTTGTTTCGCAGATAAAATACACAACTGTTTTGATCACATCCTTTGCAGGAGAATAAACCACTTTTTCTCTGAACCCATCAATTACTGTTACATTCAGTTTTGTTTCTTCTTTAATTTCCCGCAAAGCAGTTTCTTTTTCTGATTCACCAGACTCAACGTGACCCTTTGCAAAATCCCAATGATGGCCATTCGCGTGCTTTAGCAACAAATATATGATTTGTTTACTTTCTTTGAAGAATATTATTCCGCCACAACTCTTTTCTTGTTTCATCAATAAATTAACCAAAACGAATTTTGTTTAACCAATTGACAACAATAAAGCCTTTTTGTTTTTTCTTTTGCTTCTTTGAATGATCTTTCTTTTTATTACTACTATTGCTTTTTAATTGTTCAACTGGCTTAACACTTATTTTTTCTTTAACTTGTTTTTTATTAACCTTGGCATTTTTCTTAACAGTAGCTTTTTCTTTCTTTATAGTAACCTTTGGTTTTTCAACTTTAATTACCACTTCTTCAGGAATATCAACTGAAATCTGAGGGCCATCAAGCAAATCCTGAGCGTTCGGCTTTTGCTTTAAGTTTGGCTTCACGGCAACTTCTTCAGAAACTTGTTGAACATTATTAAGCTGTGTTTGCTGTTCTTTAGGTAAAAACTCAATGCCTATTTCTTGCGCAATACCTTTGCAAAAATGCAACACTTTCGCCTCTATTTCATCAGATTCATACGGAAATGCATCCGCAGCAAGCTCAAATAATTCAATTGTTTGCAGAATTTCATTTGCAAATTCGTTCTTAGGAACCCCTAAAATAAACTTCGCGCGCATAGATGTGGATAATTCTTTTACTTCCTTCAAAACATTGCGAGAAACCTGCTCGCTTTGCTCCCAGCCAGACTCTATCCTGCTTTCCAGCCATGACAAATACGGAGCTATCCGACGGGAAAATACATTCATTCCAAATTCAGTAATTGCATCTTGAGTCATATTTCGACTGAGACAGGCAATAGGATATAAACTTTACGGCCACGGTAAGTTTTAAATACTGTTAAAGTAGTAGGATAACTGTGGCTTTTTTTGGAGTTTATCTATGAAATTGATTAAAAAATTACAGAAAGCACTCGTACAACCAGCTTTGATTCTCGCCAAAGTTAAGCCTTTGGGAGGCCAAGCAATTATTGAAGGGGTAATGATTAAAGCAACAGATAATGTGAGCATGGCGGTTCGTTTGCCAACTGGAAAAATAAAAACTAAAAAAACAAAACAAAAAGCACTTACGCAAAGATACAAAGTACTAAATGTTCCTTTTATCCGAGGAGTAATTAACATTCTTGAAATGTTTGTCATTGGAGTTCATGCACTTACGTGGAGTGCAAACCAGCAAGGAGAAGATGAACAACTCGGTCCATTAGAATGGTTTTTTACATTTGCAATGGCTATCTTGCTTACGATTGGTTTGTTTATCATTTTACCTTATTACGCTGCAAAGCTTGTTTTTAGTCCGGAAACAATTCTTTTTGGGTTATTTGATGGCCTTTTACGCTTAATTGTTTTTGTGCTCTACTTATGGGGAATCAGTTTTATGAAAGACGTTCAACGATTATTTGAATATCATGGAGCAGAACACATGGCAGTACATTGCTATGAACACAACCAAAAACTCTCTGTCGCAAACGTTAAACAATTTCCTCCAGAACATCCGCGATGCGGAACAAGCCTGTTATTGTTTGTTGTCGGTGTAAGCATCATACTGTTTTCAATTGTCAGAACACCGCACTGGTATTTCAACTTGTCAGCACGAATACTGCTCATTCCTGTTGTAATGGGCATATCATTTGAGTTGCTGAAGTTAAGCGCGCGATTTAATTGTATGAAATGGTTAACATTTCCAGGAATATGGACGCAAAAAATCACAACAAAACAACCTGCTGCAGACCAAATAGAGGTTGCAATCTCTGCAGTAAACCTTGCAAAAAGATAAAATACGATGAAACTCAAAAAAATTATTGGTGGAGGAGGAGCTATTCTAGGAGTTTTGTTTCTCTTGTTAGTTGCGTTCAGGATTATTGGCTGGAAACTATTTTGGATAGGCATTTTAATTCTGGCAGTCATTGCATATTTTGTGCTGCCAAGAATGAAAGAATCATAGCTTTAATTGTTTAGCAAGTTTCTGAGCATCTTCTAATTGTTCTTTTGTACCAATATCTATAATGTGCTTGCTTATTTCGTATTCAAAATCAAACCCGTTGTTTATTAACAACTGAATAGCGTCAGTAACCCAATACTCTCCTGTCCTGCTTTTTTCAATTTTTTTGCACGCATCAAATATTTCTTTTGGAAATATCCACACACTAAAATTTGCAAGATTGGTAGGCGGAACGTCTGGCTTTTCAACAATTTTTTTTACTTTGTTGCTTTCTGTTACTAAAATACCATATCTTGTTGGATTCTCTACTTTTTTGCAAGTGAAAACTCCAGGAGATTTGTGATTTAGAAGACGGTTGAGTAAACTGGTTTCAAACAAAGAATCACACGCAATACAGAAAAATCTGTTTTCTTTTATGAACTGCTCTGTTTTTAACAAGGCATCAGCATTTCCTGCAAGTTCTGTTTGCTCAGCATATGTTATATTAACACCAAACTGTTTGCCATCTTTGAAATAGTCAATCAGTTTATCTTTCAAATAATGCACTACAATACAAATGTCTGTTACATTGACTGATTTTAATTGCTCAATAAGTATCTGCAACATGGGCTTGTTGTTAATTAAAATCATCGCCTTAGGAACTGAATTTGTTAAACTTTCTAAACGCTTGCCTCTGCCGGCTGAAAGAATAACTGCTTTCACTTTTCATCTCCTGACGCTTCTGCGAAAGATAGGTCTTCTTTTGTGCCAATGTCAAACCAAGTATCAAGTTCTTCAAAATCAAATATTAACCCTTGAGTGATGAGTAACTGTATTGCTTCAACAACTCGAATTTCTTTTCCATTTTCACTCTTTAGCTGATTACACGCACCAAAAATTTTCTTCGGCAAAAAGTGGATGCTTGTGTTTGCTAAATTTGAGGGAGGATTTGGACTTTTTTCAATGATTTGCTTAATTATGCCGTTTTCATGCAGAACTACTCCGAATCGTCTTGCATCACTTACTTTACATACTGAAAGAGTTCCATCTGTTGTATGAGTGATTAACTTCTTCAAATGACCATCTTTAAAAAAACTGTCACAGTAAATTAATAAAAATTTATCATCTGTTACAAATCTTTCTGCATAACGTAATGCATCAGCATCACCATTAAGTTTTTTCTGCTCGGCATATTTTATTTTAATCCCCTGGTATTCATTGCCGAGTTTGTTTTTTATCAAATCACCGAAGTGATGAACGACTATCAAAACAGCAGTAACACCCACATCTATCAACTGATTTAAAATGCGAACAATTATTGGTGTTCCATTGACCTTAATTAATGCTTTAGGGATATGCTCAGTTACAGGTAACAACCGTGTACCTTTACCTGCTGCTAAAATAACTGCCTGCATACAACTTTGTTTTTCAGTGCTTTATTAAATCTTTTTGGGTTAGAAACCGAATTACTTATAAGGGATGACTTATTTCATTAAGGTTATGGTCTTTTTTCGCTCTTTTTTACTGTACAAAAGAGCAATATAAGCAGAGGTACGCCATATTGTGGATCGTAATGAATGCGAGAACACAAAAATCAAAACATGAAAAGTTTTTCTGCAAACAATACATTAATAACATTCATTTTGATCAGAAAATCGGGAGAGGACGCGTAGACATTTATGGCAAACTATAGAATAGTTAAAGACTGCAGATTATGCAAAAAACGCATGTTGTTAGAGAAATCACAGTCTAAGTTGACCTATTGTGAACTGTGCCAAAAAAAATTTGAACGAACAAAAAACTAAAAGGTAAACTCGTTTGTAGATAAAAATTCAGATTTTTTGGAAATTAAATATGACCTTGGAATTAACAGAAATTCTCAAGGGATGATATTTGGGGCGAGGCAACCCACAAAACCAAATTTTGATAGAGAATTCTGGAAGACTTCGTAACCTCATACCATCGCGGTTTTGCTAACTTTGCGTTAGCAAAGTTGGGTGAATCACAACCACTATTTTGTTGAGCCATAAAACAGCTGTTATATGCTTTTTTACATGTCGGAATGCCACTCGTGTGTGTCAAGAATTGTCAATAATGATATTATTTTGTGACAATTCTTGAGCACGCCAAAATTCCACTCAAGATAAATATTGAATTGGTGGAATTTTTAGCGTATCACGAGTGGTTTACTGGAGCGAGCGGCATTCAGAGCATGATCAAGAACCAATGGTCATATTTTTCTTATGATTTTCTGAACCGTCATGCCACTGGTGTTGAGCGACGAAGGAGTGATCACCAGTGGTTCTTGACAAAGTAAAAAATTAGACGAGAGAAATGAGGAAAAGGTCGTGAGGGGGCAGTAAAAACAAGCACAAAGGGTTTTCTAACGTCTAAGTTGACATTCATTCACTACGTTCGTTCATGGGACTGGGAAGAATCAAACTCCCGTCATACCCACCCCAAGGGTATAGCCTATCACTAGCAGACAGCCCCGATTCGTTATCAGTGGGCAGTTTGCAGTTCACAGAAAAGTCATATCTGCTTACTACAAACTGTTAACTGTTTACTGGACACATAATATTTAAATACCTACGCCATTTAAAGTAACATATGAAAAAGAGGTTGTTGGTGTTTACGCTAGGAGTATTGCTTTTAGCACAACTTGTTATTGGCGAGTCAGTATTTGGTAATTCTGCACTGGATCAAACAAATGAAACAAGAGGAACACCACAATACCACGATTTTCCTCTCGACAACATTCACATTCTTAGATTACAAGAAGCATCACGGTCACTCAATGATAATGTTACTTCGCTCAAAAATGATTTGTTTGGCTATCAAGAAGTACAAACACGAGAACTTGCAGGACTGGAAGCGAGAATGACATCGATGCAAACAGATGTTTTGTCACAATTACGCGCAATACAAAGTTTATTGCACAATTCTCAGCAACAAAATGCGCCACAAATACAATACCCTGCAACAATAAGTATTCCTCCACATCTTTCAATGCTGCTTATTTTCAACACAGTACTTATACTATTTGTTCTCGCAGCGTTATTCTGGTTCAAAGAACAACAAAAGCAAACAATACAAGTTCACGACGAAAAATACACTCATGTGCCAACAAGCCTTGTTGATTATTTGCAAAAACACATGGGCAAAAAAAATCTTCATGAATTACGCATGGAGCTCGTAACAAAAGGATGGACACCATCCATTATAGAAAAAGCAATTGTGCTGGCCAAAGAAGACGAATAATCAGATGTTTGAGATCAATCATACTTACTATTTGATAAAAAAGGAACGTCGCTTTTATGCCAACTTTTTATTTGCAGTGCATATTCGATATTGGTGACAATATCGCTAAATGTTCTGCGAAAATCACGTAATATTTTGTACAATCGATAAGCATTAGAAACTTCTATATCAAAACTAAAACCAAATCCGCCTTGATGAAAGGTGACAAACAAAAATTGTGAGCCAAGCAAAGGTTAGTGAGTGTTTGTTAATCTATAGCAAATTGCCTTAAATATTGAACAATTTAGCAATTTATTATATTTGAAACGCTAAAAATTCAGTTATTTTAATAGCTGAATTTTGGCGTGTTCAAGAACTGTCACAATTATTGATTATTTTTGACAATTCTTGACATTCGCAACTATTTGTTCGATTTCTTGCGAATTTCATTATAGAAAAGCAATAATGTTTTAAATTGCATCTGGTTTAACTATCTCATGGATGCACTTGAAAAAAGAATAGTTATTGATAAAATAACAGAACTACAAACATTGTTACAAGATATTATTCAAATTGATCTTGTTCTTATTGGAGAAGTTCAAGAAATAGAAAGGCAATCAAGAGTAATAACGCACAAACCTTTATTTTTTAAGAAATTAGTAAATATAGACTTAACGAAGATTAATGCTGGCGCGCTTGAAAGAATCGTTCAGCACTCTTCTAGGCTTGCTGATTTCGAGTCAGAACTTATTCGTAAGCAGTATTCTGTGGAACTCGTAGTAGGCTTCAAACAAACAGCAGAAGATCAATCATTTCTCGAGCACTTCAGAAGAGAACTTGGCAGATTAATAAGTTCAATAAAAGCAGTAAAAACACACGGACAAGATATCTTGGATATCCCTTCGATATATGACAAAGAAACACATTCACAACTTACACCTGCTGAGCAAGCAGAATGGAAAGAGTGTATTGTGGCTCTGCAGGACAATTTGAATAGCATTCACGAATTCTGTTCAGAAGTTCAGCAGTATTCAGATTACATTAAAACGCGAGTGGAGCAAATATCTTATCTTGACGCGCACACGATTATAAAAAAGCAAGCCTACAAGGAATTTTATAACTCTCTGAGCAACACGAGAGTTCGCAAAAAAATAATTGAAACAGAGAAAAAGATAGAAAAATGGCCAGAATTCTCAAAAAAACTTCATGAACCTTTAAAAAATTGCATTGCAAAAGGAGCTCTGGGTAATTTACGCGTTTTGCATGCTCGCATAGATATGAATTTAAGGATATTGTATGTTTGGCATCCAGAAACAAAAACACTTATTTATCATTCTATTCTTGAACATCATGATGTTGATAAGATAAGCGAAATTAAATATTAATTCACATCAAGCACTTTTTTTAATTTGTCATAAACGCCATCTAAATTTTCAACTGTTTTTTGGCATAAGCGGAGAGTAACTTCTGCACCCTCAATGTCTGGACTTATTGGTCTTACAGGCGGTTCAACATATAACGAAGATAATCTTTCTGCCTCTGAATCAAAACGGTCAGAAAGAACTCTCACTTCAATGGAGTATGGTGCATCATCAAATTTAGAAATCGTGACTTTGTTACCATGTTCAAAACTGGCTATTTCATATTTTCGTCCTTCAGCAGTTCCATTTTGATAAGAACAAACAGTTTCTTCTCGTTCACCGTAAATACTAAAACCATGGTCTGTTGGCGCACGTTCTGTTTGAACATCTAATTCTGAACAAGCTTCATTAAATAAGGTCTCTAAATCTGTTTCCAAACTCATATTTGTCAATCACGTAATGCTATTTATAAAGCTTTCTTTTTTTGTTACTTTTCAGTGGTTTAATAATTCTTTTAGTCTCGGTAAGACTAATCTCAAATCAGAAGAAATAGACTCTTTCTCAAGGTCTTCATATGATGACCACTTAAAGTGCGAAAACCCTTCCGGTTCATTCACTTTTGGACTACCGGTAATTTTTGCAGTAAATTTATGCGCAACAGCAAGCTTTCCAGAACACGTCGTGAATTTAACATTGCCAAAATACGTCACATCTTGAACAATTATATCGCTGCCAAGCTCTTCATACGCTTCTCTGACAGCAGCAAATTTAAGCTCATCAATTGGGGGATTCAATGGGTCTTTGCACTCAGCTGCTTCAATTTTACCACTAGGAGTCTCATAATGCTTATGATCTTTTCTAAAGGCAACTTTGAATTTGTCAGTTTTTTGGTGAATGGCGTGAACGCCCTATGATTTTTGTCGTCGATATTCAAAGTTGGCTTAGGGAACGCTAGAAAAATCAGGGATTTTTCTGCGCACAAAAAAGCTTTGCTTTTTTAGTGCTTTGACTCAATTAAAATAGTTTTTCAAAGTTCCCTAAACAGTAACGAAACTTGTTTCTTGTCATTCAAGATCAAACAACCAGATACGATAGTTATTTTTCCAACCATGGGATTATACTCTGGAAAAACATATAAATATCTTCCTGAAAAATAATTGTATGACAAAAATAGTCCTTATTCAAGGAAGCATGAACCAAAAATCGCGAACAGCGCTTGTTGTAAATGCGTTTGCACGACACTTGCAAGAAAAGCAGATAGACTTTGATATTATTGATTTACGTAAAACGAACATGGAATTCTGCGACGGAAGACCTTTGGAAGAATACCACCAAGATATTCAAGACGCATACGCTGTTTTGGAGACAGCAGACGCAGTTGTTATAGGCATGCCTGTGTACCAAACATCAGTATCAGGACCACTCAAAAACTTCCTCGACATAACATCAGGAGCAATTGAACAAAAATTTTTTGGAATCGTTTGCAATTCAGGAGGAACACGCTCTTATTTTGCAGCTGCAGACTTAATGAAAATACTATCATTTGAAGTAAATGCAATGCCCTTGCAACCAGTTGTGCACAGCTGTGCAGAAGACTTTGAAAATGGAATGATTTCCAATGATGCAGTGCACAAAAGAATCGCTAAATTAACTGAAAATTTGCTTAAATATGCTTCTCTAAATGTATGAGTAATATATGCAAAGTTTTTTAAACCTATTATTTTTGCTACTGTTTGGTGAGTAAATGACAAATCCTGCACTGTTTTACCTTTGGACACACAGCAACATCGACCAGTTAGACACACTTGCTTTTGAAGACCCTTTTTGCAGAGCAAACAAAGTCTTTTTTGAACTAAACGGCCCAGAACGCGAAATGAGATCTGCTCAAGATGTACTTAACGCGTATATTGCACGCGGAGAAAGAACTGACTTGTTGGAAGACGTCTTGTGTGCGCATGAAGATCTTAACATATTGGCAGAACGAATGCGTGACACAGAAAAACGATTTGTTATTGAATTGGCAGACGAACCTGATTTTGACTATTATGGAATAAGACTTGCTGCGCACAATAAATTCTATACGTCAGATGACTTAGAAGCTGCAATGTCTGCAGAAGCAGAATCTTTAAGTCGTCAATGGGCGTTTCAAATCCCTAGAGAAACAGCCGTGGCTGAATCCATTATTGCAATTCCAGACACGACATTAGTTATTTTTGGATCAGGACATACGCCTTCACTCCCTGGAAAAGTCGCAGCACACAGACCAATAGAACTACATCACCCGTATGAAGGATACCCTTTAAGCTATGAAACTCAACTGGCGCATTCATACCTCAAAACAGGAAAAATTGACAGAGCATTATTCTTAAGAATGCACATGGAACACCTGGCAACACGCGCTCTCAATGGAATAATTGATAGAACTTCTGTGCAGGATTTTGAACAGGCAATAGGTGTGCTTGCACACGACTATGCAACATTGTTTACTGAAGACCAAATTTTCGCTTACAGAAAATCGTTCATTGCAGGAAAAAAATTTGACTTATCTGATGCCGTGCTTTTCAGATCTTTTCTAGAGAAACATGAACTTCCTCTTGTGAGCAGCAGATCACACTATTGGTTCGGATAATTGTAATAAATAACTGCTCCAGTCTATAAATACTTATAAAATGATTTTTTACTGTTTGCGCAGGAGGTGCAAGTATGCCAGAAGATGAAGAATTTGCAGATGATGAATCGGACTTTGATGAAGATGATGAAGACTTAGATGATGATGCAGTAGACGAAGAAAATCAAGAATTTGATTTTGAAGATGATGAAACAGGAGATAAAAAATCCAGTGATGCAACAGACGATGAATTAGATGAAGAATAATTTTATTTTTATTTCTGTAGAAAAACGCACGATAAATACCCCGACCTTCAGGTCGGGGAATAGTGCGTTTTTCTTTATTTTTTGTTTAACAATTCTTTCAAGAGTTTTGCTTTTTTAGCAAATAAATCAATATTCTCCGCAATATCATCAACATTGCCTGCATTAACTTCCTGCAAATATCCTTCTAAAAACTGCAATTCAAGCTGTAACTCCATTACTCTTCTTTCTTTCAATGCTTGCTCTTTTTCTGCTTTATATTTTGCAAGCAAAACATCAGAAGACTCTTTTAACTCAGCAATATATTTTTGCTCTTCATTTGAAAGCGGCTTTGCCATAAACAGCTTTTTGATGTTTTATTATTTAATTGTTCCCATACAAAACAAATAAATAGCCTTCTCAATTAAACAATTAAAAAAAGAGGCAAAATGAAGAAATATATTGTTTTCACAATTTTATTAAGTATTTTATTAGCTTGCGAAGAACAACAAACTGCGAAACCAGTTATTTCCGACCCTGCTCAACAATATCAGCCTCAACAAACAGATTATGATGATTATAAAAAAGATCCATTCAAAACACCTCTTGCAAAAGACTGCAAAGACGAGTGCACAAGAGGACAAAAACAGTGCGTAGGAGAATATTACCAGACTTGCGGAAATTTTAATGAAGATTCTTGCATAGAATGGAGTCCTGTATTTCCATGCGACCCTGGAAAAACATGCCAGCAAAACGAATGCGTATCAAAAACACTGTCTTCAGTAACAAGTTGCGGAAATATTGATGCAAACACTTGTGACGAAAGAAACAAACCGTATTATTGCGCTAATGGAAATTACATACAGAATTGTTTAATTTGCAGTTGTCCAGATTGTTACACGTGCAGAGAAGACGGAACTTGCCAAGAAGTCATTGGCTGCACCTTGCAAATAAATGCAACGCAAAATGTCACTCCTTCAAATATAACGCCAAATGTTACTCAATGTATTTCAAGAAACTGCACTGAAAAAAACATTCAATGCGGACAAACAACAGACGGGTGTGGCAACACACTTCATTGCGGAACGTGCATGACTGGACAATGTGTTACGGGACAATGCACACAAACAACTGACACTGCAATCTCAGCATGCAGAACTATTACCCAACCAGGAGACTACACATTAACAAGAAACATAGCAGGATCACAAAATCATTGCGTGCACATACAAAATACCAGAGATGTTACTTTGAACTGCCAAGGTTATAGTATTACAGGAGGCGTTGATCATCGTGCAAGTGGTTTAGTTCTCACAAACGTATCAAACTTTGAAATAAGAGACTGTGCTGTTTATACAAGCAATTTGAATGAAGTTTGGACGTATATTGTTCAAATAATAAATAGCAGGCAAGGAATCATTCAAGAAAACCAGTTTGGAAACCATTTGGCAAGCGTAATTGATGTCCGAAATACAAGCAACTTACAAATTTTACGTAATTCTATTAATGCATCATACCAGCAAACGAATTCAGATAACAACAGAATAGAGAATAATTGGTTCAATCCAGCACTTCTTCGAAACATGACAGGACCTTGCGTTGTCATATCAATAACGGGAAGTTCAAACAGTGTTGCTCGAAATGTGATAGACGGCAAATCAAACGGCATTTTTGATTGGCAAAATAACATTGGCTTTGATGATGGTGTTTGTCTACAAGATTCCTCACGTGATATTATAGAAGATAATACAATCAGCAACGTCTGGGATTGCGGAATAGAAACATTAGGGCTTATTTCAGACGCTGAAATCAACAGAAACACAATCGTTAATACAGGCCATTGTGGAATAGGAGCGTGGCATTGGTCAAGCTGGAGAAATAACGATGTGAAAAATAATTATGTTGACGATTCTCCAAGCCTGTTTGACTTTTTCAGAGATTATGGATTGCGCCCAGGAGAAACAACTTACTATTTTGAAGACAATTATTTTGAAGGAAACAGACTAACAAATCCTGAAACAAACAGCGCATTTCCCGCGCGACCTGCACAATTTAATTTAGATACAAATGGTGTAAGAGTTTCCTCAATACAAGGAGAACGACTTGTAGCTCCACAGCAAATGCAATTTGCTAACAACGTCCTACGAAATAACGTTTTTACCGGACCAACTTTCCCTCTGCTTAAACCACATTATGCATTTGTAGATGGCGGTGGAAACACTTGTCAACAATCAACAGAACAAGGATACCCAATACAATGCAGTTAGAAGTATGAAGTCAAGAGTGAAGAGTTTAGAAAGAAAAATAAAAAAGAAAAAATAGATAGTTAACAAAACTCGGTTGCGTATTCACCATACAACAGATGCCTGTTAAATGTTAATTTAAAGCTATCTCCTGCATCATAGTCTAACTGATTATATAACGCATCAATTTCTTTATCCCCTGAAAAAGGCTTGCTCTCAGTTAGCATACGACCGTATCTGCCTGGAACAAGTTCTCTTCTCAAATCTGTCTTGAAACCGCCAACATTAAACTCATCAAATGCGTTAACTAACCCACGTTCTACGCGAGGGTTTTGCGTATACGTTACAAACCGATCAAGACCTTCCCTAATACCAAAACGTATTCTCTGATCATTAAACTCTCTATAAACGCCAAAGACCTTGCGCAGAAGGATGCACTGCTGCACCAACAAGATCAACATGATGTTTTGTTAAATTTACAGTTGCAAATCCCACAACAGCAGCATCAATGCAAGCAATATACAATTGATCTACGGGCAGCACGTGTTCTAAAATTTCTTCTGGACTCATTCCAGGACCAAATGCTGCAAGCCCTGTTTCAACAATTCCTTGTTTTATGCTTTCTGTTAATTTTTCTTTTTGCTCGTCTCGAGCTAGCGCTATATAGTTTATTTTTTTCATTTTAATTTCCTCCATAATTTAAGATCGTATTCTTTATTTAAGAAATAATCAACACCAATGACATTTAGTAGACTTTGGTCTTTTGTAAAATTTGATTTTATAAATTAAATTTACAATTAACTTAAAGAATTGTTGACGTATGCCAAAGGCAACCACCACGCTTGGTTGGTGTCATAATTATTTGGAAAGCTAACTAGTATAAAAAACATTCTAAACACAAGTAAGAAAAGACGAATATTATTTATTGTTTATTTCCCAAGCAGCAGCAACTGCTTTTGCAACAACATCAGCAACACCTTTATCAAGCGCGTATGGAAGAATGTTATTTTCGGTTGGTTCTACTAACTTTGCAAGTGCCTCTGCAGCAGCAATCTTCATTTCTTCTGTAATTCTTGTTGCACGAACTTGGAGTGCTCCTTTGAATATTCCTGGAAAAGCTAAAACATTGTTTATCTGATTTGGAAAATCAGACCTTCCTGTTGCAACGATTTTGGCACCAGCTTCCTTTGCAACATCAGGCAAAATTTCAGGATCAGGATTAGCCATAGCCATAACAATCGCATCTTTGTTCATTAACTGCACCATTTCCTTGCTCAATGCATTTTTAGAGGATACACCAATGAACGCATCAGCATGTTTTATTACATCAGCTAATGTTCCTTGTGTTTTGTTCGTGTTGGTTATTTTTGCTAACTCTGCTTTGTTAAATTTCAAATCAGACATGCCATCAAAAATAACACCTTGTCTATCACACACAAACGTATTCTCTGATTGCAATCCGTAACTGAGCAATAATTTAGTTATTGCGGTGCCAGCAGCACCAGCACCATTAATGACGACTTTTACATTTTCAATTTTTTTGTTCACAACTTTTAATGCATTAATCATTGCAGCAAGCACAACAATAGCTGTTCCATGTTGGTCGTCATGCATAACGGGAATGCCAAGATCCTGCAATGCTGCCTCTATTTCAAAACATTCAGGAGCTTTGAAATCCTCGAGATTAATGCCCCCAAAAACAGGCGCGATATTTTTTATTGTTTTAATTGTCTCTTGCGTATCTTGTGACGCTAAACAAATAGGAAACGCATTAACACCGCCAAGCTCTTTGAAAAGAATTGCTTTACCTTCCATAACTGGGAGCGCTGCTTCAGGACCAATGTTTCCTAAACCCAGAACTGCACTGCCGTCAGAAATTACTGCAACAGTATTTTGTTTGATGGTATATTTGTATATGTTTTCTTTATCTTTTGCAATAAACCTGCATGGCTCAGCAACGCCTGGTGTGTATGCTAGAGAAAGATCTTTTCTTGTTTTCAAAGAAACTTTTGATGTAATTTCCAGCTTGCCTTTAAATTTTTCATGAAGTCGCAAAGATTCTTCTTGAAGAGTCATATGCTTACTTTCCAAACTTTTCCTTGTACAATTTTTGACCTTCAGCAACTTTCTTGTGCGCTTCTTCCTTGCCAAAGAATTTTTTTACTTCTGTTAATTTTTTACCAGGAGCTTTCAATTCTTTGTATCGTTCGAAAAAGAATTTTATTTCATCAAGCAAAAAAGGTGCAAGGTCTTTTAAATCATGTATGTTGTCAAAGTATTTGTCATCATTAGGGACACAGAGTAATTTGTCATCCACTTCTCCGGAGTCAATCATTTCAAAACCGCCAATAACTCTGCCCTCGACAAGCACTCCTGGATGCAATGCTTCTCTTGTAAGAACTAAAGCGTCAAGAGGATCTCCATCAGGCCAGTGTGTTCTTGGCACGAATCCATAATCTCCTGGGTATGCAATAGGCGAGTGTACGTATCTATCAAATTTTATCAAGCCAGTTTCTTTGTCAAGCTCATATTTGTTTCTTGTTCCTTGCGGTGTTTCAATAATGATATTAACAATTTCAGGCGCTTTCTCGCCAACAGAAATATCGTGTAATAAGTCAGTCATGGTTATTCCTCCAAAGAAAAAAGCGACACTTTCCATATATAAGCTTTTAGGCATTCGCTAACGAAACGTTTATAAATGGAAGCCTTGCTTTTTGGCATATGGCATTTAAACTCGTCATAGGAACCAAAGACGGCAAATCCGCACAAAAAGAAGTGCAAGATCCAGAAGCGAAAACGCTCCTTGGCAGAAAGTTAGGGGAGCAAGTTAAAGGAGATGACTTGGGATTTGCAGGATATGAGTTCTTAATCACAGGCGGATCTGATCATTGCGGTTTTCCAATGCGAAAAGACCTTGACGGGACAGGAAGAAAAAGAATACTTGCAGTACAAGGAATAGGGTTAAAGAAAAAAAGAAAAGGCTGCAGAGTACGAAAAACAATGTGCGGCAATACTATCCACGAAAAAATTTCTCAGATAAATTTGAAAGTTACCAAAGAAGGCAAAGAATCTTTAATCGCACCAAAAGAAACAGCAAAAGCTGAAGAGAAGAAAGAATAAATTTCATAACTTCAAAAAATTCTCAATAATATTTTCATTCAACACTTCAGGATGGAACAAACAACCATACAATTTTTTCTTTGGATGCTTGAACAGCACAGGAATATCATCAACTTGCGCCAGTGCTTCAAGACCAAAACCAACTTTGGTCGTCAAAAAATAAGCAGTGAAATCATCTCTTACCAATTTATTTTCTTTCACAATTTCTACTTTGTGTGGGCCAATAAGTGAAATATTGGAAAGTTCAACGTCAAACTCTCTTAAAATCACTTGCATTCCTGCACACAAGCCAAGCACAGGAACATTTGTGACTTTTAACCATGACCAATCTGTTGCAAAATAATCAAAATCCTTCAAAGCAGTTCCTGTGATGATGATTTTGTTTGCAGAAGGAATGTCTCTTTTGTTCAGATTGGTACAGTGTACTATTTTGCATTCATGTTTGATTAATTTTTGAACAGGCAGTACGTATTCCAACTCACTCAGACGCTCTTTGCACGTGCTAATGATTAATATCATTTTTTCACCAGTTTAGCATCGATTATTGCGTATGTTCCTGAGTAGTTTTCGTACAAAGTTTCTGCTTTTTCAATTTTGATTTTTTTCTTGAACAATGGGCAATCAAGTACTGTTGTTTCTATTTCGCCGCCTTCGCCTGCTGCATTAATTTTGTGCGTTTCTGCCAGATTTTTAAGTTTGTCAACCATTTTTTTATCAATTTCTTTTCCCAGAAATAATTCATCGAGATGTTCTGCAAACACACCGCCAATAATCGCTTTGATTTTACTTTGCAAAACTTCATCAAGAAGTTCTCCCTGATCTTTTAACCACAATGGGTTAAAGCACCACAAATCAAGTTCGTGACAAATACGTTGCATTCTGCTTGCTTGATATGTTGATCGAACAGCGCCTGTTACAATGCCCCCGATCTTGTGAATTTTTTTGGCTTGTTGAATTGCTTGTTTAAGCTGTACGAGCTCTTTTTCTTTCTCGCCTTTTGTCTGCACTTGAACCAACTGTAAGCCCATTGCTTTTGCTTGCAGTTCAGTCATGTGAATGTTTGGTGTTTGAAACATAAAACTGTGCGGGTTTTCAGAAACAACAGTTATGAGACAGGCTATCTCGTGGTTTTTTCTTGCTTTGACTAATGCAAGCGTAGAATCTTTTCCTCCAGAGTACAAAATACCAAGCTTCATAGCTTGCTTGTTTGAAGAAAGCTTTTTATAGCTTTCCTGCTCATAAACATAAAAAAGGTGAAAAATTATATGAAAAAAGGACATCTGGAAGCTACAATAATTGTTATTACTCTGTTCGTTGCAGTTATTGCAATTTATTTTCTATTTAGCACAACAGGAAAGGCATCAGCATACCAATATGAATGTTTGCCGGATTGTCAACCAACAAGGCCTGTGCAGGCAGAATATTATGTAACAAACTCTGCACAAGAAGCACAAACGCTCTGCAATGAATATGCACAACGTGTTTGCAGTCCAGGACAACCAAGCAGAGTAGTAAGCACGCTAATAACAGGACAATTTGCGGTTTCAGGAGCAAAACAATATGGCGGAGCAATAAGAGGATTAACAGATCCAGAAGCAAGATCATTCTCAGGTAGAGCAACAGATGTTTCAAAACAACAAGGAGATTGTTACGCGTGCAGTTGTTTAGCTCAGGGCATCACCTCACAAACGCAAGAAACAGCATCACGAGTGTGCAGAGATAATTGCGGCGGAACAATCACAAATGTAAAGATTGGCATTTGTTAATTTGTTTTCTTTTTAATCGTAAATAAACAAGCAGCATTAGGGCCATTATTTTGAACAACAACTCCATCTGATTGAATTTTAACGTCAAGTCCATAAGTCAAATCTGAAGCGCCGTTTACTGTAACTGAAAAACCAGTCCCGTTAGCGTATTTTCTGACACGTCCTTCATTTGTATTGCACATATAATATTCGTTATCTAATAGACCTTGATTAAACGTAGTGAGTTCACTGCCAACTAAACAAACAGATTCTGGACGAAGTATTTCTGTTCCAACATGCAATTCAAAACCATTTGTAAATACATCTTCAATAAAACTTGTTTCTCTTCTTGGCGGCAACATTATTCTTGGTACATGACTTCCAGTCATGTTTGCAACAGCAAGAACAGCTGAATAATCTAAATATCCATCAGCAGTCATAATCACGCCAATAGGATGAAAATAAAGCCCAGTAATTCGTTGCTCATGTGTTCTATCAAATGCAATCTGTAACAACCATGCAAGATCGTAGCCATCATTCTTATCAACAAAAATTGCTTCACTCACCGCACTGTCACCAGAACAGCGCAATCCTTGTTTTAAGTAGTCCAGTGCTGCAGAAACCCTATCACTCGTTTGAAAACTCTGCGGATCATTAATTAATCGCTGTGCTAAATCGTAATCGCTGTTTGACATAAATTGAACTGTGGAAATAACGCATTTAAAAAATTATTTGGTAAAAACTAAGAAATTAAAGAGTGTACTTATTGTCTTTATACGCTTTATCAAATGCTTCCTTCATCTCTGCAGGAGTGCTAAACCTTTCTTTTCTATCGGGATGAATTGCTTTTTTAACAACTTGTGCTAATGCAGGTCTAACTTCTCTGTTTATTTGCGAAGGATCCGGAATATTTCCTCTAGCAGCAGCATCACTTTGTCTCTGATTTATACTTCGGTTGTCATCATTTCCATACGGAAAATTCCCGGTTAGTAAGTAATACAGTGTAACTCCTGCACTAAAAATATCAACACGAACATCCTGATCTCCAAAATTATACAATTTTTCAGGCGGACTGTGTCCCGGAGTTTCTAAAATTTGTGCATTACGTTGCAGATTGTCATCCAACGCTATCGTGTCAGGATTTCTTCCAAAACCATAGTCACACAACTTCACATTCAAAATATAGGGATTTTTTAACAAATCTACAGTCATTCTACTTCCATCACGCGAATAAACAATGACGCAGTCATCTTTCATATCATTATGGACAACACCTTTTTCAGAGCCGTGTTGTAGTGCATCAAGAACTTCCCTAAAAAGTTGTATTTCAAGCGGGTGAAATCCTTTTTGGCGTCTTCTCAACCGGCAAAATAAGTTATAAAAATCAACACCAGGAACGTACTCAAGAACAACACACTTGTTTTCACCATTCTGAATAGCTTCAACACGAACAACATTTGGATGCCCTCCATTTTCATTCACTCTTCTTAGCGAAGAACTTTCTCTCGTAAAATATTCTTCTTGATCTGGCTCGTTAGGGAAAAACTTTGCCACAACAAATCTTTCTGAGCCTGCAACACGTGCTTTCCAAACATATTTTCTACCTAATTTTTGCTCAAGTTTTAATTCCAAACTATCTAAGGTCACAATAGTGCCTTTTTTGTATTTTGCCATTCTTCTTTCTGCTGAGAAGTATTTTAAAAAAGTTTTTTATGAAAAGTACGAAGATTAAGCAAATTTAGTAAACACTTTTACTATGCTGAACGTTTTGCTTCTGGATCGTAATCAGGGCTTTCAAAACACTCTTCCTTCTTATGCAACGGTTTCATAAATGGAAAGAGCATAACATCTCTGATACTGCTGTTATCTGTGAAGAACATTGTCAAACGATCAATACCAATGCCAATACCGCCCAGAACAGGCATTCCATATTCTAATGCTTCAATAAAATCTTCATCTAATGGGTGAGCTTCTACATCACCATCGCGCATTGCCTGCTGCTCACTCTCAAATCTGTTTCTTTGATCAACAGGGTCAATAATTTCAGACCAACCGTCACCCAACTCCATACCATCAACATAGCATTCAAACCGTTCAACCCAACCATCTTTAGAACGGTGCGGCTTAGATAACGGAGATATTTCTTTAGGATAATCAATGATCCAAAGAGGACCTGCTAACTTATCTGTTACCATTTTTTCAAAAATAGCATTAATCAAAATACCTCTGGATGCTTGACCCCTATGATCAAAACCACGCTCATCAACAAACGCCTTTAATTCATCATCAGACATTTTCTCAACATCAACCTTTGCATAATCTTTGATCGCATCAATCATAGGTATGCGGGGCCAGTCTCCTGATAAATCAATAATTCTTCCATTTTTAGGAACTTTCAATTCACCAAACAATTTTTTTGCAATTCGCTTATACATTGATTCAGCAGTATTCATCATAACATGATAATCTGCGTATGCCTCATAAAATTCAAGCATGGTGAATTCAGGATTATGCGTTAAATCAGCACCTTCATTTCTGAAATTTTTAGCAACCTCGTACACTTTACCAAAACCACCAACAACTAATCGCTTTAAATATAACTCGGGAGCAACACGCAAGTACACATCTTCCTTAAACGCATTAATGAATGTCTTAAACGGCTTTGCGTTTGTTCCACCATACAACGGCTGCAAAACAGGCGTTTCAACTTCAGTAAACCCGCGCTCATTTAACTCATTTCTCACTTCATTAAGAATGATTGCTCTCTTTCTGAATGTTTCTTTCACTGTGGGATTCATAATTAAATCAAGGTATCTTTTTCTGTATCGCAACTCTTTGTCTTTCAAACCGTGCCATTTCTCAGGCATAGGGCGAATTGTTTTACAAAGCATTTCAAAATGTGCTGCGTTAACTGTTAATTCTCCAGCTTTTGTTTTGAAAACAGTTCCTTCTACACCAATCCAATCGCCAAGATCAAATAATTTTAAAAGCCTATATTGCTCGAGCATGTTTTCTTCACTTACAAATACTTGCAATTTGTGTGTTTCATCGAGAATGTGCATGAATGTTACTTTGCCCATTCTTCGCATACTTACAATTCTTCCTGCAATTTTTACAGAATCTTTTGTGCTTTCATCAGCGTTTAACTTCTGATATTTAGTGTGTATGTCTTCATTTTTATGCGTTCGATCATACTTGTACGGGTAAGGATTAATTCCAGCAGTAATTAACTCGTCTCTTTTTCTTTTTCTCTCTGCAATTAGCTCTTCTTCACTTGGCATAATCACAGGACTTAATCAGGAACTTTTAAACCTTTTGTTGGAAGTCAGATTGTTTCAGTGATTTTTTGTTAATTGACTTATCTTTTTTTAGAGCATCTACAATGCTTCTTTTGCTTCTCAAAACAAAAGGCAAAGTAACATTTTTAAGGCCTGCTATCAACTATTTATCGTAACAGAACTTTAATTAGCAAAGCATTTAACATTAGAGAATATTTATTAACTATTTATACAAGCTCTTATTTATGAAACACATTCACCACTGGACACTCAAGTTTATAATCTTGGTATTCCTTATTTTCTTTGGCCTTGTTTTTTCTCAATTATATTTTTCATCAAGCATAACAATAGACACAATACAACAATTTGTAGCATCATTTGGCTTCATAAGCTCGCTGTTATTTTTGCTCATATGGATACTAGCATCAATACTTTCATTTCCAGGAACAATAATCGTTCTGCTAGGAGCATTGCTTTTTAGTCTCTGGACAGCTTTTTTTCTAAGCATTGCAGGATCTATGCTTGGAGCAATCGTTTGTTTCTACATTGCAAAATATCTCGGCAAAGATTTTGTACAATACTTTTTGCACAACAGACTACTATCTTTCAGAGAAAAATTATCTGGTAAAGGATTCTATGCAGTATTCATTTTACGTTTGCTCCCAATAGTTCCATTGTTTGCACAAAATTACCTTCCAGGACTTACAAAAATATCATTCAAAGAATACTTTTTCGCTTCACTCTTAGGACTTATTATCCCAACATTTCTTTACACATATTTATTTGCAGAACTCGGAAAACAAGTATTATCAATAAACTTTCAAATATACCAGTTGGTAACTGTGGATATTATCTTGCCTATAGTGTTGCTACTTCTGATAACAGCACTGCCAATATTCTTTCAAAGAAAAGTTCTGAATATGATAAAGAGAAGTGATTAAAAACAAAAAACATAACATTTATATACTCTCGTATAGCTAACCTTAAATACAATACTCAGTGGAGGGGTAAAAAATGAAAACAGCATTATTCGCACTATTATTTTTGTTATTGGCTAGTATGGTAGCAGCAGAAGTTTTAGAGCTTCCAAAAAATCCGGAATCTCAAAAGACAAAGATTGTTGTACAATACGATCCATTAACTGGCGTATTTACTAAGCACGTTGTAAATTTGCCAAGCAGAGTTTCTCTTAACCATGATAAATTTGGTGGATACTCAGCAGGTGTTCATAAACGTGGAGGCGCCCAAAGAACAATTACTGGCGCAGTAATAGCAGATGAACAACCAATTGTTGGCGGAAAATATTACACTCAAAGAGCAAACCAGCAAGTTTTTGTCGGATCACTTGGTGTTTATGAACTAGGACCAAGAGACGTACAAAGCAGTGAACAAGTAACTGCACGTGCAGTAGGCGGTTCAAAACAACCAGTTCGTGTAATCAAATGGGGTTAAACCCACTTTTTTCTTTTAATCTCTTTTTTTGAAAAATTTTGCAACACGTTTAATTCCTCTTGTTTTATCTCTCACACAACTAACGCGCACACCATGTGATTCTTGACAACTCTAAATTGTCAGCCAAAGTACGATCCTGCCAACGGCCAAAATAGCTTGCCGTTGACAAAATAATTGCAATATTCAAAAACTCAAAATGACTTTGAATTTTCTTCTTCCAACGAGTGTAAGGCATGATATTGATGTGTGGTTATTAGTTAAATATGTTTTTATGAAAGCATAAGATATTAATAGTTAATCAAAATGAAAACAAATATGCCTTTAGAAACAATTTCTCCAATGATGTTTGTTTGGCTCATTCCGTTAATTGTCTGGTCAATCATCTGGAAAGGATATGCACTCTGGAAGTGCGGCAGAAACAACCAACCAGCGTGGTTTATTGTAATTCTGATTTTAAACACAGCAGGGATACTGCCAATCGTCTATTTAGTTTGGTTCCAGCACAGAAAAGTTAGGAAGATTGATGTGCAACGTAAAAATAGGTAATCCGCAAAAATTATATTTTTTTCTCGTATAAAACTCAATCAATTTTTCATGATTTTTCGACAATAAATTCACAAATACTAGATCTCTTTTCATTTATGGGGTTACCCGGATTCGAACCGGGACGACGTGGTAATTTGCCTTTGCAGGACCCAAACCACGCATCATAACCAAGTTAGATCATAACCCCAACAAATTTTTTCCCTTCGGAAAAAACTTTGATCAAAAGTGCTCGTTACACTTCGCTCGAGAAACAATTCATGAAATATTTGTTTCGCAAATATGTTTGTTTCTTTTCTCTCGCTACGTGTGATCTCACGAACCTAGCCAAGATATCAGCAGGCCAAGAAACCAAGCGTTTTCAACACAAAATCACCACAAACAGTTTAAAAAGGTTTTGGCAGTTTAGGCTCTATCTTAAACCATGGCAAAAGTTAAAATAACTCGCGCGCCTGCTATGTGCATGCAAGTTATTTTAATTTGTTATGATGCTCCGCTCCTTGGGGCGGTTGGGTTCGTCCTTGTTTTTCTTACCATTGATGGGGTATCATAACTTTAAAAATACCTCGCTGCTTGCGGTGGTTGGGATTTTTATTTTAAGATTTTGAACGCCGCTACTAACTGTACGTTACCTTTAAATAATCAGCAATCAAGTTGTTTTTAAAAGATGGCACTTGTTTACTTTGTTCCTGGACTTAGAATAATTTTAGGTTTGTTATTTATTGGGAGTTCTGTTTTGAAGCTTCCTGATTTGAATGGTTTTTCTGCAGCTGTTGCCTCGTTTAACTTGTTTCCTAGGTGGGCGGTAAAACCTATTGCATATACTATTCCGTTTGTTGAGTTTATTGTTGGGTGGTGGGTGTTGTCTGGAAAATCTTTGCTTTACGCAGCGTACACTGGTTTAGTTATTATGCTTGTTACAACATTAGTTATTTTTATCGCATTGCTGTTAAAAAGAAAAGTGAAAAATTGCGGTTGTTATGGTACAGTAATTGTTGTTCCGCTAACATGGAACAAATTTGTTGAAAATATTATTTGGACAATTCTTTTTGTTCTTCTTATTTTTGGCACAAAAGATCTTATGTTGTTGGGAATTATTTAACAACGTTCTGCGATTTTCCTTTAAGAAATGCGTTAATATTGTCTATTGTTGTGTTGATAATTCTGTGAAGAGCTTCTTTTGTATTGAATGCATTGTGTGGTGTGATTAACACGTTTTCATGCTCAAGCAGCAAGTGATCTTGAAGTAATATTTTCAAGTCGCATTTTTTTCCTTTTTCACCGATTAATAATTCTTTTTCTTCTTTTATTTCACATTCGCCTTCTAATACATCAAGCCCACAGCCTGCAAGAATGCCTTTGTTTAATCCAATAAGTAATGCTTCTGTCTCCACTATTCCTCCGCGTGCAGTGTTAATAAGTACGCAACCTTTTTTGATTTTAGTGATGTTTTTTTTGTTGATCAAATGGTGCGTTTCAGGAGTTTCAGGCACGTGGATGCTGATAACATCAGATTGTTTCAAGAGCGTATCAAGGTTTACATTTTTGATTTTGTTTTGTTTTAGATATGCTTTGTCTGATTTTCTGCTATTCGCTATAACTTTCATACCGAAAGCGCTTGCATATTTTGCCATGTGTTTTCCTATTTTTCCCAAGCCGATAATTCCGATTGTTTTTCCCTGTAGATCAAATCCGCGAAGGTCATCATAACTGAAATCGCACCGTCGTGTTTTTTCAACAGATTGTACGATTTTGCGCGATACTGCGAGCAACAAAGCCATTGCGTGTTCTGCTACAGTGTTATCGCCATAAGCTGGCACGTTGCAGACAATAATGTTTCTTTTCTTGCAGGCCTTTAGGTCTATGTGATCGTAACCAGTCGTCATGGTTGTGATGAGCTTTACTTTTTTGCATTTTTTTAGAAACTGTTCTGTTATTTCTGAGTAAACAAATGGTGCAATAATATCTGCATCTTTTATTTTGCTGATCGGGGTTTCTTGTATTTTTTTGTCAGTGAAAATGAGTTTGTGCCCTTTAAGTTTCTTTTTGACAAGCTCTTTTTCCCAAGGTTCAAGTTGTACAAAAACAATTTTTGCCATGATTTTATATTGATAAATGAACTATATAAGGTGTGTGTATGTACAAAAAAGTTAAAAAGAATTAAATAACAGAACAATAAGTACTTATAAAAAAGAGGAGATTATGAGAAAGATTCGTGTTGCAATTAATGGTTTTGGCAGGATTGGCAGGCAGGTTTTGCAGGCGGGTATTGCCGATAAAAATATTGAGTGGGTTGCTGTGAATAATCGCTCTGCGGATATTCCTTCTCTTGCTTATTTGTTAAAGTATGATTCTGTGCATGGCAAATCCCCCTACAAAGTAAGCTACGACAAAAAACATGTTGTTTTGAATGGCAAGAAGATTCTTGTTTTGAGCGTGGATGATCCTGCAAAATTGCCTTGGAAACAATTGAAGATTGATGTTGTTGCTGAATGTACAGGTGCTTTTACTGACAGGGAAGGTGCTGCAAAGCACTTGAAGGCAGGTGCTAAGAAAGTTTTGATTTCTGCGCCTGCAAAAAATCCTGATATTACTATTGTTAAGGGCGTTAATCATGAAAAATATGATGCGAGCAAACATCATGTTGTTTCTAATGCGAGTTGTACAACGAATTGTTTGGCTCCGCTTGTGAAAGTATTAAATGATGCGTTTGGTGTGAAGCACGGTTTTATGAATACAGCTCATTCATATACTGCTGATCAAGCGTTGGTTGACGGACAGCATCATAAAGATCCTCGTCGCGGGAGAAGCGCTGCAGTGTCTATCATTCCTACAACTACTGGTGCTGCGAAAACAGTTGCAGAAACTATTCCTGAGTTGAAAGGTTTGCTTGACGGTCTTGCGATTAGAGTTCCTTGTCCTGATGGTAGTATTGCGAATTTTGTTGCTGATTTGAACAAGAAGGTTACGATTAAGCAAATAAATGCTGTTTTCAAAAAAGCAGCGCAAACAAGCTTTAAAGGAATTATTGAGTATTGCGATGAACCAATTGTTAGCAGAGATATTATTCATAATTCTCACAGTTGTATTTTTGATGCATTAACAACAGATGTAGTTGATGACACGCTTATTTCTGTGAACGGTTGGTATGATAACGAGTGGGGTTATTCTTGCAGAATGGTAGATGTGATTAAATTGTTGATGAAGAAGTAAGTGATTGGCAGAAATAATTATTGATTTTTAGGAGGTCCGCCAGGTTCTTCACCATGTTCTCTTCTGTAATCTTCACGTAATTTTCTAGCAGTTTTTAGTCCTATTTTTTGCGGGCGGTCTTCTGATTCTGATGCAGCACGTTCAAATGCTTCACGGCTTTTTGCAACTTCGTTTGGGCTTGCTTGTTCTGCAAGTTTCATTAAAACAGTGTCTTGAGGTTCTCGCTGGTATGCTGCTTCAAATGCACTTATAGGCTTTTCTGCAGCATAAGCTTGCCTTATTGTTTGTCCAAATTCGGGTTCTACTATGTCAACATACTCTGTTTCATTATAGGCTTTGTCAGGGTCTAATAATAATTTTTCTTTTGCGGTTTCAAGTAGTAGGTTGTCTCTTAAATCTTTTGCAGTTCTGTACGCCATTGCTGGTGTTTTCTCTGCGTAAGTGTTTCGTGCTTCTTGTTGTAAAAATCCATCATTTATGTGTAGTGATTCTATGTACGCAAAAGCAGGATCTTTTTCAAAGAATTTTCTTATTTCAGTTTCAAGTTGTCCTGATTCTTTTAGTTTGTTTCGTGCTAATTCTGTAAGTGTTTCGTCTCTACGCCTGTGCCCTGTTGTATATGCGTTTTCTGGTTCTTGTTTCGCAAATGCTTGTCTTGCTGCTGGAAGCAAGTCTTCTCTTTTTTCATATTTTGCAAGAGTATATCCGAACGATCCATTTTTTGCAGTAATTTGTTCAAATAATTCAGCCTCTCTTTGTGTGTCTCCTTCTTTTTTTGCAGTTTCATAGGCTGTTATTAATTCTGATAAGTTTACCATGAGTCTTACTCTTGCCTTGCTGTTTATAAACCTTTCCAAAAGTTATTACTAAAAAAAGACGAAAACCTAACAATTCTGTGTTAGTCTGTTGTAACACTTATTTTATTTTTTCTCCCACAACTTTTGCCCGTTCTATGACGATTGGCTCTAATGGTCTGTCCATTGGATCTGTAGCGACATTTCCGATCATTTCAAGAACATCAATGCCCTGAGTTACTTCGCCAAAGATTGCGTGTTTGCCGTCCAGCCATGGTGTTGCTGCTAATGTAATGAAGAATTGGCTTCCGCCTGTGTTTGGTCCTGAGTTTGCCATACTCAAAAGACCTTTTTTAGTATGTTTTAACGCGAGCGCGCTTGTTTCATCTTTTATTTTGTATCCTGGCCCGCCTGTTCCCCACAAATTCTTTTTGCTGTCATCTTTTGTTTGCGGATCTCCTGCTTGTATCATGAAATCTTTTATAACGCGATGGAATTTGGTGTTATCATAAAATCCTTGTTCTACTAATTTTTTGAAATTGCCTGCTGTTTCTGGCGCTTTGTCAGTGTACAAATTAAGGTACATTAATCCTTTGTTTGTTTGTAATTCAATGATTGTTTCCATTTCTCCCTCCAGTTGATCTTGTTCTTGGGTTATTTCCTCTTGATTTTTAATTGTTTCTTCTTTTGTTTCAATAATTTCAGTTGTTTGATATCCATTTTTTATTGTTGTGTTTTCTGAGTCATTAATCTGGTGTATTATCAAGTCATTTTCAAGACTTCCTTTTTGCGGTTGGCAACTAACTAAAACTAAAAAAACACAAAGTATAATAATTATTTTTTTCATGTTAATCCTCCTTTCTGAATCCTGCAACGAAAAATCCTTCTGTGTCATTATTTTGTGGCCATAATCGTAAGCACGCATGTACTTCTTTATTATATTTTTCGCCTGCAAATTCTGTTACAGCTTGTCCGCGTTCAAGTGGCAAGTCTATTTCTAAAGGTTTTGCATTAGAATGTTTGTTAAGAAACTGACTGATAATGCCTTCATTTTCTTCTGGTTCTAAACTGCACGTGCTGTACACAAGTGTTCCTCCTGGTTTTAAGACAGACCAGGCTGTTTCTATGAGTTGTTTTTGTAGTTTTGTTAAGTGTGATAATGAGTTTGGATTCCATATGTTGATTGTTTTTGGTGATTTTCGTATTGTTCCTGTTCCTGAACAAGGCGCGTCTAACAAGACTCTGTCAAATTGGATGTTTGCTCTGGCAAATGCTTGTCCTTGCATCATTGTTGTGATTGCGTTGTGTACTCCCATGCGTTGTAAATTAATACCGAGTGCTGCTAATCGCATTCCTTTGACGTCGTTTGCAATCAATACACCCTTGTTTTGCATGTATTGTGCGATTTGTGATGTTTTGCTTCCTGGCGCTGCTGCCATGTCAAGGATTGTTTCGCCTGGTTGCGGATCTAAAACAAGCGGTGGAATCATTGATGCTGCTTCTTGGACGTAATAATGGCCAAGTGCGTGCTCTATGGTGTTGCCTACATCAAGTCTGCCTCTTTTGTGTTCAATAAAAAATCCTTCTTTGCACCAGAGTACGGGTTCTAATTCCCAGTCTTTTTGTAATCGTTTTACAACTTTTTCCGTTGTAGTTTTGATGGTATTTACTCTGATTGATTTGCGCAAGAACGATAAGCTGTATTTTTTGAATTCTTCCCAATCCGTTAATGCGCTGTATCTTTCAATAAATTTGTCTTTAAATACGTATTTGTTTGCGTCTGGAAAAGGCTTTAACATATATCATCGAGAATAATGTTTGTTTATAAAAGTTGCTTTGGGAAAGTCGTAAAAATTGCAAAGAGTCCCGTAATGTTTATGAGTTTTGTACCGCAAGGCTTCTTAATAGTAAAATAAATAAAACCTTGTGCCCGGATCGCGTAATATGGTATCGCGGCGGACTCAAGGCCGGTTTAGCGGATGAGAACTCCGCTTGATCTCCCAAGGTCTTTCGGGGTTCAAATCCCCGTCGGGCGTAGTATTATTTTGCATTATTTAAGTTTTGTGAAACTCTCAGGCAACTCATCAATCCCTTCAAATTCTTTAACAACAATAGATTTTATTTTCTTTTTGATATTTGGTTTAATATTTGTTATTGTCATTTCTTTTTCTCCACCAATACTTTCGCAATCATCTTCTATCAAAACATTTGGTTTTATTCTTTCTGCAACGTTTGCGTAACTCTCGTGTGTTAAATTTTTTGCAAAAATGGTTTTTGAGAGCAAATTTCGACTTTTTCTGAACTCTAATTTACCATTTGGAAATTTACATTTTTTGAGAACTGTTTTTATTGCATTTATTTCAGTTGGTTTTGCTCGCGAGGTCAAATATATTATTTCAATTCCTTGATTTTTCCATTTTTGTAACTTTTTTGTCGCATTACCAATAGGGACATAGTTAGCATAATCTTTTACAGATTTTTCTTTATTTTTTACTTGTTTTACTATTTCTTTTCTTGTTTTTCCTGCTGCATTTTTGTGCATCAGGATTGTTCCTTCAGTGAAGATGAAGAGTTTCATAATTCCTTACTCACATAAACTCCATCTTTTTTATAACCAAGTTTGTAATAATACTCGCGCACACCAATACCACTGATTACGAGAATTTTCTTGCAACCAAATTCCTCGCGAGCAATTCTTTCTGCTTCTGCCATTAGTTTTTTGCCCATTCCTTTGTGTTGTACGTTTCCTTCTTCTCCGAGCGCAATTGCTTGTCCGTAAACGTGTAATTCTCTTATTGCTGCACTATTTGGTAGGACTTCTTTGCGATGACTTTCTGGGATGATGCGTAGTCTGCAAAATCCTAGCAGCAAATCGTTTTTTGTGTCTTCAAATGATAAGAATATTTCTTTGCCGTGCGCGTCATAATCTTCGCGTAGTAATTTTACTTGTTCCCAACTGATTTGTTTATTGCGTGGTTCTCTGCACCGTATGCATCTGCATTTCATTCCTTTTTCTTTTAACTTTTTTTCAACTAATTGGCGCATGTTTGTCATGTTTGGTCCTGCATCAATAACTGTGCTTGGTATGTCTCGTTGTACTCGCATAATTCTGCACCATTTTGGCATGTGTTTCTTTGCTTCAACAATGATTTCTGCTGCGTCGTCTGTTGTTAATGGAACATATTTGCCAGCTTTCCACATGCCGTAAAGTCCTGTTCCTTTCATGACGACTGTTGGATAAATTTTGATTGCGTCTGGTTTGTAATTTTCGTTTTCAAATAATTCTTTGTAATCTTCAAGATCCATTTCTTTTGTCATCCCTGGCAAGCCGGGCATCATATGATATCCTATTTTTAAGAGGCTGTTTCGCATGAGTTTTGTTGCTTTGACTGCATCTTGTAATGTGTGCCCCCTGTGTGTTTTTTGCATGACTTCTTCACGTAGTGCTTGTACTCCCATTTCTACGCGTGTTGTTCCTAAACGAAGCATGTCATCTATATGTTTTTCAAAACACCAGTCAGGTTTTGTTTCAATACATAATGCAACGCAGCGTATTTTTGTTGTTTCGTTGCGTTGTTGTTCTTTTTCTAATGTTGTTGCTCCTTTGATTGCAAGTTCTTTTTCTTGTATTTTCTTTTGTCGAGTATCGTTCCCTTTTTCTCCTGGCATTTCAAAAAATTTACAGAATTTATTTAAATTTAGTTCAGGTGTATAAAACAAATCTCCAAAATCATTCATTGCTTTAAGCGCGTAAGTGATAAAATCTTCTTGATATTTCTCAGGCAATGCTGGGAAAGTTCCTCCTTGTACGATGACTTCTGTTTTGTCTGGGTGGTGTCCTGTTGCAACAAGTTGTTGTAATCTGTTGAACACGATCAAGTAAGGATCATAATTGTTCCTGATGCCTCGCATCGTGCTTGGTTCTTTGCCAGTGTAACTTTGTGGCACATTGCCAAATGCACTTCCTGGCCCTCCTGGGCAATAGACACATTTGCCGTGCGGGCACGCAAATGGTGCAGTCATTAATGCAAGTGGCGCTACTCCTGATTGTGTGCGCATGGGTTTTGTTTGTAATCTAATGCCTGTTTTAAGGTAAATATCTACATCTGTTGGTGCTTTTGGCAGGTGATATTTTCGTGAAAGTTTTACTTTTAGTTTAGAAAGTTCTTCTCTTGTTTTTCCTTCTGCTTCCTGTTTAAAATCTGAGTAAAATTGTTCCATGGTGTTATTTTTAAAAGGAGGGTTTATAAGTCTTTTTGCAGGATTTATTCAGATGGTCTTAGTGATTAATTTGATTATTTCTTTAGCGTTGCATACCTTATCTCATTAATATTTAAATTCGTTCCCGGTTCAATAATCACTTCCAATTTTACTTTCTCAGTTGTAAAAACAGTTCTGTCAAGTGAGCAACTTTCAATACACTGGTTTTGAAATACTTCTGGAACTGCAAGATAGTCATCTTCAACTGTTTCTATTTTGTTTATGGTTTTTCCTTGTGTTACAGCAAGTTCGTTTGTTGCAAGGCCCGTGATGCTTGTCATGCTTCTGTCTCTTTTTTGTTTGTTCGAATATACTAACCATTTGTTTTGTCCTGCAACAAAGTACACGTTTACAAGTCCTGTGCCTTGTACTTGTCCGCTTAAGCTTACTGCAAGTAATTTGCTAGGTGCAGTTTGCCAGGAAAGATCTAGTTGTTGGCTTTCATCCACAGTGATGTCAAGGTTTTGGTAGTGTGTTTCTGTTGCAACATATCCTGTGATGCTTGGTCTGCTGAACAACACAAAGACGACTATTGCAACAACTGTGATGCTGAGAATTATTCTATGTGTGTTCATATGTTCTAGTTATCTCATAGTTGCTTATAAATGTTCTCGATTTCTTCAAGCTCGGTACTGTCTGCTTCAGACGCTTCACTTTCTAATTTAGACTTGTTATTCTTTACTCTTAACTCTTCACTATCTTCTGTAAGTTCGTTGAAGTGTTGTGCTTGTTCTGTTGGAGGGGTTTCATCAAGCTGTTCTTCCTGAATTTTTTCTGTTGTTTGTTCCTCTTTCTTCTTTTTGAACGGAAAGAGGCAGGTTATTTTCTCGTAAAAACTTTTTGCTTTCTCTGTTGTTGTTGGTTCTGCTTCAACATGTAATGTGCCTGTTTCTTTCCATTTGCTTGCAGCTTCGTGTAAGTTTTGGATTATTGAATGATGTTCAAAGCCATCTTCTGTTTCTTGTTCCTCAGAAATTATTTCTTGTTCTTCTTCTGTTTCATATTTAGCTTCTTGTTTTTCAGCAGTTTCTGTATTTTCTAGTTTCTTATCTGCTAACTCAAACTTATCACTTTCAACTTCTGACTGTAAACTGCTGACTGTTAATTCATTACGTTCTTCTTCTGGCTCTGCAACGATTTCTTTGAGCGTTTTTGTTAAGTCAGAAAAAATGTTGTGTTGTTTTATTTTCTTTTTCGCCATTTCTTTTCAACTTCTTCGAGGTCATTCCAAATGTTTACGTGAGTAGTTTGTTGTACAGGTAATGTTGATTTTTGAGAAGTAACAAGTTTTTCCTGAATAGAGTTAAGAGCGTTATGTTGTTTTATTTCTATTGCTGCAACAACGAAAAGAACAATTAAGCTTAAAGCTGATAAAATGCTTGCACTCTGTTTTACGAGTGTTGTTGCTGCTCCAGTAGGTGCTGCCATGTTAAAACTAAACAATATGCCGAGCACAACAAATGAGCTGATGAATAATATTGCGAATGCTTTTTTTGTGCCGATGTTTGGACTTTTGTGATGAAGCACGTGTGCTCCTATGATTGTTATTGCAAGTAGTAATGCTGCAAGGAATAGTGTGTGGTCTGGAGAGTTTGTTTGTTGGTTTTTGCATCCTGGGCAGACAGCAAGTCCTGTTGGGTTTGTTGGTTTTGTCACATGATATGTGTTTATGTGTAGTGTTGCTGGTCCTGATGGGTGGATTGTTAACATATTTACATTGCTGATTGGCAGTTCACAGGTTTCTATGCAGTGATTATAAAATGGAATTCCGTATCCAACAGATGGTAAATTGTTTGTATCAAATGCAAGATAATTTTTTTCTTGTGTGTGCATCCAGATTTGCACGTTTCCAAGTCCGTTCCAGTAGCCAGAGACTGCGAGTTTTGTGAGTTGCGTGTTAACAGGTATTATTCTGGGCGAGTTTACGAATGTGTTTGTTGGCTGATTAATTTCTTGGATGGTTATTGTTTCTGATTTGATAGCGCTTGCTGTGAGAATTAGTGTAAGTATTATTGTTGTTAGTATCACCCCTTTTGTCCAGTTCATTGTACGATTGTTTTGATTAACTCAAAGTATAAGTTGTTTTTTTCTTCGCAGACATTGTTGCAGTCTACGATTGCTTGCCATGCTTTTTCTGCTTTTCTGTTTGTTGTTTGTTCTATTTGTGTGTTTGCAATACTCATCGATTTGGAAAAATCTAGTACTTTTTCTTCGTTGCCCCAGTATTTTGCTGTTGCAATTAAGTTAATTAGTAATCTGCTTTGTGGTATGTCTGGTTCAAATGCAGATGTTATGATTAAGATCATGTCAAGGTATGCTTCATCTGGGCAAGCGGTTGGCATGCAATCCATCATGCGTTCCCATTGATTAATGACTTCTTCACTGTCTGATTCTATTACAAGATCATCTAATTTTGTGATCAGGTTTGCTTTTTGCAATGATGTTTCTGCGTTTCGTAAGTCAACAGTTATTGTGATGAGTTCATTAACAGGTGGTTCTTTTATGAGTACTTTCACGAGAATGATTGCAACAGCAACAATGATAATGATGCCAACAATGGAAGCAACAATGCTGCCAATGCCACGAGACTCTTTTTTCATAAGAAAGTAAAATACAATACTATATTTAAAGCTTTTTGGAAGCAATTACTTTTTCTTTCCTGCATCTTTAGCAGGTGCTGCTCCTTTGGCTGCTGTTGCTGCAGTTTCTGCAGGCAGTAGTGGTTCGTAGATTGTTGCAGGTACTTTTGCTTCGATGAGTTTTGCTTTGAGAACTCCCCTTGTTTGTCCTGCGTTTTGTTCAATGATTGCTTTTGCTTGTGCTTCGTATGCTGCTTTTCTCTTTTCAATGTCTGCTGTGAGGGCTTTTTTCTTTGTTTCTAGTTCTTTCTTTGCTTCTTCGCTTAATTCTGTTCTTCCTGATTTGATTGCTTCATCGAACATTCCAGAGTCAATATCTGTTATTGATTCTATTGCTCGTTTTCCTTCTATCATTACACCCATGCTGTTGCATGTTCCTGCTATTTCTTTTACTCGTGCGAACATATCTTTGCCGAATAGGTTGTCTTGTTTCATTTTGGCAATTTTAATGACTTGTTCTATTTTGATATCTGCTACTAAGTCTGTTTTGACGCTTCCGCTTCCTTTTTCTATGTGAGCTTCTTGTTTGATTAGTGCGCTTGCCGGTGGCGTTCCTACAGTAATTTCAATATTTTTGTTTTCATCTACGATGATTTTGACAGGTACTTGTACTCCTTTGAAATCTGCTGTTTTTTTGTTGATGTCTGCTATGACTTGGCCTATGTTTATGCCTAATGGTCCAAGAGCTGGGCCTAATGGGGGTGCTGCTGAGGCTTTTCCGCCTTCTACTAATGCATCAACAATTTGCTTTGCCATGTTTTTTATCCCCTAAGTACTATTTAAAAAGCTTTCTCCTCTGCAGGTTGTTCTTCTTTTTCTCGTCTGATGACTTTTACCGCGTCCATTTTTACAGTGATTGGAATTGGTACTGCTGCTCCGAGCAACTCAACTACTACTTCTTCTTTGCCTTGGTCTATTCTTGTTACTTTTGCTTCTTCGCGTTTGAACGGTCCGCTGATAATTTCTACAATATCATTCTTTTTGATGTTCATTTCGCGTTTGACTTGTTCCAGCATATGTTCTATTTCTTTGTATTGTATTTCATTTTGCAGGACTCCTCGTGCATATGGCACGTTAAAACCTGCTTGTTCTGCGCTTTGTCTGTTTGCTGCTTCGACAAAAATGTAGCCTCTTAGACCGTGTGGTCTGATGATCGCGTACACTGGCAGTTTCTTTTTTCTGATATTGCTTGATAAGAAATCCATGACTTGGTCTTCTCTGTTTGCTGTTGTTCGTAATGCAAAAATGTGTGTTGTTAATGCGTCTTCTGCTTTTTTCTCTTCTTGTTTTTCTTCTTTTTTTGTTTCTTTAACGATGTCTTCTTTTTGCATAGCACCTGCTATTTGTGGTACTGTTAATCCTTGTTTTTCTTCATCTGCCATTTTGCTATTCTTTATTTGTTATGATGCCCAGCTCCTTGGGGCGGTTGGGTTCGTCTTTGTTTTTCTTGCGATCGATGGGGTATCATAACTTTAAACCCGAGAAAATTTGAAAAATTTTCTGGGCACAACAAAATTTTCAATTTTGTGTGCAGGAAATCACCATGATTTCCTTGCACAGAAATGCTTTGCATTTCTTGTGAATACAAAGAAAAGCAAAGCTTTTCTTGTACCCCACCGCTTGCGGTGGTTGGGATTTTTATTTCCCGAAATGGAAGATACTCAGAAGTTTTAATTTCTGAAGGTCTGCCATTGTAATGTTTTCTTCACAGTAAGTCTTTTTTTCATGTTCTGAGAAGAATGAAAGTAAGAATCAAGTAGTCCTTTTTAAAGGTTTCTGTCAAGAACCGCTGGTGTTGAGCACAGCAGTACGGTGACCAATGGCTTCCAACGTGTTTAAAAAAGTAGTTCTTTGATGAAGTACACAATAAAGCCAATAAATCCGATTAAAGCCATTCCTGCCGCGCTTATTTTTACTATGGTTTTGTATTCTTCTTTGTCTGGTTTTTTTGTAACTCTTAAAACGCGCAGACATTCTTTGCTGAATTGTTTTAATCGTTCCCATCCTGCAGGTATTTTTTCTCTTAATCCTGAACCGATTCGTTGTGTTTGTTGCACGAGTTTGTTCGGGACTTCTGCTTGTGGTATTTCTGGTTCTGTGCTCTGAGTTTCTTCTAGTACTGGTTCATAATTCTTGTTAGAATTGTGTTCTTGCTCGTGTTTATCCTCAGCCATTTTGTTAGTTCACGAGGCGGGGTTTATTAAGTTTACTAGTATTCCACAAAATCTATGCCTAATTCTGTGGATAATTCTTCTTTGGTTGCTTTTGATAAGCTTCTTCCTCTGCCGAAGATTTGTGGTGATTTAACGCCTGTTACGATAAGCATTGTTTTTATTGTGCTTCCTAAATCCTCATAAATTTGTGCGCCCCAGATTATTTTGGCATCATCTGATAATTTTTCTGAAACTGCTTCTACAACTTTTCGTGCTTCGTTTAGTGTCATGTCTTTGCTTCCTGCAACGTTAATCAATGCTCCTGTTGCGCCTGATATGTCAACATCCAAGAGAGGGTTGTTGATTGCTTTTTCTACACTTTCAATTGCTCGGTTTTCTGAGTCTGATTCTCCTACTCCAATCAAAGATACTCCGCCGTTTTTCATAACTGCGCGTATGTCTGCAAAGTCTAAATTCACAAGTCCTGTTTTTGTTACAAGTTCGGCTATTCCTTTGACTGCGTTTGTTAGGATTTCATCTGCTACTTTGAATGCAGTGTGTAATGGTAAGTCTGGTGCTAATTCCAGTAATTGGTCGTTTGGCACAACGATTAGTGTGTCAACATTTGCTTGTAATTTTTCTAAACCGATGACTGCGTTTTCGTATCTTTTGTTGCCTTCCATTGTGAATGGCATTGTTACTATTCCTACTGTTAATGCTCCATTTTTTTTGGCTATTTCTGCTACTACTGGTGCGCTTCCTGTTCCTGTTCCTCCTCCTAAACCGCAGGTGACAAAGACCATGTCTGCACCAGAAAGCGATTGTTTGATGTCGTGTTCATTTTCCCTTGCTGCTGCTTCGCCGACTTTTGGGTCGCTTCCCGCGCCCATTCCTTTTGTTGTTTCTCTGCCAATCAAAATTTTCTTATCAGCATTTGTGTAAAGCAGGTCTTGTGCGTCTGTGTTAATGCCGATTGTTTCTGCTCCGTGTACGCCTACTTCTGTAATTCTGTTGATTGTGTTTTTTCCACCGCCTCCGCATCCTATTACTTTGATGCTTGCGCGTTGTTTTGCAAGAATTTGCTCAAGCTCAGCGTCTATTTCGTGGTGTTTTCTTGGCGCTTGAGCTGTTGGTTGCGGTCTTGGTACATCTATATTTTCAGATCGTCTAATAAAATCCATATCCTGTTCACCTTTTTGCTGTTTTTATAATTAAAGATTGTTATTTAAACATTACGAGACAATATCATATAGGTTAAGAACTGAGTATTTGAGCTAAGGATTTAACAAAAAATTAATTTTCTTTATTTGCGTTCTCTTTACTTTTTTTCGTCAGGTCTATTTTCTTTTCGCTTTTGTTTTCTTTTGCTGTTATTTCCACTTCTATTTTTGCGAGTTCACTTATTTTTTTACCAAGTTGTTTGCTTATTTGCTCTGGAATTTTTCCTGGCAGTTCAACGATTGCTTTGTTGCCCGTTATTTTTGTGTCGATGTTTATGCTTAACAAAGTTCGGAACAAAGAATCTATTTGTTCTTTTTTATCCTCTATAATTCTATTTAGTTTAATGTCGTAAACAAGTTCTTTGCCGGCTAATGGGTGGTTAAAGTCGAGAATAATTCTGCCGCCGCTTGCGCTTTTGACAGTTGCAACGTGGCCGTCAATATTCAATCGCAGTCCTGGTACTGGCTTGATATTTTGTTCTTTAAACTTGCTAATTGGAAGGATTTTTACAAGTTCTGGGTTTTTCTTTCCGAATGCTTGCTCTGGCGTTAGATCGACAGTGTGCTTACCCAAGTCTTTCCCTTCAATAAAAGAATCTATGCCTGGAAGAATATGTTGTTCGCCAACGCAGATGATAATTGGTTTGTATTCTGCTTTTTCTGCAAAGATGTTTGCTTTTTTGGCTTCTTCTTTGTTTGTTGTGTCGAATACTTCTCCAGAGTCTTTGAGTTTGCCTGTGTATTCTATTTCTACAAAATCGCCTTTTTTAACTGTCATTCTTTTTCGAGAATAGGGATTGTTTTTAAAACTTTGGGGTTTTGTTCACATGTCGGAATGCCACTCGTGTGTATCACGAGTGGTTTACTGGAGCGAGTGGCATTCCGAGCATGATCAAGAACCACTGGACTATATTATCTTATAATTTTCTGAACAGTCATGCCACTGGTGTTGAACGACGAAGGAGCGATCACCAGTGGTTCTTGACAAACTCCACAATTTCTTTAACGATTTTTTCAGGAGTTTTATTGCTTGTATCAACAATTAAATCATAGTTTTCTTTTGCAACGTAGTCGATATTATAATGCTGCTTGTATCTACTGATATCTCTGGCTAATCTATCTTTCACACTCTTAATTGCATCATCCAGATTGTGAATGTCTTGTTCTTGCCCTCTTCGTTGTTTTTGTACGTCGCCAAATATTCTTTCTGCTGCAACTTCTGGCTTCACTGTCAAGAAAATTTTGATTGCGCTTGGAATAAAATGAAAAGCCAATCTTGAATCGATGATAAAGTTATCTTCTTTTTCAGCAAGTTCTACAGTTCTTTTGTCTGTTTCTTTATCTATTTCTCCGCCGTCTAGTGCAGCAAGTTGTTGTAATTCTGCTAACTGCATCTCGCGTTCTTCTGCAATTTTCCGCATAAAATCTCCTGCAGAGTAATGATTTAACTTGAGTTCTTTAGCAATGAGTTTTGCTACTGTGCTTTTTCCGCTGCCCGGCGTTCCGCTTATCGTGAGGATCATATTTTTTGATTTCGCTTGTTGTATTTTTAAGTGTTGTGAAAGCTTTAAGTATTCGTTGTTACTCCATAAAGACTAGAAAGCAACGCTTTCTGTGTGAGTGAGATTATGGGAACAACCAATAATGGAGAAGTAACTGTACAATATATTTTAAGCCCTGATAAAGGAGAAACAGCCTATAAAGGTGATGTTCAACAATTAGTCTGGTATGCTGGGCTTAAGAACGGCATGTATCAGAGAGGTTGGAATAACCAGCAAGCCCCACAATCAGCAATTGATCGTTTTATCAAGGCAGGTGCGGCATTTGAGTTACCACAACCAGTTGAGATTAGCACTGATCAAAACATTTATTTTGGGAGATCAGGTGTAGTGTATGTTGGAGCAAGAGTGAAAAACAAAGAAACGTACCCTGCACAAGACATGGCAAATCCTGATCAAATAACACTTGGAAAGATTGTTGGTGAGCAAATGATTTGGGTAAACCGCGAAGAACTAGAGAACTAACTTTTTTCTTAAATTTGTAGCAAAAGAATTTAATATGTGTAGTTCGTACGATGCTGCCATGACTCTTGATGTTGATGCTGAATTTAAACACGTTGATAGATTGCTTACTGTTAATGATTATGCATTGCGGGTTACTCTAAAATCAGACGGGAGGAAAGAGTGTATTACTGCGTGGTATGTTAGTTTATCAGAGCTGGCAAGACAGGTAGCAATAAGAGGCGGAAGTACTGATCGCGATAATTTGCTTGAATTGACAAAAACAGGTCAAGTAGATGATGACGATAAGCTTGATGAAACTGCAAAAAGCCACCTGTCAGTTTACCCAGCAACTCCTAATTATGCTGCTGCGAAACGAGGCAATGGTCATTATACGCATCGTGTGCACAGTGCAATTATTGCTGCAACACGCGCAGCTGAAAAGTCAAGAGGAGATCCTTTAGAAGGTATCAATTACGCCGCTGAATATAGTGATAAAGTGCCAAGAACAGGCTTAGATGATGTTGTGGAGTGCGGAAAAGATTTGTTTTTTGTTAACACAAGTTCTGGTATTCGTGCAGAAGTGCTTACTCGCGGTACATTGCCTGAAATTTACGCGTTCAGCATGCAAAGGTCATTTAAGGAAGTTTATGATGAGTTTGTAAGTGATGCTGAACAAAGTACATTTTAGCTTAGCAATTCCATAATCTATTTAAACAACCTCTTTTATCTTTATTGCAGGGGAGTTACAATGTCAAACAAAGAAATTCAACCAATTTTTATCATGTCAGAAGGCACGCAGCGCACTACTGGAAAGAATGCGCAAAGGAACAATATTCTCGCTGCAAAACTTGTTGCAGAAACAGTGCGTACAACCCTTGGCCCTAAAGGAATGGATAAAATGATTGTTGATTCCATGGGCGATATTACTATTACTAATGATGGTGTAACCATATTGGAAGAAATGCAAGTAGAGCATCCTGCTGCAAAAATGATTGTTGAGATTGCAAAAACACAAGAGACTGAAGTAGGAGATGGTACAACAACAGCAGTTGTTATTGCAGGCGAACTGTTAAAACTTGCAGAGGATTTGTTGAACCAAAATGTGCATCCAACTGTTATCGCAAAAGGTTTCAGAATGGCTGAACTAAAGGCACAGCAGTTGCTTCAAACAATCGCTGCTCCTGTCACACAGCAAGATACTGATATTTTGCAAAAGATTGCAGCAACAGCCTTGACTGGCAAGGGTGCTGAGAGTGCTAAAGAAGTCTTGTCAAAGATAGCAGTTGAAGCTGTTAAGCGAGTTATGGAAACTAATGGTGAAATTTCTTTTGATCGTGATCATATCAAACTTGAAAAACAAACTGGCGAGCCTGTCGAGAATACGAGACTCATAGAGGGCGTAGTAATTGAAAAAGAGGCAGTACATCCAGGAATGCCAAAGAAAATACAGGATGCAAAGATCGCGCTGCTTGATGCTGCTGTTGAAATCAAAGATACAGAAGTTGATGCAAAAATTCAAATTACTGACCCTGCTCAAATGCAGGCATTTTTGAATCAAGAAGAACACATGCTTACCGAAATGGTGAACTCAATTGTAAAGTCTGGTGCAACTGTCGTGTTTTGTCAGAAAGGTATTGATGATCTTGCACAACATTTTCTTTCAAAGAAAGGTATTTTTGCTGCACGACGCGTGAAAAAAAGCGATCTTGAAGCATTATCGCGCGCGACAGGCGGCAGAATCGTTTCGTCTATTCGTGATTTAACAGCAGACGACCTCGGCAATGCCGGTTTAGTGGAAGAAAAAAAGATCGGTCAGGAAGATATGACTTTTGTTACTGGTTGTAAAAATCCTAAGTCTGTAACTATCCTTGTCAGAGGAGGAACAGAGCATATTGTAGATGAAGCAAAACGTGCATTGGTTGATGCAATTGGTGATGTTGCTGCTGCACTAAAGAATGGAAAAATTGTTGCTGGTGCAGGAGCGTCTGAAATTGAAGTTGCAAGAGGGCTCAGAGCATACGCTGAAACTTTAATTGGTAGAGAACAGCTTGCAGTACGCGCGTTTGCTGAAGCGCTGGAAGTTATTCCAAGAACGCTTGCTGAGAACGGCGGTCTTGATCCTATTGATATGCTTGTTGAATTAAAAGCAGCGCATGATCGCGGAGAAAAATGGGCTGGTGTTGATGTATTCCAAGGCAAAGTTGTTGATGCTTGGGCAGCAGGAGTTATTGAACCATTGAAAATTAAAACACAAGCTTTAAGTTCAGCATCAGAGGTTGCGCAGATGATATTGAGAATTGACGATGTTATTGCTGGCGGTTCTTCAAAATCACAAGCTCCTATGCCAGGAATGCCTCCTGGTGGAATGGAGTATTAGTTTAACAACATTTATAAAATAACTATTTGTTTCATACATTATGGAACCAGATCAAATTCTCAAAAAGTTAGAAACAGATTTCAATAAAGTTAAAAAAGAATTAAAGATCAAACAATCTTTAGACGAATTAGACAACTTGTTTTCAGTCAGAGAGATTGTACTGGATAAAGGTCGTGTTCCGTTGGATCTTGGAAGATCATTGGCATCTATTGCAGTAAATTTTTACATGGGTTGGTATAATTATCTGAATGGTTTAATCATGCCAAATCCTGGTTTTATTGCGAGTATGAATGAAAGCAGCATTTTTTCTGAAGAAGATAAAGATAAAATTCATATTTTGATGAGCAAACTTATGGCATTGAGTAGTTTGAATGGCAGAATTACAACGTCAAAAGATAAAAAATTAGCAGCAGAAGTGATTGATCGTGCAATTGCCTTATGGCCTGAGTTTTCCAAAGAGGTTGATGAACTGCTGCAAAGAGTTAACGCAATGTGGGAAAAGCGCAGCAAAGATCAGCCTCAGAAGAAAAGACCGCAGTCGCATTATGGTTAAATAGGTAAAACATTTATATACTGAAGCATCTACGTGATATATAATAATAAAAAAGGTGATCCCATGACTGATGAGAAAAAGTCTCCAGAGCATGACGAGTACGAGTTATTGCCCCATAGAGAAATTGAAGATTTAAAGTCTGAGCTGGCGAAATTAAAAGAATTTGAGATTGCACCAAGCAAGCGATTGCAAGTTTCTTTGTTAGAGCTTAATACAAAGCTTGACAAATTAATAACTATTTTTGAAGATGCGACGCACGAGCTGCGCATTGAAGAAGGTGGTTTGAGTTTTTCAGAAAAAATGCGTCCGATGCTTGACAAGATGAATAAGATTCTCGAGCAGAATTCAGAGATCGCATCTGCTGTTCTTACGCTTGCTGATATGGTGAAGGGAAAAGGACCAACATCTTCAAGAAGTTTGAGTCCTGAATTTCCGCCGTTAGAGCGAGAGTCTTCGCTTCCCCCTTTGCCAAAACGGTTTGAAGCTCCTTCATTTGAAGAAGGTCCAGAACTTCCGCCTCTTCCGTATTCAGAAAACGAAGGTTTAGCTCCTCCTTTTGGAAGAGAATTTCCGGGGTCATCAGAAGATATGATTGTCCCTGGTGTTCCTCCTGGACCGCCGCTTCCTCCGTTGCCAAGAAAGAGAACTTTTGGTCTGTAAAATATGAAACCGCT
>PCYA01000001.1:0-965 GCA_002762795.1 Candidatus Woesearchaeota archaeon CG10_big_fil_rev_8_21_14_0_10_37_12
CACCAGAACAAGCCCTATCAGAACGAACCATCTTCTGAACACCAACAGACAAAGCAACCTTAAAATGATCAAAACCATGCTCTTCCCGATATACAATCGCACGATTCGTAAACAAAGAAGCAAAACAACGCTTGCACGCACTTAACAAATCATTTGTTCCCCTAATATTAAGAAAAGTTTCCTGCTGACCAGCAAAAGAAGCCTCAGGCAAATCCTCCGCAGTTGCAGATGAGCGAACAGCAACATCAACATTCTTTGTTTTATACTGCTTGCACAACTGTTCATATGCCTGCTCAACTTGTTTTTTCAAACCATCAGGAAAATCACAATTCAAAATAATCTGCCTTGCCTGTTTTCCTGCTTTTGCTAACTCCCTCGTATTTTTAACATTAAGATTTTTTAACAGATATTTTAACCTGTTTAATGCACCGCTCTTTTCAAGCAAAGCCCAATAAGCATCAGCAGTCAACGCAAAACCATTAGGAACGTTTACTCTTTTTTTTGCAAGATTTTGGTACATCTCACCCAACGAAGCATTCTTTCCACCAACCTTCGGAACATCAACTATAGAAATCTCATTAAACCAAAGGATAAAATTATTTTTCACCATCTCTTTCTGATTAGTTTATAATTTGAAGTAAGAAGTAAGAAGTTATAAAGATTTGGTTTAAAAAAAAGAAATATTACCTTCCCAATAATGCGTACAATATTTCCTGACCTGCAGCAACCGTCTGTGCAACATCTTCCGCACTCACATTAGGAACCTGTGGGTTAATCTCAGCAAGATCAACTCCTGCAAGTTTTCCAGAGCGTGCAATTGTGTAAAGTAAAGGAAGTACCTGGCGTTCACGTAAGCCCCAATTTCCAGAAATTCCCGTTGCGGGAGCTACATTCCTGTGATATACATCAATGTCAACCGTAACATGAACAAAATCTACATAAGCTAACCTTTCCTCAAGCAGCTT
>PCYA01000001.1:1010-44640 GCA_002762795.1 Candidatus Woesearchaeota archaeon CG10_big_fil_rev_8_21_14_0_10_37_12
CTCAATACCTTTCGACGCAGCAAATTGACTTTCCACAAAATCGTAGCCTTCTTCTCCTTTGAAATCACCAACATACACCCAGTTTTTAGGTGATACTTTGTTTGGAATATATGCGTCAATGCAATCAATTCCAAATTTATCAAAACACGCACGAGAACCCATACCATGAAAGTTGCCTGACGGACTGCTGACTTTAAATCGTCCACTTGCAATTTCTTCAGGTTGACAAAAATCAAAATGCGAATCAAATTGAACAACCAGCACTCTTTTGGGATCAACACGTTGAGCTAATGCGCCAATGGTTGCATATGTGAAACTATGATCACCGCCAACAACACAAGGAATTTCGCCAGCTTTTAGTGTGCTATTTATTAGTGTTCCAAATTGTCTGGATTCTTTTGCAATGGTTTCATAATACTCCCCATCTGGTACCTTCTCTGGATCTGAAAAGTGAAATTCATCAACTTCACTTCCCGGCCATCTCGGTGAGCCTTTATACCAACTCAGCAGGTTTTCATTCGAACATTTAAACACATCCAGAAAAAAGAGAGATAAGACTTTATCAGGTGCTGTTTCAACACCCTTGCTACTATGATCCTGCCCACTTGGATTGTTTCTTGTTCCCAAACGCGTATACGCTTTGTAAAAATGCGGAATTGTTTTGTTTGTCGTTTTGTTTGTCATTTGTACCACCATTCTTACTGATGAGTGAAAACAATATAAATTTAAGTGGTATCTAGTGTTATTCTGTGGCTCCTATGGGAACCATAAAATTTAAATACACCTGCATGTTAATACCTTCATGGATCTCGAACAGCTGAAAGAACTTGGATTAAGCGATGGACAAATCACCGTATACTCTGCCGTGTTAGAACTTGGAACCTCAACATTAAGCACCATACAGAAAAAAACAGGCATTGGAAGACGAAACATCTACGATAACCTAAACAAACTTATCGAAAAAGGATTTGTCACATACATTATCAAAGAAGGAAAAAAAGCATACACGTGTACGCACCCGAACAAAATACAAGAAGATATTGAGATCAAGAAAAAAGCACTCGAACAGCTAGAAAAACAAATTCCACAAATCACTGCATTCTTTAAAGAAGTAAAACTAGAAACACAAATTACTGTGTTCAGAGGAAGCGAGTCAATTAAAGCATTGCTAAATGAAGCGCTGACATATGATTCCACTTACTGGATTGGTGGAAGCAGTGGAATTGAACAAACCACACTCAGAGCATGGTTTAAAGAATGGATGCTTCGACGAGAAAAACAAAACAAACAAATGTATGACTTGAGTACTCAAGGAACACACCTTGAAGAATACCACACAACCGAAACAGAAAAAAACAAAAAACAAAACTACCATTACAAAACACTCCCAGAAGACATACTATCTTTCACAACAATTCTTGTTTTTGGAAATAAAGTTGTGCAGATATTATGGAACAAACAACCATTTGCATTTGTTCTTGAATCAAAAGAAGTTAAAGAAAGCTACTTGAGATTCTTCAACCACTTCTGGAAAGAGGCACCAACCAAAATTGGAACAAAGAATCCTATAAAAATTGGTGTCATCCATTCCCTAACCGGAACGATGGCCATTAGCGAATCTTCTCTCGTTGACGCAACGCTCATGGCAGTAGATCAAATCAACCAACAAGGAGGCATATTAGGAAGAAAAATAGAATGTGCTTTTGTTGACGGAAAATCTAACGAGCAAACATTTGCTGAAGAAGCAGAACGACTCATTACCCAAGAAGAAGTTTGTTCTATATTTGGAGGCTGGACATCAGCAAGCAGAAAAACGATGAAACCCCTTTTTGAAAAATACAACAACCTCCTCTGGTATCCTGTTGAATATGAAGGACTTGAGGACTCACCAAACATCATTTACCTTGGATCAACAACAAATCAACAAGTACTCCCTGCAATACAATGGGGAGCAAAAACTCTTGGCAAAAAAATCTTCTTGATTGGGTCTGATTACTTATTTCCACGCAGTGTTAACGAACTGGTCAAAATATATGCACAGAACAATGACCTTACAATCGTAGGAGAAGAATATCGCATATTGGGAGATGAACACTTTGAAACAGTTGTCAAGAACATAAAACGAACAAAACCTGATTTCATATTAAACACAATAAACGGCGATAGCAACGTTGCCTTTTTCAAAGAACTTAAAAAACAAAACGTCACCCCAGACAAAATTCCAACTATTTCAACAAGCATTGCTGAAGATGAAATTCGCCACCTACCTGTTGAAAATATGGAAGGACATTATGCTGCCTGGAACTACTTTCAAAGTTTAGACAACAAAGAGAACAAAAAATTTGTCGATGCATTCAAGAAAAGATATGGACCGCACAGAGTTACCTCTGACGCGATGGAAAAAGCATTCTTAGCAGTTCACTTATTTACAAAAGCTGTTCAAAAAGCAGGCACTGATAATGTGAACGACATACGTGAAGCTGTAAAAGGACTTACAATGGACACGCCAGAAGGACTTATTACAATCAATAAAACAACAAACCACATAACAACAATCTCACGAATTGGAAGAGTCACAAAAGAAGGACAGTTCGAAATGATTTGGAGTTCAAAAGAACCAATCATTGCAGAACCATACCCACAATTCAAAACAAAAGAAGAATGGAACGCATTCACCAACAAACTCCATCATGACTGGGGAAGAAAATGGGCAAAAGAAGAATCAGAACAATAACAGCATAATAAGCAAGCATCTACTATAAAAATCTCATTAAAACAAAGAACAAAATTGCTTTTTACGCATACAACTTGTAAATTCCTCTTTTTAGTTTGCAGTAAGTAGTTAACAGTTTGCAGTTATAAAGATTTGGTTTAAAAAACGAAAAACATAATAATGCTTGTTTAATATCTTATTTAATGCGCGGCGAACAATAATCCCATTGGAGTCTCATTTTTATCTATTTTCTCGACGGCAACACTGTCCTGAGACCATCCCGTCTTGGGATCAAAAAAAGAGGAGCGAAATGGTAACTGAAAACATCATAATACACGTAAAAAATCTTCGCAAGGAATTTGAAACAGTAAAAAGAGGACACGGATTCCTTGCAGCAGTTAATAGTTTGTTTAACCCAAAAAAAGTCAAAAAGAAAGCGCTCAAAGGAATAAGCTTTGACATCAAAGAAGGAGAAATAGTAGGCTTGTTAGGACCAAACGGAGCAGGAAAAAGCACATGCCTCAAAGCACTCTCAGGCTTATTATGGCCAGACAGCGGAACAGTCAATATTCTGGGCTATGTGCCATGGAAAGAACGAGTAAAATACGTAAAAAACATCGGCGTAGTATTCGGACAAAAAACAACTTTATTTTGGGATTTGCCAGCAATCGATACCTACCACCTCAACAAAGACTTATACGAAATGGACAACAAAGAATACGAACAACAAGTACACATGCTCATCAAAAAACTAAACGCAAAAGACATCGTAAAATCACCAGTACGAGACCTAAGCTTAGGAGAACGCATGCGATGCGAAGTAATACAATCACTACTCCACAAACCAAAACTCGTATTCCTAGATGAACCAACCATAGGACTAGACATCATATCAAAAGAAAAACTACGCGAATTCATCTTAGACGTAAACAAAAAAGAAAAAACAACATTCATAGTAACAACACACGACATGCAAGACATAGAAAAACTATGCAAACGCGTCATCATCATCAATCACGGAACTATTGTTTACGATGGACTACTTGAAAAAATCAAAAAGAAATTCGCAAAAGACAAACACCTAGAAGTAAAACTATCAGAAAAAGCAAAACCCTTCAAATTCAAAGGATGCAAAGTACTTAACGCAACAGACTACGAACTAAAACTAGAACTTGACACGCGCAAGGCAAAAGTCAAAGACTTAATCGGATACTTAATGGAACACTTTGACGTAGCAGACATTATCGTATCAGACCCGCCAATAGAAGAAATCATTGCAGAAATATTCCAGAAAAAAGGTACAACATTATGAGCTTTTGCCAACACAAAGGAATGGCCCTGGCAGGATTCAAAATAGCAATACGATACAGATGGGAAAACATCGCACAAGTACTCACAAACCCAATTTCACTGATCGTATATTACTTTCTCTGGAAAGCAATCTATGCCTACACAGGACAAGAAATAATCAGAGGATTCACATTTCCAGACTTAGTACACTACTACGTCCTTGCAATGATAGTAGGATTTTTCACCTGGTCAGAAGTAGACAAATGGATAGAATACGACGTCATCCACGGAAAAATGACCAATGCGTTAATCAGACCATTCGGCTTTCTATACTGGTATTTAAGCTTTGAAACAGGAATAAGCATTTACAACCTAATAGTACAAACAATACCTGTATTCATCATCGGATTTATCTTCTTTAACTTACAAGTACAAGGACTCACAGTTTTTCTAGGGTTCTTTGCATCAACAACACTCGCATTCTTCATCTACTTCGGTCTTGCCTTTTTGTTAGGTCTAGCAGCATTCTGGATGAAAAGAATAACAGGATTAAGAAGAGTACGCAGAATCATCATCGGATTTCTCGGAGGAAGCTTCATCCCACTTACCTTTTTCCCGAACTGGTTACAACAAATTTCACACTTTCTACCATTTGAATACGTACGATCAGTACCAATACTTGTTTATTTAGAAAGAATATCAATTTTTAACGCATTAGCCACACAACTTATCTGGATGATAATCATTTACCTGCTAATCCACATAATATCAAAAAAAGCCATCAAAAGATACGCAAGCGTAGGACTATAAAAACATGAAATATCTAAAATTAGCAACAAGAAGCATACAAATACACCTAAACAAAGAATTCGCATACAAAGCAGACTTCATCACAAAAATAATCTCAACAATGATCGCTGACTTTGTCGGACCACTCCTCGCAATAATCATCTACAACACAACAATAGGCATACCCGGATGGACACTCCACGAATTTTTATTATTCCAAGGAACACTAATCATGGTATTAGGACTAACAAAAATATTCATCCTAAGCATGTTCTGGCACGTCTACGAAGCAGTAGAAGAAGGACAATTCCACAAATACCTGCTAAAACCATACAACTCACTCCTATTCCTGATGGCAATCAGCATAGACTGGCAAGGAATAGTAGAATTTACAGTAGGAGCATTAATTGCAAGCTACGCAATGAGCTACTTAAACATAAATTTTATTAGCTTTGGATTTTTGTTTTATATCATCCTGATACTTCTAGGTGTGTTATTTCACGCAGCAATATACACCATGATCAGCGCAGGAAGCATCATAGCAGTAAAAAACGAAGCACTACTGCATCTGTTTTTCAAACTCACAGACTTTGCAAGATGGCCACTTACCGTGTTTGGCATTGGATTTCAAATATTCCTAACATTCTTCTTCCCAATCGCAGTAAGCGCGTTTTATCCAGTGGATGTTTTATTGCGTGGTGTAAGCATTCCCTGGCTAATTGCAATCATATTACCAGTACTTGCAGCATTCGGCATTTCCATATGGATGTGGAGCTACGCAATCAAAAAACACACAAGTGCAGGAGGATAGAAGTGAACAATAAACGGTAAACAGCATACTGTGTGGGGTAAAGAATTGAGAGCAAAAATTGGCAAAAGGAAACTTTGAAAAAGTCATCATCATTAGTCAAAGTTTCCTAAGGCAACACTAAAAAATCCAAAGGGTTTTTTGTTGCAAGGAAACCACGATGGTTCCCTGCACACAAAATTGAAAATTTTGTTGTGCCCAGAAAATCACAAATTTTCTTGGGTTTTGAATATCGACGACAAAATAGAAAGGCGCTTAACGCCGAGCATCAAAAAACAAACTTATTCAAACTTGCCAAAAGAAAAGCTTAAATACTATAGTCACTATGAGCACTATAGATTATACAGTTTGAGGCAACCATGACATCAACAATACAACTCAGCAATGAAACAAAAGAACTCATAAGTTCATTTGGAACAAAAAAAGATACCTATGAAGACATCATAAAATACATGTATAAGCTTGCAGTAAAAGAACAACTACGCGAATTTCTAATGTCCTCAGAAAATACTATAACACTAGAAGAAGCCAGAAAAAGACACAAAAAACGATGGTCAAAATAGAAATCGTTGAGAGTCTCTACGAAGAAATAGAGCAAACATTCAAACAAGAAGCTGACACTATTTTTGATTTAATTGAAACCTTAGAAGAAAACCCAACAAAAGGTAAGCTCCTTGGAACAGTTGGAGGAATTGTAATCAAAGAACTCAAGTACGATGGATTTCGAATTTACTTCATCACAGAAGGATTTAAACTAAAATTCTTTGGAAAAGAAGACCTTACTGATTTACTGCTAAAGTTCGTTCGCATGTCAGACAAAAAACACCAACAAAAAACAATAAACGAAATAAGATACATACTCGCAAAAATAGGGACTTCTGGTTTTGAGTAAAAGGCGTACAGCAAGCAGTAAGAAGTTGAGACTAAAATTATATAAATTAACAGGACAACACTTAAATAGTTAAAAAACAAGGCAACAATTAATGCGAATCGTGCTAAAGGAAATTTCGAAAAACTATAAAATTAAGTCAGAATTTCCTAAGCCAACACTAAAAAACCCAAGGGTTTTTGGTGCAAGGAAACCACAGCAGTTTCCTTCACACAAAATTGAAAATTTTGTTATGCTAAGAAAATCCTCTGGATTTTCTCGGGCTTTGAATATCAACAATAAAAATAATAAGGCGTTCACGCCAATCACCAAAAACAGACTAATTCAAAGTTGCCTAAAAGAAGAACAACAAAAAGAAACAGAACATGCAGATTTTTCTCACAAAAAAGAAATAGATATGCTTTGAAAAAACTATCTAACCAATGAAGCCAAAATAAACAACAATACAAACAAGAGCAAAAACAATCTCACAAACGGCAACTGAACATTTTTTGAATCTTTCTGCTTTGCTGACTCAAGTAAACGCCGATCATACCTCAATTCGTCTTCACCCGCCTTTTAGCATGTTATATTAAACAAATTATTTAATAATAAAATCCTCAAAAAATGCAAAGCAGTTTTGGGACCTTTCGCTCACTAAGTAAACTTCAAGAAAAGAAAAAAAAATTAATCTCTTGCCAATTCCCAAATTGCTTTCAAAGCAACAAGCAATGCGGCAGGAGACACAAACGCAACAATATTGCCAAGCACTTTTGAAATTACCATGCCCAATTGCACCATATTAGCTGCAACAGACGCGGCAATAATCAAAGCAACAGTAGCAATCAAAAATTCCTGCGTTTCATGACCAGTAATGTTCAGCAATCCAACAATCAAACCCAGCACAACCAAAATCCAGGTAACTGCTGGAGTACCTAACTGCGGAACAAGTCCAGCAATAACAGCCAAAACAACACCGATCAAAAATGCCCAATGACCAAATCCTCCTGAGCTTCTCTTCGCCATAGTACATCCTCCATTAAATTATGGGTTTTTCATAGAAGTTGCATATTAAAAAGATATGTTGTAACTAACAGGAAGTAAAGAACAGAGAGTTTAGAGTTCATAATCATAACACATCAAGAATGTCATGTGCATTAAGGTCTGTTTCTGAGAACAATTCTTTAGAATGTAATGCGAACTGCACTCTTAACTGAGACAACTCAGACTTTGTAACCTGCGCAAACTTATCAGCATCAAGCAAGCCATACGGGTACCCAAGAAACACTGGATCTGAAGAATTTGGAATCAAAGAAGACACTGCTGCTTCTGGATCAACATATGAGTCACAGCGAAAAACATACTTAGACTTCGGATGCAATTTAATAAAATTAGTTTGCGTATTGGTTTTGTACAACCAACAACCATCAGGAGCAACACGTTGCAAAGCAGTTACGACACTCACACCAGTATTTGTACACAATCTTGATGTCTTAGACAAACCAAGAACAATACAAAACAACGAACGCAAATTTTTAAGCTCATGCTCATGCAAAAAACAAGTTGGAACAAGATCACCATCACGAATTAACGTATTTGGATTTAGCTCTTTTGCCGTACGAAATGCAAAATTAAGTTCTAACAACTTTAACATCAACGAACAAACCCGCTCTGGTTCTAAACGCTCATTAATCGTTAATTCAGGATCAAACGCACCAAAAACCTTCTTTGTTTTAAAATTTCCTTTAGCGTCAAAAACAGACGCTTCCAACACATCTGCCTTGTTTACAATCGCCACTAAATACTCCTCGAATACCTGCTTTGTTCGCTTATTCTTCTCATATAAAACCGCATATAAACGGATAAATTGAAGACAAGAAGAAGCTGACTTTAAAATTAAACCAGAACCGCCATCAACAAAAAGAATTTTGGTATGCAGTTCGCAGTTTGCAGTAAGCAGTTTGAAATATTCTTTTGACAATGGTATTTTCTCACCGTTGATTAAAATAGCAGAGCCAATATTAGATAATTCTGCAGATAAATGAGGGATTATTTTAGTAAAGGCTTCTTTCATACAAACAAATGATCTTGTTTTGCTTAAAAGGATTTGGAGTAAAGAGTTTACAGTTTGCAGTGAACAGTTAGCAGTAGAAAGTAAGCAGTTAGAGGTTTGCATTATAAGTTCTTTGAAGCCATCTTCCACAAGTATTCAAAATGGTTCTTATAGGTCTCCGCAATCGTAGCATTACGAATCATAATAGCAGTAATAGGCGTTCCCCAACTTACAATCGTAATAGCATCACCATACACAAACGTGTTTGTTGGATTAAACTGTTTCTCTTCTAAAAACCGATACTCTGTTGTTTGCGCAACATTCTTATCAAACAAAAAAACATCCTTCTTCTTAGCTGTAATAACGCGCTCCTTTATTTTATTCTTTTTCAAATCACGAAAAAGCTGCTTCATAAAAATTGGAAGCGCTTCCTCATATTTTTTGTCATCAATCCCCATAATCAATATTTCCTTTGGCTTTGATGAAACTGGATTTGTTTTCAAACACGAACATGAGCTCGGATACAACCTTACACGACTTGCAATAGACACTGCAACAAGCACTAACTTCATAGCAAACGCAGGCGGTTGGAACTCCGTAGACGGCATTTATTTCACATCCTGGGATTCAGACACGCCAGGATACAAAGAACTTGAAAGAAAAATTTCAGAAAATGGCGACACACCCGAACAACCCTTATTCGCAGCAGCAGGATACGACGCAACAATGTATGTTGCAGAAGCAATGAAGACTGGTGAATCAGGGAAAGCGCTGCATGATGCAATGTATATTGTGAAAAATTTCAAAGGAATAACAGGAGATTTGAGCATGGATCCAGACGGAGCAGTACGAACAGTCAAAGAAAAAATTTTTCAAATTAAAAATGAACAGTTTGTACTTGTTTGATTTTTTATTTTTTTATTTCTTATATAATTCTGTAATTTTTTCTAAAAAAAAGATTCAATTCCGGTAAAATCACGTATCTTGTCGTAAAAGTTACGTGTTTCTCATGGAAAGGCTCTTTAAAGAATACTTGACTATTCACTTGTGCAATTTACATATTCACATCATTGGGAACGCAAAAGAAAAAAGAGACTAGATATTCGGCAGTACATGTTTGAATTTGCAATTCAAAACTCGAAAATATTAAAAGACAAACATTGGCAAAACGCATATAATGCAATAGCAAAAACTCCTCCAATGGGAAGGACGCTCAAAGTCGTTTACAGACCTGAACGAGGAAAGATTAAAATAATCACTGCATTTTGGATTGATTAACATGGAAACCTGGTACGATAAAGAAGAAGACATACTGAACATCGAACTAAATACTGGAGAAAGCTGGAAAAGCATTGAGTTAGCCGAAGGAATTGTTATTGATGTAACAAAAGAAGGAAAAATAGTCAGCTTTGAAATTCCACATGCAAGTAAGTTTTTTACAGGAGATGTAAAAAAGGTTATAGAAAAAGCGAAAATTGTTGTTAACCATTAAACAAATCCGATTAGTTTCAAACCACCAATTGAAACAAACATCATAATAACACCTGCAATACTCGCTCCAAGAGCAATTGCACCAAGCGCTTTTAACTTATTCATCCCAAAAAACCACGCAAGTAAAGTTGCAGTATACACACCAGTAACAGGCAGAGGAACTGCAACAAGCAATGCAAGACCAATCACTCCATACTTTTCAACAACTCGGGATGATTTTCTTCTCGCTCTCGCCATAATATGATCAAACATTGTTCTGTAATGGCGGACATGCAGGATACGATAATGTATAATTTCCAAGAATAGAAATAAAATTGGAGCAACACACCAATTCGCAATCACTGCAATAATAAAAACTAGCAAAGGGTGAAGCCCTGAAGCAATGCCAAACGGAATACTCACTCTTAATTCCCCTATTGGCGTTAAACTTAACAGGATTGTCCAAAGGATAGAGTTTACCATGTTATTTTACCCACCCTACTCTTCACATACTCATCCTTAATCAACAACTTAACTTTTTCTTCAGGAGTTATTGCGTCACGCTTGACTTTTGTCCAAATATGAGCAGCCTTTGTGAATGTTTTTTTATGCGCTTTCTTAAACTCTTTGACTGCATCTTTCATCTTCACAGGAGGTCCTTTATGATCAACAAACTCAGACAATTTTGTTTTTTTCACCACAAAAAACCAATTACCTTTTGATTCTTTATCCCACTGCCAAACTGCATCAATCACATTAAAATCCACAAGATTATCTCTGACAAATTCAAATGCACGTACAAACTTTGTACCAGCAACATCCTCTTTTGCATCAACAGTTGTTACAGAAAGCGCAATTAAATACCCTTTCTTTTTTAGCTTGCTGATATCAAGCGGTTGCTCAACAAAAAAGTCAACAGATGGTTTTTTCAAAAACTGTTTTGCTGCTGATACAAACTTATCAAAATTTTCTCTTGTTAACGCAGCAGCAGCATTCCGCTCAGGCTGGACAGGATCAACAAGCACTAACGGGCCTTCTGTTTTACTTTTGTTTAAACGCCAAACTGCACGACCCTGATGCACTTTATTATAATCAAGCACAACTTTTGGCTTCCACTTAATTGCAGCCTTTAACAACTGCAAAAACCCTTTGTTATAAATAACCAAAATATCAATCACATGACCCGAAAAACCACGAATATAACTCTCAGCACCATAACACTTTGCAGCTTTACAAAACTTTTTTGCTAAACGAATATCATTCTTTAACTTTTTACCGTTCTTATTCACCCAATCAACATGCTTAGGAGAAAAATCAGTCACATTCTCAGCTTGTGCTGCTTGCTTAATATCCAGCACAGGAATAATCTCATACTTAATCTTATTTTTAATCCAAAAATAATCACGGCTGCCATGAATACGTTCTGGTTTCCACTTTTTTAACACAGACTCCAGCAAATTACTCAAATCATCTGATTTATGTGAAACATTAAATTTGACAAACATATCAACATCATAATCACCAGCAAGCCAAACATTCTTAGCATAACTCCCACCAAGAACTGCCGTTGCTTTCAACTTTTTCTTTTTTAATTCAGCATTAATCTCTACAAGAAATTTATTCACTTCCTTTGAAACTATCTTTCTCTCATTATCAGACGGAACAAGCTCAGGAAGCACCCCTTTCAAGACTGAATCGTAATTCATAACAAACTGAAAGAATATTTAACTTAAAAAGGTTCTTACAACACTCATTCAATCCTAAATTGAGTTTAATACGATTTTATCTTCTGTTTTCTCACAGGATAATACACCAATCCAAGAATGATAATCAATAAACCAATCAACAAAGAAGCCCACCCACTATAGACGAAAAAAAGATGCTCTTCAAATAATTTAATCAATGCAATACCTAACACGAAAGCGGAAAAACCTGTACGAACATATGCAAGCGTATTTCTCTCATTAGCAAGCACTGTCCTTTCCTGAGCAAGCAATTTATGCGTTTGAAGAGATTTCTTAAAATGCCTGTGTTGAAACGCTTTTTTCTCATCAGCAGCAGCCATAGAACTATTCTTTTCAGATTATTTATAAATTATTCTAAACTGTAAAGTGCTACTTTTATAAAGAAAAACACACAACAAACATAAAAAAACGGTGAACAATGGAAGAAGCACTCATCATCACAACAGCAATTGCAGTATTATTGTTTGTTGGAGTCATCTGCTCATGGATAGGAAACAAACTCAAAATACCAGACGTACTACTACTCATCCTCACCGGCATGTTCTTCGGACAAGCAACCTTTCAAGGAGAAAAACTCGTCCAATTTCCAGAAGTATTCCTTAGCAGCCTCGCAATATTAGCACTAGCAATGATCGTATTTGACAGCACCGCACGACTACGACTGAAAGAATTAGACGCGTTCAGCCTTAAAACAATCAGATTCATGTTTTTGTTCACCATCCTCACACTCATTTTATTTACGGCAGCAACGTACCACATAGCACAAGTGCCTTTCTGGAGCAGCCTACTGCTCGCTGCAATAATGATAGGAACATCACCAGAAGTAGCACTTTCATTCCAAGGAAAATCAAAAACACTCACATTACTAAAACTTGAAAGCATATTCAACACACCACTAACAGTAATCCTTCCATTCTTAATCCTAGACCTTATGCAAAATGTAAAAACAAATATTCTTACAGATCTCTTTGAACAAGCTGTTCCATTCGTAATGAACTTAATTGTCGGCATAGGAACTGGAGTTTTTGTAGGGCTTATCCTATTCAAACTAGTACAACATGTCTACAAAGAAATTTATTCACCGCTTGCAGTTATTATTGCAACACTGCTTTCTTACGTGCTGGCGGAAAACCTCGGAGGATCAGGAGTGTTAGCTGTTACTGCGCTTGGCTTGTTCTTTGGCAATGCATACATCAAAGAAAAACCAACACTGCTCGGCATAGAAAGCGTATTAACAAAAGCATTATACATTCTGGTCTTCATACTTACAGGAATAATCATCAAAATTCCCCTCACAAAAAAATTCATAATAACCTCAATCGCACTGTTTATCATATACACAATCATCAGATTTTTTGCCACATGGCTTAGCTTCAGAGATGAAAAATACAACACAACAGATCTAATAATTATTGCCTTAACTGCTCCGAAAGGCATTGCAACAGCAGCAGTATTATTCATACTAGTCGTATACAACATAACAGGATTAACAACAATAATAGACTTAACATTCGCATTTATTCTATACAGCATCATAGTTTCTACAATAACAAACTGGATTTACATATTTCACCAAAAAAGATCCCATAAAAAATGAGAACAATACTATTATACACCAAACTTTTCAGAAAAGTTTGATCAAAATGCTCGTTGCACTACACTCGAGAAGCAAATCATAAAATATTCACTTCGTGAATATGTTTATTACTCTTCTCTCGCTACGTGCGATCTCACATACCAAGCCACGCCAAATCAAAAAGAGAAGCAAAATGACCAAAACAATACTCTTAGACACAAACTTTCTTGTAGAATGTGCAGCAAACAAAATAGACATAGAAAAAGAACTCACACGAATACTTGACTTTAACTTTGACATTGCAATACTAGACAGAACAATGGAAGAACTCGATACACTAATTGCCCGCAAAGGAAAGACCGGACAAGCAGCAAAACTTGCCAAAATGATCTTGATGACAAAAAAAACACTAGTGCTCCCAACAGAAGGAGGACACACAGATAATATTTTACTAAAAGAAGCAAATGAAAACACTATTATTGCAACAATGGATCAAGAGCTAAAACGAAGATTAAAAGCAAAAAAACAAGATGTAATCATAATTAGAGCGAAGAAAAAATTGGAATTAGTAAGAAGTTAGAAGAATACAGTTGACAGTTTGCAGCAAGAAGCAAAAAATAAATATCATTTCTATTTCTACACACTCATGAAACAAATTTATGTTCTGCGTCACGCGAACTGGAACCTTGAAAAAGATGACTTGACAAAAGAAGGAAAACAAAAATGCGCAGATATGCGAGATAAGCTTCCTGCTTTTGATTTCGTAATCTCATCATCATTTCAACGAAACATACAAACAACCACTTTATTAGGAAAAGAACCAGAAGTTGATAAACGCGCAGGCGTGCTTAACCTTACTGATGAACAAAACAAACACATCACACAACTCAGAAAAACACACAACCTAGGAGTTGTTGGAGCAATATTTGATACACCTGAACTCATAGATCCTGTAAAAAAAGCAGGAGAACTCCTTATCCAACTCATAAAAGAAACAATATCTAAGTTACCTCCAAATGGAAAAGCTCTTATCATATCACACGACGGAACAATGATCTCTGCAGAAATGCTTTTACAAAAAAACTTTACAAAACCAATTAAAACATATGACGAACTTGAAGGATATATTGTTGATGAACAGTTACACACTCACCCATTTGGACATAAAGAAAAACGCACTATTCCCCGACCTAAAGGTCAGGGTATTTTATCGTGAGTTTTTCTACTTGCAAAGTTCGCCCTAAATGTCAGAAATTGGAAATTTCTGAGCAAGTTAGAAATCTACGATTTCAAACTGGGCAGGTTTTAAACCCAAGTGCAAAGTCCTGCGAACTTTGCAATAACAAAAGACAACATTCTTGTTAGCAGAAAAACACAACAATTAAATTACAAACTGAAATCCAAAAAAATCATGCAGTTTAAAATCGATCAATCCATTCTTGACAAATTTTCTGATGTGAAACTAGGTTTGTTAGTTGCAAAAGGAATAGATAACACTGGAAGAAACAAACAAGCAATTGCAAAACAACAAGAAACAGAAAAAGAAGTAAGAACAAAATTAGAGATTGAAACCCTTGCAGACCATCCAAAAATCAAAGACTGGCGAGACGCATACAGCACATTCGGAGCAAAACCAAAAACATACAAAAATTCTGTAGAAGCACTATTGCGCAGAGTGTTAAAAGGAGACAGCCTGCCCATTATCAATAACTTAGTCACCACATATAATACAATATCAATTAAACATATGCTGCCTGCAGGCGGAGATGATCTTGATAAAATCAATGGCGACATCTGCTTAACTATTGCTCAAGGAAGCGAGCAATTTACCATGCTTGGTGGCAAAGAAAGCGAAACAGTTGAAGCAGGAGAAGTCATTTATCGCGATGACAAAGAAGTACTCTGCAGACGATGGAACTGGCGAGAATGCGACAAAAGCAAAATGGCAGAAACAACAAAAAACGTATGTATTGTACTTGAAGGATTGAGTAATACGAGCGAAAAAGAATTAAAAATTGCTTTAGAAGAATTACAACAAGATGTACAAAAGGTTTGTGGCGGGAAAAGTGAAATGTATGTTCTGAATAAAGAAAATTCATTTGTTGAATTCTAGTGTTTAAAATAATTTTCAATTAAATTTATTCTTAAATAGAGAAAATAATCCGATAGCTTTATAAAGGGGTGTTTGAGACTTTCCTATAATGAGATGCTGGGGGTTCTCTACCTATCAGCATTGAGGCAAACCAAATGTTTTACAAAATAGAAGTACAAGATCACGTAAGAGTAGCACCAAGATTATTTGGCAACAACGTCCAAGACGCCGTAATCAAAGCCGTCAAACAAAAATACGACGGTATCATCGATCCAAACTTAGGCGTAGTCATTGATGTAGCAACTGTTAAAAACGTCGGAGAAGGAGTAATCATCCCAGGAGACGGAGCCAGTTATTACGATACAATATTTGAATTACTCACATTCCAACCAGAAATACAAGAATTATTACCTGGAAAAATCAAAGACATAGCAGACTTCGGCGCATTCATCACACTAGGACCAATAGACGGCATGATACATATCAGCCAAACAATGGACGACTTTGTCACATTCGCAAAAGACAAAACATTAGCAGGCAGAGACAGCAAACGAGCACTCAAAGTAGGAGACACCTGCCGAGCAAGAGTCATCGCAGTATCATTCAAAGACATCACAAACCCAAAAATCGGACTAACCATGAGGCAACCAGGCCTTGGCAAACTCGAATGGGTAGAACAAGAAGGAAAAGATAAAATAGTCGAAAAAACAGAAGAAAAACCTAAGACGAATAAGGAGAAAAAGTAATAGAAAAAAAATGAAAATCGAAGATTTTCAATTTTCCTCGCGGAGGCTCGGAAATGTCAAGAAAAAAAGCATGTAAAAGCTGCAAATACTTTTATGAAGGACAAGAATGTCCACTCTGCAAAAGCAGCCAAACAGTCACAAACTGGAAAGGAAGAATCCACATCATAGACGCAAAAGAAAGCGGAATAGCCAAAAAAATAGGAGTAGAAGAAACAGGAGAATACGCAATCAAGGTGAACTAATCATGGAATTAACAATCAGCGAAAAAAACGAAAATAAAACAATACAAAGACAAGAAATACTTGGCAAACTAAGCTTTACAGGAGCAACACCAAGCAACAAAGAAGTACAAACAGAACTGGCAAAAAAACTCAACACAAAACCAGAACTAATTGCGGTACGAAATATCAACACACAATACGGTGGTGGAAGCGCAACATTCAGAGCACTAGCGTATCCAACAAAAGAACAATATAATTTAATTGAAATCAAAAAAATAGAAGAGCCAAAACCTGAGGAAAAGAAAGAAAATGAAACAACTCCTCAAGAAGTAAAAGCAGAATAATACTGAAGAAAAAATAACTGAGGCACAACAAAATGGCAAAAAAAGGCGGCGCAAAAGAAAGCAAGAAGCGCGAAAAGAAAGTAAGAAAACGAAAGCCAACATACAAATTATACGAAATACAAGGCGAAAAAGTAGTAAGAAAAGCAGGCTGGAGCCCAAAACTCGGAGCAGGATACTTCTTAGCAGAACACAAAGACCGCAAAACGTGCGGAAAAACTGGTTACACAGAATTCAAGAAAAAAGAAGACAAAAAGTAAACAGTTAGAAGTAAGCGGTCGAAAGTTTGAGTTGAGAGTAGAAAGATCAGGACATAAAAAACAAACAACAGAATCAACTCTTAAACAAATAAAAATCCCAATCACCGCAAGCGGTGGGGTGCTAAAAAATCTCCGATTTTTGGTACAAGAAAAACTTTTCTTTGTATTCACAAGAAATGCAAAGCATTTCTGTGCAAGGAAATCACGGTGATTTCCTGCACACAAAATTGAAAATTTTGTTGTGCCCAGAAAATTTTTCAAATTTTCTCGGGTTTAAAGTTATGATACCCCCATCGATGGCAAGAAAAACAACGAACCCACCCTGCCCCAAGGAGCAGGGTATCATAACAAATCAAAGTATCTACTTGACAATTATTTTCTTTATCAATACTTTCTGAAGAAATTGTTTTTTCCTTATTTTTTGGGATCAACATCACCAAAATCCAGCAGGAATTTTTCCTTTAACAATAAAGAAATAAAAAAAGAAAAAAATCCCAAACCTGAGGAAATAACTAAGTTATTTCCTTAAGGCAAATGCCTATGTGGAACAGGCCCTGCATTAGCTTTTTGTTTTGTGTTGTTGCGCTCAACAAAGCCCCTGTTGACAAAAATCATCGCTGACCTTTGTTTGCTATTGCAACATAAGGAATTGCGCCTTGCTCTCCTCATGCTCATCCACTGATGGTTTGGTTTTGTCTACACTGTTTCTTTCTCATACAAATAACATAAGCACGCAAAGATATATAATTAACGTATAGGAAGTACGACTATATGACCAAAGTACTCTGTACAGGCACCTTTGATTTGCTACACAAAGGACATCTTAATTATTTCGAACAAGCAAAAAAACTAGGAAATCATCTCATAGTAGTTGTTGCAAGAGACAAAACAATTGAAAAAGAACGAGGAATATTGCCAATATATAACGAAAAAGAAAGATTAAAAAAAATTGCAGAACAAAAAAATGTTGACAAAGCAAGACTTGGACATGAAGAAGATAAATTAAAAGTTGTCGAGGAAGAACGCCCCGATATCATCCTGCTCGGTTACGACCAAAAAATAAACAAGAAAGAACTATCCAAAAAACTCGCACAACGAGGACTTCACCCAAAAATACTTCGTGCCAAAGCATACAAATCTGAACAATACAAAAGTTCACTACTTAAAAAATTAATAAATAAAGTCTCGCTGATATGCATCTGTTGATTTACTTGTTGCTGTTCCTTCTTGCTGAGACTCAGCACCCATATTCGGAACAAATGTATCACCAGATTTTTGCCAACCAAGCCAGTCGCAACTTACTGTTAACACACAGTTTGTGCCACACGAACATTGAGCAGTCGAACCACACGCAACATTGCCACAAGGCGTGTTACAATATACTGGTCCAGGAATTGCCTCAACAGAAGGGGCCTGCGAGGAATAACACGTACAAGAACCTCCCTCTACATTACTACCAGTAACACGAACACTTGACTGCGGCGTAACACGTGCCCCATTCACACACATAAAACTATTCAGCTGCGAAAGAATTGCAGCAGAATGATCAGGCTGAGAGGTCAACAAACCACGCTCACTACAAACAGAAGCACAAGAAAGAATAACAGGCTCTTCTTGCTCAACAACGTAATCATCATATTCATCATATGCTTCTTCAGCTTCTTGCTGCTGACGCCACGTCTGATAATAAGGCACCAGAGGACGACTACCACCACTTGTAGCTCCTCCACCACCTTGCGGAGGCATTGGAGTAGGTGTTGTAACTGGAGGCTCTTCCTCTTCTTCTGTTTCATTCACATCATCAATAAGTGTTAGCAATTCCTCGCCAACACACCTATCACCAACAGGACACATGCAATTACTTTGACAAGTTGACAAAGCACACCCACCATCAGGCAAAGCAACAGGAGGACAACTTGGAGAACCAGGCAATTCGCATTGCTCACCAAAACCTAACACGCCATCTCCACAAACAGGAACTCTGTTTCCTCCTTGAGGAGGCTGCAATGGCTGAGGTGGTTGCACAGGAGGCATAGGACACTGACAATCATTCGTACAATAATGAGCAGAAACACCAGAAGCTCCTGTTACACCTGAAGTTAACGCACACAAACCACCAGGAGGATCACACTGCTCTCCTGCTTGTGAATCAACATAGTCATCACCACAAAAACCAATCGCTTGCTGACACAAACAATTAGGCAAACAAACACTTCCAGCAGTACACTGATTTTCAGGAATAGTTAAATCACCCCAATCACACTGCTCAGTCAACCTATCAAGAACACCATCACCACACTGCCCTTGCGGTTGCTGACACTGACAAAGCGCATTACAAACACCATCTGCTGCGCACACAGTACCAAGACCATCACACTGTTCACCTGCATCAACAACACCATTACCACAGGTTGCAGGCGAAGATATACACGCTGCTCCCTGATGAGACTCAACACACCCAGCAAAACCATGATCAATACAATTATAATCAGTAAATGTTGCTCTATTGCGTAAACAAGAAATCTCGCGAACAGTTAAACTTGATAATACACGCTCACCATCCTGATCAACACAAGTATCTTGATACAAACCAGATGTATCTCTTGTTTGACCTGGAAGTGCGATAAATGGTAAAGGCTTATTTGCTGTTGGGCCCCCATCACTATCAGAACAAATACCAAACAACCAGACAAGCCAACCAGGCATTTGCGCAGAAACAGGAATAGCAAACAAAGAAATTAAGACAATCAATACAATAAACTTTTTCACAATATCACCTTCTTTTGACGAATTCAGCTAACTTGATTATTTAAGTGTTTCTACTGTTTTTACTTTTGCTTTCTGGAACTGGCAAACCATCTTCAATAATATAAACCTGATCAGCTCGCGGAACAAAACGCACTGCATCAAAAAAATCACCAACAAGCTCATTTACTTTTTCCGAACTATACGTCGCAAGCTGTTGCCCCTTCACACCTGCCCAACAAATACTTGGAAAACGCGCTCGCGCAACATAAAATATTTTTGCAAACTCACCATCAACAGGAACATCAGGTACTTGAATCCTAAAATCAACCTGATCAGGAAAACCCTCCTGATCAGCCATCAAACTCACCAAATGAACACGCAACTCCAACCTTGTTTCATCATCCACCCTTACACGATACGCAAGAAGCTCACGAACAAAAGACTCATTTCCCGGTCTTTTTTCTCCTTCCACCAAATCCATTCGCGCAACAGAATACGTTAATCTATGCGGCAGTTCTGCACCAAGATCATGCTTGAATTTTAAATTTCGAGTTCCAGAGATTGGCGTAAGACTTGCTGGAAACGGCAGTAATTCTCGACCAAAATAAGCAACAACATGACTTTCTAAAGGAAGATCATACTTTGTAAGCAGTTGCAATCTGCCCATTTTAATCAGGTAACCTAGTTCTATCTACAAAATCAAGCCAACCACAAATACCGTTTGCGAGCTGATCTAATGTATCATCTTCAAACGTATTTTTCCCTGCAAACATACCCCACCACGACGGAAGCGGTGCTGAACCTCCACCGGGCAAATTAAGAATGGGTCCTGATTTCATACTTTCAATTAATTGAGTATATACATCAGCAAGTTCACCAGTAGCCCTAGCAACCATACTCTCATCTGCTGAAGCAACAGTAATCATTTGCGGAACAATGACTTTACCCATCACTCGTTCATACAATGAAAAACGAACTTCCAAAAGTTTACTATTAGTGTCATCTGCTTTTAATGATAAAATAACACGCTCACGCAACGTTCCAGGAACATAAAACTCTCCTTGTTTTCCCTGACCCCAAGAGTGACGCAATGCAACACCATTAGAATTTCTAAAAACAGTTCTATAATGATCATCATTACGATCAGGCATTGGCCAATCTAACTTACGATACGAGCTTATCATTGCACTCAATAACGGCAATGGCTGCGCTGGTTTTACAATAGATTTAAGACCGCCAAGCTCATAATCCCGACCATCAAGCTCTTCAAGTTTAAGACCATATCTATTAAATAAATTTTCTTCAAGACCATCCAACTCAGATGAACGATCAACTAATTCTCTTTCACGCGCGTCAAGTGCAGCAGAACGCTCGTCTAACTTTCGCTTATAATCTCCTCGTGCCCTTGCAAGATCATATTCTCCTTGTCCGCCCATTTTAAACCTCGTCACCTCAGAGTAGTAATGTATTCATTTGGAATTTAATTCCCAATATAAAAAGGTTACGGTTAAAAAAAAAATCCTAACTGGCAAAGTTAAGTTAAGTATCTCCTAACGCAAGCTTTAAAAAAGCCCCACCAACTATCAAAAACACCAACTGCCTCCGTGGCTTAGTAGCTATAGCGGCTGACTTGTATTGGAAACGTGTTTTCAATCCTTCAAAAAACACGTTTTTCGAAGTAATCAGCAGGTCGAGGGTGCAACTCCCTTCGGAGGCTTACTATGAAAAAAGAAACATACCAACAGTTACAACAAACTTATTCAGAACTGCCAGATTTTGAAAAAATCAACCAAGAATTTGAACTAAGCTTAATAGAAACAGAAGACTTTCTGCTTCGAACTATAAAACGAAAAATGGCAGAAAAAATAGAAGAAGTACTCAACATACTGGAAACAATAATCAATCCAGACCCGAACAGTTTTGTACAACTCTACGAATGCAGACCATTCACAACAGAAGATAAAAAAGAAACACTCAGCATTTACAGAAAACTCATGGAAAGCTACCGTTACTTATTTGAAACAGACATTTTAGCAGAAGATAAAAAAGAAGCAGACGCAATTATCAATGCATTCAATGTATGGCTGGAAAACAAAAAAGAGATTGTAAAACACATTCAGAAATTACGCCATTGCTGGCAAAAAAACATAGAAGCAAAAGAAGTATTAAACTATTTTGGGTGAGAAAATGAACATCATCTTAATCGGACCGCAAGGCTGCGGCAAAGGAACGCAAGCCAAAAAAATCATTGAAAAATATGAATTAAAACACCTCAGCACAGGAGACATAATCAGATCAGGTATTAAGGCAGGCGACGAAACAGCACTCAAAATTAAAGGATATACAGAACGAGGAGACTTAGTTCCAGATGATGTAATCATGGAACTTGTTGAAAAAAATCTAGACATGAAAGGAAATGTTTTTGATGGCATACCCAGAACACTCAACCAAGCAGAACTTCTTGATCGAATGACTGAAATTGATTTTGTCATTGAATTAAAAATAGACGATGAAGTAGCCATAAACCGCATCAGTGGGAGACGACAAGACAAAGAAGGAAACATTTACAGCATTTACAATTTGCCCGAAGGCATCAAAGAAGAGAATTTAATTCAAAGAGAAGACGATAAGCAAGAAGCAGTCAAAAAAAGATTAGAATTATACCGAGACGAAACAGAACCCCTGCTCGAATACTACAAACCAAGAAACATTGTTCATTCAATAAATGCAAGCAAAACACCAGAAAAAATTTTTAAAGATGTTTGCGAGATTATCGATAGTTCGCAGTAGACAGCATGTGGCAATCAGTTAGAAATTCTGGCGAATAAACTCCGTCGCATAACTGCCCTTCGGCAAGAAAAAATGCAATGTTGCTTTCTTTTTTCCAGGAAAACACTCATCATCAGCAACCGTTAACTGCACATCCTTTGCTTCAACCCAAACTTTTCTTACATCGCCTTCAACACTCAACTCAGGAAATTCATTAATAATAAAATTTCTTGGTGTTAATTGTTCTCGTTCAAGAATCTTCTTTGTTGCATTATCTTGTACTTCTGAACCAAAACCGACAATCGGCAATAGATCTTCTTTTGATAATTCTGCTGTTTCATTCCACAACTTACTTTGATACGCGTGAATGTACAACAATAAACGCTTTCTTGGAAGCTTACGCAATGCTGTGAGAAATTCTCCTTTTTGCACAAATAATTCCACTGAATTTATTAGCTGCTCATCAGTCACTCTTATAAGCTCAATTGCTTTTTTGAAATCTCTCTTTACCAAAGCTTTTCCTACCTCTGCATTATTTTTGCTGAATCTTTGTTCGCCAAACAAGTTCTTGAATTTAGAATTTATTTCTGGAATGTTCTCTAAATTTCGCACAACTACTGTAAACTTATTGCCTTTCAAATCACCAACATGAACAGGATCATCACCAAAACCAAAAACTGATATTTTTATGCTTTCTACAGTTATTGAATCAATCTTCTGTTTTGAAGCACCAAAAACAGAACAAACCTGCTCTGTAACGGACCTCCTATCCTTAAGCCCTGCATACGCAAACTTTTTCTCAGAAACATGCAACGCATTTGCAATCTTTCTCAACGCTTCAGGGGTCGTATAATCCTTTTTCCACAATTTAAAATACAAATATTTGCCTTGCTCTTTTGGACTAATAGTTGACAATTCAGTTACAATGAAATCCTCAGGAACGTGTTTAATAATGTACATAAGTTCCTGATATTCGTTAAGTTTTAATAAGCTTTTATTTTATCCCCAGTTATGAGAACACTTACAAATTTTCTACTCATTGACGAACAAAATAACAAAGTCTTACTCGGGATGAAAAAAAGAGGATTTGGAGCTGGCAAATACAACGGATTTGGAGGAAAAGTAGAAAGCAAAGAATCAATAAAACAAGCAGCCATACGAGAACTCTTTGAAGAAGCTGGACTTACTGTCAATGAAAATGACGTAACAAAACAAGCAGAACTCACCTTCAAAGCACCATTCGACAACAGCATTGTACACGTTTTTACCGCAACAAAATGGACAGGTGAGCCTGTTGAAAGCGAAGAAATGGCACCAAAATGGTTTGAATTTAATGAAATCCCTTACGACACGATGTGGGCAGACGACAAACACTGGATACCAATCGTTTTGGCAGGCAAATACGCAGAAGGATCATTCACCTTTGATAAAGATGAAAATATCATTGATATGAACATACAGGGAACTTTGAAAAAGTCATAAAAATAGATCAAAGTTCCCTAAGCCAACTTTTAATATCGACGACAAGAATTGTAGGGCGTTCACGCCATTCACCAAAAAGCTGATTAATTCAAAGTTGCCTACAAGAAAAATGAAAGCAACATGACCTAATTTCTGAAGCTTTCCTTTAACCTCAAGCATTTTGTCAGTAAATTGCATAGAGCCTATTATTCCTAGTCTCATATCACTCTTTTTGTAATCAAACTTTATAAAAACTCTGTTTGAGCAAGACTTTTAAACCTCTTACTTCAAACTTCTTACTTAACTCAACACGTTTTTTATCAGAGCCACAAACTCATGAATATCTTCTTCTTCAGTGTCAAATGAACACATCCATCTCACTTCAGAAGTCTGCTCATTCCAAACATAAAAAAAATACTCCTTTTGCAAAACTGGAATGTACTGCTTAGGAACGATAGCAAAAACCCCATTCGCTTCAACTTTCTGAGTAATTTTAATTTCAGAAATTTTTTTAATCTCATCAAACAATATTCTTGCCATCCTGTTTGAATGCTGTGCGTTTTTGAGCCACAAATCATTGGATAATAATTCTTCAAACTGCGCGGAAATAAAACGCATTTTAGATGCAAGCTGCATTCCCTGCTTTCGTATAAATGCAAACTTGTTTGATAATTCTTTATTACGAAAAATAACAGCTTCGCCAAACATCATGCCATTTTTCGTTCCACCAAAAGAGAGCACATCCACACCCAAGTCAAAAGTGATCGCTTTAAGAGATTTGTTAAAACTTGCTGCTGCATTCGACAAACGCGCACCATCAACATGCAAAAGCATACCATTTTCGTGAGCATAATCACCAAGATCTTCAACTTCTTTCAATGTATAAAGCGTGCCTAATTCAGTTGGCTGAGTAATCGACATCACTTTTGGCTGAGCATGATGTTGATCACCAAACCCATAAACATGACGTTTCAGCTTCTCCACAGAAATTTTGCCATCATTCGTTGGCACTGTAAGCAACTTACACCCTGTAAACCTTTCCGGAGCACCACATTCATCAACATTAAGATGTGCTGTTTCAGCACAAATGATTGAGTTAAATGATTCTGTCACTGCTTTAAGTCCCAAAACATTTGCACCAGTGCCATTATAAACAAAATAAACATCAACATCCTTGCCAAAATGCTCCTTGAATTTTTTAATTGCCCTTGCAGTATATTCATCAGTTCCGTAGGCGCTAGCGTGCCCTGAATTTGCTTTTTGAATCGCCTCAATAATCAAGGGATGCGCTCCCGAATAATTATCACTCGCAAAACCTTTGATTTTTTTCATAATTACATTAATCAATAACAGATATTTATAAAATATTCTACCGCTATTCTTTTAAACGCTAAAAATTCTACCATCTATTGAATGGTGGTTTACTACGTAAACCACAGTTGCATAGGTGGAATTTTGGCGTGATCAAGAACCACTTAGTTGTATCAAATTATGATGAAGCTATCGCTTCATGCCACCCATTTATTAACGGGTGGTTCTTGACAGACTTAATTTTTAATAAAATACATGCACCTGTAGCTCAGCTTGGATAGAGCGAAGCACTCCTAATGCTTAGGCCGAGGGTTCGAATCCCTTCAGGTGCGTAGCGAACAAAGTGAGCGAAGCAACTGAAGGTTAAAGAAAAAAATTTATTTTTCTGCAAACCTTCAGGTGCGTTTAAAAAAAAAAGCACTTCGTGCAACACCAATTTATTCAATAAGGGATTCGAACGTCCTCAAAAATAAAAATCCCACCGGAGCAGAGCTCAGGGGTATTTTTAAAGTTATGATACCCATCGATCACAAGAAAAACAAAGACGAACCCAACCGCCCCAAGGAGCGGGGCATCATAACAAATCAAAGATTTTTGGGAGTTCATCGTTCGCTTTGCTCACTCTGAACAATCCCTTCAGGTGCGTTTATTACCATCTTCTCTTAGCCTTTCGTACTTCCTGCACAATAGAACAAAGCCAATTTGCAGTAGAAAAATAAGGGATAAAAAAAGTGTACGCAAGCAAAGGAACAAGGTGTGATTTAAGTTTTTCATCATACACTCTATGAGCAAAAATAATCAAATAAATACCCAATGCCAAACTCAAAAGAATAGGAATTGTTACCTGAATGTTTCTTGCAAGCACAAACTCCTTAACCGTTGGCAAGTCAAGCAAGGTATTCAAAAAATAGTCATCAAGCGTTAAACTGCGCACAAAGAAATCAAAGAATCTTGTTGTAAAATCATACAGGATGATCCCCACGTTTGCAACCAAAATTACAATTGCTGCGACATTAACAGGCAATTGGAACGTTCCAAAAACACCATGTTTTTTAGAAAAAATCATCTTTCTGTAATTCCACATATTGTAAATATAACCACGAGACCAGCGCATACGCTGACGCCAAAACATATGCAAATCAGGAGGAACACACGTATGAGAAATTGCAGTTGGTTCCATCTCAACCAAATAGCCATTGTACCTTAACCTTAACGCGATTTCAAAATCTTCAGTCAAATTATTCTTATCACGAGCAAAACCACCAAGTTTTTTAACCACACTGGTTTTAAACAAAGATAAAGCACCATGCGTGATAGCCAGCGTACCAAAATTCTTCATTATGAAACGAGTCATTGTAGACATAATATATTCAAAACGCTGCATACGCTCGAGAAGATTCTTTGGCTGCTCAACTTTAATCCTACTAATAACAGCACCAACTTGTTTATTACTAAAACGCAAAATCATTTTTTGAAGTGCATCAGGTTCAATTCTGCTATCTGCGTCAATCACTGCAAATAACTCTCCTTTTGCAACATCCAATGCTGCATTCATAGCAGCCGCTTTGCCTGCGTTTTTCTGATTGATTAATATGACTTGAGAGTGATTTTTTTGGAACTTTTTCACAATACTTGCAGTGTTATCTGTACTCCCATCATTTACTACAAGAATCTCTGTTAACTGCTTTGGATAATCTGCATCAACCAAAGATATTAATGTTTTAAGAATTGTTTTTTCTTCATTAAAAACAGGAACGGTTAATGTAATTTTTGGCAACCTCTTCTGTTTTTTCTGATGATCTGAACTGTACAAAAAGTTCAGCCAGATAATAACCAGCCAAAGTGTAATGAAACTTACGCCCCATAGGATGTATTGTAACATGACTCCAAAAGCAGCAATTTGGTTTATAAATGTTGCGCCAGATTTATATACTCAAATAGAGATTTTACTATTTTGGAGGGACTATGAAACAGTTGGGTTTTGTAACAATCATCAGCTTACTTATTTTTGTACTCATGATTCCTCTGGCATTTCTTACTGGCGTAACAGGATTTATTCCAGATCTGATTTTATTTTTTGCGCTGACTTTGTTTTATTACTGGACATACGACACACTTAGAATGACTCTGCCAATATTCACATTGCTTATTATCGGACATATTTTACACGCGTGCGGCATATTTGGATGGTACCACATATCACCAGTGCCAATACAATGGGATCACATTACACACTTTTTTGGAACATTTCCATTTGCACTGCTCTTTTTCAGATTTGCAGAACAATGGAAAACAAAAAAATGGTTTACGCGTAAAAATTTGTTATTATTAATTGCAGTATTTATCGCAGCAACAGGAATAGGAGCAGTAGTAGAAATGAGTGAATTTATAGGCTACTTAACCTTGGGCTTCGGCGATGGAGGATTGCAGTTCGGACCAGGAGATGGTTTGCCAGACCAAAACATCATTGACAGTATTGGTGGCGGATGGATAAACACAGGATGGGATTTTATCTACAACACACTCGGAATACTTTTTGGGATGATTATCATGATCATAATCCTAATAAATAAACAGCAAGAAGTAAGCAGTATTCTGTGAATAGTAAAAAGCAGAGAGTAAAGATGAGAAAGTTTTGGTCAAATCAACTTCTTCAACAACTCTGCAACTTTCTCACCAGAAGCCTTGCCCCTTAACTGAACCATTGCCTTACCCATCAACATATTAAACGGTTGACCTTTATTTTCATTCACTAAATTTTCAATCACTTTCTTCAACTCTTTATCAGACAATGTTCTAAATTTGTTCAAAACATCCTTAACAGGATTTCCTTCTTTCAAAATATCAAGAACACTTTCTTTAGATATCGCTCCTGCGTTTAATGCGGCGAACAAATCCCTGAAATCATCATCTGTTGGATCAACATCTTTGTTAAACTGACGACGAATTGTTTTAGCTGATGTTAACAACGTTTCAGCAATAAACGCAAGTTTTATCTTTTTGAACTTTCCAATGAACTCATCAAACAATACAGTTTGCTCAGACTTTGCAACAAGCACTGCAAGATCTTTTCCCAAACCAAGCGTCTCATATCTTTTGATTTTATTATCAATTAGTTCAGGAAGCTGGACACTATCAATCACTTCTTTTTTAATCCTAATCGGCAAAACATCAGTTTCAGGATACATTCTTGCTGCACCAGGAATGGGACGCATATATGTGCTTGTTCCATTCTCGTTTGCTTTTCTTACTTCTCCAGGTACTCCTTTAATAGCTTCCTTTGCTCTACCTATTACGGCACTAAGAGCTCTTTCTGCGTTAAAACTATCTCCTGCAGTTAAAATAAATGCATCTTGATCAGTACAATTCATAAACTTTCTAATAATCTCAACTTCGTCTTTTGTTATTCCAAAATTGGGAAGTTCATCACTATGCATTATGCTCAGTCCGGCTTTAATCCTTGCATAATCAGTAAACTCAGTTCCAAGCCGTCTATTTGGCTGAATTTCTTTTCCTACCAATCCTTTGAATTTTTCAAGTTTAATTGCAAAAATTTTTCCTTTTTTTGTCAACGCTGATTTTAAAATATTTGAAGCAGTGTTTTTCATAATTACAGTGATTTCTTTTATTTCAGCTTTTACCTCAGAAACCTCTCTTTTCTTAAGCTCTTCTTTGATTTCCAATAATCGTGTTTGTCGCTCTCCTTCTAATTTAACGATTGTAGGCAAAAGCTTAAGATCTTGCGCTCCTTTAATCTCAACTCTTGCACCACCAGGAACAGAAACGTTAACATCTTGTCTTATTGTTCCAAGTCCTCTTTTTACCTTACCTGTGCTTCTTAGCAGCATTCCAATATACTCAGCTACTTCTTGACACTGCTCTGGAGAGTGGATTTCTGGCCCTGTTGAAATTTCTATAAGAGGAATTCCCAGTCTATCAAGTCGATACGTTTTTCTTGTTTCATCATCACTAATTACCCTCGCGCTGTCTTCTTCAACAATTATTGTAGGAATTGTAACTTTTCCATAAGAGGTACTAATATTCCCGTCCATTGCTATTAATGCAGTTCTCTGAAATGCTGCTGTATTACTTCCATCAATGATGGTTTTTCTCATCACCTGAACCTCATCAACAAAGTTTGCATTTAGAATTTTTGCAATTTGCATAACAGCTTCAAATGCTTCTTTTCTTAAATTTCGCGGCGGCTCTTCATCAAGTTCTACAAGACAACAATTTTCATCATATGCTTCATACACGTATGTTTTTCCTCTCATTGCTTCATGTGCTGCTGCTTCATCTATTTCTCCTGTTTCTCCTACAACAGCTCTCATTTTTCTAACAATAGTATAATCTGGTTTTTTCTCTTGAACAATTGAATCACACTCACAAAATAATTTCTTACAGTTAATCTGCTGATGAATTTCCAAACCACAAGTTATTTTTTCCATAATTTTCTCCTCTAAATTATCCCAAAAACGTATGATTTATTTCTCTCAAATTATATTCTCCTGCAATATTTTCTCTCATGAACTTAACCGGATCTTTTTGTTTTAATGCGACAAGCAATTTCATATACGCAGTTTCAGGCAGCATATCGGCAAGATAAACCGCTCCAACACCCATACTTAACTTACGCAAATTTGTATAAACATAAGGATTCACACTACCATAAATTGTTTGGCTACAAATGAAGATATGAACTCCTTTTGATGCTGCTTTTTTTAATACAGGAAGAAAACCATATTTTGTATCTGAAACATTAATATGACCAAAAGCAGTTGCTGCAATAACAATTCCTTTCACGCCTTTTTTCAAATAATATTCAATCATACTTGGATCTAGTCCAGGATAAACATATATCAATCCTACATTTTCTCCGAGCTTTCTCAAACTCGTTGAATGATTAGATCTTCTTGGACAATTTTCACCAATAATATCTATCTTCCCATCAGGATAAATGTGCGCAATAGCATCATCATTAATAGGTCTGAAAGCATCACGCCTACTTGTATGCATCTTTCTAACTTTGGTTCCCCTAATAATTTGACAGTGCTTATCTTCTATTGTTGCATGCATACAAATAGCAACAACAGCCGCATCCAATTTTGCCGCTGCAATCACTGCACAAGTTAAGTTCATAAAAGCATCCGATCCTCCTCGGTCAATGCTTCTTTGAGAACCTGTAACAATCACAGGCTTATTAAGATCTTTTAGTAGAAAAGAAAGTAACGCGGCAGTAAAATGCATAGTGTCAGTACCATGAGTAATAATTATGCCATCAACATTTGGCAACAGTTTTATTACCTCTTTTGCCATTTTTTCAACATCCTCTGGCAAAAGATCTTCACTCATCAAACTCATAATCCGCTTTGCTTCAAGATTTGCAATATCCGCAAGCTCAGGACACATAGCAACAAAATCCTCAGCAGTATAATCAGCATACACACCACCTGTCCTATAATCAACTCGCGAAGAAATTGTGCCGCCTGTAGAAAGAATAGCAACTGTTGGCAAGCCTTTCTTTTTAGAAAGCTTTTGCTTTTTTATTACTGGCAATTTATACTTTTCAGTAACCTCAATTTTCTTAATTTTTTTAGTCTCAATACCAATATTATAACCTGTAGTTAATTTAAGAACAGTAACATCCTGTGAAAGAAGATCAGGACGAGGAAGCAAAATACCTTCAAAGACTTTTGTTTGCGTTGTAATCTTTACTTTGTCACCAGCTTTAGCCATACAAATAGCGTGTATGTTGTGATTTAAAAGGTTTTACTTTGAAGAGGCTTTGTAGAAAGTCTCACTCGTCGGATTATCAGTAAAGAGAGGAGACTTGCTCCTCTGGCGCACTTCTTTTTGCGCAGTCCTCTTGTCAGTAATTGTCAAGAACCACTGGTGATCGCACTGCGGTGCTCAACACCAGTGGCATGACTGTTCAGAAAATCATAAGAAAAAATGACCAGTGGTTCTTGATCATGCTCGGAATGCCACTCGCTCCAGTAAACCACTCGTGAAGAAACACGAGTGGCATTCCGACATGTAAAGAAAGCAAAACTATCTAATCATCCAAAATACGTCGGAATTTCCTTTTTCATCTCTTTACCATGAGCTCCTCTGAAACGTTCTCTTAAATCTTCATAGGCTTTCTCAACATCTTTTGTAACAGAAGGATGAACCATCTTTAACGCTCTCTCAAAATGAGACATCAAAACTTTCTTAGCAGACATATCTTCACGCAACGCCAAAATAGCTGCCTCTCTGCAAACAGCTTCAACATCAGCACCAACATACCCCTCTGTTTTATTTGCCAATAATTCAAGATCAACATCCTCCAGAGGCATCTCAGCTGTGTGCACTTTTAACGTTTCCAGCCTGCTTGCCTTATCAGGAACAGGCGTTAAAATAATTCTATCAAACCTACCTGGACGAAGCAATGCCGTATCAAGCATGTCAGGTCTATTTGTTGCACCAATAATAACAATATCATGCATGCCTTCCAAACCATCAATCTCAGTTAACAATTGATTAACAACGCGCTCAGTAACATTTGAATCAGAATTTGCACCACGCCTTGGAGCAAGACTATCAATTTCATCAAAGAAAATAATCGTAGGAGAAGCCTGCCTTGCTTTTTTGAAAATCTCTCTTACTGCTTTTTCTGACTCACCAACCCATTTACTCAATAATTCAGGACCTTTAATACTAATAAAATTTGCCTCGCTTTCATTCGCAACAGCCTTTGCAAGCATCGTCTTGCCAGTACCAGGCGCACCATACAACAAAATACCCTTAGGAGGACGAACCCCCAAACGCTTAAACGCATCAGGATGCTTCAACGGCCACTCAACAGCCTCTTTAAGCTCTTGTTTTGCCTGCTCCAAACCACCAATATCCTGCCACTTAACATTAGGCACTTCAACAAGAACTTCACGCAACGCAGAAGGACGAACAACTTTCAATGCCTCCTTAAAATCACGCTTCTTAACTCTTAACTGCTCCAAAACTTCCTTAGGAAGAGGCTCATCATCAGCAGAACTCAAATCAGGCAAAACCCTACGCAACACAATCATAGCAGACTCTTTTGCAAGAGACGAAATATCTGCCCCAACAAAACCATGCGTTATTGAGGATAATTCTTTCAAATTCACATCACGATCAAGAGGCATATTTCTTGTATGAATCTTAAGAATATTCAACCTGCCTTTTTTGTTAGGCACACCAATCTCAAGCTCTCTATCAAAACGACCAGGGCGCCTCAATGCAGGATCTAATGAATTAGGCACGTTTGTTGCAGCAATAACAACAACCCTGCCACGTGATTTCAAACCATCCATTAATGCCAGTAGTTGTGCAACAACTCTACGCTCAACTTCACCTCTTGTTTCCTCACGCTTTGTCGCAATTGCATCAATTTCATCAACAAAAATAATAGAAGGTGCATTTTTCTCTGCCTCCTCAAACTTCTTCCTTAAGTTTTCTTCTGACTGACCATAATATTTACTCATAATCTCAGGACCATTAATAGAAATAAAATGCGCATTTGTTTCATTCGCAACAGCCTTTGCCAAAAGAGTTTTACCAGTACCAGGAGGGCCGTGAAGCAACACTCCTTTCGGAGGCTCAATACCAAGACGCTCAAAAATTTCAGGATGTTTCAACGGCAACTCAATCATTTCACGCACTTTTGTAATTTCCTCTTCTAAGCCACCAACATCCTCATAACTTACTTCAGGAACAACATCCTCTTTAATTTCAACAGCTTCAGGGCTAAGGACAACCTCTGTATGATCTGTTATAATAACCGGCTTTTTCGGGTTTGTATCTGCAACAACAAATTTCAAATCACCAAAACCATAAGCCATCATACTCTCTTCCATCATCGTAAACACTTCATCAAAAAAAGGAGACTGAGACATTGTAGACCTCCTTCTTCTTGTTCCGCCCAAAGAAATAACATCACCTTTTGTTAATGCCCTACCAAGCAAACCCTGCTTGAAAATATGCGCAGAAGCACGCACTACAATACCTTCGCGTGCAGGAGCAATAATCACTTTTTTCGCTGGCTCAACATTTGCTTTTCTTACCTGAATAAGCTCACCAATAGAACTTTTGCAATTATGTCTTGTAAGACCATCCATACGCACAATGTTTAAACCAATATCACCCGGATATGCACGATCAACAATAACAACAGTCTTTCTTTTGCCCTCTACTTCGACAATATCACCAGGATGAACACCAATCTCCCTCATGAAACTGCTATCTACACGAACAATGCCTTTATTCACATCATCCTGTATCGCTTCAGCGACTTTCAATTTTACATGATCTGTTGTCATTTCATGATGAGTTATTTATATGCAGAACCACTGCACCTCATTTTAACACCCCATAATACCCTATCTAGAAATAAGACTTTAAAAAGTTTTCCCTGAGGAGTAATAATTTGGTAAGAAATTAGAAGTTCATAGTAGATAGCATAGAGTTCAGAGTAAAGAGAAGAAAACACTATTTAACATTAACTTTAGGAAGCGGAATTGGCGGAGGCAAATTAACTTCTCTTGAAAACAACAATGCCTCAATATTACAACGCGAAAGAACAGTATTAAGCACACTCGACATAATCTCTTTTGGAACTTTCTTGTCCTTTTTCCAGCTTTTGGCAACTTCATCACAAATTTCTGCCTTGTCAACAAAAGTCAAAAACCCATTCAAGTTAATATCTCCAATTTTAGGATCATAATTCGCAGTAAATTCAAAATAAAACTTCAACGCACCCTGCTTTGAAGCAGTAAGATCTGTTTTTTCAACATCAGTCAAAATTACATTATTATTTACTTTAATCTTGCCCTTTACAGGAGCAGTCTTTTCCACAACAATCTTGTTAAATTGTAAACCTACTACTGGCATACTTTTTCAAAAAGATGAAGGGTTTATAAGGTTTACTGAAAATCAGCATGTAGTTTGTAGTAAGCAGCTAGTGGTAAGAAGTAGACAACACGTAGTTTAGAGAATTTTGAATATTTAGGATAAACATATTAGGGCGTTCACGCCAATCACCAAAAAATCGAATAATTCAAAGTTCTCTTTACAAACTCGTATCGCAAGTTAAAATTGGAAAGAACATAACACTGCGAAGAAAACAAAAAAAGACATCATTAATTACCTCACAATACCATTACACAAAAATTAAAAACAAAACACCTATTACAAACGCATGAATTTCACACACCCACTCGTATTTAACACCATAGTTCTTATCGCAAGCCTATACATTCTATTCAAAAGTGCAGACTACATTATTTATGGAATTTCTCGATATGCAAAAAAACTAGGATTAAGCGATGCAATCATTGGTCTAGTCGTTATTGCAATGGCAGCAAGCAGCCCAGAAATTATCAGCTCACTAACCGGATTTTTATCAGGACAAGAAAGCGTAGGATTTGGAGCGATCATCGGCAGCAACATGGTGCACGCAGCACTTGCGCTTGGTTTACTTTGCATCATTGGTAAAAAAATCAAATTAGAACCAAACATATTCACCAAACAACGCTTCTTAATGTGGATTGCATTAATGCTTCCTTTTGTTTTGGCTGCAGATGGCCTGTTGAGCCGCTCTGACGGCATTATTCTTATTGGAGCGTTTATTGCATACCTATCAAAACTCTGGTACATTGAAGGAACACTAGGAAAAATCAAAAAAAACGTACACATCAAACACCTATGGAAAGATGCACTGATATTTTTAATTGCACTTACCGCATTATTACTTGCTGGCAGATGGTTAGTATTCAGCTCAGTACAAATCGCCAATTACTTTAACGTTCCTGCATACTTTGTAGCTTTAACTGTAATCGGTGTTGGCGCAACAATACCTGACTTGTCTGTTGAGCTAAAATCACTCTTCAAAAAACATGCAAGTATTGGTCTAGGAGATTTACTCGGTAGTTTAATTATTGAATTATTATTGTTTTTTGGAATACTTGCCTTGTTTAAGCCAATTGTAATCAACATATCACAAGTATTGTTTTCAATGAGCATGCTCGCAATCTCAATAACAGTCATCATGTACTGGATGAACAAAAAAGAACTAACATGGAAACACGGACTGGTATTAATGGGAATTTATGCAGTATTTATTAGTGTGGAAATATACAAAATTTCTTAAAAGCAACTCAAAAGGTTTTAAAATTGAAAAGAACAAAAATAATGAATGAAAGACTTATCAGATCGTGTTGAATTATTCCTGTGTTCAGAAGCAGAAGGAACCAGAAAAGAACAAGCCATTGAACACCTCTTGCCTTTTCTTGCACGCCCGAATCCCAAAGGAATGTGTCAAGAACCACCTGTCAATAGACGCGTGGCATGAAGCGATAGCTTCATCTTCGCTTGTAATGACCAGTGGTTCTTGAGCACGCCAAAAGTCCACCTATGTAACTGTGGTTTACATAGTAAACCACCATTCAATAGAATGGTGGAATTTTTAGCGTTTAAAAACAAAATAGGCCGTGCAAGATATCTTTTACAATTCCCTTGCGCTAGTTATGTGCTTCCTTTCGTACTAAAATCGCTTGAAAGAAGAGGTTATGACGCGTTAATGCTCGAACTCGAAACAGAAGTTATAGGACATACTGCGTTTCAAATTCACAGAGATAATGCATTGCACGTTTTTTCTACTGGAATAGACTTGCGTTATTCTGGACAAAATCTAGGTTTATTTTCATGGGAAAAAATAATAGACTTTGCAAGGAATGAAGGAATAATTAGCGTACGTTTTGGAGCAGGTGGCCATCCGTTTGCTACCCGTGCCTATGACTCGTTATGTGAAAAAGCAGAAGCATTAAAGATAACTCCACGTGAAGATTATTGGATAGACTTGCATCAATAATCTTTTATACTACGAACAAGAAAAACAAAACATGATACTCATAGACGACCACTGCCATTTAACACATAAATATTACAAAGATAAATTAGATCTTGTAATTGAACGAGCGCGCAAAGCAGGTGTTAAAGCAATCATTTGTTCAGGAGTAAACGGACCAACAAACAGAGAAGTCCTTGAGTTAAGTAACAAATATGATATTGTCAAATGCAGCATGGGCATGCATCCCACAGACATTTGCGAGTTAGAAGGAGGAGACGAAGCAGAATACGGATTATCAAAACATTCAGGACCAATAGATTTTGAAGCAGAGATGGACTTTATCAGAAAACAAAAAGAAGATATTGTGGCAGTCGGAGAAATAGGACTTGATTATCACTGGTTAAAAGAAAAAAAAGAACACGACAAACAAAAAGAAATATTCGAACAATTCTTAGATTTAGCTAAGAAGATACACAAACCAGCCGTTGTACACACACGCAAAGCAGAAAACGATTGTTTAGACTTATTGGAAAGCAGCAGTGTCAAACATGTTGTATTGCATTCATTTGGCGGAAACAAAAAAACAGTCAAAAGAGGAGCAGACTTAGGCTATTATTTTTCCGTACCAGCAATAATAGAAAGATTAGAACACTTCAAAATGATTGCTCAAGAAGTGAATATCAATCAATTACTATCAGAAACAGACGGACCATGGCTAAGCCCAATTCCTGGGGAGAAAAACGAGCCAGCAAATGTGCTTTATACTGTTAAAAATATTGCAAAAGTGAAAGGGTTTGAAGCAGAAGAAGTTGCAAATAATATATGGTTGAATTATCAGAAAGTTTTTGGTTAATTGACTTTCTCAATCAAATCTCCTTTTTTTATTCATAAATTAACTTTCCTAATTCTTCATATTTGTATTCCTGCAGAATACCGTATATTTCATAATCTTTTATTATGTCGTGAAACTGATACCTTATTTTTTTGATAACTTTGTCAAACTGTCCTTGATTTTCTGCCATGATGTCCAGAATGAAGTCCCATTTTCCTATTAGACTTGCAACGTATGTTACGTGTTTGTTTGTCATGAGGTGTTTTAGAAATTGTTCTTCTTTTGCTTCGCTTGGGTTTGAGAGTGCAATAAAAACATAATTGACAATCGGATAGCCCATTGTTGGAGGATTGTATATTGGTTTGAATGCAGATATAACATCGTGCTCTTGAAGTTTTTTTATTCGATTTCTGATAGCATCTCTTGAGAGTCCTACTTTTCTTGAGAGTTCTGAGAGTTGTTTGCGCGCATTAATATCTAGTTCTTTGAGTAATTTCTTGTCGTATTTGTCGAATTTATATGGTTGTTTGTAGATGAACTGCGGGCTGTAAATGGCCTTTTCCGTTTGTTTTCGTCTCATATAGCGCAATACACGTGTATTACTTTTAAATATATCGTATTTTGCGTGGATTTTACAAGATAAATATTTATTCACAGAGCAATTCATACCATTAACAAGCAAAGATAATTGACAGTGATTTTGAGTGAAAATGATGACAAAAAAGAGAACTGAGAAGAGTGGTGACGATTCATTGTTAGAAATCGTTTCTAAAACAAGTGAAGAAAAACCAGTGGTCTTCGAGAATATTTATGCACAAGGTTCAGTCCGTCCAAGAACACCAATCAGCATTGTTGAGGTTTGCTTTTCTTTACGTATTCCATACATAGTTATGGATGATGGTGATGCAGTTATAGGCAGTAGTGGTGGGGGTTTAGGACCTCGAATGTGTATGGGTTCTGCCCCAGGAAGTGTCGATCCAATGACTGATGATCGTGCAAGAGATTTAACCGAGCAATTTTATGCGCCTAAATGGCATCTTGTTCGTATAGCTGATATAACTCCCGCAGAGTATAGAGAACATCGAACTTTGTCTGATGACAGAAAGTATAATGCAATTGTTTCAAACGGCTTGTTGTATCATCTTAAAAGAGAGAAAGACTAAGGGCTAAAGGCGCAATTCGTTAAGAACATCCTCAAAAAAATCGACACGTTTTACTCTATTGTTAAAAAACCATGGCGATGAATCGACTTCGCCAATCACAAAAATGTGCGGTTTGCCCTGCTGAAAGTTACGAAGTAAAGACGCACCAAACTCCATAAACAACGTGTGTCCTGCATTATCTGCAAAAAAGATAAACACATCGCAGTTTGATAAACCAGTCAGTTCATTTGTTGAATAAATGTGTGCTTGTTCTGCATTGTCAAGATATGGTTTGATATTTTTGTGTGTTGTCCAATCGTATGAGACTTCGTGACCTAATTCTCTTAATTTTTTGTAAGCGTCCAAAACTAATTCTTTCTTTTCAAACGTAGATTTTCATTTTATAAAATACCTTTTTCTTTTAAATTATTTAAAATTAAATCCTGAATTTCTCCTGCAAACCATACGCCAAAGTAGATTTTCCCGAACCAGATCCTCCAGCAATAGCAATTAAGTAAACCATTTTAATTGCTAATGAAACTTTATATTTAAAGTTAGCTTATTCTTGAACTTCATTCAAAATTTTCTCTCAATCAAGCCATCCATTTCCTCTGCAGTCAACTGAAGCTTGGGTTTTATGCGATCTGATTTTTTGAACACGTCTTCCAAATCGTTGCCTATGCCTGCTTTTATTATCATTTTCAATTCTCCATTAGCAATTACTAATATAAACGTGTTTCGTTATTTACAATTTTCACAAACTTTTATTTTTGTTATTCTTTTTCCCGTTAAGTAAACCATAAATAATATGATCAAGATACTAACTACCATTATCTCATTTTTGTAAGAAAATAAAAAAAGCGTTGCTGAACCTCCTATTCCAACAAAACCTAAAATAGCACCTAAACAAATAGGACAGAGTTTAGCTGAAAATAATGTCCCAATAAATGCAACAAGTCCTGTTCCTGTGCCTTTTACTATATGACTTCCTTGTGTTTTTTCTTTGTGCGACGCATAGAGTTGCATAGAAATTGCAATGCCAAACAATAAAGAAAACAAAACTATCAAACCAATATCAGTTATTTGTAAAAGAGATAATTGCAATTTTAATGTATTTCCCGGAGTTAATAGAGATGGAATTAAAATGGCAAGAAAAGCCATTATTGCTGCGAGAGCAATAGCTATTAAAACATGTTTTCTAGAATCAAAAACCAAAAAAATGGGCTTTAACACTGATTTTGTCATGTTGCTTTTAAGATAACTCTTTTATTAAAATTTTCCGTGCTTCTGAAGAGAGTATCTTTTTTAGCTCCTTTGTGCAAATGCAAATACAACATTCACAACAAGGGCATTTTCCAAAGTTGCAACATGGTTCTTTTCTTTTAGTTTTTTCGTTCATTTTTTAGACCTCTTCACAATAGTATATTTTATATACTAATACACCCATATAAATTAAACAGTTTACAAGTGGAAAGCATTATGAAAACTTACGACAAAGATTGTTGCAGGATGAAGTCCACTACTGGATATTGTCCAAAACCATTAGAATCTATCACAAGTTACATAAGCAAAAAATGGACGATGTCTATTATAATAACAATAGGTAATTTCGGAAGTTTAAGATTTAATGACTTGCTTGGAAGAATAGAAGGAGCAACTGCAAAAATAATCTCCCAAAGATTAAAGGAGTTAGAAGAAGAAGATATATTAATAAGAAGATCATTCAACGAATTGCCTCCAAGAGTAGAATATTCTCTTACAAAAAAAGGGCAGAAATTAACAAAAGTTCTTCTTCCTTTGATAAACTGGGCAGAAGATAAAAATAAGTAAAATTTTTAAATATTTTTTCATTTCCGGCTGAAAAATGAGGCTTGCAGAATTTAACTGGCCCGGTGGCTCATTTCTCATAAGCTACCACATCATACTGCTAATAACCTTGCCAATTTATTTAGTTAATAATGCTTTCCCAACAGCTCTTTTCCTCTGGACATTACTTCTTGCTGCCCTTTGCGAACTATCAGTTACTTCAGGATATCACCGCCTCTACACACACAAAACATACAAATTAAACAAAATAGCTGAATTTATCCTCATTGCTATCGGAACACTCGCAACACAAGGCAGCATAATCAAATGGGCGCATGACCACAGACTCCACCACCAATACGTTGATACTGACAAAGACCCCTATTCTGTAAAAAAAGGATTCTGGCACGCACATTTTTTCTGGATGATGAAAAAATCAAAATTTAACAAGCACCTCGTATCGGACTTATTCAAAAACAAACTCGTAAAAATTCAACATGACTATTATACACTCTGGCTGATAATTGTTAATCTTCTAATCATTTTTATTTTTGGATGGTATTATCAAAATTACTTCGGAGCATTTGTTTTTATTTTTCTATTAAGAACATTCATCATACACCACATAACATGGTCTGTTAACTCAGCATCACACACGTTCGGCTCTCAACCATACTCAACTGCATCGACTGCAACAGACAGCACACTAAGCGCATTATTCACATTCGGAGAAGAATACCACAATTTCCATCACACATTTCCTGACGATTACAGAAACGGATACAAAACATGGCAGTACGACCCAACAAAATGGACAATATGGCTACTCAACAAAACAGGACTTGCACACGCTTTACAAAGAACACGAGAAGAAGCAGTGCAGAACGCAATAGAATTTACGAAAAAGAAAATATAATTTCTTTCTTCATTTTTATCATATTGATATTTTACACCAACAAAAATAACGCTAAAGCAGCAGCAGTAAGTCCCAAATCTCGGATACCTGTTTGCCAGTCAGTAAAAAACACAGTAAACGTAATCACTGCAAACCAAACAGTTACAACTAACGAGACTATTTTAAGATAAAATCCAGTTATTAACAAAATTGCAAAGAAAATGTTCAAAAACGCATGTCCTTTCCAAAATGTCTTTAAATTCCTGGACTTGCTTTTCTTCAACATCTGAAGGGATAATTAACTTACCAGCATATCCTTTTTCTTTAAATTCTTTAACAAGCTTAAAATTTGTAGCATGATCAATAGTCGCAAGCAAAATAAAATCGGGTTTTTCTTGCATTGCTCTGCTCGTTATAGTATGAAATTCTGTGTTTGTGGTATCAATTTTACTTTTCTTGAATGTAAGATCATATTCCTCAGAAATTCCCGACATAATGTTTTGTAAAAGCTGACCTTGTGCACCTTCTGCAACAATGAGATGAAATGTTTTAAGTCCTTCCTGTTGAACATATGGGAAGCTTTTACGCATTTGATAAAGAGGGCTTGGATAAAGACAAAGCATATTTTCATATTTTCGGAACTCTTCGGCCCACGTAGAAAAACCTACAAGCGTAACAGTTTCTTTATCGTCAGATGTCTGAAAAAAATAAACTGCTCCAGAAAGTTCAGGCCCAAACGGTCCAAAGACATAGTTTACTTCATTTATTTCAACAAGTTTCTTAAACGCACTAATGCTGTCTTTTGATTCAAACTTACTGTCCTCAATAACAAACGAGCAATCTGCGTTTTCAATATACAAATCAATACCTTTTACAATCTCACTTCCAAAATAAGACCAATCACCACTCAGGGGAAGAATTGCGCCTATTTTTGTTTTTGTGGAAGGGGGTGCTGCTGTTTCTATTAACGCGCATGCTGAGAGCAACAAAATTATTGTTACGGCAAAACATTTTTCAATCATGATAGTCTTTAGTACTGACTGCTTATTTAATTGAATGAACAAATAATGGAACGAAAAATGAATTTTTAATATTTTTTTAATTTTTATTCCAATTTTTCAAAGCATTTATAAACTGAGAAAAAATAAAGAGGGGCATGTTAGATCAAACAGGCAAGAAAATTCTTGGACTTTATTTTGAGAATACTCGCGCATCCTTAACAACAATATCAAAAAAACTCAAAATTCCAAAATCTACAGTTAATTACCACATTAAAAAGCTAGAAAAAGAAAAGATCATAACAAGAAATATTGCCTTGTTTAATTATCCAAATTTAGGTTTTTGTGCAGGGTATTCGTTGCTGTTGAAAGTTGCTGATTGTTCAGATGATGATCTTAACAGCATTTTCCATATGAATGACTCTGTTGTGAACGCATTTAGAATTACAGGAAATTTTGATATCGCAAGTACAGTTTTTGTGAGGACTGTCGCAAATATACAGGACATTCTTGACATTGTTAAAAAACAGCTCAAAGGCCGGTTACGTGATTCTTCTGTTTCTCGTATTAATCGTCTTATATTTCATCCGCTAAAAAAGGAGCTGTACACATCCATGAATCCAGTAGTTCTTAACTTTGAAGAGATTCAGCAGATAAAAATGAAGAACGAGGACAAACAAATCTTGCGAATCATTGCAAGAGATGGGAATGTTTCATTAGTTGAAATTGCCAACCAATTAAAGATTCCGGCCCAAAGAGTCGCATACAAGTTCAGGCAATTAATTCATGAAAAAATTATTCTGCATTTCAGACCCATTTTGGATTTGAAGTATAAAGCCGCTATTTTTCATCTTAAGCTTATTTCTTCTTCTAAACTTTTGAAAACTCTTGAGGTTTTCGCAAATCAGGATAAAAACGTCAATGTACATGCCTTCATGGATGGTCCATTTCAAGCAACAATTCAGATATTATATCAAGATTATTCAGAGGTGGTTCATTTTAACGATAAACTAAAAAAACTTCTTGGTGATGATTTGAAATCGCTAGAGTGGTGTATTGCGGGGAAGGAAATCTTAAGAGAAGTCCTGCCCTATTAAAAAATCTTCCCGCCCTGATAATTTGTCTCCTTTTGCTCACCGTAATGCGATTCGCCAGTCAACATACTAAATGCAACTTGTGCAACTCGTGCACCAAGCTGAATACTTCCATTTAATGACGGATTAAGCAAAAACGTAAGATAGCCTTCAAAACCTGCTTCAATAAAACCAAAACTCATCGTAGATTGTGTGAAGCGGAATACCGAGCTCCTGTTTGCCAAATGAGCCATCATATTTCTTGGCATCTTCAGTTTTTCGCAAGTAACTATTAAATAGGGCTTGCCTGCCTGCAAATCAACAAAATCAGTTGTTGTAATAATTTCCTCAGATTCATACCCATCAAGCCGGCTTTCATAGCCAGGAAGCACAAACACTTTTCCAATCTTCGGAGATACGTTATTTTGCTTGTTAATAGCTAACTTCCCTGCGTTTGTTATTTCAATAATCGCACACACACGCACATCAATACCATTCGCAGTTAACTGCGCATCAAGATCATCAAAACCTGTAACAAGACTTTGTGACTCAATCAACATTTTAAGGACAGGCTTGCTAAGATGCATGAAACAAACAACTTTGATAAGGTATTTAATTGTTTTGTGAACTTTGAAAAAATCATTTAAATACATCAAAGTTCCCAAGCCAACTTTGAATGTCAAGAACCACTGGTGATCGCTCCTTCGTCGCTAAACACCAGTGGCATGACTGTTCAGAAAGTTATAAGAAAATATAGTC
>PCYA01000008.1 GCA_002762795.1 Candidatus Woesearchaeota archaeon CG10_big_fil_rev_8_21_14_0_10_37_12
GATCTGGTATATTTCTGAGCATGCTCAAGAACCACTGGTCATTACAAGCGAAGATGAAGCTATCGCTTCATGCCACCCGTCTATTGACTGGTGGTTCTTGACATTATCAAAAACTCAATATTAAATATAAAACAGTTCTTACTGTAACTGCTGCCGGAGACCACGTTATCAACGCACACTATTTCGGAGCAAAAAAAGTTATCGCCTACGACATAAATTCACTTGCAGAACACGCACTCAACTTACGACTCGCAGCACTCAAACAACTCAGCAGAAAAGACTTTTTGCATTATTATGGTACGAGAAACAACGATGTTACACTCGCTTACGCGCTTTACAAAAAAATAAGAGGACATTTAACTCACAAAACCAAAGCGTTTTTCGACGACGCTTATAAATATTTTAAAAATGACGGCAAAAAACTCGCTCGATCTGCACTCATACAACAACGAGAATTCAAAGGACAACATGTTACTGCAATCAATGCTTATCTTAAAAATGACAAAAATTACCTCAAAGCGAGAAAGATTCTCAAAAACAAAAAAATACCCTTCATACACGCTAATATTTCTGAGCTGCCAAAAAGAGTAAAACAAAAAGTTGACTTTATCAATCTCTCGAACATACCAAATTGGATCATCAAAAATGATTTAAAAATCGGAAATGAACGTATAGATAATTTTTACAATCAACAATTACTACCGCTTCATAAATTGCTTAAGCCAAAAGGAATCATATTTTTTTATTTGTACACTACAAAAATGTATTATCAAAAAGATTACAAGAAGCCAAAACACAAAAACAACCCTCCTCTCCTTAACCATCCTAAAATACGAAAACAATTGCTAAATAAAAAAGAATTTACCTCGAAAATAATCCGCTTTAAAGGCCTTTGCCCAGGAGATGATAAGATCGTCTGTTTGCAAGAAAGATAAGAGTTACCTTTATAAAAGTTCAAAATTGTCACCACAAATACATGGCGGCCGTGGCGTAATGGTAGCGTAGAAGACTGTGGAAAACTTCGTTTGCAGCTCTCTTCAGGCCCGGGTTCAATTCCCGGCGGCCGCCTGCATAATTACATTCAACAACCTGAAAAATACATAATGACGACGATTACAGAAGATGAGCTTGTAGCAAGTTTTGAAGCTCAATTTGAACTACATAGAGGCAGATCTGATTATTTCTACAGCGATTGCGGTGGAAGACTCTCTCTGGACTGGCAGAACGTTTATGAAAAACTTCTTGATTGTTTTGACCCTTCACAAAGAGAACAACTCGAAAACCAAGTTAACAGTTTATTCTCTCAGCCAGGCACACATCGCATCATGGATCAAGGATGTGGACACGCCATGAGTCTAAACGAAACCACACTGCGCTTTGCGCGCGAACACCCGAATCAACATTTTGAAGGTTATGGACTCAGTACTAGCATTGAAGATATTTGGATTGGAAGCAAAGCAGAATTTAACAGTCTTACTTCTGAAGAATTCGATCTTCTTGAAAAACATGGAATTCGTGCACTCAAGCTATTAACTGCTCCTGAAAACACTGCTTTCTTTGGCATAGAAAAAGATTTACACACTGCCTTGCGTAATTTTCCCTACAATCTTGACTTGGTTTTTTCAGACAACACATATTTTCATTTAGTCGTTCCATGGATGGCAGCAAAACACACTGCGGAAAGACTAACTCGTGGAGGTATTGCATTATTCCGCACCATCTTTCAAAACAGAATAATTGATACTTCAACTGAACCTATTCTTGAAGCTGAACTTGTAAAGCATTTACAAGATAACAATCCCGGATACGAGATCTTAACATCCTCTCCAAGATACGGCCGTCTTGTCCTTGCAATAATAAAACAAAAAGACAGCCCATTTATCACAAATCAACATATTGGCTGGAAACATAATGACTCTGGCAGATACTTAAAAACGGTTTATTCAGAACACCTTCAAAAAGGTATGATTGCAATAGACGACTTTTAGCACAGACGATATGACTTACTTGTTTTTTTCATCATTCTCTCTTCGTTCTTAAATGCTCTGCAGCATCAGGAATAACATAACCCAAAACATAAACTGCACCAACTAATGCTGCATTATGCGGCGGTGTTGTAAGATTCAAAATTTCAATCAACCTATTAGCTAAAATAGCCATCATACCCACATTAATCAATGCCAAACACGGAATAAACACAGAAGCAATAATCTTTTGCTGCACTTCAAGTTCTTCCAAACTATGTATAATAAAACTGAACAGCCAACCAAAAGAAAGGCCAATGAAAAATAATGAAGCAAACAAAAACCATCCTTTCAACATTAACAAAAATGGAACAAGCACAACAGACACGATAAAATTACCAACAATTGCAAGAATTAACAAAAGCCAATACACAATTGCATTCAAACGCTGCCAAAGAGATTGTTCGTTCATTTCTCCAAACCAAGCTTCATCAACAATGAAACCTTCTTCACAGGAGATGTGTACTCAACATTCATAAGCTTTGCGGCAATAGACTTGAATTCATTTGAAACAATAGAATCAGGATACAAATCAACAAACGGCAACCCCTTACGTAATGCCTCGCGCATATTAAGATCAGATGCAAGCCAACCTAAAATAGAACAATTCAACAAATTTTTGATATTCTCAACAGGCAAATCAACAGAATCACAACGAGCGCGATTCACAACAAGTTTTGCTTTTTTAAGATCATATTGCTTCCGCAGATTAAAAACACTCGGAAAATCAGGAATTGTTACCAGAACTAACTGACCATGCTGTTTCCAAAGTTCATCGTTTGTTGGCGTATCAACAAGTATAATATCTGCCAAATTTTTTAACTTTGGCAAAAGCACAGATGGATGCGGAGTATTAACATCATTCAAAGAACTCAATAAAAGCTTAATTCCTGAAGCTGTCTGATAAATTGCTTTTTCCAAAGGTCTCATGCCGAGCAAAATTTCCTGAATAGTTTTTTCAACCAGCGGCATACCAATATAATACCCAACACGCGGAGTCTTAAGATCAGCATCAACAAGCAACACATCAAAGCCAAGCGAACAAAACGCTGCTGCTAAATTAACAGCTACTGTTGATTTACCCTGACCAGCATTTCCAGCAATAACAAAAACACTACTCACTGCTATTCACCAAACGCGAAACATGGTTAAAAAATTCTCGTGTTCGTTCAAAATAATCAGAAATAATATCAATTGTGACTTCAACTGAATCACCAGTATCAAGATATGCAGTCATAGTAACATGGCGTCTGAATTCCTGGGCGCGATCAAACGACGCCTTGCTGATCCGCCGCAACAGTAAAAAGAAATCACAAAAATCAGGAATGATAGAATCATCCTTAAACAACTCCTTTGCTTTCTCCGCCTTTAGACGAGGAAGCTTCGGAACTTCCGAAAGATTTCCTTCTTCTTTCGCATGCTCGAGCAATGCCTCAAGACAAAAATCAATCGTATTAATAAGACGATCAATAATACTTTTAATCACATCAACAGTGCGCGTGTATTTCAAACTAACAGTAATACTATGGTCTGCCCGCTTCAGCTCTTGTACTGCGGATTGTAATGGAGCCTCACTCATGGTAACTACTAACATCTTCACTCAAAACCTAAAAAAGCTACAATCACAATTTTGCGCCTTTTGCCTTTTTAAACGCCATTGAGAGCGTATACACTACGGGTAAGTAGAACAAACATATAAAGGTTTGCTTAACTTTCAGACAAATTCAAAATAGCCTGCGCCAAATCCCCTTTTGCAGCTTTAATCGCCTGCTCAGCTTCCTCTCTTGATTTTCCAGCCTGCTCAGCAACAGTTTGCACATCCTCATCTTTAATATCCGGCTCTGAAGAACGAGACCTTTCAACAGCATTACCTATAACTTGCCAAGTCTCCTGACCCATCATATTCACCTTAGAAACCTGAGGATTTGCAATTATAATATCCTTATCTTCACAGCGAACAATAACCTCAACAGCATCAACCTCTTGCTGCTGCATACCCATACGCTGCATTGCCTTTGCCATAGCCTTCGCATCAAATTTCATCATACAATCCCTAACGCTCCAGAAAGCCAAACATGCATTGCGACTATCAGCAAAACCACCACTATACACGCAACAATCACATGACCGGGACTGAACTCGATCTTACTCTTATAATCCTCAAAATAACTTGTGATACCTGCCGTGCTCATCGGCATTCTTGTTCCTGATTTTGCCATAAAATAATGAGTTTTTAACTCGTATATAAAGTTTCCTTTATTTAAGGGAACTTTGAAAAAATATTGTAATTGAGTCAAAGTTCCCTAAGCCAACTTTGAATATCGACGACAAAAATAATAAGGCGTTCACGCCAATCACCAAAAACAGACTAATTCAAAGTTGCCTTAAGAAAAACATATAAGCAAACAACAAAACCAAACTGTATGGCAATAACATTTCAACAAAAATGCATGCGGTGCAAGAAAAATTACGTTACTGTTTCCCGCAGACAAAATTATGCAATCTGCTACGACTGCCAAAAAGGAGAATTATCTGGCAAAATTTCTGATCCGAACATGAAAAAAATGTTTGACATACCAGAAGAATGTTACAAGAAAAATAGTTTTTTGCGGGATATCAAATTAAAATATTTACGACAAGGCGAGCTTACTGATAAACAAATAGAAGTTTTTAAAAAAGTTGCTGATGAGTTACAGGCAGATGACAAAAAATAAGTATGCTTGACCTTTAAAAAAAGAGAAAGAAAAAGCTCCTTCTGTGTTAACGTTACCAATTCCTGTCGAGTTTATTGATTAAAGTCTTGCATTAAAATAAAAATCCCAATCACCGCAAGCGGTGGGGTATTTTTAAAGTTATGATACCCATTGATCTTAAGAAAAACAAGGACGAACCCAACCGCCCCAAGGAGCGGGGTATCATAACAAATCAAAGTCATTTCCTGCTACAATCTTTAACGTTTGTTTCTCTGTTGGAATAACTAAACATCTTCCTGGAAGCCCTTCATACATACTCATTTGATTATATGCATAAATAGTTGTATACCCAAGATTGCGCAAATCTGCAACTGCTGAGAATAATGTGCGCCCTTTATTGATCCCTCGATCAACAAGCAAGGCAACATTAGCTGGAGTTGGATTTTCATAAAATCTGCTCTCTGGCCGGGCTGCAAAATTAGCAAAAGAAAGTGTGCGTGGAATATGTCCTCTTGCACGTGCAGCATCATACTTTTGCCTTGCTTTAAATCCCCACAGTGGATGCGCTCCTAATTCTGCAGCCGACGGATCATCATAAATAACTGGGTAAAAACAAACAAGACGCGACTCTCGACTTTTTTGCAAATCTCTGAGAATCCCTTCTGCAAAAATTTCTCCTTGTGTCATAATTGCAATCACGTCAATTGATCGTTCATGTCTTTCCAACAAGTATTCAAGGATCATGGATTTGCAGAAAAATAAACATATAATAAACGAATTATCCAAAATTCCTAAATTCTGAAGGAAACTTTGAATAATTATAAAGATCGAGTCAAAGTTTCCTAAGGCAACACTAAAAAATCCAAAGGATTTTTGGTGCAAGGAAACCACAGCGGTTTCCTGCACACAAAATTGAAAATTTTGTTGTGCCCAGAAAATCACAGATTTTCTTGGGTTTTGAATATCGACGATAAAATTGAGAGGCTTTTAACGCCAAACACCAAATAAGTGATTTATTCAAAATTGCCTGAACATATTACCGCAACATTTAAAAACATATTCTCTAGAAGATAAATTGGTTGGGCGGGGCGACTGAGCAACGGAAGATCATTCTTCTGAGGAAAGTCTACCCACCACACAAAAGGCAACTCAATTAATTGAGATTCAGTAATGGATGGCAACGTCGCAGAAACGAACCGTGCGGTTAAAAGATGATGTGGGAAACACCTGGTGACAAGTGCATAACCTGCGGATGTTTATCGTGCCTGGATGAAACGGACAGCCCTTGCCTGGTGCAAGCTTCGAGCGCTAAGTAGAATGCCCAGACGCTGGTTCCACTGCTTCAATGCAGTATCTTTGAAATAAAACAAAGAATGACAGCGGACAAAAGGTAGCTTATGCCTGCCCAACCAATTTTTCTCAAAGTAAGCAGTAAACAGTAGGAAGTTTGTGATGAGTAGTTCGTGGTATGCGGTAAAAAGCGAAAAACATTACCGAATATGTTCATACCCGCCCTTCACGCCATTCTTAGACAAAACAATCTGCCACAATTGATTCTTCCTAGAACGAAAAGATCCTGCACAAGCAAGAAGATAAAATTTCCACATCCGATAAAAACGATTGCTATATTTTGATTTCAATTTAAGCCAACCAGTATTAAAATTGTTAAACCATGCCATCAAAGTTTTATCATAATCAGCACTAAAATTATGCCAATCCTCCATCACAAACAAACCCTCAATGGAACCTGCTATTTGCTTAATAGAAGGAAGCATTGAATTAGGAAAAATATACTTTGCAATCCAAGGATCAGTTGAAGTAACAGATTTATTACACCCAATGGTGTGCAACAAAAACAACCCATCATCTTTCAGACAACGATGAACAACGCGCATATATCTTCTGTAATTTTTATAACCAACATGCTCAAACATGCCCAAAGAAACAATACGATCAAACTTCTCATTCACATCACGATAATCCTGCAAACGAATCTGAACAGGCAAACCCTTGCACAAATTCCTTGCAAGACTAACCTGTTCTTTTGACACTGTAACACCAACAACTTTTACTTTGTACTTCTCGGCAGCAAACTTCGCAAAACTACCCCAACCACAACCAATATCAAGAACTCTCATGCCCTTCTTTAATCCAATCTTTTTACAAACAAGATCTAACTTATCTTCCTGAGCTTTGTCTAAAGTATTTGCAGTTTTCCAATAACCACAAGTATAAGTCAAACGCTTATCAAGCATTGCTTTGTAAAGATCATTACCAATATCATAATGAGTTTCACCTATTCGAAACGCTCGTGATTTACTTTGCAAATTTGCAACCTTTGATTTTACATATTCAAAAAATAAACTCCAAGAAAAAACTTTTTTCTCAAGCTCAGCAGAAAATATTTTCGTAAAGAAAACATCAAGCTGCTTGCAATCCCACCAACCATCCATATACGACTCACCAAATGCCAAAGAACCGCCAGAAATAACTCTTGCATAAAATCTTTCATCATTTACTTTGATGTCCCAAGGACGATTGCCATTGAGTTTTATGTCTGTATAACTAAGCAACTTTGCAATTTCATCTTTTGCGGCATTTTTTGACATTTTGCGGTTAGGTCAACTGTTTAATTTTTTATTTTATCAACCTGTTATCTCGCTCATTTAATAAATCTTTGATGAACTTATCTAAACTAACACCATACTCTACTTTGCCTTCTCTTGCCCTAACTGCAAGCGTTTTTGTATCGACTTCTTTATCTCCTAACACAAGCGTGTAATTCACATGCTCTGTATGCGCACTATGAATTTTCTTTGCAACTGTTTCCCCACGATAATCTATTGACACACGAATATCAAATTCTCTGAGCTTTTGGAATAGTTCATCTGCAAACGCTTGTGCTCTATTTGTTACTGTTACTATTTTCACTTGTTTTGGATTTAACCACAATGGGAACTTGCCTGCAAAATGCTCTATGATAATACTCATAAATCTCTCCAAACTTCCAGAAATTGCCCTATGCATAACAACAGGCTGTTCTTTCTCATCTTTCTCATTTATGTAAAACAAATCAAATCTTTGTGGCAAATTAAAATCACATTGAACTGTTGCTAACTGCCACTCTCTTCCTAACGCATCCTTGAACATAAAATCCAATTTCGGACCATAAAACGCTGCCTCGCCAGGAATTCTTTTGTAAGGCAACTTTAATTCCTTTGCCGCTTTTTCAAGAGCCATTTCAGCAATATTCCAATTCTCATCTGTTCCTAAATATTTTGATTTATCATCTCCCCTTACGGATAACGAAACCCAATAGTCTTTATCCATTCCTATTGTGTTGTAAAATTTGTGGATTATTTCAACCATTGTTCTAACTTCTTGCCCTATCTGCGATACCCTGCAAAACAAATGTCCATCATCTTGCGTTATGCTTCTCACTCTACTTAATCCATGCAATTGTCCTGATTTTTCATCTCTATAAACAACTGCTGGCTCAAAAAATCGCACCGGCATATCTTTATAGCTATGAGGAAACGCTGCAAAAATCTGCATATGATGCGGACAATTCATTGGCTTCATTACAAAAGATTCTGATTTACCCTGCACTTTGAAAAGCTCATCCCCGAACTTGTCCCAATGACCGCTTGTCTTGTATAATGCATCCCTTGCTATATGCGGCGTACAAACTTGCTCATACCCTTTATGTTTATGCAATTGCCACAGAAAATTAATTATTTCCTGTCGAAGTATCATTCCATTTGGCGCTAACAAAGGAAGACCTGCACCAACCAAATCAGAAATAACAAACAACCCTTGCTCTTTACCAATCTTCAAATGAGACTTGTTTTCTGCTTCTTCTCTTTGTTTAAGATACTCTTCCATTTTTTTCTTATCTGAAAATCCAACACAATAAATTCTTGTTAACTGATCATTCTTCTCATTATTTTTCCAATACGCACTTCCTGAATTAACAAGTTTTAACGCAACAATCCCATCTACAAATGGTTCTTTATATCCCGCAATTATTGCTGTTCTACCCATTTGGAATATTTTTGCGTCTTTGCCAAGATCATTAAATATTTCTTGCTGCAAACCACTCAAATCAAATTTTTTCCCTGCTAAAAATTTCGGAGTTTCTCTTAACACTTTACGCGATTCTTTTTCCAAATACGCAAGTTCATTCTTTCTCACAATTATTCCTTTAACATCAACATATGCCTGATCTTGATACAAACCAATACTTGCCAATTGTGAATCAGGATATATTTGCCTTACAACACTTGCTACAATTGCCGCCGCTGACAAACTTTCTTTTTCCTGCTTTGACAAATCCTTGCTATTAAACACAAAAGATTCATCCTTTGCTTCACGCTTCAAATCACTCTTTTGACCAGACACCTGCTGTCCTTGAGGATAATCTGCTATTTTCTCAAGACGAGGATTTGCTAACCTCACATAATCATTTGTCTTTAAAGCCATTGAACGATCCAAACGAGCAGCATTGAAAAATAACTCCTTGTTTTCTAAAAGTACTGGATCAACAACTAACTCAAGCTCAGAATTAAAAGAAAATGGAAGAATTGTTCCTGAAACACTGCCTGCTAATTTCTCGGCAATATCTGGCGTAGCAAAAGAAACATAAACACCACTAAACAACGCTTTGATAGCATCCAAATCAAGTTTAGCATCACCAGGCACAACACATAAAACATATTTCTTTGTATCATCTTTGCTTTTTACCATAATAACAATACACTTTGCAGCTTGCGAAACCTTATTGCCACGCATTGGACTTACAATCTCTGTTCTGCCTTCAGCAGGATGATCAATCAATCTGTAATTTGCATTATGCTTATCAAGAAAACTAACAAGATGATCATACATTTTTCCCGATTTAAAAGGCGACTTTAAAGCTAAAGATTCTCCTGATTTTTGTTTTTCAACAGCAGGACCAAACTCCCTTGATAATTCGCTCAAAGGATGACCTTTACACTTAATCTCAAAAGACTTATACCAACCAAACGGCGCATGCTTAACTTCAAACGATTTCAAATCTTTTTCAGCTTGCTTTAAAATTTCTTGAGCAACTTTCGGACTACTTGGCTTTGAACTCAAATGAACATACGGATACAACATGATACGCTCGGCTTTCACCTGCTTTGCAATATCATCTATGTTCGCAACTAATTGCTTTGCTACTGAATTTGGATTGCTTTCATCTTCCTTTTCTGCTGAACAAAAAACAACCAAACAGTCGTCCATAGATAAATCTACTTCTGCTGACTCTTCAGCATCCTTAATAGCTTTTTTCTTCTTCTCGACCTTAATATAGTCTGAATGTATTGCAAGTATTTTCATTTTGAATCCTCCATAAAGTTTGATATTATATGCTTTTCTATTGAGTTAACACGATCTGTAACATAAAGAAAAACGCACTATTCCCCGACCTGAAGGTCGGGGTATTTTATCGTGCGTTTTTCTACTTGCAAAGTTCGCCCTGAAGGGCGGGGTTTTAAACCCCCATGCAAAGTCCTGCGAACTTTGCAATAAAACAAAAAGTAGAGACAATGAACTGCATTATGCAGTAGTAGTGGTAGGTGTAGTAAGAATTAATGTTGATTTGGTTTTTTGTACGTTGTTTTGGTTTTTCATAGTACCACCTGAAATTGAGAAAAAGCAAGACATATATAAATTTTCCTTTCTGTACAGAGGGGAAGCACTCATCGCGCTCGAAGTGTTTCTCTTCGCCCCTCTTGTCAGGAACCACTGATCGCTCCTTCGTCGCTTAACACCAGTGGCATGACTGTTCAGAAAATCATAAGAAAAATATGACCAGTGGTTCCTGATCATGCTCGGAATTTCACACAATTATAAATTATTTTTGTGAAATTCCGATATGTAAGAACTCCCCATTAACGAAAGTCTGGAGAGCGCAGCACTGTACTGACTTTCTATTTTTAGATGCACAGGTGAGGTGTATAGAAAACGCAAAAGAATAATCTCACAATAGTTTGCGTTTTCTAATACGCGAGCACGCTCGCGATAAGGAGAGGGCATTGCTTAGAGTAGCGAGCCAGATAATCCACTTCCCTCTCTTTACTGCTTACTAAACAACAAAACAGTTAACTGTTCTTTGCCCTGCATAACATGCAATTCTTTTTCGATAACAAAACCTGTTGAGTGTTCTTTCAAAAGATCAGCACCAGTTCTTACACACAAACACAACTTGCCGTCAGATTTTAACACTAACTTTGCCTGCTCAAATAGTTTCTTGTAAACTCTTGCTGCGCGTTCAATTGCAAAAGACTTGCCGGGCTGAATTGGTGTTGAGATAATTCTATCAACAGAAGATTTATCAAATTTTAAATCAATGTCTTCTAAAGGTTTTCTGCTAAAATCAATGTGTTTATTCACTCCTGCAATCTTTGCATTTTTTTTCGCAGATGAAACATGCTTAAAATTTTCATCAATAGCAACAATTCTTCCTTTGAACTCTTTTTCCTTGTCTTTGAAGTTACACACCACGCATGGTAAGTGCGTGCACGCAAGCTTTTCCTTGCTGAATTTATGCACTGAAGCATTTGTTGCCATGAGCGCTGCTTCAATAGGAATCACGCCATGACGACAAAAAATATCAATAAGCGTGTGTTTTGGTTCATATTCAGCAACAAATAACAATGCAGCAGCAATATTGCCTTTCAACGCATTTGAACCAAGAAAAATTCGATAATCACGCTTGCCCAAATCAATGCCCGAAAAATCAATACCCACATAGCAACCATCATTAACAATAATAACGTGTATTATTGTTTCTGGGCGTTTATGATCAATTATTTGTTTATAGTTATTTTTCAAAACACCATTCAACTTGCCTTCAACATCAAATGACGTAAACCCATGGTTTCCAGAACGTTCACAATAAACTACTACAGATTTCTGCAAAAAAGGCTTTGTTATCTCGAGAACAGATTCATCAGGAAGTGCACTTATTTTTGATTCATGCAGGACCAGAACAACTTTTGAAAATGTACGCCCATAATAACATAAAGAAGTCAGCTCATTATATGAACTGCAAGAAAAAAACACCTTGCCTGGTTTTACATCAACATCAGTTACTGTAATTAATTGCCGCAACTCATTCGCACTAACATTCTCAAGTCCTTTATTCGTTAGAATCAGTGCTTTCATCTTCGTAAGCAATTTTTGCCACATTCATTAACTTATCGCCTTCACCAAGACGCATAACGCGAACACCTTGCGTATTCCTGCCAGTAATACTAATACCTTTTGCAGGTGTTCGTATCAAAATTCCTTTCTGAGAAATAAGCATTAATTCATCAGTATCAGAAACACTTTTTATTGCTACAACCCTGCCATTCTTATTAGTAATTTTAATATTAATAACCCCTACCCCCCCTCGTGCAGTCAACCTATATTCACTAATTTCAGTTCGCTTACCAAAACCATACTCAGTAACAGTAACCAAAATTTTATCATCTTCTGCAATGGTTGCCCCAACAACCTTATCATCTCTCAAACGAATACCAATAACGCCCGTAGCAGTCCTACCCATAGAACGCACACCCAGTTCATCAAACTTCACAGCCATACCCTGCTCAGTTGCAATGATTATCTTCCTTATACCATCAGTTAACATCACAGATTGCAATTCATCACCCTCAACAAGATTCACCGCAAGAATGCCTCCACGACGCGGATTACTAAACTCAACCAAAGGAGTTTTCTTCACAGTACCATTTGTTGTAACCATAAACAAAAATTGATTCTCTGCAAATTCTTTCACAGGAATAAATGTTGACACTTTTTCACCCTGCATTAGTTGAAGCGCGTTCACAATAGCAGTACCTTTTGCGTATCTTCCTGCCTCAGGAAGCTGATGCACCTTCAACCAATGCACTTTACCAAGATTCGTAAAACACAACAGAAAATCATGCGTATTTGCAACAAAAACAGTCTCAAGGAAATCTCCTTCGTTTGTCTCAGCAGCAGTAATGCCCCTACCACCGCGCTTTTGCTGCTTATACGTATCAACAGGAATACGCTTCACATAACCAGCATGCGTAATTGTAACAACAACATCCTCTTGCTTGATTAAAGATTCATCATCAGTACTCTCAAAATCACCTTCAATAATCTGCGTTCTTCTTGCATCGCCATATTTATCCTTTAACTCAAGCAATTCAGATTTGATAATTGCCAAAATCTTCTGCTCACTCGCTAAAATAGCTTCCAGCTCTTCTATTTTTTTGAGCAAACCAGAATGTTCATTACGAATATTCTCTTGCTCCAAAGACGTTAACCTGCGCAAAGTCATATCAAGAATAGCCTGCGCCTGCTTCTCAGACAATGCATACTCCTGCATCAAACTATCTTTTGCAACCTGCGCACTACTACTTTGCTTAATTAGCTTCACAATTTCATCAATATCATTCAATGCAACTATTAACCCTTCAAGAATATGTGCTCTGTCTTTTGCCTGCTGCAAATCAAAACTTGTGCGTTTTCTAACTACTATCTGACGGTGTTTGATAAACTCCCCGAGTGCATCTCTTAACGAAATAACTTTTGGCTGATTATCAACCAACGCAAGCATATTCATACCAAAAGATTCCTGCAAGCGCGAATGTGCAAATAGCTGATTTAATACCAATTCTGCATTTGCGTTTTGCTTTAACTCAATAACAACACGCAAACCATCCCTATCAGACTCATCACGAATATCAGAAATTCCAACAATCCTCTTATCATTCACCAACTCAGCAATCTGCTCAATCAACTGCGCCTTATTCACCATATACGGAATTTCAGAAATAACAATACGCTGCCTACCCTTATGATCCTCAACCTTTGCCCTTGCACGAACAACCAGCTTTCCTTTGCCCGATGCATACGCTGAACGTATTCCAGAAGTTCCAATAATAATGCCACCAGTTGGAAAATCAGGAGCAGGAATCTTCTGCATCAACTCTGAAACAGTCACCTCGGGATTATCAATCATCGCAACAACACCATCAGCAACCTCATTCAAATTATGCGGCGGAATATTCGTGGCCATACCAACAGCAATACCAGAACTTCCATTGATTAAGAGATTTGGAATTTTCGAAGGAAGAACAGCAGGCTGCTTTAATGAACCATCATAATTAGGAACAAAATTAACTGTTTCCTTATCAATATCCTGAAGCAATTCCTCTGCAAGCTTCTTCATACGCGCTTCAGTATAACGCATTGCTGCTGGATTGTCACCGTCGACAGAACCAAAATTCCCCTGACCATCAACTAACGGATACCTCAACGAGAAATCCTGAGCCAAACGAACCATCGTATCATAAATAGCTACATCACCATGCGGATGATACTTACCCATCACATCTCCAACAATTCTTGCAGATTTCTTGAACGGCTTATTATGCATCAGACCCATCTCATACATACCAAACAAAACCCTTCTATGAACTGGCTTTAACCCATCACGAACATCAGGCAAAGCTCTGCCAACTATCACTGACATAGAATAGCCCAAATAGGACTGTTTCATCTCTTTGTCAATTATTCTCGGAACTATTTTTTGCTCAGTTTGTGCAGATTCTGTTTCACTCATTTTGGGTTCTTTTTTAGAATGTCTTATCGACGATGAAATAGAGATTTTTTTGGTTTATAAATGTTACTCTAAATTTTTCAAAACTGCAGGACCAACTTTAAAACTTCTCCCGCAATAAACACATTGCTTGCTGTTCTTGCTTGGCAAATTAGTTCTTGACTGGTATTGCATTTTGTTCTTGCATTGAGGGCATTGAAGCAAAAGTTTCATTGTTCTTCCTCTGCTTTTTCTCCTGTCAGCAATCGTTTAATTTTTTCCTCAATCTTAGAATCCATCTCAGGCGGTGTTTTTGAAAACAACTTTGTATGTTCTTTTGCTTTGCCATGTTTTGCAGACATTACCTTTTCAACAAACTCAGGGCTTGCTTTTGACTCTTCCTGTTCATTCTGATCATCAATTACTACGTGTTCTTCTCCTTCTGGCTCTGCAAAGTTTACTGATCCTTCAAACTTTCCCCCACCATTCGCAGTCACACTTACTTCTTTTTCTTCAGCACCTTTACGTTCCTCTTCACCCGCTGGCCCCTGTTCTTCAAATTCTACTTCCTTTTCAGCAGTTGAGTCTTCAACAATTTCTGGTTGCACAATTTCTTCTGGCTCTTCAACAACGAGTTCAGAGTCCTCAAGTTCGCCTTTAACAAAATCTTCTGCAACTTCTCCTGACTTTTCGCGCTCTTCAGAAAATTTTTCAGAATTTTCTTCATCAGACTCACTTATTTCTGTTTCTTCAGAATCACCAGTTTCAGAAGTATCAACAAATTCTGATCTTACTTGTTTAATCGCTTGCTTCACTTCTTCTGATCCTTCCAACGGTTGAGCAAAATCCTCGACATCATCAGATGATGCCTCGCGTTCTGGTTTAACTGTTTCAGACTCTGCATCGTACACTTCCAAATCACCGACTTTTTCTTTAACCACCTCGATGCCTGTTGGCTCTAATTCATCAACAGGAACTATCATGTCAACTGTTTCAAGCGGCTTGCCACCAACAGAAATTGCTGGCTGTTTTGCCTTCTTAATCTGATCCTCTTCAAACTCATCAATTTCTTTTTCCTTTGCCTCGATTGCTTTCTCAACATCACCCAGACTTTCAAAACGCTTCTGCAATTTTTCATGAGAAATATCAAAATAATCATAGAATTTTTGCGACAAGCGAATAAGTTTTGTTCTTCCGCTCTTCTCGCGAGTAATAAATTCTGCTTTCTCTAATTCATCCAAATGATCATACGCTTTATTGGTTCTAATTTTAATAACATCACTCTGAAGTACTGGTGCTTTGTATGCAACAACTGCGAGCGTTTCCAAAACACTTTTTGCCAATTCAGTTTTCGTAACAACTTTTTTGACGATTTTTGCATATTTCTCACGCACAGTCAAACGCCAAGCAGTGCCTTCCTGAATAAGTATTGTGGGGCTTTGTTCTGCTTCTAACTCTTTTTGCAATTCTTTCAGAACTTCAAGCACTTCTTCCTCTGGCTTTTTGCAGAGTTTTGCGAGCTCAGATAACTCAATTTTACGTGCAACTGAAAAAAGCACTGCACCAACAAGTTTTTTCAATTCAGTCATGCTGCAACAAATATATCGCCTTCTTTTTTCAACTTTCCTTTTTTAATCAGATGATCAACAAAACCAGTTAATTTATCCCCTTTAATACCAACCAACTTCGAAAGATCTTCCAACGTCTGCGGCAATTTACACGCGAACAAAATAAAATTATGACACAAATTAACAACATTGTGATCCAACACTTTTTTTTCTGCATCGAGCTTCTTATATGCTGCGTCTGTAAAATGCAATTTTGCCTGAAAATCATTAATAAAACCTTCAAGATCTCCAAGCTTCATCACCATCTTATCAGGACTTAAAATTTCCACACTACTGGGCATACTTTCAAAACAAAAATCCATAAGCTCCTCTAATTTTTTGAAAGACACTTCCAACTCAACAAACTGCATGAACAAATTATCTTTTTCAACAGGCTCTTCGTACTTCTCAGATAACACATTAAAACCTGCTTCTTTTACTTTTTTCATATGATTGCGCAACTCAGCCTCAATAAAATCTTTTGGAGCGCCCAGAATCTCTACGATACATCTCATCACTATTGGTTCCTGTTCCATACAGATACAGAAAAATCAATTCATTATAAAGGTTTGCAAGATTGCCCAAAGGTTACTACTCCTGCATAGTTGTAAAGTTTTTTAATAGTCATTTATAAATAATCTCTCATGGCATTAGGTTTTCTTAAAAAGAAAAAAAATGAAGAATTGCCGCTCCCACCTCCACCAAGCGGAGCAGAGACGCGCATTGTAGGAGATTTAGAACCAATCAGACCACCAGGAACTCCAGAACTAAAAGAACCAGAACCATTCACATTTGAACAATCCCAAACGCGAGAGCCTCAATTCGAACCTTTACAACTAAATGAAATGCCTGAAGAAGAATTCAAAATACCAGAATTTCCTTCAATAAGTAAAACACCAGAACTATCTCTATTCGAGAAATTTCCAATACAAAGAACTCCTGACTTTGCAGAGCGTATGCAAAAACAAGAACGCCCTCAAATCCCACCACTAGACCTTCCAGAACTTGAAGAAAAAACAGGCATATCATTCGACCAGTTCCAAGAACGAACAACTGTAGAACACATCATCCCAGATCAAGCATTTATTGCCGTAGAGGATTATCAAAAAATAATTAACAACACAAATGCCGTTCGAGCAAGATTACTATCAGCTGAAACAATCGTTAAAGATCTCAATACGCTCAAAAGCAAAGAAGAAACAGCATTTGATGTATGGAGAAAAAAAGTCGAAGAAGTAGAAAAAAAAATATCATATATTGATAATCTTGTAGCACAAGCACAAAAATAATGGATAAAGATATGGAAAAGAGGAAAGAATGGACAGAGCACCAGTTTATGTAAAATTAGAAGAATACAAAGACATTGTTGATCTAGTTAGTCTGGCACGCGAAAAACTTCAACAAGCAAAAATGCTCCTTGGAAACATCCAAGAACTCAAAAGACAAGAAGACCAAGAACTCATGAACTGGGCAAGACAACTCACAGAAGCAGAACAAAGCATGAGCCAGATAGACAAAAGCCTAATGGAGCCAAAATAATGGTTGACGATGTTTTTTATGTAGGAATAAATGAATCAACAGAACTACGCAGAGAACTATTGACAAATTCTAAGAAACTACTTATTAGCTTAAAACAATACGAAAAATATTCACGAATTAGTGAGGAAAAAATTCAGAAAATCAGAGATTTGAAACACGTTTACGATGAACTCACAGTTCTTAACAAAAAAATAAGAGGAAAACTGCCAAACGTTCCAGTAAAAACACCAGAACAAAGTAAACAGTTTACAGTTAGCAGTAAACAATCAGAACCGATAAAAAGAGAACCAAAAACAAAAATAGATGTTCTTGAAGATGAACTTGACAAGATTGAGAGCAAACTGCAAGGATTGGAATAATTAAACTACTAATTTAACACTTCTGCAGCATCTTATCAGAAACCTGCTCAAACTCCTCGTAAAATTGACCAACAGCAACAAAATCAAAAGGAGTTGCTAAACAAATAAACTCGTCAACACGTTTTGCTATTTTTCGTGCAGTACTTGGTGGAGCAACCGGAACCGCAACAACCAGCTTTTTTGGCAATTGTTGTTTGATTAATTCTATTGCGGCCTCCATTGTATGACCTGTTGCGAGACCATCATCAACAATGATTACGGTTTTGTTTTTCAATTCAGCTGGTTTTTTGTTCCCCTTATACTGTTTGTATCTTTGTTTTAATGATTGCTGAATGCTTTCAACCTCTCTGTTTACGTATTCCTCAGAAATATCAAAATCAGGGTTCACAAAAAAACCAGACAGAGAAGCAGAACCAATAGCAACCTCAGAATTTCTCGGGCTACTGATTTTTTTTGTTAAAATAATATCAAGCGGAAGATGTAATTGATTCGCTAACGGCCTGCCAATTTCCAATCCTCCGCGAGGAATTGCAAGAATAATTGCTCCTTTTTTGTTTTTGTACTGTTTTAACTTATCTGCCAACAATTCTGCTGCGTGAAAACGGTTTTTGAACATCATGACTGCTCATACAACCCAATTAATTCTGCTTGCTCAAGAATATGCCCCTGCATTGCGCGCTCAACTTCAGTCTTTGTAGCACCTTCACTCAGATTAAGCGTTATGTCAAGCGCGTACAACTTGAAAAAGTAACGATGCTCACGATCTGGAGGACACGGACCAGTATATGCATTGTTGCCAGCTGAGTTTTTTCCTTGAATCCCTTCTGGAACTTTACCCTCTTCTATTGTTCTCACGTGTGACGGAATATTGAATATCACCCAATGATCAAATACTTCAATGCCTCTGCTTTCTTTCACAAAATCAGGAATGTCAGGATCATCCACAATTAACACCAAAGATTTTGCTTGCTCTGGAATGTTTTGGAACTGTAACGGCGGAATTATGTTCTCCCCATTACACGTGTACTTTGCAGGAATTTTACCATTGTTTTCAAAAACAAATTCTATTTTCATTGAAATCACCTCGCTTTGAGCAGCACAACTTGATAGAATAAGTACCAGTACAAAAAAGTTACGAAGAAAAACCAACACCTTGAAAATAATTGGTTTGTTTTTCTGCGTGCTGAAAAATGTTTTTTGCACGTTTGAGACAACAAAACCAGGCCACCTCTTTAAGAAAGAAGTCTTGCATATTTTCATCACTTGTGAATATTGCAGATTTTAGCATTGTTTGCTCTCACCAACTCTTTTGTTGCAATTTTAACTAATGAATTCTGTGATCCTCCTCCTGAATAAACAATTTCCTTTGCCATTACTTTTTCGTCAACAAGAAAAATCGCATTATAACCAAACGAAGGCGTTCCGCCGCAAGGATAACCTGTTTTTTCCAAAATTTCATCAGGAGTTGCTGTTCGCGGACGATACATGCCTAATAACTTTCCAACTTTTGTTGTACTTGCTTTATCTTCACCTTTCACAATTGCTACGATTAAATTGTTATCTGCTGTTATCATGCAAATATTTTTCACAAGATTATCTTCAGACGTATTAGCTGCTTCTGCAGCTTCTTTCACAGAATGACATGATTGGTTGAATGAAAAATGTTCTGCTTGAATATTATTTTCTGCAATATATTTTTTGAGTTTTTCTTCGTGTTGGTTCATAAAATTAGAAAAACTACCCACTATAAAACCTTTTTTGATTCACCCAAAAAAATTAAATTGTTATGGGCAGACCATTTCTGATTTCTTTTACCAAATACTCTTTGGTAAATCCACCTTTACCATCAGCAATTAAATGACCAGACGCGCCTTCATATTTTTTTAACTGATTCAAATAATCTGCAAGCACTGTTGTATCTGTACTTTTTGTAGCCTGCATGGCTTTTGCAATTAACATGACTGCATCATATGCTGAATCTGCACCAATATCAGGTTCTTTACCATGTCGTCTTTTATACTTATCTGCAAATTCATCAGTTGGCGTTAGGAAAGTCAAAAATTGCATTCCATCATAGGCACCATTTGCAGACGCAATTATATCCCTATCCAAAGTTATCGAATACATAGGCAAAGATATTCCCAATTCTTCCATGCTCTGCCCAAACAATGAACCAACCTGAATAGCTGCCGCAGTCAATACCACTGCATCAACATCTGCGTTCTTAATTTTCAAAGCATCACTACGAACATTTGTATCATCAACCTGCAAATCGATTGTTAATTTGATTGTTCCGCCAAGATCCTCAAAACGTTTTACAAACGCATCTGTTTGTGCTTGCACCCAGACTTCTTGCGCATTAACTACTGCAATAGTTCTATGTCCCTGATCGTACACGTAATCTGCCAAATACGTGGATAAAATATAATCATGAGGCCATGTATTAAACAAATAGTGGCTGCCCTCATTAAATTCTTTTACTCCCAATGATGGCGAGATCATCAACGCCTTCTTTTCATCAGCAAGATTTACCAACGGAAGACCTGTAAATGACCACGTAGTTCCAATAATTATATCTATATTTTCCACCTCTGTTAACATTTGAAACGCAGTTAATGCTCCTTTTTCACTGCTGTGATCATCCTGATGATTCACTACAATTTGTTTGCCAAGAACTCCTCCATCTGCATTAAGTTCTGAAATTGCTAAATCAATACCATTTTTCTCATCAGTTCCCCAAGAAGACCCATCACCTGTTAAAATAAGAATACTTCCCAGCTCAATCTGTTCACGTTCTGTTTGCCCTGAACATGCTACAATAAGCAAAAGCACAAACAAACATCCTATTTTCTGTTGTCTCATTTCAAATCACCACCAAACATACAACTTATATTCTGTAGAATACACATATAAACATTTATTCTCCTTTGAAGGAGGATTATATAGAAGATTTTAAGTATTCCCTAAACTTCCTGAGTTCATGGACACGCAAACTCTTGAAGAGATCGGGCTTACACACGCAGAAATTAAAGTGTACTTAGCACTGCTTGGATTCGGAACAGCAACAGCAGGACCAATCCTGGACAAAACAGGATTACATAACTCTGTTGTGCATACCACGCTTAACAGATTAATTGAAAAAGGGCTTGTCAGTTTTATCAAAGAAGGCAAACGAAACCATTATCAAGCTGCAAACCCAAAACACATATTAACATTTCTCGATGACAAAAAAGAACGCGTTCAAGAAATAATACCAGAATTACTTGCAAAACAACAAACAGCAAAAGAAAAACCAGAAGTTATCACTTTTCGAGGCGTGCGTGGTGTAAAAGAACTTCTTTACGAACTCCTTGAAGCAGGAGGAAACAAACAATACACACTCGGATCAACAGAAAAAGCATTTCTCCTTCCTGGAACGTGGTGGGAATCATACCACAAAAAAAGAGCAGCAAAAGGCATCAAAGCAAAAATCATCTTCAACGAATCACTAAAATACTGGAAAGCAGAAACAAAATACAAAAAAGCAGAAATACGCTACACAAAAAAAGGATTTGAACCCCTTACTGAAATAATCATTCGAAATGACAAAGTAGGAATTATTATCTGGACAGAAAAACCAATGGGTGTTTTGTTTCACAACAAAGCATTAGCAGACTCTTACGAAAAACATTTTCAACTCATATGGAATCAAGCGAAATAAGTTCGAAATAGGAAACATTTATATATTTCTCATATATTTGGTATATACTTGACGTTATGGTACAAGCAATGATTCAAATAAGTGAAGAAACAAATCGGGTTCTAAATATTGTTAAAGCAAAAGCAGGTCTCAAAGATAAATCAGAAGCAATAAATTATGTAGTTTCAAAATATGAAGAAAATCTCTTGGAACCAGAATTAAGACCTGAATACATAAAAAAAATTCAAAATATAGAGCGAAAAGGCAAATTCAGCAAGTACAAAAACCTTGCTGATCTCAGGAGAGAAATAGAGCATGCGTGAATTCTCAATACAAGAAAACCTCAAAAAATTACTCGGCAAATTAGAAAAAAAGGATAAGAAAACTTATGAAATTCTCTTGCGAAAAATGCAAGAAATATTAACTTGCGAGAATGTTGAACACTACAAAAACTTAAGAAAACCCTTGCAACATCTAAAACGCACACACATAAATAACTCATTTGTACTAACATTCAAATACGACAAAGAAAAAGATCACGTGCTTTTCTATGAGTTTGATCATCACGATAATATTTACTGCAATTAATTATTTAATCACCCCATAATGCAACTGAACTTCATCATCAGACAATTTATTCATGTTAAGAAGTTTTAACTTTGCTTCAAAATCAGCATCGGCAAATAATTTGATTCCTTTGCCAAAAAGAGTTGGCTCAATATCTAAATAAATTTCATCAACAATATTTTCTTTAATAAAAGACGCATTAAGAATGCCTCCTCCTGCAACAATCACGTGATCAAATTCTGAAAGTAAATTAAGAGCTTCTTTCGGAGTTTTAGCAAGCATATGATATGGCTGAAGCGTCTCAAAATCACCCTTGCTCACAACAGCAATTTTTACTTTTTCGAACTCTGAAAATTCAGGTTGTTTTGTTAATATGTTGTATGTTCTCCTGCCTACTATCAACGCACCTGCATTTCTAACAGCAGCACTGTAACTATCCCACTCTGTTTTAGATATCCAACTCGTATCATCGTCCTCTTTTGCAACATATCCGTTTGCACTAATTGCCATGTACAAAATAACTTTCATTCTTCAACCTTCATGTGCTGCTTAAGCAACTCGAACCAGCTATATTTAATTTGCGCATATTCCTCCTTGCAACCAATTGCGCGTTCTTTTGGCAGCACATCCAAAACAGGATCTGCGAAATCAGAATTGCTACCGTACACCCAACAAGCAACATTAAAGAAGCGTTGCAAATCTAAAGAATGCTCATCCCAAAAAGCAAGATCCTGAACATCTGTTTCAACACCGCTCAAACCAAAAAACAACGCGCCTGCTAACGCCGCTTCCTGCATTTCAAAACTTCCTTCAGCAAGAATAACCGTAGCAAGCTGATCAACGGCATCTTCTTCTTTACCTGTAACCGGCAAATTGAATATGTCAATTACTGCATGACCAAGCTCGTGGAAAAACACAAAATACGTTGCACTCAAAACAGCCCTGCCATGCTCTTCATCAGAATCTACAAACTCTTCAAACAAGTCTGCAAAATAATTCATCAACTCATAACACATTACCACTTGCTTTTGCGCAGGAAAATAAAACGCATTAACTTCTTTACACTCAGAAAAAACAATTTGCACATCATATGGCAAAATAAAAACAGAATTCAAAAGCTGAACAGTTGAATCAAATACTTCTTCCTGCAAAACAGATCTGAGTTCAGCATACTTTTTTGTTACGGCAAAACTTACCTTAAAATCACCAGCGTCAACAAACTTTTGCTGCAACGGACACTTTGCAAGTGAATCTGTAACTGAACCATCCCAGCACTGCACTGTTTGACGCTCAACAATCTGAGGCTGAGAACAAGAAAAAAGAAACAGTAAAAATAATATACTTATTTTATTCATAAACTTGCTAATTTAGTCAGATATAAAAATATATCATTCAAGCCACATATCACACACATTATCAACCAACTTATCAATAAAGCTTTCTCTGTGCATAATCAATAAGTGAACTAGCTTTTCTTTAGCTATGACAAATCCATAATATGTTTTCTTTCCATTCTGATTTCTTTCAATAATTCCTTTTTCTTCCAACTTTTTAATGTGCCAAGAAATAGTCGATGGTGATAATTTAACAAATTGTGCAATCGCTTTATGATTTGCTTTATTCTTAATCAACAAGAACAATAATATGTTTCTTATGCTTCTTTGTCTAAGTAAACCCAACAAAACCTTGTCATCTGATGAAAAAAATTTTGGAAAATAACGCACCTTATTATTCTCCTTTACCTCAGATAAAACACCATGTCTAACTAAAAAATTCAAATGATGCTGCAAGGAACCTGTTGATAGGTTGGTTTTTCTTTGAATCTCTCTAAAATGAGATCCCGGGAATGCTTCTACTGTTTGAAAAATTTTTTTTCTTACATCAAGATCCAATACAGATTTTTGCATTATACCCTCATTTCTTCAGCATGCCAAACAAAAATATAAGCACTATGATGAAGTCAAGAATGCTTGCAACAGGATCAACAAACGAAAGCTCTGCAATAAATAGTTCATGACTAATCAAAAAGCCCTTAATTGCGAACAGCAAAAATGCAACCCAAATAAACAACAACTTAAGTTTTTCAGTCCTAATATGTGCTATCAAAGATACAATAAATAATACTGTTGCGATAATGGCACTTCCAAAGTAAAATACTTTCTCCAATTCCAAACCAAATATCTCTATATCATCCTCAAATTCCTCAGCAGTAACTAACGGAGTGCAGAATAATAAAATAAAAACTGACAGCAACAACATAGCAGGTAATTTCTTTTTCATACGACCTCCTCAATCACGTTCTATACCTAACACTGCACCGGTTTCAATATCAATAACCACATCAATCTCATCACCACCATCACGAATTTCAACAACAAACGCATCTTTACCACGTTTACGCTCTGCTTCAACATCAGTAACCCTGCCAGGAACTTGAGACAATGCAATCATCTTGGCTTCTTCCTGCGTCACCCTTGCCCTCCTTAATACTTCTTTATCCACGGGGATGTCATCGTCATCAGATTCATCACTGTCATCACCTGTTTCATCAATATCTTGGTAAACTGGTTGCGTATTCGTTACAACTGGTTGTTGGACTGTTGGTTGTTGATGTGGAACAACAGGAAGTGGTTTTGGCTTTGCAAAATTCATTGCCAATAGTATTCCTGAAATTAACAAAATAATTAATAAAATCAAAAGCGTTGCTATCAATGCTGATTTTTTCATATTTGGTTTGAAAATTTATTAGTTTAAATAATGATTAGTACAAGGATAGAACTGCGTTAATACAGTCTATTGAAACATGCAAATATATAGTCTCAAAACACAACTTTTAAATAATAGTTAGGTTTAAACTAACTAATATGAAGAAAGAAGAAAACGTCTTGAACTTATTTTTCGAAGAGCCAACAAAGCAATGGCATTTTGAAAACATAATTAAAACTGCTAAAATCAGCAGACCACAAGCAGCACAATGGCTAAAAAATTTCGCTAAAAAATATCTTATTAAAAGAATAAAAACAAAAGGCAAGATGCCACACTACATTGCAAATTATGAAAGTGAAGAATATCAAATTAGCAAGAAGCTTTTCGCTCTCAACAAGCTGGCAGAAACTGGATTTTTTTCAGATTTAAAAAAACTCACTAAAGCAAAAACAATCATACTATTTGGTAGCATGAGTCGTTGGGACTGGCACAAAGACAGCGATATTGATTTATTTGTGTATGGGAGTTCTGAAGGATTGAACAAAAATTTTTACCGAGGAAAACTACATAAAGAAATCCAAATTTTTGAATGCAAAGATAAAAGAGATTTGGCAAAATATAAACCAGCCTTACTCAAAAATATATTAGAAGGACAATTAATAAAAGGAAACTTAGATTTTGTGGAAATACATGCATAAAGAAAGAACAAAAGAAAACATTTACGACGTTTGTATAGCTGAAGGATCATACTTGCCCTTATCTGAATTTGATGAAAATCAAATCAGGGACATGATTAAATTAGCATTTAAAGACTTAGAAACTGCAAAGAAGCTGATTAAAATTTCTACCAAAGACAGCGATGACTGGAACGCAATATACAAACTACACTACGATGCTTTGCACACTATTGCAGAAGCTCTTGTAAGAATTGATAAAATAAAAATCAAAACACATGAGTGCTTATTCGCATACTTGTGCCAAAAACACTCTGAATTAGAATTTAACTGGGAATTTTTTGAAACTATCAGAAGCAAAAGAAACCGAAGCACATATTATGGCGAATCAATAAGCAAGGAACAATGGAAAAATGTTGAATTGCAGATGAATCTATATATTAAAACTCTTAAAAATGCTTTAGAAATGCAATTCGCATCATCACCTTCCTTTGCAAACTCCCCATAGCACTCGCCACCATGTAAAGAATAGTTGTCATAAACAAGCAAGAATTACTGATTTTTATATTGATTTCTAAGATTTGCGCGCGATCAGTGTAACATGAGGTTGGTTAACTAACTCTACTTTATACCCCTCTTCTCTAAGCAAACTTGACAGGGCACAGTATGTTTGCTCACCTGCAACCCTATGATATGCAGCAACAATAAACTGAGCACCATAAGCGATTGTTTCAGAAGCTCCCCTGAATGCTTCAAGTTCATGCCCTTCAATATCCATCTTCACAACGATTGGCTTGCTCGCAGTTCTTGCTTCTGCTGTTAATGAATCCAAGGTTATTGTTCTTACATCAACCAGCTCTGATCCATTTCTTCTGTAATCAGGATTAACAATTTGAGATTCAACACCATTTAGTACTAACTGTTTTTTTCCAACACCATCAGATAATGCCAGCTCTAAACTTGCAACATCTACGCCGTTCAAATCCAGTACTTTTTGCAGATAGGCTCGATTAACCGGATCTGGCTCTAAAGCCACAACAACACCAGAACCAACCATTCTCGAGGCTAACACTGCAAATTCTCCAGGATATGCTCCTGCATCAATAACAAGTGCTCCCTCTGCAAAAGGCTTTGTAAAATACGGCGGAATCTCAACACCCATACCCAACAAAGGAACAATAGACTCTCTTGGAAACAGAACTTGCTGGCCTTGTAGCGGCCCATCTGGAAATGTTACACGATAACAACTCTTCCCAAGATCATACGCTACATCAATGCCTCCATTTCTTGTAGCACGATGATGCACATATCTCAGTACTTCTTTGAACGGTCCTTCTGGAACAACTCTATTAACCAAATCCTTTAATCTTTGCATGAATCAGAAATCTTGGCAACCGTTTAAAAAATGTTTTAAGAAAAATTTAGAAATGCGGAGGGCAGGTAGAGACAAGACGCTGCGCTCTTCTGTCTAACCTTCCCTCAACGCAATCTACTCACTGCGTTCGTAATGCGGAGGGCAGGATTTGAACCTGCGAAGACACTAAGTCAATAGCTCTTGAGGCTATCCCCTTTGACCACTCGGGAACCTCCGCGAATTGCTTTGAAGTATAGGGAACTTTGAAAAACCATTGGAATTTAGTCAAAATTCCCAAGCCAACACTAAAAAACCAAGGGTTTTTGGTGCCAGAAAATCTCTGATTTTCTTGGGCTTTGAATACCGACGACAAAAATCATAGGGCGTTCACGACATTGACCAAAAAACTGATTAATTCAAAATTTCCTATAAAGAATAACCCAAAGTATCCTTTTAAAAGTTATTGGTTTATTAAACGAAATAGAATACTATAGAAAAAAACTAACAATAATAATTAATTCGTGCATCTGGCATTGATCCAGGATTTCTCCTTATGTATTCGCAAAACAATGCATGTGTTAATCTTGCTTGTTCATATGCCTCACTTACATATCCGTTTTCATCATTATCCAAGACCAATGTACGATCTGGTGCCTGCCGTGGCAACGATGCTGTTTGATCTGGAATCGGTGCAGCAAATTGGTCTCGACCAGCAGAAGGTCCTAGACGCGGAACGTTGCCTGTTACATCACCAGTAAAACTCACAAAAGCCATTAAACCAAGAGCTATCACTGCAACTACCAGCAACGTGGCCATAGAGCTTGATTTTGTCATGTGCTTACCTCCAGTATACAAGCTAAAACTGCTTTCCTTATCTTAAATTTTGAGCAAGTATAGTACGACAATACTTATTTGTCAGAAAGACAAAACTTAAATACCTCCTTTCAAACAAGGGCAAGCTATTCTCTGCAGAACAGGGAGGTGCAACATGAAATATGAACTAAAAGCATACGACGAAGATGAAGACAATAGCTGGGACGATGATGATAACTTGGGAGACGACGATTAAAATATTAATTGCCGCGAAAGCGGCTTTTTTTCTTCTTCGATACTCTTAAAAACACATACGCAATTCTGAAGTTCATGGATATACAAATAGCAGCTGTTGGTGGCTACGGTGAAGTTGGCAGAAACATGACTGCTGTAAAAGTCAACGATTCTGTTGTGATTTTTGACATGGGTCTGCATTTACCAAACTACATCAAACTAACAGAAGAAGAAATGGACAACACTACAAGAAACAGCATCAAAACACTACAAACAGCAAATGCAATTCCCCTTGACTACACCATAGAAGATTGGCGATCACAAGTTATTGCAATTGTTACAACACATGCGCACCTTGACCATTTAGGAGCAATACCCAGACTTGCAAAAAAATACAAAGCGCCAGTAATCTGCACACCATATTCTGCAGCACTCCTGCGCATAATTTGCAGAGATGAAAAAATAACACTGCCTAACAACATAATAGAAATGAAAGCAGGAGGAATAAAAAAACTCAACAAAGACCTAGAAATGGAATTTGTACACACAACACACAGCACACTACAAACAATCATTGCTGTGCTTCACACTCATACAGGGTCAATCATATACGCAAACGATTACAAACTAGACAACGCACCAGTATATGGAAACCCGCCCGATTACCCACGATTAAAACAATTAGGAGATCACGGAGTTCTTGCACTTATGCAAGACTGTATTTATGCAGGAAACCCAAGAAGAACACCCCCTGAACAAGAAGCAAAAGACAAACTACGAGACATATTATTCAGAATACCAGAAAATGAAGGCATACTTGTAACAACATTTGCAAGCCACGCAGTAAGATTAAAAACAATTACTGAATTCGGGAAAAAACTCGGCAGAAAAGTTATTTTTCTTAGTAGAAGCATGGAAAAATACGCCATGGCTGCAAAAGACGCAAAAATTTTTGACTTAAGCCAAACAGCAGACGTTATAAAATATGCGCGAAAAATACGAAGAAAAATCGCAGACGTAATAAAAGACGGCAAACATAAATACTTACTTGTAGTATCAGGACATCAAGGAGAACCAAACAGCACCCTCAACAAAATGGTACACAACATTTACCCCTGGAACTTCAAAAATGACCATATTATTTTCTCATCACACATCATTCCAGCAGAAATCAACAGAAAAAACAGAGCAACACTAGAACAAAACCTCAAAAAAATAGGAGCTCACATTTACACAGAAGCACACGTATCAGGACACAGCAGCAGAGAAGACATGCGAGACATTATCAACATGCTCAAACCAAAACATCTAATTCCAGCACACGGCGAAATGCACATGATGGAAGCGTTCAAAAGCTTAAGTGAAGAAATGGGATACAAAGAAGGAAAAACACTTCACCTTATCTTAAATGGAGATCGGAAAACAATTAAATAAAAATCCCAACCACCGCAAGCAGTAGGGTACAAGAAAATTCTTTGAATTTTCTGTACAAGAAAAGCAAAGCATTTCTGTGCAAGGAAATCATGGTAATTTCCTGCACACAAAATTGAAAATTTTGTTGTGCCCAGAAAATTTTTCAAATTTTCTCGGGTTTAAAGTTATGATACTCCATCAATTGTAAGAAAAACAAGGACGAACCCAACCGCCCCAAGGAGCGGAGTATCATAACAAATAAAGTATTAAACTTTGATTTGGGAATGACTCTACTCCAGTATAGTAATCTATTTAAACTCCTGCTAGCCTAAAATCAACTGTTAGAAAGGGGGAAAAGATTATGAAACTAGTATTGGCAGATCCAACCATTCTTAAAGACAGCATCAGCGTAATTTCAGACCTTGTAAACGAGGCGAGCTTTAAAATAACCCGAGACGGACTTGAAATGATCGCAATGGACCCGGCAAACGTTGCAATGGTTATTTTTAAGTTATTATCAAGCAGTTTCACAGAATACGACATTGAAAACGAAAGAGAAATAGCAATAAATCTAGCAAACTTCAGACAAATCCTCAAAAGAGTAAACGCAAACGATATTCTAACCTTAGACATTACCGAAGACAACAAACTACACATCAAACTGAAAGGAAGAAACACAAGAACTTTCAGCATACCACTTATCGAATTGGAAGAAAAAGAACAAAGAATACCAAACTTAACATTTCCAGTAAATATCAGCACCACAAGCAACATTCTAACAAACGCAATAGCAGACGCAGACATCATTGCAGAAAGCGTTACATTCTCAGCAGAACCAGACACGTTTGCCATTGCGGCAGAAGGAAACCTAAGCAAAGCAAACATAGAAATCAAAAACGGCGATGAAACAAAAATACAAACAGAAAACCAAGAAAAAACAAAATCAAAATATTCAATAGAATACCTCAAAAAAATGATCAACGCAGGAAAACTCGCAGACAATGTACAAATATTCTTCAGCAAAGATTATCCACTAAAACTAGAATACAAAGTTATGGATAAATTGTTATTGAGTTTTATTCTAGCACCAAGAGTAGAGAATGACTAAATTCTGAAAAGAGGTAAAGATTAAAAATAGAGACTTGCTGTTTAAACATATGACCTTAACAATATACCAAATACCAAACTGCCCCTTCTGCAAAAAAGTACGCAGAAAACTAGATGAACTTAAACTTGAATACGAAACAATAGACATTGATCCAATCAGCAGACCAGACATAGTCATGGAAAACAGCGGAACTGTGCCTGTATTAATTGACGATGGAAAAATAATTCCAGATTCAACACGCATTCTCGAATATTTGGGGAAGAAATACAAACACTACGAAGAAGAGTAAGGTTTTTATTACATGCAATGAATTAAAAAATCATGCAAACACTATTACTCCTGCGACCTCAGCAATGGTACAAAAATTTTCTTGTGTTTGTACCTTTAATCTTTTCAGGAAACCTAACAAACAATCCTGCACTAATTGCCGCCCTGCTCGCTTTTGTAAGCTTTTGCTGTTTTTCATCAGCAACATACATTATCAATGATTATGTTGACAGAGAAAAAGACAGACAAAACCCTGAAAAAAAAAACAGACCATTAGCAGCAAAAACAGTCGGTGCAGGAACTGCTTTTGTTTTAATTATTGCCTTACTTATAGTTGGATTTTTTATTGCAAACAACATATCAAAAAATGTTGTACTTGCAGGAATTGCTTACATACTACTCAGTCAAGCATACACTTTCTGGTTAAAACACGAAGTATATGCAGATATTATTCTATTGTCTGTCAACTATGTCATAAGAGCTATGGCTGGCGCATACGCAATAAACGTTTTTATCAGCCCATGGCTCATGGTTTGCGTCTTTTTCCTCGCACTCTTTTTAGTAGTTGGCAAACGACACGCAGAAGTTAACTTACTTAAACACAAAGCAGATAAGCTGAGGAAAACACTTGCAGGATACAGCGAAGATATTGTTACCAGTATCTGCACACTCGCAACAACTACTTTGATTTTAGCATATACACTCTACGTTTTTTTTGGAATACACCATAGATTGTACATAACACTTCCGTTTGCAATTTATCTTATTCTCAGATACTACGGATTCGTTAGAACAGGGCACACGATTGCACGACACCCCCACTATATTTTTCTTGATAGCAGAATGGTTATTGGACTGTTGTTATGGCTTGGAATTACGCTTTTGATACTTTACTAATCACTTATTTCCAAAATAGAACATCTTCTGAATATCAACATCTTCTGGCTTAAAATTGCCTTGCCTTGGATGCTCAACTTTTGGCTCAGTCTTCAAAGGAACCTGCTTATCTTTAGGAATCGGGTGCGATTCAGAAAACTTGCCAAGCTGAGAACGTACACTATTCAATTCACCAATCAACTGGTTAATTGTACTGCGAAACAAGGAAAGCTGCTGATCAACATATTGCTTGTTTTGCTCCAACAGCAATTCAACCTTGCGTATTTCAAGCGCTGCAGTTGGACGATCTACCTGCATTGATTCTGACAAAGGCATTGCTTGTTTTCTCGGTTCAATCGCTTCCTGCGCCTGCCTAAACGCATCTTCACTTGATTCAGCAAAACGATGCTTCTTCAACTCCTGAGCTAATGAATTCACCTTCAATAAATTAGAAACATCCATACAAACACCTCATTCTCTTAACACCAAATAACCATCATGAATCATATATCTGCGACCTTGCGGAGGAGCGGGGCGAGGAGCTGCCAACGGAACACGCATAGGTGAAATACCACTAAGCACTCCTGAACACTTCGCACAATACACTTTTTTACCTTCCTGCTTTACAATACATAACTCACAAACTCGCTTACCACACCAAGTACATCCGCCAATTCTTTCTTTTCTATGACGATCACATTTCTCAATCATTTTTGCCTTCCAAAATTCTGCTCTACAAACTGAGCCATCATATGATTGCCAGCAAGTGTATAACACTGCAACGCTGTAGCAATAAGATTTTCACGTAAACAAACATCACCCAAAGCAGACAATTTTTCTGAATTACCTGCAAGCTCAAAAGCTTTCGAAGCGTACCCGAGCTGCCGCTCACGCAACGCTTTATCACCGACTTCAACAAGTTTTTGTTTATTATTCAATGAACTAAATACTTCAATAGCATAATCATATTTTTCTTTTCGTAAGCATTCATCGCCAACAGACGCTAAACGAGGAACATCATCAATTGCGCGAAACGCCTGAATAGCAGCACCAAGCTTACCATCCTCTAAACATTTTGATCCTATCTTGCTCAATTTTTCATGATTTCCAGCCAAACGATAACACTCAATTGCATTCTCAAACAAACCAACACGCTCATAATCAATACCGATATCAGAAATTCGCGCATGATTACCAGCAAGAATAAACGCTTTCATTGCTTCCTGCAAGCGACCCTTGCGAACGTACTCTTCACCAAAACTATTTAACAAAACAAGACGCGTTGACTCATCAAACATTGACAAATTCACATTATCTAATCCTTTCTCCAACAAGGCAGGAAGAATTTTCCTCATATTTTCAATTTGCACAGACTGCTGCTTAAGCACATTAACTGACTCAACCGCAGACGCCATTGTTTCTAATATATCCATTCAACACCTCTTTAACAACACCAAAAATCAAGGCATACCAATATATAAATGTTACTTTTTAGTATACTGGAAAAAGTTTGAAATAAAGAAAAACGCACTATTCCCCGACCTGAAGGTCAGGTATTTCGCTCAAAAAATTCAATGCATTTTTTGGCGCCATAAAATTCTTAAGAATTTTATCAGTATCGTGCGTTTTTCTACAGCGAAAAATACATTTTTCGCGTACAGAAAACCTAAAGGTTTTCTTGTACAGGAACTAAAATTCCTGATACGCAAACAACTTCGTTGTTCGCGATACTTGCAAAGTTCGCCCTAAAGGGCAGGGTTTTAAACCCCAGTGCAAAGTCCTGCGAACTTTGCAATAAGAAGTTGACATTAAAGAGAGAAAAGCCAAAAAATTAAAAGCCCATCAACCATACTGAGCACATGAATATTATTTTGACTGTTTTTGCTGCATGGCTCGTCAATCAAATCATTAAAATAATTATTGCTAAACGTATTAATTCTTTTTTCAAAATTGGAGGAATGCCAAGCTCCCATGCAGCACTCTCAAGCGCATTGGCAACAACAATAACACTCACAGACGGGTTTTTAGCAAGCAGCAGCGCAATAAGTTATGTCTTGCTTGCATTTATTTTACACGATGCGTACAGAATACGGAAACAGCATAACATTTCTGAGTTGTTAGCAGGAATATTCGTCGGAACTATAATCAGTCTAATAATGTTTCATGTGTAATTAAACGATTCCTGCAATAAAGAAAAACGCACTATTCCCCGACCTGAAGGCCGGAGTATTTCGCTAAAAAATTCAAGAAATTTTTGGCGCCATAAAATTCTTAAGAATTTTATTGGTATCGTGCGTTTTTCTACAGCGAAAAATACATTTTTCGCGTACAGAAAACCTTGAGGTTTTCTTGTACAGGAACTAAAGTTCCTGATACGCAAACAACTTCGTTGTTCGCGATACTTGCAAAGTTCGCCTAAAGGGCAGGGTATTAAACCCCAGTGCAAAGTCCTGCGAACTTTGCAATAATCAAACCCGCGGAACTCCTGAAAATAAAGACTCTAAGCCAGACTTTAACACGGCTGGCTCAGTAATCTGATCATGTGTATGCGGGTACAATATCCACTTCTCATTTACATCAGGATTCACAAAAAAAATACACAAATCTTTTTTTGACGCCAATTTTTTCCAGTCTCTAAGCACAAAATCAAGATTTTGTTTTTTATTGAGAAGCATTACCTTGACAACGCCTGGAGCAAATATAATCTCATCGATTTTTTGTAAAACGGGAAACACAAAAACACGCACCAAACCATCTCTTCTGTGCACAACAAAACCGTCAGAAACATCCTCAAACTTAACAATAGCTCCCTCTAACAAATCGCGTTGTTGCAGAAAAGTCTTTGCCCATTCATTTAAATCAGACATGGTCACGATGTTCGGCAATCACTACTTAAACTTTTATCGCTCCTAATTAGTAAGTAGTATGTGGTAACCAGTAAGCAGCACACAGTAAAAAGTAAAGAGTTCAGTGTTTATAGCATACAATTTAAAGATCGCAAAAAGTAACTACCATAATTAAGATAAGATGGGGCACTCTAAACCAGGATTACAATTCCTGCTCACTTCAGTTCTTATTCCAATACAAGAAGTTTTACGGAAGAAATGATCTTCATATATGACCATTTCAAATCCCATACAATCACAGAATTGCATACTTCTTTCTTCCTCAAACAAATCACAAGTAGGAAAAGGTGACAATTTAACAATGATTGCAATGAGAACTAAAAAAAATAATAACTATCAGTCCTATCATTTTCAAGTTCATACCAATTTGTTACTAAACCTTATTTAATAATTATGCTGCTTCAACTGGCTCTTCATCCTCAGAATAACTAGGCATTGCAGCTTTGCTAATGATCATGATATCACCAACTGCTTTTACAAGTTGATGAGGAACAATGACTCCTTTTGCGCTGCCAAGCACTCTGCTCAAAAAAGAACTCTTTGTTGCACGAACACGCCAACCATGAACCTTATTCTGCGAAAGAATTGATTCTTCAACATCACCAAAATAATCACCTTCATCAGTAAAAACCCTAATATTATACATTTCCTGAATTTGCTTCATTCTCAACATATGCTCAGCCTCCTTAGTTACCATTCTTTAAGAGTTAAGATATTTAAACATTTCGAGAACGCAGTTTGAGGTAAGAAGTATGAGTTAGGAAAGAAAGGGGAGTTCATACAATATTTAATAAATCACGCAAATACACAAAAAAAACATGAAACTCACAATCATCGGAACAAGCCACATATCTCCTGAAAGTTTAAAACATGTAGAAGAAACAATACGTGAAAAAAAACCAACAATCATCGCTGTTGAGCTTGACAAGAAAAGACTTGCTGCGCTGCTACAAAAAAAATACAACCCGCACACGAAAAATTTTTCGCTCAAAGACATCAAAAGGATAGGACTTAAAGGCTGGCTATTTGCACAAATAGGCTCATGGGTAGAAAAAAAACTGGGCAACAAAGTAGGTGTGAGTCCTGGGACAGAAATGCTAAAAGCGATAGAAATAGCACAACAAACAGGCGCAAAAATAGCACTAATAGATCAAGACATAGAAATAACACTTAAAAAATTCTCAAATGCGCTAAGCTGGAAAGAAAAATGGACTTTTGCAAAGGATCTTATCAACGGATTAATATTTAAAAAAGGCATCAAATTTGACCTTGCAAAAGTTCCATCACACAAAATAATCAACAAACTAATCAAAGAAGTCAAAACAAAATACCCTAACGTTTACTGCGTTCTCATAAAAGAGCGCAACGAAGTCATGGCCAAGAAACTTGCACACATATTACTTAATCACCCTGATGCAGAAATTGTAGCAGTTGTCGGAGCAGGACATGAAAAAGAAATAAACTTGCTTGTTAAGAAAATATATAAAGAGCATAACATACAACCTCTTTAAAAAGAGGCAACATGCGAAATTTCGTAGATAAATTAAACAAATATTTCTGGTACACAAAAGCAGAGTTCAGAGGATTCATTATTGTGGTTTTGGCACTTGCATTTATCTACTCATGGGATCAATGGGGAACAACCTCTTTTGACTCTGCAATAGGACTTGTAAACTTCATTAAATCAATAATTTTTGTAGCAATTACTGTATTCATACACCACTCTGGCCAAAGAATCATGGCATTAACCATGGGACAAAAAGTCACACACTTATTCTGGTGGCACGGCATCATAATTGGACTTATCTTAGTATTAGTGAGCAATGGAAACATCAAATTCTTAGCAGCAACAGGAGCGATGATAACTACTGTACACATACACCGCCTCGGAGGATTCCGTTACGGACCAAACTTAACATCACTATCAAAAATTGCCATGACTGGGCCAGCAAGCAATATCATATTTGCAGCACTTATCAAAAGCCTAGAATGGATCAACTTGTTGCCAGAAAGCGTGTCTGTTCCGCTGTTTAACTTAAATCTTGCATTTGCTGCCTGGAATCTGCTTCCAATACCACCGTTAGATGGATCGCACATATTGTACACCTCACGTCTAACATACATATTTGTAGCAACAACAATAATCACATACATACTCTTGGCAATATTTTTAAACTTCTACTCATTCATAATAGCACTGCTAGTCGGAGGATTTGCCTGGCTTATATACTTGATAAAGACTTCACTTTAACATGGGAACTGCATTCACACCAACAAAACCGATATTAGACTGGCCAGAAATAGCAGCAGCACCATTTTTACTCATCGGATTGGCACTCGCAATATTCTCAAAAAATAACTTAATATTATACACTGTCTGCTTTCTTGTAGGCTTATTATTTGGCAGAGCCTGGTACGTTAACAAAACACGAGAAAAAGTACCAATCTTCCTTGCAATAATGACTTTCTTTCTTGGTTTTATTCTTGGAAGCTTATACGCAAATTTGCGCATCACTGTTTTCGTATTACTGCTTGGTGCACTTGCAGGATACTGGATACAAGAAAAAAACATAATTGAACACGTATTCTAAACGTAGAGAGTAAAAAGCTCAGAGCAAATAAAGAAAAACGCACTATTCCCCGACCTGAAGGTCGGGGTATTTTATCGTGCGTTTTTCTACAGCGAAAAATACATTTTTCGCGTACAGAAAACCTAAAGGTTTTCTTGTACAGGAACTAAAGTTCCTGATACGCAAACAACTTCGTTGTTCACGATACTTGCAAAGTTCGCCCTAAAGGGCGGGGTATTAAACCCCTCTACAAAGTTCTTGCGAACTTTGCAATAATCAAAAACAAGAAAGCCTATAAATAAAAGAAAAATCAACAAATACGTGCTAAAAGACTTTACTCCAAGACTATATCAAGAAACAATCTTAGCAACAGCAGCACTCAAAAACACACTAGCAGTACTGCCAACAGGAATGGGAAAAACAGGAATTGCAATACTTCTAACAGCACAAAGACTAAGCCAATACCCAAAATCAAAAATACTCATCTTAGCACCAACAAAACCATTAGCAGAACAACACCTCAATACATTCAAAAAACACCTTGATATTGATGAAGATAAATTCGTTTTGTTCACAGGAAACACACCACCAGCAAAAAGATCAGAACAATGGAACAAAGTACAAATAATATTCTCAACGCCACAAGGACTAGAAAACGACATCATCAGCAATTCCATCAACATCAAAGATATAAGCCTGCTCGTATTCGATGAAGCACACAGAGCAACAGGTGATTACAGTTACGTATTCATCGCAAAACAATACCAACAAAAAGCAGACTGGCCACTAATACTCGCACTAACTGCAAGTCCCGGGGGCGATGTTGAAACAATAGAAAACGTCTGCAAAAACTTATTCATCGAAGCAGTAGAAGTAAGAACTGAAAATGATCCTGATGTACAGCCATACGTCCAAGAAACCGAAATCAGCACTATAAGAGTAGAACTTCCTGAGCAGTTCAAAAAAATACAGCAACTTCTCAAACAATGCATTCAAGGAAAAACAAACCACCTCAAAGAATACGGAATCAGAGCAACAAACTTAGTAACCAAAAAAGATCTTCTGGGATTACAAAAGGAACTTCACGCAAAAGTTGCATCAGGAGAAAAAGATTTTGAAGCATTCAAAGCAACAAGTGTGCTTGCAGAAATCATGAAAGCGCATCACGCACTAGAATTATTAGAAACACAAGGAACAACCCCTCTAATTAATTATTTTGAAAATATGTACCAACAATCATACACAAGCAAAATAAAAGCAGTAAAAAACCTAACAGCCGACCTTGCATTCAAAAGCTCATACATACTCACACAAAAACTAATTGAACAAAATATTGAACACCCAAAACTTGCTGAAGTAACCAAACACGTTACTGAACAACTTGCACAAAACAAATATGCAAAAATAATATTATTTACACAATATCGCGACACTGCAACAAAACTTCACGATGAATTAGACAAACTGAACGTACTTTCGCAAGTATTTGTTGGACAAGCCAAAAAAAGAAACACTGGCCTTAGCCAAAAACAACAAGCAGAGGTACTCGATCAATTCCGAGACGGAATGTTCAACGTGCTCATCGCTACAAGCGTTGCTGAAGAAGGCCTTGACATACCAAAAGTAGATTCAGTAATATTCTTCGAACCAATACCAAGCGCAATACGACACGTCCAACGAAGAGGAAGAACAGGAAGACAAGAAAAAGGAGATGTAACAATATTTTTAACGAAAGGAACACGAGAAGAAGCATACGCATGGAGCGCAAAACACAAAGAACGACGCATGAACGATGCACTCGGACAATTACGAACACGATTACAACTTAAAATAAATCAGCAACCAACATTAAAACAATTCGATACATCTGTAAAAATTTTTGCAGACTATCGAGAAAAAACAACCGGAACAGTCAAAGAACTTGTTGAACAAGGAGTAACAATAAAACTCGAAATGCTCAAAAGTGCAGACTACTTACTAAGCAGTCGCGTAGGCGTTGAACTCAAAACAATGCAAGACTTTGTTGACAGCATTGTAGATGGAAGACTATTAGAGCAAATCAAAAACTTAAAAGAACATTATGAGCGGCCAATTGTAATCATACAAGGCAAAGAAAACATTTATGGCCTGCGAAACATTCACCCAAACGCGATACGCGGCATGTTGGGCACTATCGCAGTTGGATACTGTTTGCCAATTTTATACACACAAGACGAAAAAGACACTGCTGCACTTTTGATAACAATCGCCAAACGAGAACAAGAAGAAAACAAAAAAGAATTTAGCCCGCATGCTGACAGAAAACCTATGACAATTAAGGAGCAACAAGAATATTTAGTTAGTTGTTTGCCATCAGTTGGACCAAACTTAGCAAAAGAATTACTAAAACAATTCGGAAGCATACGCAAAATATTCGATGCAAATGAGGAGCAGTTAAAACAAGTGAAGGGCCTGGGCGATAAAATCGCAAAAGGAATAACAGGATTAATTGAGGGAAAATATAAGTAAACGTTTGCAGTCAGCAAGTCAGAAGTTTGAAGTAAGAGGTTCCAAAGTTGTTCCATCTTGTTTCACGAAGTTATTAAATACCTCCTTAAAGATCTTTTCTCTCAGAAGCCACCATCCACGAGTGCGAAGGGCTCAGTAAAATGGGCCCTCGCTACTCTATTTTTCTAATAGATACAGAGAGGAGACGTGCTACTGGCTTGCGGTCTTTCGGTTATGTCCTCTCTTTAAAACTCACCTGTGCTTCTAAACATTGAAAGCCAGACTATTTTGCGCTTTCTATTTTTTGGTCGATGGGGAGCTTTAAAGAGGGGCGAACAAAAACAAGGCAAGCGCAAGGAGCACGTCCCCTCTGTCAAGAACCACTGGTGATCGCTCCTTCGTCGCTCAACACCAGTGGCATGACTGTTCAGAAAATCATAAGAAAAAATAACCAGTGGTTCTTGATCATGCTCGGAATGCCACTCGCTACAGTAAACCACTCGTGATACACACTAGTGGCATTCCGACATGTAAAGAAAGCCAAACAAAATTATTTTTTTTGAAATAAGACTCACAATTAAAACTTCATCTCATGCAAGCGCTTTACACGCTCTTCAGTCCTAGGATGCGTACTAAACAACGCGGCAAAATTCTGCGCCCTAAACGGATTCACAATAAACAAAGAACTCATAGTAGCATTGCCACGCATTGGATGATGCTTCACAGAATTCTCTATCTTTTGCAACGCAGAAGCCAAATGCTTACCATCTTTCAACGTTTTAGCACCAGTAGCATCAGCCAAATATTCTCGCGAACGCGAAATAGCAAGCTGCAAAATCGCTGCAATAATTGGCGTAAGAATTGCTAAAACCAACAAGCCAACAATATTTTGCCCTTCATTATCTCTGCCAAAACCACCAAACAACGCAGCAAACTGAGCCATACTCGCAACATATGAAATAACTGCTGCCATAGTTGCAGCAACTGTTGTTACCAACATATCCCTATTTTTAACATGAGACATCTCATGAGCCAACACACCCTCAAGCTCATCTTTGCTTAACAACTTCAAAATACCCTCAGTACAAGCAACAACAGCTTTTCTAGGACTAGGTCCCGTAGCGAACGCATTTGGCGTTGGATTTGGAACAATAAAAATCTGCGGCTTAGGCAACTGCATTTTATGCGCAAGAGTTTCTATCATGCTATGCAATTGCGGATACTCTGACTTCTTTGCAGGCTTTGCATGATACATTGCGATTACTAATTTATGGGAATAAAACAACATACCAAAATTCATCAAAACCGCCAGAATTAAAGCAATTGTTAATCCTGCATTACCACCTAACAAAAAACCTACAAACAATACTAAAGCTGACAACGCTGCAAGCAAAACTGCTGTTTTAAGATGATTAAACATACAACTCAAAAAAAACATGTCTCTTATAAATATTGCGAACAGCATATTCACAGTCCATAAACTTTAAAAAGCAAGTATCTGGCTAACAAAACATGCCACATTTCCTAAAAAATTCAACATATATCTTTCTACTGATCACACTATTAGCCTGTGCCCCTACACAATTAGCACAACAAGAACAGCTTAACGCGATCGAACCCATTACAGAAACTCACACTGTTTCAACTGAAGAATTACAAAATGTACTTGCAGAATTTGAAAAACTAGATCAACAACATAACACGAGCTGGAAATTTGAGCAAGTTCCTGACAAAATCATCCCTCTCTCTGCAATTGAACCATGGACCTTACAAGTCCGAGAATTACAAGAAAACACTACTGACAAAGCAACAAAACACTTACTAGATGCACGACTGGCAATGCTCAGATCGCAAGCAGCGCAGTATGCCATGTTTTCATTCGGAGAACAAGGTAACCTCGCAATGGTTCAACAAGGGAAACAATACAAAGTAATCGAAACAATTGATTGTGATGATGCGCCAACCATTATTAAAACAGCAGAAATAAGAGGAGAATCATATGATTCATGGGTCGATTTCTATGTCAACATGGATTATGTACTCATGTCAAGTAAAAAAGCCAAAGAACTATTAGGCACAGGAGTAAACAACAGAACAAAATACTATTATAATCCAGGAATAGCACCAACACTCAAAATACTCCAAGCAACACAAAAAGCACTCAAAGAACAATGCAACATAACTGTAGACCTTCTCAGTGAAAGAATAAACAAACAAGAAAAAAGACCTGAAGGCTACATTCCTGAAGTATAGATGATGGTGCCAAGAAAAGACTGAAGAGCTTAAAATCGAGAACAAATAAAGAAATTGCCTGAAAACTCGCTATCCCCGCAACAAGCTGACGGGGTATTACGCGAGTTTTCTCGGCTTCGCCGACCAGCAATTTCAGTCTTTCAAAGTTGGTGCAGATAACCGCAGCAAGCTGCGGGGTATTCGACCCAACATTTGAAATAACAGCAAAGAACATATAAACTTCTTCACATCAGTAAAATTATGAGCACTTACCAAAAAATCCCTCTGAATATACTTCTTAAATATTACAAACAGAAACACATACAAGAAGCACTTGTGTCTGCTGCCACAAGCAAAGAAATTGCGGTAAGCTATGGCGGCACTGGATACGGAAAAAGACCCGATGTACTGCAATACCCTCAAGACATTCTGGAACTCGTAAAACAAGGCGCAACAAGCTTTCACTGCAGCGAAGAACTCTGGAACAACCCCTTACAAATCACCACAGGAATGAGTCCTGGAGAACTAAACAACATACGCACAGGATGGGACTTACTATTAGACATAGATTGTCCTGAACTCGAATATTCCAAAATCGCAGCAGACTTAATAATACAAGCACTTCAATACCACGGAGTAAAAAATATTGGAATCAAATTCTCAGGCAACCACGGATTCCACATAGGCATACCATTTGAAGCATTTCCAGAACGAGTAAACAATATCTCAACAAAAAACTTGTTTCCTGACGGACCAAGAAAAATAGCTGCATATTTGCAAGACATGATAAAAACAGAACTCACAAAAAGACTGCTCTCAATGCATGATATCGAAACAATTGCTAACAAAATAAACAAGAAAAAAGAAGAATTGTTTATTAACAAAAAACTCGATCCATTCACCATTCTAGCCATAGATACTATTTTGATAGCAACAAGACACCTTTACAGAATGCCATATTCGCTCAACGAAAAATCAGGACTAGCAAGCACAGTCATAAAACCAGAACAAATATTATCTTTCAAGAAAGACCATGCAAAACCTTTGACAATACAAAAAACATTTCCTTTTCTAGAACGCGAAAAAACCCTCCCTGGAGAAGCAACAAAACTACTTGTAAGCGCGTTTGATGCACAAATAGAACGCGAAGAAATAATCATTAAACCAATAAAAAAAGAATTTGAGCCAGTATTACACTCAATACCTGAAGAATACTTTCCGCCATGCATACAACTCATCTCTAAAGGATTAACAGATGGTAAAAAAAGAGCTGTATTTATCCTCATAAACTTCCTACGATCCTGCGGCTGGGAGTACAACGCAATAGAAGAATACTTGAAAAAATGGAATGAACTCAACCCCGAACCATTGCGAGAGGTTTTGCTGCTTGGACAACTTAGGCACCACAAAGCAAACAAAAAAACCATTCTGCCGCCAAACTGCAGTAACAAAGCCTATATGATAGACTTAGGAGTATGCAAACCAGACGGATTTTGCAAAAAAATAAAAAACCCTGCAAATTATACTATTGCCAAACAAAGAAATGTGACAAGACAAAATACAAAACACACGATCAAGAAAAAAACAGAAAAATCCAAAAAAGACGCTATCTCAGATGTTGCTTCCTAAAAAAGCAAGCTTTATAAAGGGCGGCTTGCCCCGAGAATATATTGACGAAAATCAACTGACAAGCCTGCGAATAAAGATTCCCAGTACAGTCGGTGCAAAAAAAGCACTTACTTTATTCTCACGGAATTTCGCAGGAACACAGTAAAAATACAGCAGGAACACAAAAATAACGAGATAAAATGCCTAGAATCAGAAATCCAAGACGAGGAAGCATGCAGTTTTGGCCAAGAAAACGTGCCAAAAAGTTAGCTAGCAGAATAAGATCCTGGACTGGAAAAAATACAAAAATTCTCGGATTTGCAGGATATAAAGTCGGCATGACACATCTCATCATCACTGACAACAAGCCAACAAGCATCACTAAGGGCGAAGAAATTCAAATGCCTGTCACAATTCTCGAATGCCCCCCAATCAAAATCGCTTCAATTCTTCTCTACAAAAAAACCGCATATGGTCTTAAACCATCGGGACAAATACACGCAGAAAAACTCGACAAAGAACTAGCAAAAAAAATAAGCCTACCAAAAAAACAACCAAAAAACGCAGACACAACAAATATTGCAGACGTACGATTACTGGCATACACACAACCAAAAACAACAACTATAGGCAAAAAGAAACCAGAACTCATTGAACTTGGTATTGGTGGAAAAGTTGAAGAGAAACTCAAATATGCACAAAGCATACTCGGCAAAGAAATACCAATCAATGATGTGTTCACGGCAGGGCAATTTGTTGATTTAACAGCAGTAACAAAAGGAAAAGGAACCCAAGGACCTGTAAAAAGATTCGGCGTTAATATCAGAGTACATAAAAGCGAAAAAACAAAAAGAGGCCCTGGAAGCCTTGGACCATGGCATGGACACAGAACTTACCGAGTGGCTCATGCTGGACAGACAGGATACCAACAAAGAACAGAACACAACAAACATATCATTAAAATCAGCGGCAATCCAGAAGAAATACAAAAAAAAGCAGGTTTCTCAAGATACGGACTTGTAAAAAATCAATACATCTTAATAAAAGGAAGTGTTGCAGGCGCGAAAAAAAGAATCATCACATTAACAGAGCCACGCAGAACAGTATCGAACGAGGCAAAAGAACCACCAATAATTGTATACACACAACAATAAGAACATGGAAGTTAAAATACTAGACGCGGAAAATAAGGAAACAGGCAAACAAAAATTGCCAGCACAGTTTAACACACAGATCAGACCCGATATGATTAAACAAGCAGTAGAAACAATACAAGCAAACAACAGACAACAATATGGAGCAGACCCTAGAGCAGGACAACGCGCAAGCGCAAACTTAAGCAGAAGAAGACGAGACTACAAAGGATCATACGGAAAAGGCATCAGTAGAGTACCAAGAAAAACTATGGTAAGACGCGGAATGCAAATGATCTGGGTAGGAGCATTCGCACCAGGAACAGTAGGCGGAAGAAAAGCCCACCCACCACGCGCAGAAAAAATATTTGCAAAAAGAATCAACGACAAAGAAAGAAAACTCGCAATCAGAAGCGCTCTTGCAGCAACGATGAACAAAGAAATAGTTGCGCAAAGAGGCCACAAAATACCTACACAATACCCATTCATACTCGACAATACATTTGAAGAACTAGCAAAAACAAAAGACTTGCAAACAGCATTTGAAAAACTCGGATTGCAAGCTGAGTTAACACGAGGAAGCAAACAAAAAGTCAGAGCAGGAAAAGGAAAAACAAGAGGAAGAAAATACAAAAAAGCAACAGGACCTTTACTTGTTGTAAGCAAAAACTGCAAAACTATCAAAGCAGCAGAAAACATTCCAGGAGTAAACATTGTCCAAATAAACAACATCAATGCAGAAGATTTAGCACCAGGAACACACTGCGGAAGATTAACACTATTCACACATGCAGCAATACAAAAACTAGAGAAAGAAAAACTATTCATGTAATATTGAGAAAATGGACCAAGAAAACGTAATAAAATATCCGCTGGCCACAGAAAAGTCAATCAGACTCATGGAAAGCGAAAACAAACTCGTATTTGTAGTAGATAAACGAGCAACAAAAACAGAAATCAAACAAGCTGTGGAAAAAACATTCAACACAAAAGTTGTTGCAGTCAATACGCTCAACAGCATAAAAGGAAGAAAACAAGCATACATCACTTTCGCGAAAGACGTTGCGGCAATAGACATTGCAACAAACTTAGGCATCATGTAAGGCGACACAATGGGAAAAAGAATAGCACAACAAGCAAGAGGAAAAGGCGGTCCAGCATGGAGAGCAAGAAGCTTTGCATACGCAGGCCAAAGCAGACTTAGATCTGAGACTCAGCAACTTATTACAGGACAAATCACCAACTTTATCAAAAGCGCAGGACACAGTGCACCACTCATGGAAGTAAAATATCAAGATGGACAAACAGCATTGCTACCAGCACCAGAACACGTTAGACAAGGAAACCAAATAACCAGTGGAAAAGGTGGCGAAGCATTGCCAGGAAATGCCTTATATCTTTCAGATATTCCAGAAGGAACACCAATTTACAATATAGAAAAACAACCAGGAGACGGAGGAAAATTCTGCAAAACGGGCGGAAGCACTGCCCGATTACTAAGCAAAACAGAAACACATGCAACAATAAAATTACCAAGCAAAAAAGAAAAACAAATCAATCTCAAATGCCGCGCAATAATCGGGGTCATTGCAGGAGGGGGAAGATTAGAAAAACCACTCCTTAAAGCAGGCGTGAGACATCACAAAAAAAGATCAATGAACAAAAACTGGCCAAAGCCACGAGCTGCAGCACAAAACGCAGTAGATCACCCATACGGAAATAAGAGAACAAGCAGAAAAGCAAAACAAAAATCAACAAACAAGTTTGCACCACCAGGAAGAAAAGTAGGGAAACTCTGGCCAAGAAGAACAGGAAGAAAGAAGTAAGAGGAATAAACCAAAATGGCAAAGGAATATTTGTATCGTGGAAAAACAGTTGACGAGATCAAAAAATTAGATCTTGCCACATTTGCACAGCTTTGCCCATCAAGAGAACGAAGAAAATTAAAACGTGGATTCACTGAACAAGAAAAAAAATTCCTTGAACGCGTACGCGCAGACAAAAAAACAGTCAAAACACATTGCAGAGATTTAGTAATCATACCAGAACTTATAGGAAAAACAATCAAAGTACACAATGGAAAAGAATGGATACAATTGGAAATACTGCCTGAAATGATCACACATAGACTCGGAGAATTTGCGCTAACACGTAGATCAGTCAAACACAGCTCCCCAGGAATCGGAGCAACCAGAAGCAGTGCAGCACTATCGGTGAAGTAAACATGAGCTACAAATACTCAACACAACTAATAGAAAACAGCGCCAAAGCAATAGGTCTTGCCTTGCCAATATCAAGGAAACAAAGTATCATGATCTGCCAGAAAATCCGCGGAATGAACGTACAAAAAGCAAAAAATTTACTTGAGAAGGTAATGAACAAAAAAGAACCAATCCCATTTACCCGATTTGCAGAAGGAGCAGGACACAAAGCCGGCATGAGCTCAGGAAAATACCCAATAAAAGCGTGCTCACAAATACTCACATTACTTAAAAGCGCAGAAGCAAATGCTCAATACAAAGGATTAGGAACAGGCAATCTCATAGTAAAACATGTCGTTACACAAAAAGGACCAACAACACAAAAACATGGAAGAATCAGAGGAAATGCAAAAAGAACTCACGTTGAAATTGTATTAGAGGAATCAAAAACAACCACAGAGAAAAAAACAAAACAAAAAAAGGTAACCAAATGATAGAAAGAAAATTCGTTTCAGAAAATTTGAAAGAATACCGTATCCAGGAATTCATATCAGCTACATTACGCAATGTAGGACACAGTCACACCAAATTAGTACGCACACCAATGGGTGAGAAAGTAATCATATATGCAAGCAGGCCTGGGCTTATCGTTGGAAGAAAAGGAGAAAATATCAAAAAACTAACAAGCACGCTCAAGAAAAAATTCAAACTCGAAAATCCACAAATAGAAATTGCAGAAGTAGAAAACCCAAACCTTGACGCGCAAATAGTGGCTGAAAGAATAGCAGGAGCACTCGAACGATTCGGAACAAACAAATTCAAAGCCATAGGACACAAAACAATGAGTGATGTCATGGGCGCAGGAGCACTTGGAATAGAAATAATTGTTTCAGGAAAAGTGCCAAGCCAACGAGCAAAAAGCTGGAGATTCTACACTGGATACCTCAAGAAATGCGGAGACATTGCAATAAGCGGCGTAAAACGCGCGCAAGCAATTGTTATCACCAAGACAGGAGAAGTTGGAATCAAAGTAGCAATCATGGGGCCAGATGTTAAACTTCCAGACGATATAACAATACAAGAATTAAGCACTGAGAGCAAAAATGAAAAATAAAGAACTCCGCAATTTACCACCAGAAGAACTGAAACAAAAAATCATTGAAGCACGCAAAGAACTCATGAAAGACAACGCACAAGTGGCAATCGGAACAAATCCAAAAAACCCAGGAAAAATCAAACTCGCTAAAAAAACAATTGCACGGATAAAAACAATCCTTGCACAGGAGGCTGAGCAGAAAGCATGACTGTATGTGAAACCTGTGGGTTACCACAAGAACTTTGCGTTTGTGAAAGCATCGCAAAGGAAAGCCAAAAGATCACCATCAGACTCGAAAACAAAAGGTACAACAAAAAATATACTGTTATCGATGGTATAGACGACAAGGAAATATCCCTTGATCAAATATGCAAAAAACTCAAAGAAGCCTTGGCATGCGGTGGAACTGTCAAAGAAAACCGCATAGAACTTCAAGGCGAACACAAACAAAGAGCAAAACAAATATTAATTGCAGCAGGATTTGCTCCTGAAACAATTATCATAAAATGACCATGAATACACATGCTATTCATGATGAATGGATTGGCAAACAAGCACTTGTAAAAAAAGCTGCTAACAAACAGTTAGAAGAAATACAAGGAATTGTTGTTGATGAAACAAAAAACACAATCCACATTGAAACCGAAAAAGGAATAAAAAAAGTTCCAAAAAAAGGAACAACATTCATAATCGGGGGCAAAACAGTACAAGGAAACAAAGTCCTTGTACAACCAGAAGAAAGAATCAAACTTAAGGTGTAACATGCAAACAAGAACCAGAGGAAGAACATTTACCGGCATCGTAGTAGCTGCACGAATGCAACACACAGCAACAGTAGAATGGCCACGCAGAAAAAACGTTCAAAAATATGAACGATATGAGAAAGCACGCACACGAGTAAAAGCACACAACCCTCCAGAAATAAACGCGCAAGAAGGAGATATCGTGCGCATCGTAGAATGCAAGCCTCTCAGCAAAACAAAACACTTCATCATCACAGAAAAAATCAAACACGAAAAACTATTCGCAGCAAAACAAGAACTTCAAGAAGAAGGAAAAGTTAGACGTGAAAAGAAACAAGAGAAGGGGCAAGAAGAATGAAAGCAGTCAAAGCACGCATAACAAAAGGCCTCCCTCACAGAGCAGTAGTCTTAGCATGCGACAACAGCGGCGCAAGACTCATGAGAATAGTTTCAGTCATAAACTGCAAAACAGTCAAAGGAAGAAAACCCAGCGCAGGAGTAGGAGACAAAGTCATGTGCTCAGTCATACAAGGCAAACCAGACATGCGCAAACAAGTAGTAAGTGCAGTCATTGTCAGACAAAAAATGCCATACAAAAGACGAAACGGAATGCACATAAAATTTGAAGACAACGCAGCAGTAATAATCAAAGACGATCTTGGAAACCCAAAAGGAACACTAATAAAAGGACCGATCGCAAAAGAAGCAAGCGAAAGATGGCCGCTAGTATCAAAAATAGCAAGCTCAATAGTATAGGTAAAAAATGAACTGGAGTACAACCTGGAAATCAAGCAAAAAACCAAGCAAACAACGCAAATACGTACGCAACGCGCCACCACACATACGCAACACGATGCTAGGCAGCCATCTCACAAAAGAACTTCGCGAAAAACACAAAACAAGAAGCTTGCGAGTAAGAACAGGAGACAAAGTCAAAATCATGAGAGGGCAACACAAAGGAAAAACAGGAACTATTGAAAAAATAGACACCAAAAGACAAAGAGCATACATTACAGGAGTAGAAACAGTCAAAAAAGACGGCAGCAAAACATTATACCCCTTAAGACCATCAAACCTCATCATACAAGCACTCAAAGAAGACAAACGGAGAATCACACAATGAAAACCCACCTTAAACTCGTCGCAACACCGAAAAGCTGGCCAGTACTAAGAAAAACGCACAAATTCATCACAAAGCCACGAACAGGAAAGCCACTAGAACACAGCATGGCAATTGCAACAATACTCAAACAAACAGGAATTGCAGACACAACCAGAGAAGCTAAAAAAATAATACAACAAAAACTTGTATCAATAGACTGCAAAATAACAACAGACCACAAATTACCCGTAAGCTTCATGGACACAGTACACATTAAACCAGACATGACACTACGATCAAGCATCACCAAAAAAGGAAAACTACAATTTACACAAATAGCAGAAAAAGAACAAACACAGAAAATCTGCAGAATAATCAACAAACACACAATCAAAAACGGAAAAACACAACTCAACCTTTCAGACGGCAGAAACATTATCACAGACAAAAAATATGATGTTGGAGATAGCGTACTAATAGAACTACCAAAACAAACAATCAAAGACCATTTCAAACTCGAAAAAGGAAACACTGCTTTACTTGTTGGCGGACGCCACACAGGAACAACAGCAATCATTGATGAAATACAAGGCGAAAGAATCTGGCTCAAAGAAAACGAAAAACGAATCGAAACTCTGGTAAAATTCGCATACATCATAGGAAAAGACAAACCAGCACTAAAACTATAAAATGAACAAAATGCAAGAACCACGGATAGAGAAATTAACCCTGAACATAGGAGCAGGCAAAGACCAAACTAAACTCGAAAAAGGAGTTGCAGTACTCAAGTTAATCACAGGAATAGAACCGCTAAAAACAATAACACAAAAAAGAATCCCAACATGGGGATTAAGACCTGGTCTGCCAGTCGGTTGCAAACTCACATTACGAAAACAAAAAGCAGAAGAGATTCTTAAAAGATTACTTGAATCAAAAGACAACACACTCAAACAAACACACTTTGACGAAGCAGGAAGCATCAGCTTCGGAATTACAGAACACATAGACATACCTGGAATAACATACGATCCAAAAATAGGAGTTATAGGACTACAAGTATGCCTAACACTTGAAAAACCAGGATACAGAATCAAAAGAAGAAAACTCGAAAAAAAACAAATACCAAAAAAACACGCAATACGCAAAGAAGAAGCAATAAAATTCATGCAAAACAAATTCAAAATAAAACTAACAGGTGAAGAAGAATGACAACAAGCGACTGGACAAAAGTATTCAAGCAACTTAAAGCAAAACCTGTAAAAATGAAAAAATACATCAAACACAACGCACCAAGAGACAGACCAACTGGACAAACACACAAAAAATGCAGCAGGTGCGGCAAATTCGGCAAAGGACACATATCAAAATACAAAGTAGGACTATGCAGGCAATGTTTCAGAGAACTTGCAACAAAAATAGGATTCAAAAAATACAGTTGAGGACCCAGAAAAATGTTAAACGACCCACTAGCAAACGTGTTATCAGCAATCGTTAACTACGAAAAAATCGGAAAAAAAGAACTTTTAATCAATCCCGTCAGCAATGTAATCAAAAAAGTACTTGCAATAATGCAAGAACACCATTACATCGGCGCGCTAGAAGAATTGCATCAAGCAAACGGCGGATTTGCAAAGATAAACTTGCTAGGAAACATCAACAATTGCGGAGTTGTTAAACCACGATTTTCCGTAAAAAACCTTGAATTCCAGAAATTCGAAAAAAGATACCTGCCCGCAAACGGAGTAGGAATACTAATCATCAGCACACCAGAAGGAATCATGACACATGATGCTGCACGAGAAAAAGGACTTGGAGGCAGACTACTCGCATATTGTTACTAAAAAAATGAAAGAAGACATCACAGAAATCATACAAGTACCGAGTGAAGTAACGGCAACAATAACAAACCAAGAAGTGAACGTAAAAGGCAAAGAAGGCGAACTTAGCTATATGTTAAACACTCCAAAAATAAAAGCAGCACTTGCAAACGGCACAATCACACTCAGTGTTAAACAAGCCACAAAACGAGAAAAAAGAACCATTAACGCAATCAGAGCACACATCAGAAACATGATTAACGGAGTACAAAAACCATACACTTACAAACTTAAAATATGCAGCGGACATTTCCCAATGAACGTTTCAATAAACGAAAACACACTCTTTATTAAAAACTTCCTTGGCGAAAAAAGTCCAAGAACAACAACAATCCACGATGGAAAGTCAGTGAAAATAGAAGGAGACCAAATAACTGTGCAAAACCCTAGCAAAGAACTTGCAGGAAAAATAGCAAGCAACATAGAACTCCTCACAAACAAAGGCAAAAGAGATACCAGAACTTTCCAAGACGGCATATACATCACAGAAAAAGCCGGAAAGCCAGTGAGGAAAAAATGAGCAAAGAACTACTTACACTCAGAAAAAAAATTGACAACAAAAGACCTTCATTTAAAAGATACTGCCACAACAAAAGAAAACGCGTAGGCACAAAATGGATCAAACCAAAAGGAATGCACAACAAAGTACGCTTAGGATTTTGGGGAAAACCACCCATGGTCAGCAAAGGCTACAGAGGACCAGCAGCAGTACGAACAGTTGATCAAAGCGGATTATTACCTGTGCTTGTTCACAATATGGCAGCACTATCACAAATAAAACCAAAAGAACAAGGAGTAATAATTGCAAAAATAGGCAATAAAAAAAGACTTGCAATACTAACTGCCTGCCAAGAGAAAAAAATCACAGTACTCAACGCAAAAACAATCGATAATAAAATCAAAAAAATAACAGACAAACAATCTGCAAAAAAACAAACAAAACAGAAGCAAGCAGAACTCAGACAAGAAAAAACAAAAGAGAAACAAAAGAAAAAACCAGAAGAAGAACAAACAAACGATCAAGAACAAGAGAAAAAAGAAATCCAAAAAGTACTAACGAAACGAGAATAAAATGAAACTACAAAAACGAATCGCAGCAAGAATACTCAAATGCGGAACAAACAGAATCAAGATAGATAGCACAAAACTCGGAGAAGCAAAAGAAGCAATCACTGCATTTGACATCATGCGTCTTGCAAAAAAGAAAATTATATCAAAAAAACAAGCAATAGGGGTAAGCAGATCACGCGCAAAACAAAGAACGATCCAAAAAAGAAAAGGAAGACAAAGAGGGCATGGAAGCAGAAAAGGAAAAGCAGGAGCAAGACAAAACCCAAAACAAAAATGGATAAACAACTCACGAGCACAAAGAACTCTGCTAAAAAAATTACGTGAAAATCAACACATTGTGCCAAACACATACCGAGAATTATACTTAAAGGTCAAAGGTGGTTACTTCAGAAGCACAAACCACATTAAAATATACCTACAAGAACACCAATTGATAGTGGGTGGTAAGAAGTAAGAAATTTGAAGTAGAAAAACAAAATGGCAACAAACGGAAATAAATTTCCGAAATTGCAATTTTGAAAAAAAGAACAAGAAAATCAAAATGGCAACAAACGGAAATAAATTTCCGAAATTGCAATTTTGAAAAACAAAATGGCAACAAATAACAAATATACTGTACAACACCGCAGAAAGCGCGAAGGAAAAACAAACTACAAAGTACGCATGAAACTATTAAGCGGACACAAACCAAGACTAGTCATCAGAAAAAGCCTAAAACATATACAAGCTCAAATTGTAGAATTCAATCCATCAGGAGACAAAGTTGTTATCAGCGCGCACACAAAAGAACTTGCAAAATATGGCTGGAAAGGAAGCAACTGCGGAACAAACGCAGCATACTTAACTGGATTGTTACTTGGCAAAAAAGCAAAAAACAAAACATGCGTACTAGACATAGGACAATACACAAGCGTCAAAGGATGCGTACTATACGCTCTAGTACAAGGCGCAACAGATGCAGGCCTAAAAATCCCCTGCTCAAAAGAAGTCATCCCATCAAAACAAAGAATACGAGGAGAACACGTAGCCGCATACGCAAAACAACTCAAAACAGACAAAGACAAATACTCACAACAATTCGCAACATACATCAAAAAAGGACTTGATCCCGAGACATTACCAAACCACTTTGATGAAATCAAAAAGAAAATCGAGGCACAATGACTGAAACAAAAATACAGACAGAAAAACTACCTGAAATAGAAGAAGAAACAAAACTCGAAATAGAACCGATCACAGAAGTAGAAGAAATTGTTGAAGTAGAAAAAGAAACAAAACCTCAACTGCCACTAAGCATAGAAGGCTGGAAACCAAAAACAAGCATAGGCAAAAAAGTACTGACAAAAGAAATAACCGACATAGATGAAATACTTGATCAAGGATCACCCATTTTAGAAGAACAAATAGTAGACATGCTTCTGCCAATACAAACAGAACTTCTCATGGTAGGACAAAGCAAAGGAAAATTCGGCGGCGGAGCAAGAAGAATATTCAGACAAACACAAAAGAAAACACCCGAAGGAAACAAACCAAGCTTTGCATGCCTTGCAGTAATAGGAAACGGCAACGGATACGTAGGAATAGGATACGGAAAAAGCAAAGACACCGTACCAGCAAGAGAAAAAGCAATCAGAAATGCAAAATTAAACATATTCAAAATAAGACGAGGAGCAGGCAGTTGGGAAGACGCAACAACAGAAGCACACAGCATACCTTGGAGCGTAGAAGGAAAATGTGGAAGCGCAAGACTAATGCTCAAACCAGCACCAAAAGGAAAAGGATTAGTAATAGAACAAGAATGCGCAAAAATACTAAAACTTGCAGGCATACAAAACATATACAGCAAAAGCTACGGCGGAACAAAATCAAAAATAAACTTTATCATGGCCTGCGTAGATGCACTCAAACAACTCAACGCGTTCAAACCAAGAGAATCAAACATCAAAAATGTTCACATGATTGAGGGCAAAAAATAAAATGAAACTGGCAATAATAAGAGTACGAGGAAGCGTAAGAACAACCAAACAAGTACAAGACACATTCAAACACTTAGGACTTACAAGAAAAAACACCTGCGTACTCAAAGAAGACACACCAACAATAAAAGGAATGCTCAAAAAAATAGAACCATTCATAACATGGGGACCTGCAAATGATGATACAGTAAAAAATATTAAAGACAAAAAACATTTAACACCACCAAAAAGCGGATACGGTTTCATAAAAAAACACCACAGAATAAAAGGAGCATACGGCAACAGAAAAGAAAAAATCAACGATCTTATCATGAGGATGCAATGACAGTAAACAAAAGAAGAAAAAGCAGCAGAATGCAAGGCAGCAACACACACGGATGGGGACCAAACCAACACCGAGGCAGTGGAAGCCGAGGAGGAGTTGGAAGAGCCGGAACAGGAAAAAAAGCACACAACAAAAAAACAGAAATCTGGAAAAACCCAAACTACATGGGAAAATCAGGATTTACCAGATTACGATCCAATAACAAAATAAACGCTATAAGCATACAACACTTGCAAGACAAAATTCCTAATCTCATAAAAGAAAAAAAAGCATCTGAAAAAAACGGCACGGTAGAAATAAACCTATCAAAAATAAAATATGACAAATTACTAGGAACAGGCAAAATCACGCAAAAGCTTACAATTATCGGCCAAGCCACTGCAAAAGCAAAAGAAAAAATTGAACAAGCAGGAGGCAGCGTGGTGCAGGAATGAGTTTACTTGACAATATACTAAACAACTTACCAGAAGTTGCACATCCCACTCAGAAAAAACTCTCATTTAAAGAAAAAATTAAATGGACACTCATCATATTGTTGCTCTTTTTCATTCTTGGATTAGTTCCCCTATTTGGACTAGGACCAAACGAACTTCAAAGATTTGAACTACTCGCAATCATACTAGGAGCAAGCTTTGGAAGCATTATCAGCTTAGGAATAGGACCAATAGTCACCGCAAGCATCGTATTACAATTACTCAACGGATCAGGAATAATTAAATTTGATCTAACAACAAAAGAAGGCAAAAAAAGATTCCAAGGAATACAAAAACTTCTTTCTGTAGCTTTTGTCATCTTCGAAGCGTCAATATACGTATTCATGGGCGGACTTGCACCCCCTGAAATATTGATCGGAACAAGCAGATACTTTCAAATGCAACTAATACTCATTTTCCAATTAATTCTCGGCGGCATCCTCATAATGTTTATGGATGAAGTCACAAACAAATGGGGATTAGGATCAGGAATAAGCCTGTTCATCGCAGCAGGAGTCAGCCAAAGCTTGTTCATACAATTACTAAGCCCATTACCATCACCACAAAACCCCGCAGTTGCAACAGGAGCAATACCCGCATTATTCCAAAGCTTAAGCACAGGAGATCCACAAACAGCACTATTATTAGTAGCAGGAATACTTGCAACAGTTGCCGTGTTCGCATTAGCAGTCTATGCACAAGCAATGAAAGTAGAAATACCCTTGTCTTTCGGCAGGGTACGAGGACATGGAATCAGATGGCCATTAAATTTCATTTACACAAGCAACATGCCAGTGATACTCATCAGCGCACTACTTGCTAACATGCAATTGTGGGCGCAATTGTTCCAAAAATGGGGATATCCAATACTCGGAACATTTGTAGGAAACCAACCAGCAAGCGGTTTAATTTCATGGACAACACCACCAAACATTGTAGGAAGTGCAATCAGAGGAGGACTAACAGGAGGAATGATCTTACAAGGACTTGGCTACATGATATTCATGGTCATAGGAGCCGTTGTATTCTCCTGGTTCTGGGTACAAACAAGCGGAATGGATGCACGAAGCCAAGCCAAAAACATGATGAACAGCGGCTTACAAATACCAGGATTCAGACGAGACGAAAGAGTACTTGAAAGATTACTACAAAGATATATCAGCCCTTTAACAATCATGGGTGCAATAACAATAGGTGTACTCGCGTCAGTTGCAGACTTAAGCGGAACACTCACCAACGGAGCAAGTTTATTCCTATCAGTCATGATCATATATAGATTCTACGAAGACATAGCAAGACAACACATGATGGACATGAACCCAATGCTGCGCAAATTCATGGGAGGCTAACAATGGTCTTTCTTGATTCTTTTTTTACAAAAACTCTTGGATTCATGCTGAACTGGAATCCTTTATGGGCAATACTCTTGTTGTCATTTGTTATTTCTTTAGTAATTGTTGTTCTTTATAGAGTATTCACAGATCAGACAGAAATGAAACAACTCAAAGACCAACTTAAAGAACACCAAACCAAGATGAAAAAACTCAAAGATGATCCTGCAAAACTCATGAAAGTGCAAAAAGAAGCCATGGGAATTAACATGCAATACATGAAAAAAAGCATGAAGCCAACACTAATTACGTTCATTCCAATATTGCTTATCTTTGGCTGGATGAATGCACATTTCGCATATGAACCAATTATTCCCGGGCAAGAATTTAATGTGCTTGTAGAAGTACGCGAAGGAATCACGGGCAACATTACAACAACTGTTCCTGAAGGAATAAATGTAGTTGGTGAAACAGAGAAAAAAGTCGAAAACAATCAAGCCAAATTCACGTTCAAAGGCAAAGAAGGAGATTACTTCATTACAGTCAAAACAGAAGAACATGAAGCAGACATAAAAGTATTAATAACAAACGACAGAAACTACGCAGAAGTCATCCAGAAACCAGAAAACAAGGCATTCAAAAGCATCACCATTGAGAATAAAACATTGAAACTTATCTGGGGATTAAGCTGGATATGGATATACATAATTTCTGCAATAGTATTCAGCATAGGATTAAGAAAAATTCTAAATGTGCATTAACAACACTCAGCGACGAGCCATTTATAAATAGAAAGCTTTTTAAAGGACAAAAGCATTTATAAAGCTCAGGGGAACAGTTGAACATAAGAGATCAAACATGGCAAAACCTACCAAAAGCGACGGAAAACGCGAAATAAAAGTTGTTAATATCGTCGTTAGCTCCAGCTTAGGACACGACATACCATTAGAAAAAATGGCTGCAACACTTTCCAATACAGAATACAATCCTGAACAATTCCCAGGACTAGTTATAAGAATCAAAGAACCAAAAACATCTGCACTTATTTTTAGCTCAGGAAAAATAGTCTGCACAGGAGCACGCACAATGGAAGACGTGCACGCGAGCATTAAAAAAATAATCAAATCGCTCGAAAAAATCAACGTCAAAATCAAGATAACACCTGAAGTCAAAATACAAAACATAGTCGCATCAGGAAGCGTAGGAATGGATTTAAACCTAAACATTCTTGCAATGAAACTCGACAACACAGAATACGAACCAGAACAATTCCCTGGATTAGTATACAAACTACCTGAACAAAAAGCAACATTCTTACTATTCTCAAACGGAAAAATAGTCTGCACAGGAACAAAAAGCGAAGAAGAAGTAGAACGAGCACTCGACAAATTAATTGAAAACTTGAAAACTGTGCTGAAGAAAAAATAGATTCTCGCGTTCACATATCGTAAACTTTACGTCTTTTGCACCACAAAACTTAAATCAAGTAGACTGCAAACAACATATAGTAAGCAGAAACTATTGCTGTGTACTATAATATACAGCCTACTGCTTACTAACAAGGGGGAGTAATGGATGCAACAACACTAGTCAACATAATCACTGAATTTCTCGAGAAGAACTATTATGATCAACTATTAGAAAAAGTACGAAGAGGAGAAAAAAGCCTCTCAATAAATTTTACGTCACTTGCAGAATACAACCCAGAAATAGCAGACATGCTGTTAGACCAACCACAAGAAATTCTCAAAGCAGGAGAGATTGCAATAAACCAACTCAACCTAGGACAAGACATTAAAGGATTTATTATTAGATTTGCGAATTTGCCTGCGAGCGCCGGAACACTCATCAGACAAATCAGAAGCAAACACCTCGGCAAGCTGTTAACCTTCCAAGGAGTTGTCAGAAACAAAAGCGAAGTAAGACCACAAGTCGCCTCTGCAAAATTCGAATGTCCCTCTTGCGGAAACACACACGTCATTTTACAACTCGACAGCAAATTTCACGAGCCAACTAAATGCAGCTGCGGAAGAAAAGGAAAATTCACACTTGTACACAAAGATCTAGTAGACGCACAAATGATGGTCTTAGAAGAAGACCCAGAACAACTAGAAGGAGGAGAACAACCCAAACGAATGAACGTGCTACTACAAAATGACTTAGTAAGCCCCCTCACAGAGAAAAAAACAAACCCTGGAAGCAAAGTACAAGTAATAGGAGAAGTCAAAGAAGTACCAATTTATCTCCGATCAGGAGGACAAAGCACCAAATTCGACTTATTCATCGAAGCAAACAACTTCATACCAATAGAATCAGACTACACAGATATAAAAATAAGCCCAGAAGAAGAACAAGAAATAAAAAAATTAGCAAAAAAACCAGATGTGCTTACAATCATACGAGATTCAATTGCGCCAAGCATCTACGGACACGAAAAAATCAAAGAAGCCCTTGCACTACAAGCAATGGGAGGCATACGAAAAAAAAGAGATGACGGAGTCGTAACAAGAGGAGACATCCACATGCTATTCGTAGGAGACCCTGGAGCAGCAAAATCACAACTACTCAAACGAATGCAAGTAGTAGCACCAAAAGCAAGATACATAACAGGAAAAGGAGCTTCGGGCGCAGGACTCAGCGCAGCAGTAGTCAAAGACGAATTCCTACAAGGATGGAGCTTAGAAGCAGGAGCATTAGTACTAGCAAACAAAGGATTGTGCATGATCGACGAAATGGACAAAATGAGCAAAGAAGACGGATGGGCAATGCACGAAGCACTAGAACAACAAACCGTAACAATCAGCAAAGCAAACATTCAAGCAAGTCTAAGATGCGAAACAACAGTACTAGCAGCAGCAAACCCAAAATTTGGAAGATTTGATCCATACGACACTATTGCGAACCAAATCAACATGGCACCAACACTCATTAACAGATTTGATTTAATATTTCCAATAAAAGACCTGCCAGACCCAACAAAAGACGAAAAACTTGCGCAATTCGTATTAGAACTGCACCAAAACAATGTTGAAACACCACAAATACCAACAGAACTCCTGAGAAAATATATTGCGTACGCACGACAAAACATGTTCCCAAAACTTACTGACGCTGCAATAATAGAACTCAAAGAATACTACCTAAAAATGCGCGCGAGTGTTAGCTCAGCAAACGTCAAAAGCGTACCAATAAGCGCACGACAACTAGAAGGACTAGTAAGACTATCAGAAGCACACGCCAAAATGCGCCTGAGCGAAAAAGTAGAAAAAAAAGACGCAAAAAAAGCAATAGAACTTCTAGACTACTGCTTACGACAAGTCGCGCTCGACGAAAAAACAGGAACATTTGACATAGACAGAATAGCAACAGATACCCCTGCGAGCAGTCGCAACAAGTTGCATTTAATTAAAGAAATAATTAACGAATTAGAACAAATAACAGGAAAAACAATACCTCTTGATGACATCCTCAAAGCAGCATCAAGCAAAGACGTGAATGAAAGAGAAACTGAAGAGATCATTCAAAAATTAAAAAGAGCAGGAGACATATTTGAACCAAGAAGAGGATTTATTAGTAAAATATAATTACCTATTAATTTCTATCCCTGCAGCTTCAGCACTCGATATGTCTTCTGAATATTGTTGTAGCGCAAAACAAGAATTTTTCAAAAACTGATTCATGATTTTACCACAACCAACATAATTATTATCATACGCAAAATCAAGATAACAAGAATCTCGCGTATCATCTGTGACTATCTCATCACACACTTCCATTCGCTTACTTTTCGTTGCAATAGTAATTAAGCATCTGTCAACAAGATTTCTCTGACCAATAGAATCACACGTGTTACGCGCACGAGAAAAATCAACAGTTGCTAAATTTGCTGCCTGATCAATCCTGCCTGCAGCAGACACTCCACCACCACAATCAAGCATGCAAATTGCTGCGGATTCTCCAGACTCACACGCACCATTACCACAACACGGAACAATTGGCGAATGAGAACACTGACCATTTGAGCACACATCTGTTGTACAAAAATTCAAATCATCACAACCAGCCGGACACATCTCCAACTGCTCACGAGGAACAGCAACTGTATCAATAACTATTTCTGGTTTTTGTGCTGCAGCAACAACAGAAACCTTGCTGCGTTTTGTAATTTGTTTCGAACCATACAAAACAACAGCACTTATATCGTAATTACCAAAATTAGCAGACGCTGGAACAAGCAAAGAAAAAGAGACGCTTGCACGATCTGTAACGCTAACTTGTTTTGCCTCTGATAAAACCATTGACCCTGATAAAGACAGAGCCACATCAACTGTACTTGTAATTTCTCTGCCAGACGGATTAAAAACATCCACTGAAACAGACACTACTTTTCCTGGAGAAACTTCCTGCGTCAACACATTCAATGTTGCTGAGAGTTCAACCGGTTCTCTGGAAAATGTTAAAACAACAAAAATAACGCCAACAAGAAGCCCTAAAACAACAAATAGAATAACCAACACTCTCGTACTGATCGCGTGCTGATGAGTTGCTCCTGCTGCACGAAACGCGTCCTGAATTTCAACATTTGAGTATCCTGCTTTTTCAAGCGTAGTGCGAATTACTTTAAGATCATAACCTTGACTAACAAGCCTTTGCACGTATGAAACTAAACTCTGTCTCGCCATCTTTTTTAACGCATTTTAAATTGCTGCGTATATAAAATCTTTGGTCCATATGTTTTTATATGCGCTCCTCTTAACAATTGTGTGGGAAACAAACAAAAAGGAAGCAGTGCTGAACGCGAATTAATTCATTTATTCTGGAAAACAGACTGGGCAGCAACAAGAGTAGCAGGAAGCGGGAGTATGCAATACCCCAGCCCAGACATCATTGCACACAGACCAGGAATAAGCTTAGCAATAGAATGCAAGGCAACACGACAAACATACAAATATCTCGAAAAAGAAGAAATACAACAACTTATTGAATACTCAATAAAAGCGGGAATAACTCCTCTTATTGCCGTGAGATTTCCCAGACAACCATGGTATTTCTTGAGTCCAGAGCAACTCAAAGAGACAGAAAAATTCCACATGATATCTCTTGAAGAAGCACAAAAAAAAGGCAAAACATTTGAAACACTCACGAAAGGTTTATAAATAAAGTTCAGACAAAAAACAATGGTGTGTTGATGAAGCTAACAGCAAAACTAATAGAAGAACTTGTTTCTGAATTGGCCGGACAAGATGTTGTACCGCTTGTAGAAGCCCTACGAAACAAATCAAATGTTTCAGAACTCAAACTCGCGGAACAACTAAAACGCGAAATAAACACAATAAGAAACATGCTTTACAGACTCTATGAACACAACTTAGTCAGCTTCACACGAAAAAAAGACAAAAAAAAAGGATGGTACATTTACTACTGGACCTTGAACTCAAACCGTGTAAAAGATCTTATTGCTGAAGTAAAAAAACAAAAAATACATCGATTACAAGAAAGATTGGACAGAGAACAACAAACACAATTCTATAGCTGTTCAGAAAAGTGTGTGCGCCTAGACTTTGAAGAAAGTCACGATCATGGATTCAAATGCCCTGAATGCGGAACCCTATTAGATGTTGAAAACAATAAACACATTGTTGAAAGACTTGCCAAAACAATTTCTGAAATGCAAAAAGAACTAGATGAACTACAAAAAGAAGAAGTTCCTGTAAAACGCACAAAAGTAATTGAAAAAAGTGTTAAAAAGAAAACACGACCTGAAAAAACAGCAAAAGGTCAAAAAAGCGCAAAGAACACAAAAGCAAAGAGAAAAATATCAAGCAATAAAAAATCAACAAAAAAGAAAAGGAAATAAAAAATTATTTTCGCTTCTTAACTTTCAATGCGTTTTCGATTCGCAATTCTTCTTTCAGCACTTGCTGAACCATCTTCTCAATATGGTTCTCAATACGCGCAATTCTTCTTTCCATAAGAACAAACACGCGCATACAATATACTAAACCAAACAACACCCCAATAATAACTGCAAGCACTATTCTGATCAACACAACCTCTGCCATATAACACCTCTTTTTTAGTATGTAATAAGTGGCTTGAAGTTTGAAGTATATAAAAGTGTTGTGGAAAAATTATTTCTTATCCCACAACAAATTAAATGTGTTTTCAAAGTTTTTGGCAAAACCTTCAGCAGCCGCCCAAACACCAAAATCGTAATTTGGATGAGTATTATCATCCAACACCATAAAAGTAACTTGATTGCCATCAAAAACACAAAAACGCGCAGGGACGTTTGCAACTTGCTTGATTTTTGCCAAACCTGCAAGCTTTTTCATCGCAGCATCAGAACCCTTATCCTTTCCTGATGTTAAGATCTTAATAGAAACACCTTTTGCCTTTGCTTTCTGTAATACTCCTTTAAGCGCATCGGCTTTACGCACAAGACCTTGTGCAGTTGTTGAAATACAAATTGTTTTTTGCGCATTTTTAATACGAGAAGAAAGATGATGGTACAAATTCTGGCGGCCTCTTACTGCGCCAGTAAGATCAACAGGATCAACCATCTTAATACCCTGATCGTGCAAATTGTTAAGCTCTGTAAGAACTTCACTTTCTTTAAGCTTCTCAATCACTTTTTCCTGTCTTTCCGCGTCTTCATGAATGGATTTCTTAACTCGATCAACAACTTCCGCAGGAGGCACAGCAATATATTTTATGGGTTTGCCGAGCTTCATCACAACAAAACCCTTTCGTTCAAGACTTTCAAGAACATCGTAACTTCTGCTTCTTGGCACGTTTGCAATATCAGACAGCTCTCCTGCAGTTGCAATACCCCTTGACAACAAAGCAGTCCATAATTTTGCTTCATAGCTGTTAAGCCCAAAATCTTTAAGTTTACCTAAAAAATCCTTCTGAACAATCATTACTATTCCCCCGTTGCGTTCATCACCCTTGTTACTCCTGAGCAGGCATAACACATATATAAAGCTTTCTTTTTAGTCTGACAGACCCTTTGATTTCCTGTGGAGGTTGTATTGTTTTTTGTGGGTTTTGATTTTACCATGAAAACCAACAGAAAAAATTAAAAAACCAAATAAATTATTTATTTATTTATTTATTAATTTATTTATTAATTAATTATTATATAGAAAATAATAATAATTGGTTGTTTTTTGACGTAAATCTTTCTATTTCTTCTACAGATTTCACAATAAGGAGCAAAAACACAAAAACACATTAAAACAAACAACAATAAAAACACCAACTCCACAGGAAATCAAGGGGTGGGACATCTCCAAAGCTTTAAATAGTAAATAATAAAATATTTCCACATGAAAGAAAAGGGGCTGGTAGATTTTTTTGAGACATATCTATTAAAAAAACCAATTTTTACAAACAAACTAGTTTTACAATCCAACTACACCCCAGATCAAATATTTCATCGCGACGAGCAAGTAACACAAATCGCACAAGTGCTCGCTCCAGTCTTGCGTGGTGATAAACCATCAAACATTTTTCTCTATGGAAAAACAGGAACTGGTAAAACACTAACTGCCAAATACACCACACAACAACTTCTCAAAATAACACAACAAAAAAAATTACCTATAAAAGTTATTTATGTCAATTGCAAACTTAAAAAACTTGCAGACACAGAATACCGGCTTGTAGCACAACTTCTTCGCGAATACGGTAAACAAATACCACCAACAGGACTGCCTACCGATGAAGTATACCATCACTTTTTTACAACACTTGATAAAGAAGCACACCACCTACTTCTCATTCTTGATGAAATAGATCAACTCATAGGCAAAGCAGGAGATGAACTATTATACAATCTCACCAGAATAAATTCAGAACTCAAAAATACACAAATAACACTCATAGGAATATCAAATGATCTGATGTTTACAGAAACACTCGATCCAAGAGTAAAAAGTTCACTAAGCGAAGAAGAACTTATATTCCCACCATACAACGCACTACAAATACAACAAATACTTCAAGAACGCGCAAAACTCGCATTCGATCCTGAATCACTCGGAGAAGGACTCCTTGAAAAATGCGCAGCATTCGCAGCAAGAGAACACGGAGACGCACGCAGAGCACTAGAACTTTTACGTGTAGCAGGCGAAATAGCAGAAAGACAAAATGAAACACAAATAAAAATCAATCACCTTGACAAAGCCGAAGAAAAAATAGAAAGAGACAGAATTCTGGATATTGTAAACACCCAACCAAAACAACACCAGACAACACTCCTCGCAATACTTCATGCCTGCGCACAAAATACAGGAGTGTTCACAGGAGAAATATACTCTCTCTATGAAAAATATTGCGAACAAACAGGACTAAGACCGCTCACACAAAGAAGAATAAGTGATGTCATAGCAGAACTTGACATGTTAGGAATAATCAAAGCAAATGTTATCAGCAAAGGAAGATATGGCAGAACAAGAGAAATAAGATTAAGCATTAATGAAGTACTTGTACAAAAAGTTAAACACACACTCGCAGAGGAGCTAGGCATATGGAGTTAGCACTCATCAAAAAAAAGGAAATAGTAAGCACATTTCTCAAACACAACATACTTGTAAGTAAAGAACTACTTGAAAAACTCAACAAACCAGAAACAGTGGAAACGTGGCACGATGCATTAACAAAAGGCACACACCCCGAAGAACTCATCAACAGAAAAACAGAAACTACTGGAAGCGTAGAAGTCATTTGGGATTATACTGAAAAACCTCACAAAAGAACAATACAAGATTTTGTAGACCATTTTAATGCAAGATACAGAGCAATAGAAAAAATACTTAAAACAAGACAAGAACTCAAAAATCTAACAAGTATTGCACGAGTTCGCGCAAAAAAAGACAAAGAAGAATTATCAGTCATAGGAATAATAGAAAACAAACGAACAACAAAAAATGAACACATAATATTAACCATAGAAGATACATCAGGCAAAATAAACATTCTAATATCAAAAACAAAACCAGAACTACTCAAACTAGCAAATGACTTAGTACTGGACGAAATAATAGGGATATCAGGAACTGCAGGACAAGACAACATAATCTTCGCAAACAACATAATTATTCCAGATATACCAATACAAGAACCAAAATTAGCACCAGATGATATTTACATTGCCGCACTATCATGCGTACACGTAGGATCAGCAATATTCGAAAAAGAAAAATTCAACAATTTCATTCAATGGTTAAACGGCAACTATGGAAACCAAAATGAAAAAGAAATCGCAACAAAAACAAAATATATTATTGTAACAGGGGATTTAGTAGACGGCATAGGAATATACCCAGACCAAGAAAGCGAACTGGAAATCAAAGACATCAAAGAGCAATACAACGAATTTGCAAGACTATTCAGCCAAATACCACAAGATAAAATAATCATACTAGGACCCGGCAATCACGATGTGGGAAGAATAAGCGAACCACAACCAAAACTTAACAAAGAATACACACAAAACATATGGAATCTACCAAACACAATAATGGTATCAAATCCAGCCGTTTTGCGCATACACAAAACAAACAATTTTGCAGGAGTAACAGTTCTTATGTACCATGGATACAGCTTTGATGATTATGGAGAAATTGTACCAAGCATAAGAGAAAGCGGACAACACATATCAGACAGAGCACCACTTATTATGAAATACTTACTTCAAAAAAGACACCTAGGACCACAACACGGAATCAAACATTTATACTCCCCAGACCCACACACAGACTCGCTCGTCATAGAACACATACCAGACTTATTCATTGCAGGACACATACACAAAGCAGGAGCGCTACAATACAGAGGAACAACAATCGTTTGCGGAAGTTGTTTTCAAAAACAAACAACCTTCCAAGAAAAAGTAGGACACATACCAGAACCAGGAGTTATCCCACTAATAAATCTCAAAACAAGACAAGTAAACTTTATACAATTTTAACATGACATACGCAACAGAACACATGCACAAATACTTTGAAACCCTCAAACAAGAAGTTGACAAACTATTCTCCATCGCAACAAAAGCCCGACAAAAAGGACTAGATCCAGAAAAAACAGTAGAAGTATCATTAGCAGCAAACATGGCAGAAAGAGTAGTAGGGCTCATATCAGTTGTAGCACCACAAATCGCAGGATCAGGAGCAGTGCAAAGAATCATAGAACTGGAAAAACAATACGGAACACTAGACTGGAGAGTCGCACTCAAAATAGCAGAAGAAATAGCACAAGAAAAATTCTGCAAATTCAAAGACAAGAAAGAAGCAATGGAAGTAGGAATAAGAACAGGATTCGCATACGTAACAGTAGGAGTAGTAAGCTCGCCATTAGACGGAGTTGTCAACATAGAAATCAAAAAAAGAATGGACGGAAAAGAATACCTCTGCGTAAATTATGCAGGACCAATCAGAAACGCGGGAGGAACCGCAGCAGCAGTAAGCGTTATCATTACTGATTACGTGCGCAAAAAAATGGGCTACGAAATATATGACGCACAACCAGACGAAATAAACAGAGCAGTAACAGAACTACAAGATTATCACGAAAGAGTAACCAACCTCCAATATGTTCCAAGCCAAGAAGAAGTAGAATACATGATGAAATATTTACCGGTAGAAGTCAGCGGAGACCCAAGCGAAAAAATAGATGTCAGTAATTACAAAAACCTGCCAAGAATACCAACAAACAAAATACGAAGCGGGTATTGTTTAGTATTATCATCATGCATACCACTCAAAGCACCAAAACTCTGGAAACAACTCAGTAACTGGGGCAAAGAATTCGAACTAGATACTTGGAATTTTCTCGAAGAATTTTTGGCAATACAAAAAAAAGCAAAAGCAAAAGGCGGAACAAAAGCCAAAACAAACCAGAAAATATCACCAGATTACACATACATCTCAGACCTTGTAGCAGGGAGACCAGTATTAGGATACCCATTAAGACCAGGCGGGTTTAGATTACGTTACGGAAGATCGCGAGTGAGCGGATTCAGCGCGCAAAGCATACATCCAGCAACAATGTACATCCTCAACCAATATATTGCAACAGGAACACAACTCAAAACAGAACGACCAGGAAAAGCAGCAAGCATGACACCCTGCGACACAGTAGATGGGCCAATAGTAAAACTCAAAAACGGAAACGTTCTCAAATTACACACACTTGAAGAAGCAAAACAAGTAAACTCTCAAATAACAGAAATACTTTACCTTGGAGATACACTCATATCGTACGGAGACTTTTTCAACAGAGCACACGCACTTGTACCAGCAGGTTACTGTCCAGAATGGTGGGCACAAGAAGTAGACAAAATGTTAGAACATGGAGGTTTGAAGTTTGAAGTAAGAAAAGAATTATTGGAAAACCCACTCAAAGAAAAACCAACACCAGAAGAAGCAATAACTATAGCAATAAATACAAACACACCATTGCACCCAGATTACACACCTTACTGGAACCTACTGTCTGTTGAAGATTACAAACTGTTTCTTGACTGGCTAGACCATGCAAAAACATATTACGATGAAAAAACAATTGAAAAAATAGTTTTACCTATCAATAATGCAAAAAAAGCACTTGAACGAATAGGACTGCCGCACATTTTGGTTAATGAAGAATACATTGTCATCGAACACAAATATGCTTTATCATTGGCATCAATATTTAATTTTAAGGAAACAAAACCGAGCACTCGAAAACAAACAATCATAGAAGGACAATCAATCATAGACCACATAAATTCCTTTTCTACAATAAAAATCAGAGACACAACAGGAATATTTATCGGAACACGTATGGGCAGACCAGAAAAAGCAAAACAACGCGAACTCACAGGAAGCCCACATGTACTTTTTCCAGTAGGAAGCGAGGGAGGAAGACTAAGAAGTTTCAATGCAGCATTTACAACAGGAAAAATAACAGCAGACTTTGCAATGTTTCACTGTCAGAACTGCAAAACTGACACAGTATTAACGTCTTGCGAAGTTTGCAACCAACAGACACAAAGATATTGGATGTGTAAACTATGTGGCAAACAAGAATCAAACACTTGCCAACAACACGGACCAAATCAACCAAGCCAAAACAAAACAATACCCATCAACCACTATTTTGAACATATCACAAAACTACTCGGCACAAGACAATATCCGGAGTTAATCAAAGGCATCAGAGGAACAAGCAACCAAGAACACATACCTGAGCACCTTGCAAAAGGAATACTCAGAGCCAAATATGAAATACACGTATACAAAGACGGAACAACAAGATACGACATGACACAATTACCAATAACACACTTCAAACCAAAAGAAATAGGAACAACCATACAAAAATTAAAAGAGATGGGATATACAACAGACATTCACGGAAAACAACTTGAACAAGAAGAACAAATATTAGAACTCAAACCACAAGACATTATCTTGCCTGCATGCGAAGAAAGCCCCGATGCAGGAGCAGACAAAGTACTAACAAACATCGCAAACTATGTAGACGATTTGTTAAATTCATTATATAAACAAGAACCATACTACAACATAAAACATGCCCAAGATCTTGTTGGGCAGCTTACAATAGTTCTTGCACCACACACAAGCGCAGGAACAGTAGGCCGAATAATCGGATTCACAAAAACACAAGGCTTGTATGCACACCCATTAATGCATGCAGCCACCAGGAGAGACTGCGATGGTGATGAAGCATGCGTCCTTTTACTACTTGATGCATTTTTGAATTTCAGCAAAACATATTTGCCAGGCAACAGAGGATCAACAATGGACACACCATTAGTGCTCACAAGCCTACTCACACCATCAGAAGTTGATGATATGGTCTTTGATTTGGATATCGAATGGAAATACCCTCTTGAATTTTATTTAGCAACGCTCGAATACAAACTACCATGGGAAATAAAAATTAATCAGCTTAAAATGCATCTAGGCAAACCAAACCAGTACGAGGGAATGGGATTCACACACGACACAAAAGACATCAACCAATCAGTGCTTTGCAGCGCATACAAAACCCTCCCATCAATGGAAGACAAACTCAAAGGACAAATGGATCTAGCAGAAAAACTACAGAGTGTCAACGCAACAGACGTAGCAACATTAGTAATAGAAAAACATTTTATCAGAGACACAAAAGGCAACCTGCGCAAATTCTCAATGCAACAATTCAGGTGTGTCAATTGTAATGAGAAATTCAGAAGACCACCGCTCGTAGGAAAATGCACTGCCTGCAAAGGAAAAATAATATTCACAATAAGTGAAGGATCAATCATAAAATATTTTGAACCAACAGAATCACTCGCAAACAAATATAATGTAAGACCATACCTCAAACAATCCATAGAACTGCTTAAATTAAGAATAGAAAGTGTATTCGGAAAAGATCCCGAAAAACAAATGGGACTGGGAAGCTGGTTTAGTTAGTCATGCAATAAAACAGCCTGCGCATAAGGAACATCAGCTATCTTTCTGATATTATCATCAACAATAACTCCTTCTTCAACACCAAGCTTTACTGCCTCACTACCAACTAAATTAACACCATCAGCATTGCGAATTAAATCACCAACTTCGGAAACAAGGCGTTCATCACCATTAAAAAAATCACCTCGCAAATCAAGTCGCTTATCATTTTCTTCAAGAAGTTTACCAAAAAGAGCTTTATCACAAACTGCAACAATCGTATGATTGTCTTTTTTATGAACTTTCGCAATCAAACTCATATTTTTGATTTCACCGTTTGTTTATTTCCACACGCAGAACATTTCATGAAGCTAAAATCACCTTCGCGCGTAATTTCAGTGTCAGGCTTGCCACACGCACCACAAAGCACAAACTCATCAGCATATTGACGAATCTTGCTATTAATTCTCGTGGAAGCAATTTTTGCACCAAGCACCAACAGACCAGACCTTGTTATATCGCCAGGGGTTGCAAGCTCTTTCAAAAGATATTTTAACAAATGATCAATAGGGCGGCGCAGAATGCCTGCAATTTGGTCAAAATTAGAAATAACTGTTTTATTTCCTTCAAGGTGTCCTTTTACTTTAGGAATTTCAAAACGCTCCTTCTCAAAAACACTTTTCGGCAAACGCTCACGAGCACGCTTTAGCAACTGTTCATATTCCATAAGAGAATAAACTAAATAATCATTTATAAATTTTGAGGTTTCACAGCATATAATGTGGCAGAAGACACAAATATTCATAAAAAAGCTATATCTTCCTAATATAGTACCTGACAAAGCATACAAAAACTTGTGTCCGTCACTATACAACCAAAAGTATATAAATCCAATTAAAAGAACATTCACAAAAAATGGTGCTAGAATCTTTACTCAGTCCTCTTCGAGCAGAAAGACACCCCTTCTTAGATTTCTTACTAGGATTCGCATACGGAACACTTGCCGTATTTCTTTCACTATGGATATTTGAAGAACAAAGCAGCATGGTCATGGTGTTATTGGTAAGCTTAGCAGCACTACCCTTAATTTATCACACACTACGCTTTGAAGAAAAAAAAGATTTGGTGCAACAGGAAAACAAATCATTATGGCACAATCACGCACCAGCATTACTCTTATACACCATGTTATTTCTCGGAATATCAGTATCATTCACTTTTTGGTACATTGCACTCCCGGCAGAAAGCTCAAGCCAATTATTTCAAGTACAAACACAGACAATCACAAACTTAAACCAACACGTCACAGGACAAATAACACAAACAGGACTACTCAGCAAAATATTTCTAAATAATGTAAAAGTAATGATATTCTGTCTGCTATTCAGTTTCTTATACGGATCAGGAGCAATATTTATTTTAACATGGAACGCAAGCGTTATAGGCGCAGCAGCAGGAAACTTCATCCGAACACACATGGCAGACTTTGCAGCATCAACAGGATTCCACAAAGCAGGAGCATACTTTTACGTCAGCAGCCTGAGCGTTCTGAGATATGCAATACACGGAGTACCAGAAATATTTGCATACATAATTGCAGGATTAGCAGGCGGCATACTAAGCATGGCAGTCATCAAAAAAGACTTTGGCAGCGGCAAATTTGAACGGGTGTTATTAGACGTTTCAGATTTGGTATTATTGGCAGTTCTTGTTTTATTTATTGCAGGAATAATGGAAGTATTTATCACTCCAGCATTGTTCTGATTTAAAGAGAGGGAAGTCTTCCACCTGGTGTGTTATTGCAAAGTTCGCAAGAACTTTGTAAAAGAGTTTAATACCTCACCCTTTAGGGCGAACTTTGCAAGTAGAAAAACGCACGATAAAATACCCCGACCTTCAGGTCAGGGAATAGTGCGTTTTTCTTTATTTTAAGTAAAGTCATATCCTTAAACCTGGCCCGCACTTCTAAAATTGAAAGCCAGATGATTAGCTTACGCTTTGATAATGTTTGCTTAACTGCCCCAAACGCAACGGTTTATCACGCTGTTCTTTCTCGAAGGTTCTAAATCCACCAAGCCCCACTATTGTGACTCCGCTTTGCTACGTCCCAAAATATTGATTTCGCTATCGCAAAATCAATACACCCTCAGCAAAAGCAAACATAACACGATTATCTACGCTTTCAAGTTTACCATAAATTGGGAGTTATATACTGTCAGAAAGCACACGAATTACTCAAGCACCTTTATCTTACCAGGACGAATCTCAAACAATTCGCCAGCAGCAAGCAAGCTCACCACTTTTTCCTCACCAACTTTTGCAGCAATCACATCAAAATCAGCACCATCACCAGAATCAAGCGAACGAACCAAATCAAGCACATTAATTTGTTTTGATGATCCAACCATTTTTGGCCTTAACAAACTTGCCCAGCTCAGCCAAGCAGAATCAACCTCTTTAACAACTTCACTCAACACATACACTTCATTATTCTGCTTTCTAGGACGACCAATAACAAGCACAGGCTTGCCAACATCAATATTCAAAGAAGAATCAAACGATCGCACAATAATGCAACCAGAACCATCATCAACTACAAGACCAGACGAAACAACAAAACCATACAAACGAACCCTCTCAACTTTTTCATTACCCAAAAACAAAGCACTAGGACTATCCAACCGCTCAAAAAACTCAGCAGTACAAATATCACTCACCCAACACAATTTAGCTGCTTTACGACTCTCCACCTTACAAAAAAATAAACAAATACCAATATAAATGCTTTATGACACTACAACAACTACTTTACAAATCAAGCCTCATAAAATCATACGCAGAAATAACATTATCAAACGCAGTCCTAGCATCTTGCTCAAGATCAATTGTATTCTTGTACCTTGCACTAAAATGAGTCAACACAAGCTTTTTAACACCAGCACGTGAAGCAACCTGTGCAGCTTCCAAAGCAGTCAAATGACCATGCTCCATCGCTTTATCTTTTAATTCACTTGTATATGTACTATCACAAATTAGCAAATCAGCATCTTCAGCAAGCAATTCACAATTCTTAGTCATAACAGTATCAGTAATAAAAGTTAACTTCTTTCCCTTAATGATTATTGTTGCCTCTTTAGGACTTACATCTTTTCCTTTCCACTCAATGGATCTTCCTTCCTGTAACTCGCCAAGCAAAGGACCATCAGGAATTCCAAGCTTTTTAACATAATCAACTTTAATCCTTCTTCTATCTTTTTCAATAAAAGAAAAACCAACACACGGAACAGGATGATCCATAGGCAAACTTTCCATCTTAAACGCATCTGTATCTAAGAAAATACCTTCTGGCACTTCATGAATCACAATATTAAATTTAGTTTCAAATTCAATGCCGCCAAACATACGCTGAAACGCCCGTTTGCTCCCTTTTGGACCATAAATATCAATCTTTCTGTTCAAATCTAAAGAGCCAATAGTCAACAACAAGCCAGGCAAACCAAGAACATGATCACCATGCCAATGAGAAATACAAATCTTTGTAACTTTTGCCAAAGAAAGACCAGCCAAACGCATCTGGCGCTGTGTACCTTCCGCACAATCAAACAAAATACCATCTGACTTAAACTCCAAAAAAACAGCACTCGGATTCCTCTCCTTCGTAGGCATCATACAAGACGTGCCCAAAAACGTAACTTGCATACATTTGATACACACACAATCGTATATAAATATTGCCGAAAACCATTTTTTCGCACTTTGCACAAACAAGATTTAAATAATAACCAAAAAGTCAAATAAACATGTTACAAGACGATATTCACAGACCATATTTCTTAACTCCACGTGGAGAAGAAATAAAGATTTATGGAACGCCCAGAAATAGAACAGGGCACGTTCTGGAATATGCTGATGAACTTGTTAGGGATGAACTTGGGAAAGAACAACAAGTTCATTTAGGATTAATTATTGTGGGCGGATCGGCAGCCACAGTTTTATTACAATCGCAAATGGAGAACATTGTAGCAGAAGTTCCCGATGAACAAATTGCGCACTTTCTAGATCAATTAAGACCAGGACACGCTGAAGCACTAAACAAATACATGATTGCAACGTATCTTCTTGGACATTCTGCAGTGCCTTTACCAGCAAAAAAAACTGCTGAACGAGCACAACCATACTTCAGAACCATGTTTGTTGCACAAACTGGATTATCATTCGGAAGCCAAACATTTACGCAAAACTATGAACTTCAACCATTACAAAACTTATTAGAAACATACGGAAAACAATACACGTCTCAAGAAGAACAATTCAGACGAGCAGTAGAACAATTTTCTCACGGGTAGATAGTTTTTTAAACAAAACAATCTAAAAATACTGTATGAAACATATCGTTGCAACATACAACAAGTACGCAATTCTTACAGAAAACAGCCAACAAGCCAAAGAACTAAACACCAAACAAAGCTACGGGACAATACTCAAAAATGGATGCGTGCAATTATCAACACTTGAAGCAACTTACTTAGCAGAAGCAGAAAAAATTATCATTCTTGACGGAAAAAACAAAACAATACCCACAGAAATACTCTTCAAAAAAGCAGCCAAAGAAAAAAACTTCTGGATAAGATACCCAGTATACAAAGACTTCCGCGACAGAGGATACGTTATTAAAACAGCACTCAAATTCGGAGCAGAATTCCGCGTATACGGCAGAGGAATAAAACCAGGACAAAAACACGCAAAATGGATCGTTTACCCAGTCAAAGAAACAGACAACCACACCTGGCATGACTTTGCCGCAAAAAACAGAGTAGCGCACAGCACCAAAAAGAAACTACTCATTGGCGTAGTAGATGAAGAACAGGACGTCACATACTGGGAAGTAAGCTGGATCAAACCGTAACAAAACTATATAAACATCAAACCAGCCAAAAAGAACATGGACTATCGAGAAAAAATTCTTGCGCTTGTAAGAACAAAACCAGTGCTTCCAAATGATGTCGCAAAAGAACTCAAAACTAATACGACAATGGCAGGAGCCATGCTATCAGAACTATGCTCAAACGGGCTGCTGAAAGTATCAACTGTTAAAATAGGAGGGTCCCCACTATATTATCTTCCAGAAAATAAGCACCAATTATTGAACTACTTAAACAACCTGAACAAAGAAGACAAACAAACAGCAGAAAGGCTACAACACGAGCAAATAATCAGAGAACAAGACGAACAACCCTTAACACGCGTAAGCTTACGACAAATCAAAGACTTCGCAGAACAACTCATTGTAGCATACGAAGGCAAAGAAGAAACATTCTGGAAATGGTATGCACTTACAGACAAAGAAGCAGAAGAAAAAATCAAACAAATACTTGAATCAAAAAGTAAAGAGTCGAGAGCAGAGTCTGGCGGAAAGCAAATCTCTCCCGGACTTCAAGCAAGCTTGAAGAGTAAAGAGTCAGAAGTTAATAGTTTGCAGTTAGAATTAGAACATTTGAAGCCTGAAACTGGAAAAGAAACAGATAAAGACACAACACAAGAAACAAAAGAAAAACCAAAAAAAGAACCAAAACCAAAGAACGTGCAAACAAAACAAGAAGACTTTTGGCAAACCATAGAACAATTTTTACAAGACAACAAAATACAACTTATTGAAAAAAACATGACCAAACGAAACACAGAATACGATTTGCTCATAGAATTACCTTCTCCAATGGGAACTCTAACATACTATTGCAAAGCGCGACACAAAAAAAGCATCTCACCAGAAGATCTAAGCTCAGCATACGTACAAGGACAACTCAAAAAAATACCAGTCATCTATTTAACAACAGGAAAACTCACCAAAAAAGCAGAACAACACACAAGACAATTAAGCGGGTTTACAGTCAAACAATTATGACTGCTTTTTTACTAACAAAACAAACACTAAACTTCAGACATAAAAACCCTCATCTTCTTAACACAATCTTTAACAGCTTTGAACACATCATCACTTAACATATTTTCTTTAGAATAATCTATGATCGGTCTAACAGACTGAATTTTTCTTCCAAACTCATTCATCCAATCATGACGCGGGAACACCCACAAATGGAAACCATGCTCGCTATCTTCATTCTGAAAAAAATAAACTTCATCTATTTTCAAAATAGTTCTCATGCCTTTCCGAACCTTGCGTAGCAGATTAACAAATTCAATCGCTTCTTCATCAGAAAAATCATCAAAAGACTTCAACTTCCTCAAAGGAGCAATTATAAAAAATCCAGGAATAGGAACTTCCCAATCCTGATGAATATCAAAATAGTCAGTTTTGATAACCAACTCATTCGGAAACAGTATTTTATCGCCCATATGATTCAATTGAAAAATAAAGTTTATAAAACTAATGCAACATAAAACCCATATGGGCGTAAACTTCAGAGAAATAATAGAATATGAAAACATCAACATCAAAGACTTAGCAGGCAAAACAATAGTTGTAGATGGACACAACACACTATACCAGTTCCTCAGCAACATACGAAGCAGAGACGGCGGATTACTAACAGACAGCCAAGGGAACGTTACCAGCCATCTCATCGGCCTATTTGCAAGAACAACAAAACTAATGCAAACAGGAATAAAACTGGCTTTCGTATTTGATGGCAAACCACCAGCAATCAAACACGCAGAACTAGAAAAAAGAACAGAACTCAAAAAACAAGCAGCACAAAAATACGAAGAAGCACTAGAAGCAGAAGACGAACAAGCAATGCAAAAATATGCAGCACGAACATCCAAACTCACAAAAGAAATGGTACAACACGCAAAAAACTTGCTAGACGCACTAGGAATACCATACATACAAGCACCGAGTGAAGGAGAAGCACAAGCAAGCTACATCGTCAAACAAGGACACGCATGGGCAGTCGCAAGCCAAGATTACGACAGTTTATTGTATGGAACGCCACGATTAATTCAGAATTTATCAATAGAAGGCAAGAAAAAACAACCAGGGAAATTCATGTATAAAACCGTTGAACCAAAATTAATCAACCTTGCTGAAAACCTAAAAAAATTAGAATTAACAAAAGAGCAACTCATCTGGTTATCCCTACTCGTAGGAAATGATTACGCACCAAAAGGAGTCAAAGGAATCGGACCAAAAAAAGGACTAGAACTCGTCAAAAAACATAAAACAGCAGACAGTTTATTTGCTGAAGTTACTCTGGAAGATGATGTTGACTGGAAAGAAGTAATATCAACATTTGAACATATGCCTGTTGAAAAAAATTATGACTTAACATGGAAAAATATAAACAAAGAAAAAACTGTTGAAGTACTCGTTGAAAAACACGACTTTGACCTTGAACGCGTAAAGAAAAGATTAGACGAATTGACACCTAAAGTACAACAAAAAGGACTCAGGGGATGGTTTTAAAACAAAAACATCATATTCTACTACTGATGAAATGTTTTCTGAAAGAACATGAGTTAATCTAAAAATAGGAGATGATGTGTGGTTGGATTTGATTAAACTCGTTCATCATAATACTGCTTGTTCTAAGAACCCAAACTTATTTCTTTTAGAATCTAATTCAACTTTAACACCTAAGGGAATAGTAATAATAGGATCTGTATGCCCAATATCAACATTATACAAGATTGGAATACTATAATCTCTTGTATTATACAAAATAATTTCTTTTAATGTTTTAATCTGTTCTTCTGTGTATCCAAACCCCCTACCAAAAACAATTCCTTTAATCTGTTTGAATACTCCTAAATTCCTCAAATCACCTAAAGCAGAATCTACCTTAGCTAAACTCTCCCCTTTTCTAAAATCTTCTCCCTCTGGTGTTTCTAATAATAGAATTTTGTCTTTGAAATCAGGCCAATATTTTGTACCTGCTAAATGTAATATTACTGGTAAGCATCCACCAAGAATTTTTCCCTCAGCTTTTCCTTCTTTTAACCATTCATATCCTTTATTTTCTCTATGTTTTCTCTTTTTCTTCAAATCATCTTTATTTATCCAATCAATATTTTTATCATCAGTCCATTGTCTTGAAGGCTTAACCTCCCCTATATTTTTTGTTACGGCTTTGAAAAAATGTGTAGCAGTAAACTCATCAGGGTTAGGATTTTCTCCAAATTGGGTGATTACAGCAGGACCATAAAAACCAACTAACCCTGTTTGAGAATACAAAGCTAAATGCAAACTTGTAATATCTGAATATCCACAAAGGATTTTTGGGTTTCTTTTGATAGTTTTAAAGTCTAAATATTCTAAAGTCTGATGAGATGTATTTCCACCTATTGTTGTAATTATGGTTTTAATCTTTTTGTCCTCAAAAGCAGCCATAATATCTTTTGCCCTATTTTCAGCTGTATCAGAACTAATGCCTGAATTCTTTTTGGCAGTGGGAAATATTTTTACTTTGTAGCCTAATTCTTCAAAATACTTTCTTCCTTTTTCAAGTCTGTGTAAAGTTAAAGCTGCCAGTCCTCCAGCTGGTGCTACGAAAGCGATAGTATCTCCTTTCTCTAATTTTTGTGGCTTCATCAGTTTCATATCCATACTAAAATTAAATTTAGTCGCTATAAAAAGCATTCGGTCTTAATTAACCAGACGTTTGTTTTATAGTTAACAAATTAGACATTTTTATAAGCTATCTATACTCAGACCTTTTCATGCCAACACTCAAACAAGCACTTGCAAAAAAACTTTCAAAAAAAGAACTTGAACTGATTAGGGGGAGTTTTGATGTCATAGGCACTATTGCGATCGTAGAAATACCAATAGATTTGCAGAAAAAAGCAAAACTCATTGGAGAAACACTTCTTGGTATGCTCAAGCAAGTAGAAACTGTTACAATGAAAACAGGAAGTCATGTTGGTAAATACAGAAAACAACAAATGAAAATAATAGCAGGCAAACGAAAACTTGTAACAAAACACAAAGAAAACGGAATTGCTCTTGATTTGCACGTTGCAAACTGTTATTATTCGCCAAGATTGTGCACAGAACGCATGCGCATTGTTCAACAAATAAAAAAAGGAGAACGCATACTTGTAGCAGGATCAGGAATAGGAGTGTATCCTCTGGTGTTAGGAAAGCACACCAAAGCAAAAGAAATCATAGGAATAGAACACAACTCGGAAGCACACAAGTATGCAGAAAAAAATATAAAAACAAACAAACTAAGCAATCGCGTTAAAGTATTACTGGGTGACGCAACAAAAATCAAACTTGGGCAGTTTGACAGATTAATAGTAGCAATACCACGCCCGGGAATAGTGATCGTCCCTGAGCTTCTTAGGCATCTGAAAAAAGGAGGTACAATTCATGCATATGATTTTGCGCCAGAAGAAAACCTACAAGAAGCTGCCGAAAAATTACAAAAAGCATGCACGGAAAAAAATAGAAAATGCAAAACATTACGCGTTGTCAAAGCAGGACAAAGCGCAAGCAGAATTTACAGGGTTTGTGTAGAAGGAATAGTGAAGTGATTTTATAATGATTAACAAAAATAAAACAAACACAAAAAGAAACAATCCGATACTCACACTACTCAAAAATTTATTAGCTAATAAAACATAATTATGAGATGACTTCCCTTGTTAAGTGACCCTAACTGAACGAAGTGGAGTGAGAGCGCAGCGTGGTAAGAGACCGAAGGGAGCGCATAGTAATTATTAGTGGCTCCTTACACATTATTAAGGCAAACTCATTTTTCTAATTTCGTAGAAAATAAAACTTTTCGGCAAGTACAATAGTTTCCAAGGTGGCAAAGAGCAAGCTTTGAGGCAACAAATTTAACCGGATTTATTATATCCTTCGGCTCGCCAACACCGAGAGTTATGTGGGGTTTGTAATTTTCACGAACACTAGTTTTAGCAAATCCCTTTACCCAAAACATAGGTATCTCATTTACTGGCGGTGGACTGTAAAACATTTCTTTCTGCACATTATCATAGGTAAAGATTGAATTCATTTCGTCCAGTATTGTTTCGTGAAATTTTTGAAGTTCAGGTGTTCTTTCAATTTCAAGACCAGAAATTACTTTGCCATCGGGGCGAGCCGAAGTTTTTATATGTGTTATTTTGAGCACTAAAGCAGAAAATTTTTTAGCCAAGACTTCCAATTTCTTACTTACTTCTGAAACTTGTTCTTCTGTAATTAACCCCATCGCTAATGTGATATGTGGAATACAAGTCTTGACATCAAGAACATAATTTTCTGCAACAGTATCCGAAAATGTTTTATTTATCTTGATCGCAAGTTGTGTTATATCATCAGGTGGTATCAACGCCACATCAATAGCAATTTGGGACATACAATTAAAAATGAATTTGCCTTATTTAAACGTTTTGTGAGCCACTAAAAAATTATTGCGTATAACATCGGCATTAACCGAAGTCGGCGTAGCCGATTTGGACGGAGAAGTCTGCAAGACTTCGGAATCTCTTAATCGCTGTTAAACTCGTCCGTTAGGACTTGATTTTTAGTGCAACGATCCGTAGCGAAGCGAAGGAAAAATTCAAAGTAAATTTGAAGTCCGTCCATCAAGCGAACGCAGTGAGTAATCAAGACACAGATTTACGGGGCAGTTTTCCGAAAGATTTAAATATATCAATTGATATATTGCTCTTATGGCGCTTCAAAAACTAGAAAACCCTTTTGTAAGGTCACCCACTCTTGATACGGTCCTTATGGTAGAGAAAGCTATCGAAGAATTCAGCGGAGAATTCAATAGGACTGAACTTTGGAAAAACCTCCCAAAGAAAGTCATGTGGCAAACTTATCTAGTCGTTCTTGAATATTTGGAAAACATCAATAAAATTGCAGTAGATAAAGAAGGTAAAATTGCTTACATTTGGAATCCAGCCCTCGCAAAGAAATTAAAAACGCGAAAGGAGATCAAACTATGATAAAACCATCAAAAGTCGTTTTCATAGATGACAAACTAGAAAAAAATTTCAACTCTCTAAAAGAAGAAGACCCAATCAAGAAAGGTATTGTGAGGGCCATTAAAGATCTCCGACAAAACGCATTTTCTGGAATCCAAGTTCCCAAAAAATTAATCCCAAAAGAATACCTACAAAAATATGAGATTAACAACTTATGGAAATATGACTTGCCCAACGGATGGAGATTACTCTACACAGTAACCCCAGAAAATGAAGTAGAAGTAATATCTGCAATCTTAGAATGGTTCAACCACAAAGACTACGAAAGAAAAATGAAATACTAAGGAAAACTGCCCTCCTCCTTTTTAGGACTTCAAATTTTATTGAGTTTAACATCGGGCTTAAGGGAAGTTTTTTCTTCCTCGTGGAGCGAAGCGGAACAGAGCTGAAGAAAAAATTTGGGTGGAGAAGTCTGCAAGACTTCGGAACTC
>PCYA01000004.1:0-4755 GCA_002762795.1 Candidatus Woesearchaeota archaeon CG10_big_fil_rev_8_21_14_0_10_37_12
TGGCACGATCTTTCCAGTTATTTCCTTCTCTGTGAATTTTTGAAGATTCTCCCCAAGAACGATCTCTTGAATCTTTTAAATCTTTTAGCATGCGATTAGCTAAAGAAGTTTTTTGTTCAATCGTTAAATCTTCGGATTCTATTAATAATTTTTTGTGAGTTTCCGCTCTGCCTAAAAGTGAGGGCGAAGCATCGTTCATAAGTATTGCTTGTTGTGCTTTTAAGACATTTATATGTGCTATGTTTAAATAAAATGCATTACTTAAATCGTTAAGTGTTTTTTGTAATTCTTGTTTTTCAGCGCAATCTTTGCAATTTTTTAATCTTGCATTATAAATACCAATAGTTGTTCTTAATAGATCTGTTAATTTATTTCTGTCTGTAATATCTTGGATCAACTTTAGGTCTGCATTAATATCGGTTGATTTTTCAATGCCTATACTCGTAATTTTTGCTACATTGACATCTTCAGTATTTAATGCCATTTGAATTGATGTTGATAATATTCTTATTTGATCTGTTGTTACTGGAACTCCTTTTAAGTATAAATTAATGATGTCTTGTGCTGCGTTCGCTAATTGTTGGCTTTGATCTTTATTTATAGGTGCGCCACTTTCAACTTGTGAGGTTACTGTTTTCAATGTATCTTGAGCTGCTGTGAGCGTTGTTTTATATCCCGTCCATGTTTCTATATTATCATTAATTCCTTTTTTTAACTTAATTAAATTATCAACAAAATTTATTGTGATTCCTCCTTTTTCATCTGTGATCGTTAACTTACCAGAATACTTGTCAATTAATAATTCCATGTTGCTGTTTGCTTTTATTAAATCAGTTATTATTTTTTGTAAAGAATCTGGATCGTCAGAATTTATATTAAATGCTGTTGAGTAATCAATAGATATTTGTGCTTGCGCGGCAGTTAATACTGCCGATCCTGCAATTTGTTTCATTGCATTTTTAGTGTTAGTTCCAAACACGTTATCAATATTGCTTAATAAATCATCTGCTAATTTTAGACTTGCGTCAACTATTTTTTTGAGAGCGTTCGTATATGATTCTTGATTTATTAATAAGTATGCAAATGGTAAATTTTTGAACTTATTCAAAAATTCTGTGCCCTGTCTTCCTTGTTCTAATGTTTGTAATTTTCTTTGAGCATTCAAAGCTTGAGCCATTCTTAATTGGTCATTTAATGCTTTGAAATTATCTAATTTATCAAATCGCTTATACAGATCATTTAATTCTTCACTCAATTCTTTCAATCCATATTTCCATTCTAAATAATCAGGTGTTTCTTTCCACTTTTGGAATTCTCCGTACTCTTCTTTTTCTTCATCAGTCATTCCATAAGTTAACGCTCCTTCATCAGTGTTAACTCCGAATAATCCTTTTAATTCTTCAATAGCATTGTTCATTAAATCTAAAGCATCTTCAAGATCTCCATCTTGTAATGCTCTTTGAGATTTAGCTGTTGCTAAGTCCATGATTGCGCTTCTTGCTTTTTCAGGATTGTCACGAGCAATTTGTGCTTTTTTATCAAGCAATCCACTTAATTCTCCTGATAATCGAGCTAATTCATCAGAATTATTCATCGCCTTTGCAGCCGCAATTGCTGCTTGTGTATCTGCGATTTGGGAATCTATATCTCCAAATAAATCGTTATAATCATTTTGTGCTTTTTCTTCACTGAAAACAAGTTTTAAACAATCGAATTTTTTTAGTTCGTCTGCTAATGGTTTTTGTTCTTGTTTTAATCGTTCAAGTTCTGCTTTTTCTTCAGAAGTTAATTGGGCTTTTGATTGTAATTCTGAAATTCTTGCGTTTATTGGCGCTATTTGATTTCTTAAGTCATGTTCTCTTCTTGATCCAAAGTTTTCATTAACATCGTAACTTGTTATTTTGCCGTTGTCTAAACTGTATACTTGCGGGTTAGTGTATGTTCCTGTGTATGGTAATTTTTGTCCTCGATCGAACACGTATGGTTGATTGTCTTCATCAAATCTTACTATTTGTCCTTGATCTGTTTTTGCAAATTTTTCATTTAATGGTGTTAATACTCCTTTGATGTTTACAAATTGTTGGCTTCGTATTCTATCCATATCTGCTATAGTGCTGTCAATTAAGTCGTCTGATGCTCCTTCACGTCTAAACATTGCTAAGTCTTGTGTTAATTGGTCTAATTGAGTTTTATCTCCGTAAACTGTTGGCACTCCATCACTTGTGAATTGTCCTTGTTGTCCATCACTTGTTGTGAATGTTACTATTGTTGCTCCATCTTCTCCTGATACTGTGTTTAAATTGGAGTATCCTGCATTGTTTGCTTCAGTCATTAAGTTTGCAGCATTGTTTGAGGATAACGTAGTGCATTCTTGTTGTTTTGTTCTTGCAGGTTCATAAAATTCTTGGTTAGTAAATTCTTCAACTTGAGTGAGTAATTCTTGTTCTGTTATTGCTATTTGCGCTTTTAATCCATCACTTGTTGTTCGCATTAAATTTCCGTCAACTACTGTTATTTCTGCACCATCACTAGCTGTGTAAGTTGGTTTTTGTGCTTGCCAATTTTGTACTTGTACTGGTAATCCTTTTGTTCTTAATGCATCATTTAATGCGTTCATGTTGTTTCTTCTGAATTCTCTGAATGCATCGCCTGTGTATAACTTTTTGTAATTTTCAAAACAATCATTTTCATTTGCAAAATTTTGTGATAATTCATCAGATGCTACGCTTGGTAAGTCTACATTTTGCGCGTTTCTTGCCGGCACAGGTAATTCAAGTATTTTTCCATCACTATAAATTTGAACTTTAATCATTTTGGTGTCTTCCGCGCCTTCACAAGGACCTTTTATTAGTTCTAATTCTGGTGCTTTTTCTATTGCTCGCGGTTGTTCTTCTGCAGGTCTTTCAGGTATTGGTTCTCTTGGAGTTACAGCAGGTACTGGTGTTGGTTGCGCGCCAGTGCTTGTTGATCCTGCACTTTGGAGATTGCTATCTCCTTCGTCAACATCCTCTTCAATATCATCTGGCGGAGCATTTACTTTTTCTGTTGCTTCTGGAGTTACAGGTACTTCTTTAGTTACCGATCCACTTGCCGGAGTGCCGGGTGTTTGACCTTGTGCGTTCAATCTTTCGTTTGTTTCGAAAACGCTTATTGTGTTGTAAACTATTTGATTGTTAACTGTACATATAGTGCATCCTGCTCGTACTAATCGTTGTTGTTCTTCTGTTAGTGAGTTTAGTTGTTCTTCTGTTAGAGTAGATTCTGAGTTTTTGTTTTGATTCTCATTCTTATCTGATATTGTTCTGCCTGTTAGTGTTAATGCTAGTGATCCTGTGAATTTTGGTTTTGAAGTTAATTCGTTGAATAATTTGGTTGTTTGTAATTCTGGGAAAGTTAGTGCTAATGCTGCTGTTGTACTTGTTGATCCTTGCGCGCTTGCAAGCGATGGATTTTGTAAACCTCCCAGTAAACGCGCATTTACATCTGGCATTGTTGTTCCTAACATTGGCAAGTCTATTGTGCAGGAGAATGTTTTTACTAATAATATGTGCAGTATTAAATCAGGTAAATCTATTAAGTCTATGAATGCTTTATGATAGAATGTTTCTGCTATTACATAATTATGCGCTAGTCTGAAGTATACGTCTTGTAATTGTTTATTTTCTTGTTTTAATGACCATTGTAATTCTGCAACTCTTTTAGCATCTTTTTTCGCGTTTAATTTTGCTAGTTCGTCTTCGTATTCTTTTATTTTTGTTTTTACGTGTTCAAAAGTTTTTAACGGATATTTTAATGTTAAGTCTTCTGGTGATATTGTTGCTGACGCGTCATCTCCGGTTATTCTGTCAGAGATGTAATTATTCATGTTTTTTATTTCTTCTTCTATTTTGCTTATTTTATTAGTTAATTCTGTTTGACTTCTTTGCGCTGCATTCGAGGCATCCGAGTTTCCGCCCATATCTGTTACTTGTTTTTTTAATTTTTCAGCTAAGTTTTTGTACTCTTCGAATTTAGGTTTGATCCGTTCATCTGTTGTTAGCTTAAATTCTTTTATTTTGTCAATTAAATTTTGTGTTTCTGCTTGCCAATCCCAATTTTTTATTTTGTCTGCTTTTATTTTTGCGTTTTCTATTTCTTCTTCTAATTTTTTCTTTCTTTCTTCCGTTAATTTTTGTTTTTCTTCTTTTCTGAGCTTTCCGTATTGATCAAGTAAATCTTTTGCTTTATTATCAACTAAATCATCAATCATTGATCTTACTAATGATTCGTCAGCTTGATCTGGAATTTCTCCATTTCGTGATGCGGTGGTTATTCTGTCTAAAGCTGCATAGATTTGTTCTCTTGTTACCGCAGGTTTTATTGGTTCTACTAATCCAAGTTCTGCTTGTTCACTCTGCGTTAATTGTGCGGGAGGTATTTTCTTTAATTGTGCAATTCGTTCATCGGAAGGTTTTCTGCCTTGAGCATCTAAATTAGCTAGATTATTTCTTGTTGCTTGACTTGCTACTTGTTGAGCTCTGTTTACTAACGTATCAAGATTTGATTCTGATAATGAAATTTTTCCGTCCAAGAATCCTGCGAATAATTCATTTGATGCTATTGCATGTCCATCTTTAGAGTTTAATATAAATTGAGGGTTTGTGGGATAATCTATTTCGCCATGCCATCGATCGAATAATGTGTTTGTTTGGAATGCTTGTCCTTGCGCGCTCCAATAATCATCAACTGTTGATGCATAATTATCTAGAACTCCTT
>PCYA01000004.1:4795-10644 GCA_002762795.1 Candidatus Woesearchaeota archaeon CG10_big_fil_rev_8_21_14_0_10_37_12
CGCTTGTAAATTGTCAACGCTTAACTGACTCCATGCACGATTAGCGTTTTGTTGGTTATTATAATAATCTCTTGCATTATTTAAATTGTCTAATAAAGTTTGTCTGTTTTGTGTTACTTTTTGTAATGCTTGATCGTTTAATTGTTGTTTTCTTGCAACTTCTTCAGGAGAGTCGTCTGGTTGTATTATTTTTCCGCCTCCCGCAGTTATTAATAAATCTTTTAAGCTTGAAGGATTTCTGAATTGTAAATCGCGCGTGTCGAAAGTTTTTTGAGCATTATTGAAAGATGTTTGTGCTCGATCTAATACATTTTGTCTTTCCGTTCCTGTTGTTAATTCGTGGAAGTTGTCTAAAAAGTTTTGAGTATTGATTAATCCATTTAAATTGTTAATATCGTTTTGTGATGCACCGTTTGCTTTTAAATTATCTAATGTATTTCGTAATTTGTTAGGATCGTTAAGGTCTTCACCTGAAAGTTTTAATTTATCTTTTAAAGAATCTTTTAATTGGTTTTGTGCGTTTTCTAATGAATCTTTTAATGTTTCATCTGCGTTTTCTTTTTTAGTTTTTGCGCTGCTTGCATCTTTTTTTGCTTGATCACGATTTTTTTCTGCATTATTTATTTTGTCTACAAAATTTTTCCAGTAATCTACTCCGTTTAATGCACTCCATGCAATTTCCAAAGTATCTTTTAAGAAATTTCTAGTAATATCAACTTCTGCTTGTGATAATTCTAATATTTCTGCTCCTTCATCTGATAGTTTTGTTGTTAATTGATCAATTTCAGTTTTTACGTCAATTTTGTCGGGACATTCTTGTATTACGTCTCCTACTCCGCTTGTTAATGCTAATAATTTATTGTAGTGTGTTTTTATGTGATCTTTTAATTTATCATGATTGCCGAACAATACGTTAGTGTTATCGTATGCGTTTGTTAAATAATCATATTTTTCTAATACTTTGTCTTTTTTCTTTACTTCTATGTTTACTTCTGATGATTGTGTTGCTTGAGGAGTTCCTGGTTGTGCTGGTGGCGCAGCTAATTTTCCTGTTATTGTTGGTGCGCTCCATTGTAAATTGCTTGTTAATGTGTATGGTAATTTTAATAATATGTATCCTGGTGTTAATTCTGCAAAAGTTGTTATTATTGCGCCTATTGATGATAATGATTTTCTTTCTTTGTCTGTTATTAAATTGTTTAATTTGTCGTTTTCAAAATTGTATCCTTTACCTTCTGCGTATAATGGTCCTGCCAGTAACATTTCTGTTACGTCTTTATTATTGTCTTCATCTCTATCTTCTGGCGCTTCATTTAGTGAATATGTTGGTTTTGTGAACATTACATTAGTTCCGTATTTAGTTATGTCTAACCAGTTTGGTATTCCGTCATTGTCATGATCGTTATCTCTGCTTCCGAAAGGTATTCTCACTACTTCTGCTCTTTCGCCTAATTTTTTTATTAATACTGCATCTTCAATATTGTCGCCGTCAATGTCTACTCGTCCGTCTTTATCTTCGTCACGGTATAATACTGTTTCTGTGTTGTAAGTGATTAATTTTTGTTTGCACTGACTTGTTGGGTTTGGTATGCATTGGCCTGCTTGTTCTATTAATGGATTAATTACTGTTCCATCTTCACAAACGCTTACTTGATTGCAATTTGTTGGTATTATTTCTGTTGGTTGTTCTGTTGTTGGTTCTTCCTCTTTTGATTCTTCGTCCGATTCTTTTTCTGATTTTTCTTCTAATTCCTTTTCTGATTCTTCTTCAGATTCAGGTTGTTGTTCTTGTTGTAATGGTTGGAATATTGGTTGTTCTTGGTTTAGTGGAATTAAGTCTGCGCTTATTGCGCAACCATTATTGTCAAAGTTAGGTATTGCTTTGTAACCTGTTGGGGGCGTTGGAATATTTGATAGTTCTGGACAAGTTCCTATTGGTGTTCTTAATTCTCCGCTTGTTGGATTTTGACAATCTACTTTTTCTAAACAACCATTTTGGTCGTAAACGTTTTTTGCCAGTGTTCCATCAGGACATTTGTTGCTTATGCTTTTTGCAGGACATTGCGCGCTTATGCATATGGTGGTTATTTCTGGGTTTGGAGCGCAAACATTAGGTCTTGATATTTTTTCGCCTGTTGTTTTGTCTGTTTCTGATTTTTGAGCTTTGCAAATTTTTGTATTGTATGTTTTTCCGTTGGGACATGTTTGTTGCGTTCCGCAGGGAGTGTTTAATACGCATTCTTTTGTTTGCGTGCATTCTCCTGCATAATCTGTTTCTGCATTGTTTTGTTTTGCAATGCATGAGTTCTTGTATGTTTTTCCATCTTTACCGCACACAAAATCTTCTTCTGTAGAGCATTCTCCTGGATTGCATAATTTTTCGTTTTTTGCGCATTCGCTCCACGCGGACATGTCTAAAGCATTGCTTAATGGATTTTTGTAATTGGTTTTTTCTAAATTTTTACAATTTGCTAATGAAGAGCTTTCTTCAGTGTAGAATACTGTTTGATAAAATGCGTCTTGGTTTAATATTGTTTCTATTAATTGTTGCGCACCTGTGATCGGAATTGTTTCTGTTTGTTTTAATTTGTTTTCTTGCTTAATTAATTGTTGTATTGCTTTTCCTTCTTCATTGAATTTCACCCATGTTTTTTCTTTAACATTTATTCTTGTGTATGGTATTTTTTCTGGTTCTTCTTTGTTGTCTTCATAATAATAATCGTCTATTACTTCTGTGCCATCTATTAAATTAGCAGATCTTACTATTCTGCCGTCATGTTTTGGATCTGTTATTTGGTATTTTAATACTGGTTCTGGAGGGGTTAAACTTTCTGATTTGCTTAAATCTGCTAAGTTTCCTGCTGTGCACGATACTGGTTTTGGATTTTGGCTGTCTAGTAACGCTTGTTGTTCTCTTTCTGCTCTGGTGCTTTCTTCTTCTTGTTGCTTTCGGTATTCTAATAATGCTTGAGCTATTAATTCTTCTTTTGTTGGTTCTGTTTGTGGAGGTAAATAACAATGTTCCATCAATGCTAAATAATATATTTCGTGCGCGTATTTTGTTTCGTCTAAGAAATTGAATTTGTTGTCCGGTTCTAGTTTTAAGTAACCGTTAGTTAATGGTGTTTGTTTGAATACCTCTCCTTTTTTAGTTGCGAACCTTATTGTGAATGATGTTGTTGGATTTTCTTTGCTTTCTTTTTCTTCAGAATTAGATTCATAATCTTCTTGATCATTCCGAGAATCTTCATTATATTTTTCTTCTGGTTCTATTTCTAAACTCGATTTTTCCGGTTCTATTATTCCTAAACTTAATAATTCTTGTTTAACTTCTGGTTTTACGTAAACGTACTGGCTTAATGATCCTTTGTTAGCTGTTAAATCTTTTACTCCTTGAACATAACTTCCATCATTTAATTTTGCAGTGCATACAAATTTATCTCCTGTATATGATACTATTGTTTCTGATCTTTTTTTTGCTTTGCCAAATTCATCATAAACTGTGTTGTCATCGTCATCTTTTACATCTTCAACGCTTAAAGTTAAATAATAAGTTCCGTCACTTTTTAATAATTTTGTTGTTTCATATCCTTTGTATGTTTCATAAATGTACAAATCTTTTGTGCCGTCTGAATGTATTATTTCTTTAGGTCTGAAACTTTCTCCGTGTTTTTCGTAAACGCAAACATCATTTCCACAGTTTTGTTTTAACTCGTTTTGTTCTCCTGCTTCAAATGTTGCACTACTTCCATCGGAATCTTCGTATTTTACTGGTAAAACTTTGTCACCTACATTTTCGTAAGTTGTTGTTCGTTTTATTTTTACGCCGTCTTTTGTTACGTATCTTTCTTCTATAAATCCGTTTGTTGTTTTTGTTCTTATTATTTCTTCTCCATTTTTATCTATTATTTTGAAAGTGAAATATTTGTCTCCGTCTTCGCGATAATAACTTGTTGTTCCATCACTGCTTATTGTTTTGTATGTTTTTTCTCCATTTTCATAAATAACATCTGTTAATTCTCCTGTTGCGCTCCAAATTTTTTGTAATGGTCGAGTTTCTATTTTTTCATCATCAGTACAATCTGGTTTGTCTGATGGGCATACTTTTATTTTGTTGCCTAACAATTGTTCTCTTCCATCTTCAAAACGCATCATTAATGTTCCATCATTTTGAATTTCAGGATAATATTTTGTGCCGTCTTCTGTTGTTGCCATTATTGTTTGGTCAGTTTCAGAATTGTAAATTAAAACATCTTTTGAGTTTGAAGGATTAGTTCTTTCATAAACTCCATCACCTAAATAAGCGTACTTGTAAACACCGTAAGTTTGTGTTGCTTCGTTATATTCTCCTTGTGATTCAGTTTTTATACATGCTAGTTTTGCTTGTGCGAATGGATTTGTAGACTCTTTCACATATTTTGGTTCGCAAATTTCCCAGTGTGGTGGTGGGAAATCATCTTTTTTTTCGTATCTTATAGTTCCGTCTGCTTGTTCTGTTCTTGTGTATTGTGATTCTTCAGGAATTGTGTAAGTGCAAGTGTAATCATTATTATTTTTTTGACAATCTATGCTTAATGGTCTTTTATCGTCATTGTAAAAGTAAGCGTTTAATATTTCGTTGTCTTTGTCTAATTCTATTGTGATTAATCTTGGTTTTCCCAGTACTTCTTGTGTTTTGTATGCGTAATTGAATTTTCTGTTGAACTTGTCTAATTCATTCATTGTTCTCCATTGAGGAGTTCCATCTTTTTCGTAAGATTGTTGTATTTTGTAACCGCCTCCTAAATTATTGGTTACTTTTCTTGTTCCATCAAGCAAGTATTCATAATATTCTATGTAATTTTGATTTATATCTTCATAACTTGTTAATTGTGTTTCGTCATCACTTAATATTTTGTAAGTCATTATTATTCCATCTGATGCTTCTCTTATTTGTCCGTCAACTAATTTTTCTCTTATCGTTTTTTCTCCAGTTGGACTTATTATTTCTTTTATGAAAGATTCTCCAATTATTTCTCCTAATTCATTTTTTGAATAAATTGTTGTTACTATTCTTTTGCTTCCGTCATCGTAAAAATAAGTTAGTGTTCCATCAGTGTTTGTTTCAGGATTAGTAGTTTTTGATGTTAATGTTGCAAATCCAGTTATTGATATTGTTGGACGTATGAATGATCCTGTTAATAAATTAATATTTGTTTTTTTGTTTTGTGGTCTTCCGTCACTTCCAAGAGTTATTCCTAATGGACTTGTTTGTGGAATTGTTGGCGTGCTTGTTGTTGGTGCATTACTAACTATTGGTGTTAAATCTACTTCTTCTGCTTCTATATCATCGCTTGCTTCGTAAATTTGACAATTTACTGATTGTAATTCTCCTTGTTGATCGCTTGGTGCAATTTCTCCTGGTACGCACTTGCAACTTTCATAATCCCACTTGCTTCCCTTACCTGACTTAATGCATTTTAAATCCATTTCATCAACTGCGCTTATCACGCTCAAACCTGGAATGTCAACACTGCTTGTTTGGCAAAGTTCTGAATATTGTGGTGTTTTAGGATTTGGTTTTCTAGGACATTGTTCTTCAGGGGGAGGCGTTATTATTGGTTCGCCTTCTAATTCTTCTGGATCTTTTTTAATAAGTTCTTGATGTGATTGATCATTAGGATGCCCACTTATTGTTTTACTTGTTGACTCGGGACAAGTTCCGCAAGAAACTGTGCAACGATCTAAAAATATTTCTTTTTCTCCCTCGATACATTGTTCATAAGTTTTTCTTGGACTGAATAACTTACCTGAATTATCAAATACTGGTTTTATTGTAAGGTCGTTTTCAAGTTCCGCGCAACATTTTT
>PCYA01000013.1:0-5449 GCA_002762795.1 Candidatus Woesearchaeota archaeon CG10_big_fil_rev_8_21_14_0_10_37_12
TTTAAGGAATGATTTTGTTTTAAGTGTATATGCTTGTACCATAAAAACAGAATAGTTGTTGCTATTAATGCAGTTAATGCTCCTAACGCTGTACCGTGCCAAAGGTTTTCTGTGAACGCGCTGAATATTGCAGGAAAGCCTATGCCAAATATCGCGCTAAGGAATAACAATTGTAACTCGTCATGTTTATTCTCGGGGTATTCTGTTTTTTTGTCCATTTTAAGCTCCATATTTTACGTAAAAATAAAGGATGATGATTATGACAAGGAATACTAACGCAATCCATTCCAATCGAAGATCCCCTTTTTTGTTTATTTTGCTCATGATATTTTTTGTAATAGTAATACTTGTTTTTTAATTTGTCGAATCTCGCAAATAATGTATGTGAAAAAAACAAAAACAACAAACGCGAAGTTTGCTAATAAATAATCCCAACGTTGAGTGCTTCTAAGCTTGCAAGAAGAGCGTTTATGGCAACAAAAGTAGTCAATGCGCCAAATGAGGCAGCTGACATTTTGAGAAAGTCTGAGTTCATGTACGTGTACATATCTCTGCGATTTAAATGCCTTGCGTACAAAAGTCCGTAAACTTTTCGGAATCATCATTGTCAATAGTTTAATATACTTAATTTGTTTTTCTAAAAAATATGAACACAACTCGCAAAACAATCAAAGAGCTTTCTTGTGATAAATATCATTACAATAAATATGAAGTGGAACAACTTAAGCAAGTTTATTCAAAAGGTTCAGCAATTCCTTGCCCTTTTGTTAATTCAAAGAACGAAGTTGTAGCTTTTTATAGCTCATTTTTTGCATTGCAGGAATTAAATGTTCCAGATACTGGTGTTGTTTGTTTAGATTGACTTTTTACTTCCTACTGTTTACTGCTTACTTCTTACCGCATACAAAATATTATTAAACAAGAGCTCTTTCCTAATTGTATGCTTGACATCAACTTTGTAAGAGAAAACGTAACTGCTGTTCGTAATAATTTAACTAAGCGTAACAATCCTGAATTGTTGGATTTGCTTGATGAGTTGTTAAAGCTTGATGAAATTTGGAGGAAGGCTAAAGGAGAGGCGGATAACGCAAGAAAAGTGTCTAATGCTGCAAATGAAGAGCTCAATCAAGCGGTCAAGGCAATGAAAGCAGGTAATAAAGATGTGAAGATTGAGGTATTTAAAGAAACAGCCAGGAAAGCAAAACAAAGAGTTTCTGAAAAGGAGGCTGAGGAAACAAATTTTCCAGAACAAATACGCTCATTATTAATGCGTATTCCTAATATGATGGATAAGGATGTTCCTGTTGGTAAGGATGATAGTGAGAATGTTGTTGTGAAGACTGTTGGTAAAAAGCCAAAGTTTGATTTTACTCCGATAAGTCATGTTGATATTGTTGAGAAACAGGGCTGGGTTGACTTAGATCGTGCTGCAAAAATTTCAGGTGCAAGATGGTATTTTTTAAAAGGTGAATTGGCTTTATTGGAGCTTGCTATTACTAAGTATGCTGTTGATTTTATGACGCAAAGAGGTTTTACTTTTATTGTTCCTCCGTTTATGATGCGTCGTCATGCTTATGAGGGTGTTGTTTCTTTGAGTGAATTTGAGGATGTGATGTACAAAGTAGAAGGAAAAATTAAAGATGAGGAAGATGAAGAGGATTTGTATGCTATTGCAACTTCAGAGCATCCGTTAACTGCGATGTATATGAATGAGGTTCTTGATCTTAAACAGCTTCCGATTAAATTGGTGGGTTATTCGACGAATTTTAGGAAGGAAGCTGGTTCGCATGGTAAAGATCAAAAGGGGATTTTTAGAGTTCATCAGTTTAATAAGATTGAGCAGATTGTGCTTTGTTCACCTGAAGATTCGTGGGAGTTTCATGAGGAAATTTTGAAGAATGCTATGGGTTTTTTTGAGAGTTTGGGTTTGCATTTTCAGGTTGTGAATGTGTGCACTGGTGATCTTGGTATTATTGCTGCTAAGAAGTATGATATTGAGACTTGGTATCCTGTGCAGAATGCTTTCAGAGAGGTTGTTTCATGTTCAAATTGTACAACGTATCAATCAGTTCGTGCTAATATTAAATTTCAGTACAAACAGGGTCGTTCTTTTGTGCATACTTTGAATAGTACGTGTGTTGCTACTTCGCGCGCATTGGTTGCGATTATGGAGAATTTTCAAAATGAAGATGGTACTGTGAATGTTCCTGAAGTTTTGCAGAAATATGTTGGATTTAAAGTTATGGGTAAACCAATCAAGTAAGTATATGGTAAACTAAAAAGAGGTGAATATATGATGGTAGAGAAAAAGAAGGGTTTCCAAATGCTATGCGTAACTCTTAACTCTATAATCTTTACTCTCTACTTTTACTGATGGCAGATCTTCCTTGGTGGTCTTGGATTAGTGTTGGTTTGTTTGTTTCTGTTAGCAGTGCGTTTTTTTCTGGTCCTGTTACTTTGTTTGTTTGGGTTGGTATTATTTTTGTTGTGGTTGGTATTGCAAAGCTTGTAATGTTGTTCGTGTTGACTCCAAAAAAGAAAACACAGAAAGAAAAAAAACCTGTTCAACAGCAAAGGCATCAGCAGCATGTTCGTTACTGTAATACTTGCCGTTCAATGACGCATCCACAAGACCGTTTTTGCCGTTTTTGTGGAGTGAAATTATAATACAGGACTTATTTGTTATAAAATATCACAATAATCTTTTTATATGTTTGATTTGCCAAAATCTTGTAAATGGCGTTAAAATTTCGTTTGGAAGAAAGGGCAGGCAGGGAATGGAAACAAGTTGAGGCATTTAGAGGTTATTTCTCTGAAGATGGTTTGTTGCCTGATGGCGAAATTTATTCTTTTGGGAATCCTGTTGATGCAGCTCAGGATAGAATAAGAATAGGTGAGCATTCAGGTTTGTCTGGGAGTACTTTTTGGGTGTTTTCTGAAAAAGATTCTGAAGGTAAAGAGCGTTGGTATATTCAGGATCATGGAAAAGCTGGAGAGGGTTTTTTAGTTTTGCAGATAAATGGTTCATCTGGCAGGGTTGTTTCGTGTTATACTGCTGATAAACCGGTTTTGCCTCGTCGTATTGAGGCATTTTCTTTGAAACGTGCCCGTAGAGAAGGAATAAAATACAATCCGGAGGTTGCATGGAGAGTGCCGGGGAATTGGTCTTTGACAGATAAATTCATGCCTCAAGGGGATAATATGGTAAGGGCTTATGTTCACCAAGATGGTGGTTGGAAAGTTCGTCGCGTTCATTTATTTCGTGAAACGTGTGAAGGTAGTTATGAACAAGCGCTGCGTTTTTCTAGACAAGATGGCGAGGTTATTTTGAAAAATGCAGATGATAGACTTGATACTTATGTTATTGCGTTAACAAAATCTGGTCCTGCTGTTGAAATTTTGCCAGATTTTGAAATGATGGTACATCCTTTAGAGACAGTAACTAAAGATAGAGGAAACTATGCTCGTAGATTATTGGCAACTCCTCCTTTTGATAGGCGTGTTGTTTTTGAGTATGTGACTGATACAAACAAAGCAAAGTCTCTAGGAAAAAAATAGTTCAAAAAAATCTTTCTGGCTTTCTATTTTAAGATTCACAGGTGAGGTGTAAGGCGTCATAAATCCACATAAATAACTATGGTTGTGTGGATTTCTGATCGTGCTCAGGAATTGTCACAATTATAAATTATTCTTGACAATTCCTGACAAGAGGACCTCGCTTAAAGAAGCAAGCCAGAGGAGCAACCCTCCTCTCTTTACTGATAATCCGTCGAAAGAAAACTATGCAAATATATCTTAGCACGAGCCAGAGGAGAGCTATCATATCTTCGCTTGAAACTTTTTACTGTCTACTTCTGTTTCTTAACTCTCTACTCTGAACCATTTACTCTTTTACCACAAATCTTATTAACTTCTTTAGTTCATTTTGTTGTATGAGCTTTTCTGATATGTTGCGTTCTAATGAGTCTTTGTTTAAGAATGAGGATTCTCTTGATCCCGAATGGTTGCCAAAGAACTTGCCGTATCGAGAGATGCAGCATCATCATATTGCGAATATGATTAAGCCGTTAATTCAGGGGCGTACTGGTAGGAATTGTTTGATTTCTGGCGCGCCGGGTATTGGAAAAACAGCCGCAGTGCGCCTAGTGCTTAAAGAGTTGGAAGAAAGCACTAATGTTGATATGCCTGATGTTTCTGTCTTGTATGTTAATTGTTGGCAAAAGAATACGACCTACAAAATCTTTGTTGAGCTTTGTGAACAGCTCGGCTACAGATTTACACAAAATAAAAACACAGAGGATTTGTTTAAGATTATTCAGAATATTGTGAATAAAAAAGCTGTTGTTTTTGCGTTTGATGAAGTTGATAAAGTTGACGATGTTGATTTTCTTTACCAGATTTTTACTGATGTTTTGAAGAAAACAATTGTGATGATTACGAATCATCCTGAATGGTATGCGCAAGTTGATACTAGGATTCGTTCCCGATTATTGCCGGAAACAATTAGTTTTTCGCCTTATTCAAATGAGGAGGTTGAGGGTATTTTGAAAGAGCGTATTGGTTTTGCATTTCATGACAACACGATAGAAGACGAAGCATTAAAATCAATTGTTGATAAAACAGTGCAAGCGGCTGATTTGCGCACGGGTTTGTATTTGTTAAGAGAGGCGGCATTGGCTGCTGAGGATTCCGGTTCTAAAAGGGTGTTAGCGGAGCATGCGCAAAAAGCAGTTGGTAAATTAACGGATATGTCTATTAAGCCTAAAGAGGATTTATCTGTGGATGCACGATTCATTTTGGAGTTGATTAAGCAGCAGAGCGAGGGAAAAATTGGTGATTTATTCCGTTTGTACCAAGAAACTGGTGGCGATATGAATTATAAGACTTTCCAACGGCGTGTTGATAAGCTCGCACAAGGTGGTTATATTACTGCAAAGAAAGTTATTGGTGGTAAAGACGGCACTACTACTATTGTTTCTGAGCTGAATAAGAGTTTGACTGAATTTTAAACCCACTCCCCACTGGACAACTCCCTTCTTGAGGTATTTAAACAATTCTTGCTAAATTGTTCTTAGAGGTGATTAGTATGAATTTAAATCAGTCATTTGTGAAGCAGTTGCTGTTTGAGCAGGCGAGGTATGAGCAAAAGCCAAAATTACGGTTGAATAGAAATTTTTCATTTTTTCAAAAAGAAAAAGAGGTGATGTCAGTATGACTCAAGTAGAAGATTTTTCAGAAGCAGACATTTACGATGCATTTGCAATTGATCACTTTGAAGATGATGGTGAGTTAGATGCAGAAGATGCGGCGTTTATGCAAGGATATTTGTCCGCGTAACAAAAAAACAAATCTTTTTATTTCTTCATTGGGTCTAATACCCCGCAGCTCTGCTGCGATATGATTTTTCCCGATGAAGTTTAAAAATACCCCGGAGCTCTGCTCCGGTGGG
>PCYA01000013.1:5463-11049 GCA_002762795.1 Candidatus Woesearchaeota archaeon CG10_big_fil_rev_8_21_14_0_10_37_12
AACAATTACTTGAAAAAATTGCAGTTGGTGCAGTTTTTATTTATCCTACTGATACGATTTATGGTATTGGTTGTGATGCGACAAATCCCGCAGCAGTTAAAATAATAAGAGACTTAAAGCAGAGTGATAATAAACCGTTTTCTGTTATTGCTTCAGGTTTTGAATGGATATCAAATAATTGTAAATTATCGGCAATTGCAAAGAAATGGTTGCTCAAACTTCCAGGACCTTACACATTGATTTTGCCGTTAAAGAATCTGAACGCAGTTTGTTCAGCGACAGTGAATGGGTTAAACTCCGTTGGTGTTCGTATTCCAAAGCATTGGATTTCTAAGTTTGTGCAAGATTTGGGCAAACCAATCGTGACAACATCTGTGAACATTTCAGGAGAGCAAAATGCAATGAATCTCGAGCAATTGCAAAAATTTGCTGTTGATTTTATCATTTATGAAGGCGAGAAAGCAGGCAAGCCGAGCATTGTTGTTGATTTGAGAAGTGGGGAAAGAAGATTAAGGTAAATATTTTCGAAGATTTTTAGAGGTTAGAAATGCTTTTATTGAAATAATTAACGGATTCAACTTGTTTTGCGTGAGAAATGTAGAAAGGCTCTCAAAAGGAACAGCTTGCCAGTTTTTGAGTTCATTCGTTTTTTGTAAAACAAGCACGTTTTGTAGGGGTTTTATTGTGTGTACTAAAAAAAGCAAATCACAGGAAGCAGGTGATTGGCTTGCGCAAATAAATCGCGTCGTGTATTCATTAACAAGCCCAAGTTCTTCTTTTAATTCTTTGGCGAGTTCTTTTAAAACATGATCTTTTGTGATAGGTCCTTCAGGATCAACGTAACCATTAATAATGCTAATAGTGCCTCTATTTAGGTCAACTTGATCTCGGATTCCAAAGAGAACGTGTTCATGACAAACAACAAGCCCTGCAACGCTCAACGCGTTAACTCCTATTGTCTTTCCAATGGTTTTTTGGGTGTTCCAGGTGTATAGTTCAAGAGGGTTCTGTGTTGCTTGTTTTGTTTTTTTAAGTGCATGTTGAACGTGCCGATAATCAATTCCTTTTGCAACAGTGAGTTCCAGGTTATTTTTCTCTTTTTTGATTCCACAAATCTGTATTTTTGGGTCTGCAATTGATCCGGGATATTTCCTGAGATGTTTTTCCCAGAATGCAGAAAGGTCAGGAATATTGATCTTTACAGGTTTAGTTTCTTTTATTGAAAAATTTGAGAAAAATCCAAGATTGGTTTGTGAGTTGCTCATGGTCTTTTTTGCAGGAGTTTTATTTATAAAACCTCTCACCGATACCTTTATAAATGCCTCATTTTCATCTTTTGTTATGGCAACAAAGGTAGTTCATGCGAGCGGCTTAAAGCCAGGCAGTTATGTGCTTATTGACGGCGAAGCATGCAAAGTTTTGTCTTCAGATACTTCTAAGTCAGGCAAGCATGGTCACGCCAAAGTGCGCATTGTAGCTTCTACATTGCTTGGCAATAAGAGAAAAGAAATTGTTATGCCTGCACATGATAATTTAGAATCACCGATTATTGAAAAGAAATCAGCACAAGTACTTAGTATTTCGGATGTTGATGGCAAGAAAATGGCAAATGTGATGGATCAAGAAACTTATGAAACATTTGATTTGGAAATACCTGAGGAACTGCTTGAAACTGTTGTTCCAAACAGTACAGTTTTATATTGGAATGTTATGGGTGAAAAAGTAATGAAGCAGCTCAAGAGCGGAGCAGAGGAATAATATGGCACGATTTACTGAAGCTGATGCAAGATTGTTTTATAATAAGTTTGTTTGTAGAAGATGCAAGTCTAAAATTAGAGCTCCTTCGCGCAAGATTGCAGAAAAATTAGTGAGTTGCCGTGCTTGTGCAACGAAAGATTTTAAACCTAAGCGTAAAAAGTAATGATTATGAATTTTGATGGTTTTGTAGCGATTGTTTTTATTATTCTACTTGCAGCTTTTTTATGGCGCAAACGCAAACATGTGAATTTGCAAAAGGCATTGTTTCCTATTTTTTATGTGGTTATGTACAGGTCTTCTCTTGGTTTGTCTGCAATGTCTGGTTGGGCAAAGAAGTATCCAAGAGTGCTAAAAGCGTTGGCAGATCTGGGGGTTATTCTTGGTTTTCTTGGCATGGTGTTGATTTGTGTGCAATTAATTTATATTACGATCCAGTCCTTTACAGTTACTGCACAGCCAGGAGTACAGCTTGTTTTGCCAATTGATGCAAAAGGTGTTTTTTATGTTCCGTTTACGTATTGGATTTTGAGCATTTTTTTGCTTGCAGTGGTTCATGAGTTTGCGCATGGGGTGATTGCGAGATTGTACAACATTCCGGTAAAGAGTAGCGGTTTTGCATTTTTGTGTATTTTGCTTCCAGTTGTTCCTGCTGCGTTTGTTGAGCCTGATGAAAAAGTGTTGCAAAAGAAATCATACAGGCAGCAGCTTGGCGTGTTTGCTGCTGGTCCGTTTTCAAATATGTTGTTTGCACTTGTTTCCTTGATTCTGTTCCTATTGTTATCTCCAGTTCAATTAGCAGCGTTTGACACTGTTGGTGTTGAGGTAACAAAAATTACAGATGGTTCTCCTGCAGAGGTTTTATCTGTTGGGGATATTATGACCGAAATTAATCAACAGCAAATAACGAATCCAGGAAATGTTTCAGCAATTTTGCAACAATTTTCTCCGAATGAATCGGTGTTGATTAAGACCAATAAAGAACTGCATAATATAACGCTTGGTAGCCATCCAGAGAACAGCTCACAACCGTATTTTGGCGTGCAATTAAAATCTGCGGAAGAGCTTAATCAGGAGTTCGCATTATCGTATGGTTCGTGGACAGCGTTTATAGTAAAATGGTTTAACGGATTACTCTTTTGGTTGTTTATGTTAAATTTGGGCATTGGTTTATTCAATCTCTTACCTCTTGGTCCTGTTGATGGTGGCAGAATGTTTCAGTTAGTGTGTTTCAAATTGTTTAAGAACAAGCAAACAGCATTGTTAATTTGGAAATATACTGGTTTGTTTTTCTTGTTTATTATTTTGATAAATGTTTTCATGGGCTTTTTTTAGGAAAATAACGCCACCGCCGGGACTTTCAATCCCTCGGCTTCTCAGGGAAACCGAAAAGTATTTGAACCCGGAAACCCTTTCGGGAACCAAGTTGGCAACTTGGCGGCTTACCTAATTAGCCTACGGTGGCGTCATTTAACTGTAAATGGCGCTGCTTAATATTTTTTTCGTCGAGAAACCCGTAAACTTTTCGATTCCTCACGTTTTCTTCGCAATATATACTCAACCGCAACTATTTTTCGTAATTTTTTGCGGTTTAGTATAAATGAAAAGTAAGACTCAAGTTATAAGTTTTTCTTACGTTTCAGCATATCGTAAATTTTTCTGAAAAAATTTTTCTTAAGCACTCTATTTAAAAGGTCTAGTTTTCTGCCATAAATCTTGGAAGTATGCTTCAAATGAGTCTGCAATGTCTTGGCTTACGATTTGTACTATGAATGGTTTGGAAAGTTGGCAGATGAGTGAGACGTCTTTGTATGTTGCAAATGTTGCGGGTGTTTTGATGTTTGTTGGCATGTATCGGGAATCACAGCCTTTGTAACTGTTTCTGTTTCTTAGTATTTCTTTGTCTGTTCCTTGATTGAATAGGATTTTTCCTTTGATTCCGAGTTTTGCTCGTCTGAGATGATCTCTTTGCCAGTATAAGTGAAAACGTTCATCTTGATTAGGATAAACGCCCCATGAGTGATATTCGTCTCCTTTTTTGAGTTTGGTGTATTGTACTTCCCAGCAGGTCTGTACTCCTTTAAACCCCTCAAATAATTCAACACTGTTTGCTTCTGTTTCTTGTGCAAATGCAATTAATTGTGGAAGGATGTGTTTTATTTCTTCTTGTTTTTCTGTGAGATGTTTTTTTCTTTCTTCAATGTAATCCACAATTCTGTTTGGTGGTGCTGCACTAAATTGTTTTGTTTTTTCTTTAGTTATGTAGCTTACAAGTCCTTTTGCGATAAGGCTGTCAAGGATGCGGTAAATCATGGAATTTGCAACTTTTGATCTTTCAATTATTGGTCCTGCTGTTGATGTGCCTAGTTTAAGCAAAGCAAGGTATACTTTTGCTTCTCCGTCTGTTAATCCTGCTTCTTTTATGAGTTCAATTTTCACATTCTTTTTCTCAAATTCATATTATTTAATCTTTTCTATTCATCTACTATTGATGGTGGAAGAGATTTTATATAGCTACTGGAAAATATAGGTTTTGGTGGTGACAGTGATTAACAAAAAAATATCGATGATGGTTTTACTGGTGTTTCTTTTTGTAGCTTGCACAGAAACCAGTGATACATTGAAAATAGGAGCAGTGCTTCCTCTTTCTGGTTATGGGAGTGAAACTGGTCAGACCTCTCTAAACGGGTACGAGCTTGCAATCAAAGAGATTAATGATCAAGGTGGTTTGCTTGGAAAACAGATTGAGTTAGTTGTTGCAGATCATAAAGGGGATAGTACGCAAGAAGCTTTGAGTGCGTATAATTCATTAAAGCTTAAAGGAATTAATGTAGTTCTTGGTCCGCATTTTTCTCCGTTAGGACAAGCGATGGCTCCTGTGGCATGTGATGATGATATAGTTCTTATTTCTCCTTCAATTGGAATTAGAGGTTTTGTTGAGCAATGTGATTTAATTTTTGATGTGTGGCCTGCTGATTATCAAAACAGTAAGTTGTTAGGAGAAATGGTTGTGAAACAAGGACACAAACGTATTGCGATTATTGGTTCTGAGCAGTCTTGGGAGTATGAGCAGGCAGAAGGTGTTAAAGAAGGGGTTGAATCTGCTAAAGGAAATCTTGTTGAATATATTATTACTCAGGACAAACCAGATGATTTTTTGACAGAAGCAACAAAGATTGTTGGTGCGAATGCTGATGCTGTTATTTTTACAAATTATGGGTATATGGATATTGTTGCAAAGCGTTTGAGAGAGCAGGGTTCTAAGGCGCAATTTTATGTGGTGATTCTTGATGAAGCAAGAAAGAATGGTGCACAAGGAGCTTTTGAAAATGCAATTATTATTTCGAGCTTTTCTCCTTCAGCTGAATTTATCAAGAAGTTTGAAAAAGAATACGATGCAACAATTGATTTTGCTGCAGATACATCGTATGATTCTGTGATGCTTCTTGCACAAGCAATTACTGCAACAGAATCAACAGATCCAGAAAGAATAGCAGCATATTTGTTAAGTTTGAAAGAATATTCTGGTGCTTCAGGGCATTTAACTTTTGACAGCAATGGCGGAGTACTGAAAAATTCAGTGTTTCAGACAGTTAAGAATAATGTGATAGTAAAATATTATTTAGCTATTCGGTGAGAAGATTTGCAACTCAAGAATCAAAATTTGCGAGATCACATGACTGATCTCGAACTTATTTTTCTATAGGCAACTTTGAATTAGTCATTTTTTTGGTGAATGGCGTGGACGCCCTATGATTTTTGTCGTCGATATTCAAAGTTGGCTTAGGGAACGCTAGAAAAATCAGGGATTTTTCTGCGCACAAAAAAGCT
>PCYA01000013.1:11073-17733 GCA_002762795.1 Candidatus Woesearchaeota archaeon CG10_big_fil_rev_8_21_14_0_10_37_12
GATATCTCTTTTATCTGGAAATCCAATAAAAACTTTATCGATTGTTTTATATCCAATTTCTTTGCATAACTTTTGCCAGTCCTCGAGAGTTCTGTAACCAAATGGAATTGGCACGCTTTTTCTTCTTGCAAGGATTCTATTTGCAATCCAATCATAAGTAGACATGACAATTTTCCTTTCAGATGAATCTAAGTTCATAAATGATTTTTCCGTTTCTATAGTAAATTGCCTTAAATATCGAACCTTTTAGCAATTTACCATATTTGAAATTCGCAACTATTTGTTCGATTTCTTGCGAATTTCATTATAGGTAACAGCTTTTCTGAGTATGAATCTTCTAGTATAACAATTCTCGAACCTTTTTTCATGGTTTTGAAGATGTCTGTTAAGTATCTGACTTGCTCATCATATTCCATGTGGTGAAGAGTCCATGTCAGAATTATGTTATCAGGCTGTGTTTTTTTCAAAAAATTGTCAAATTCTCTTTCCTTTATGATTTTGAAAGTTACTTTAGGATTTATGAATTGTTTCCATTCAGGGTATTCGTTAATGTCAATTCCAATTAATTCTTGAAATTTTTGCTCTTTTGCTAAAGTATGAATCAAAATTCCTGTACCGCAACCTAAATCAAGTATTTTGTTTGATTCTGGAATGTGTGGGATAACTTGTTTGCTAAAATAGTCTGGAACTATTTTTTGGAAAAATCCTATATCATAAACTTTTTTTATCTCTTCATCAAATTTGCTGTAAAATTGTTCAAAATTCAACTCTGAAAAGTTATTTACAAAGTAATCAACAAATTCATTTGAAAATCCAATAGAAGACAAACTGGACTGCAAATTACTCAATATATAATCATGAAGTTTTTTATTAGCTATTTTATCCAAAATTTCTCTGTGCTCATTTTTGTATTGAGAATATGACATAAAAAATCAATATGAAAAAGCTATTATAAATTTTTTGACTATCCTTTAATATTCCCTATTGGTTTCAACGCTACTAATTTTTTGCTTATCCCCGCTATATCCATTGTTTCAATTACTTCGTTAATGTTCTTATATGCAAATCCTGCTTCTTCTGCTAATCCTGAATATGATGCTGTTCGTACGTAAATGCCTCTTTTTTCCATGTCTTTTTGCAGCTTCTCGCCTTTGGTTTGTTTTCGTGCTTGTGTTCTGCTCATGGTTCTTCCGCTTCCATGCATGGTGCTTCCGAATGTTTCTGCTGCTTTGTCTGTTCCTAATAACAGGTAGCTTCCTGTTTCCATGCTTCCGCCTACGATGACCGGTTGTCCTATTTTTCTGAAGATGGGAGCTAACTCAGTACGACTTGGTCCAAAGCATCGTGTGCTTCCTTTGCGGTGTACAACAACTTCTTTGTTTTTGCCTTCTATGTTGTGTTTTTCTATTTTGGCGATGTTGTGTGCTACATCATACACTAAGTTCATGTTTAGTTCTTCTGCTGTTGTTCCAAACACAGAACTAAAGCATTCTCTGATTCGGTGCAGTATTACTTGTCTGTTTGCGAATGCCATGTTTGCTGCGCAGGCCATTGCGTGATAGTAGTCTTGTCCTTCTTTGCTTTGGAATGGTGCGCAGGCTAGTTCTGGATCTGGTACTGTAATTCCATAACTGGGCATAATTTCTGTGAATTTTTTTAGATAGTCTGTTCCTACTTGGTGTCCGAATCCTCTGCTGCCGCAGTGCACCATGACACAAATTTGATCCTTGTTGTGAATGCCTAATTTCGCTGCAGCTTCTTTATCGAATATTTGTCCTGCGTATTGTATTTCTAAATAATGGTTTCCTGATCCGAGTGTTCCTAACTGGTTGATTCCTCTGTTGATTGCTTTTTCGCTTACTTTGTCTGGGTTGGCGTGTTTAATGCAACCTTCATCTTCTATGTGTGCAAGGTCGTCTTTCCATCCGTAGCAGTTGTCTACGCACCATTTTGCGCCGTTTTGCATGACTTCTCTGAATTTATCTTTTGTTAAGTCTACGAATCCTTTGCAGCCTACGCCACTTGGCACTTTTTTGAATAATAAGTCAACAAGTTCTTTGATGTTTGGTTTGACATCTTTGTATGTTAAGTTTGTTACAACTAATCTCATGCCGCAGTTTACGTCAAAACCGATTCCTCCAGGACTGATTACTCCTTCTTGTAAATCAAAAGCTGCTACTCCTCCGATGGGGAAGCCATAACCGCTGTGCCCGTCTGGCATGCACATGGCTCTGCTTTGTATACCTGGCAAGCAGGCCACGTTTGTTATTTGGTCAAAGACTGCTAAGTCCATGTCTTTGAGTAATTTTTCTGTGGCGTATATTCTGGCAGGTACGTTCATTCCTTTTTTGTAATTTTTTGGGATGTCCCAGATGAGTTCTCCTTGTCGTTCGAATTTTGGGAGTTCTATGTTGCGGTTTATCATTAGAAAATCAAGCTTTTGTGGTGTATAAAAAATCTTCGTTTAGAGAACTTTGAATTATGCAGTTTTAATGGTCGGTGTGAATACCTTGATATTTTTATCTCGATATTCAAAATTCTCTTTAGTCTATTTACTCTAACTCTTAACTAAATATCAAGCACAATATGCGCTTCCCATCCATCAGTTGTTTTTTCTACAGTGTAATAGTGCATGGTGATTGCTTTGACGTCATTGCGTAAAGCTTGTGTTTCATGGTTGATGTCATCTCCTGTTAATGTTGCAGTGCAGGTTTTCTTTTCTTCATTTACTTCAACAGTTACTGAATGAAATACGATGGCGTCTTTGTCTTTTAAGTAAATTATTTCTTCTATTAACTCAAACAATAATTCTTTGATCGTGTTTGCTTTTTTCGTTATTATTTTGGTTATGTTATTCTTAATTGTTGCAGGGTCTGCCATGCTGACAATGGTTGCTTCTGCTGCGCTTTGAAATAAGTCATTTAGATTTTTTCCCTCTGCTTCAAATGCAATGTCTGCTATCGCTTCATCTTCCAGAAATTTGTATGGCATACATATTTTGCTTTGTTGTTCTTTATAAAAGTTCTCTAATATTTTCTTGAAAAAATTCAGACAAAAGAAAAGTTTTATTAAACTATTTGGTACAAGCTATTAACCATTTACTGTTTACTGCTTACTAATAAAATTCTATTTCTGGCATTTCCATTTCTGTTTGGCTTGTTGCTGGTTCTTGTTGAGCTTGTTGGGGTTGGTCAAACATGTTCATAAAGTTTGCAGTTGTTTCTTCTTTTACTTCAAATCCTACTTCAGAATGTTCGTGTTTGCCAATCACGCTTTGGAGCATTTTGATTGCTTTTTCTATGTCTTTGTGTGAGTCTGTGCTGGTGTCGATTGTTAGTTTCATAGGCTTTACAAACATTTTTTAAGTATAAAAACTGTAGGTACATATTGTATGAACTTCAAGCAAACGCCTCAACAACTAAACAGCGCACTATATCTTTCTTTGAATCACTTTCGTATAATAATTAGTTTTATCTCTTTTCAGAAAGATTAAATAAGCAGAAGTATGTGTTTTTATAAAGATGAAACAAGTTTTGATATTGTTATTGATTGCATTACTCAGTTGCACTTCTCAGATCAGTCAAACTAGCATAGAAAATGCTGTGCAAAGCAATTATCAAATTGTATCAGAAAAGCCATACAACGCAGAACTTTGCCAAAGTATAAGCTATTCACAAAAGGGCCATGTTAACATTGGCGTGCGTGTTATTCCAATTGACGCTGAAAGTGGAATAGAAATACAGCAACAAATTCGTCTTTCAAGGGCACTTCCAGGCAATGGGGTTGGTGGAGAAAGCTCAAGCATGGGAACACATTGGGATTGCGTCGAGGGCGTAGAAGACACAAGAATAATACTGACTATTTATACAAAAGAATACGCACCACAAGTTGTTACACTAACGCTCCCACCGAATAAACTCATTGACATTAACATTCCACTCAAAAAAACATGCAAAGGGCCTACTCACGCTGAAAATGAGATAGCAATAGCAAATTTCCTAGGAACTCCTTATATTAAAACAAGACCAACACTTTCAGAATTTGGATTAAAAGAACCCGAAACAATAATTTGTCATGAAGAACACACAGGAAGAGGAAGAACAATCAAAATATCAGGCACGTACAACAAAGCAGCATTTGAAGCATATCACGCATACGGCCCGTGCTCATCAGGCGGAGCAGGCTGCATAGATACTACGTGCTTCACAACAGCTGACGAACAACTTTTTCAACAAGTAAAACAGCACACGTGCACCCAACTCTTAAGGTTTGGAGAAGACAAAAGCAAAGCTTGCTTTAATGGAGCATATGATCACCAAACAGCAAAAGGAAAGATGTTTCTTGTGTTTTACGGAAGCGAGCGTTCGGGATTTGTAGTAGAGACAGGAACAAACATTGACTGCATGAGCTATTATCGTTGAACTTATAAGAAGGGTTTTAATATAAATAAGTGTTCAGAAACAACATGAAGCTCAAGCCGCGCAAAAAAGGAAGTCATAAAGGTCAGAATGGTAAAGTGTTAATTATTGGTGGCAGTGAAGATTATGTTGGTGCTCCTGCTTTTGTTGGTCTTGCTGCAATGGCTGTAATTCGTGCAGGAGCAGATTTGGTAACTATCATTGCGCCGGAGAAGGTTGCGTGGGCGATTAATTGTATTGCTCCTGATTTGATGACGAAAAAAGTAAAGTGTAGAAATTTCACAGTTAAACAAGTTTCAGAGGTTCTTAAAGAAGCTAAAACTGTTGATGTTGTTGTGATTGGTAATGGAATAGCATTCACTCCTGGTGCAAAACAGTTCATGCAAAAAATAATAAGACAATTTGTTAAACAAAACAAAAAATTGGTAATTGATGCTGCAGCATTACGGGGTGTTAAACTTCAAGAAGTTTCAAATGCTGTGCTGCTGCCACACGGTGGAGAATTAACTGAGTTGTTAAAGAACAGCAAATTAACAGAAAAAAAAATTCAAAGAAACCTCGGCTCAAATGTGTTAGTTAAAAAAGGCTATCCAAAAACAGTCATTTTATCAAAAACCAAGAAAGCAATAAACACAACAGGCAATGCAGGGATGACTCATGGTGGTACAGGAGATGTTTTGGCAGGGATTATTGCAGGTTTAATCGCTCAAGGGAATGACTTATTTATCTCTGCAAAAATAGGATGTTATGTGAATGGGAAATCAGCAGATAACTTATTCAAAAAGCAAGGTCTTGGTTATGTTGCGAATGATTTGGTTTCTGAAATTCCTTTTGTGCTTAAAAAATTCCAGAAAATAAAGTAATTATTTGTTTCTAATGTAAACAATGATGCTTGATAAAAGATACCACCAGAAGATTGATAGTATCAAACTTGGCATGGTTGTAATGTTTGAAAAGTTTCCTTGATAAAGTTCGTGCACAATAGTAATTTTGTCTAAGCCAAGTATCATCAATAAGATGTTAAATATGTTTCCAAATGTTATGCCTGAGAACATTGCAGATATGAGTGCAAAAATAAGAAACAATACAAAGAATGTTGCAATCCAGAGGTATTTTTCTTTGCTTAGTTCAAAGAATTGCTCTATGCGTGGATGGTGTTCGCTGAGTTTTTCGTAGATGTAAATTATTAAACAGCTAATGACATAATATGTAATGATTCCTACAATGATGTTTGCAATAAAAAACCACACATCAAGTTTTGCAATTGTTTCAGTAGTAATGCTTCCAGTGTCAACAAAGTACGCAAGTAGTTCCGATATGTCTAGAAGTTTGTCTGAAAAATAACTGAATAGGATAATACCAATAAACCAATAACCTTTTGCAAGTCTTGGTCTGATAAATTGTTTAAAACTCATTATACCTCCTAATGCTCTGTTTTATTTTAAGATATTTAAATGCTACGTTAAGTCAAATTTATAAGCAAGTGATTTTTTGTGAATGATTAATTGGGGCTGTGGTCTAACTTGGCTATGATTCAAGGTTCGGGACACAATATTATTTTTTGTGCGAGTTGCCTTGTGATCCGTGTTCGAATCACGGCAGTCCCATTTTTTTGGGGTGGTGGTGTGTAGATAATTCAAGTTCGAAGAGCAATTGATCGTACTTTTTTAACAATTCTTTGCGCAGTTTCCCTTTAATAGATCTGATATGTTCTCTTGATTGATCAGTCCACTGAGCGTTAAGTCTCATCTTAAGAATTCTTCTTCTAATATTAATTCTGCCATGAGCATATTATAAATAACTAGCTTTAAATACTTTTCATGGAAAAACTGAGTTAAGACAGAGCTTTTTGAGCCCGTGGTCTAGTGGTTATGACGCTTCGTTCACAGCGAAGAAATCCCCAGTTCAAATCTGGGCGGGCTCATTATTTTTTAGCGTTAAAAACAAACGGGTTAAAATTTGTATCATAATCAAAATGATCAACGCCCTCGATTTTCTTTAATTTGTTAACAACACTATATGTCATAGGAGTCATAACTGCTTCCACTGCAACTTTCAAAAACCAGCCTGACAAAATAGAAGTGATAAGTAAGTTCGTTGGAATAACTGAATAAAGAGCAAGCACGTAAAATAAAAGTGTGTTTGCGCCTTCGCCAACTATTGTTGAACCAATTGTTCTTGCCCATAGGTGTTTTCCTTTTGTCCAAATCTTCATCTTAGCAAGCGTATAATCATTCAGAAT
>PCYA01000013.1:17743-20825 GCA_002762795.1 Candidatus Woesearchaeota archaeon CG10_big_fil_rev_8_21_14_0_10_37_12
CATACTGCAATCCACCCGCCAACAAGAATGCGAGGAACTTGCCCAAGTACTCGTGTGAATGCATCATTCGCATCAAATCCCATAGCAGGTGGAAGAAATACGACAAGGGAGTAAATAATGCCTGCTAAAACAGAGCTTAACAAAACCATCCAGACTACACTTCTTGCCTTTTCATACCCATACACCTCAGTCAAAATATCTGCAAGGATATACGTTACTGGAAAATACAATACTGTGGCTGACACGGTAAAAAAACCTAATTGAATAATCTTTCCCGCAGTTACATCTGATACGAGTTGAAATGTAATGTACAATGCAGTTATTAAACCAAGAAACTTAAACTGTTTGTTCGTCTTGTCATGTTCTATTTTTATCATTTGCCATACCAACCACGCATTTAATGTGCATCAACTGATTTTTATTAATTATGCCCCCCAATAGAGGGTGCAAATAAAAACAATTAAATAGCAGAAAAATACGCTCATATGCATGGACACAAAAGCACTGGAGAGAATAGGCCTTACAAAAAGCGAAATTGCAGTTTATCTGGCACTACTCAAACTCGGACAAACAACTGCAGGAAAAATAGTTGACGAAGCAAAAGTAACAAGATCAAAAATATATGATATTCTTGAACGACTCAAAAACAAAGGTTTGGTAAGTCATATAATAAGAAATGCGACTAAATATTTTAGTGCAGCAAGTCCTAAAAACATTCTCGAATACCTTAACGAAAAAGAAAAGGAAATAGAACAAGAAAAGAAGGCTGTGATTGACATACTGCCTTTGCTTTTGCAGCAAGAAACACTTGCACAGAATTCAAAAATTGCAGAAATATTTATCGGATTCAGAGGATTGGAAAGCGCATTTACTGCAATGATTAAAGAATTCAACAGCAAAGACGACTATTATGCATTCGGAGCTGGAAAGGGGGAAAATATAAAACAAGTTCAGCAATTTTTCACAAAACTGCACAAAAAAAGAACAGAAAACAAAATCACATCTTGGATAATATTCAACGAATCATCAAGAGGACTTTTCAAATCACAAGAAAAATCAAAATATGTAAAATCAAGATATTTGCAACATTCAACACCAACAGCCATAAACATTTACAAAGACTATGTTATCCTTGCAATCTTAACTGAAGAACCAATAACCATCCTCATTAAAAAACAAGAAGTCGCAAACAGTTTCAAAGAATACTTTAACACAATGTGGAAACAGGCAAAAAAATGAAGTTCATTAATCAAAAATACGTGAGTAATAAAGACAAGCTCAACAATCAATTCAAATCCGCAAAACCATTTCCTTATTTAGTCCTGAATGATTTTTTCATAACTTTGGACAAAGTAAAAAAAGAATTGTTGAAAGAAAAATTTACAGCGTATAACTCAGATCTCTTCCAGTTCTCACAAACAGTTGATATGCAAAACACAAAAAACAAAACGCTGAAAGAGTTTCATGGTTTTTTCAGTTCAAAAGTATTCATCAAATTTGTTTCAGAAATAACAGGGAAAAAACTAAACAGCATTGACATGTCTGGTTTTATTTATCGCGATACTGATTATTTGTTGCCGCACGATGATCGTTTAGAAGGAAGAAAAATAGCATACATAATCAACTTTTCAGATTTGAGTGCAAAAGATGGCGGCAAATTGCAATTGTTCAAAAACAAAAAAGTCGTTAAATCAATCGTGCCTAAGTTTAATTCATTTGTCATATTTGAAGTAAGCAAGGACTCATTACATCAAGTGGAAGAAATCAAGTCAAATAAAAACAGAATAACTTTGGCAGGGTGGTTTCATGCAAATTAATCCAGCGTATTCAACCGTCTTATTAAAACAAGCGAGGCAGCATTTCAAAAAAACAGGTGTTGTTCAGTTAATGAGTTTTCTTGAGGATGCAAACCTCAATCCCATTTGGAAACACAAGTGTGATCCGTTGAAATATTCTTGCCGCGAATCCAAATGCAAGTTATCAAAAGAGTTCAAAGAAACAATAAAACTGTTAACAGGAAAATTAGTAAAGTCTTCAAAGTTACTGATGTTCAAAAAGGGTGATTACACAGTACTCTACGATGGTATGAAACAGCCAAATGTAGTGTTATTCCTTGATTTTGTAGACATGAAAGAGTCTTGGGGTGGTTATACTGCGTTCATAAAAAATTCAGCAGAAGTGTTTCGCATTGTTCCAAAAGCAAACACGTTAACGCTCGTCGACTGTTCAAAAATAAGTTTTTTTACAAAGTATGTGAATCATCATGCAAAGAACACTAGGATTGTTTTATGTGCTGAATTAGATAAATAAGTGTTATTTACATTTAGCAATCTGTTGTAATGATTTTCTCTTTAATCATTTTTTTGGTTTTTTGTTCAACAGTCATGAAGTATGGTTTTTCTTTAAAGTGTTTGTGCAATATTTCACAATTTTCTTCTAAGTTGTGATTTAGTGTTCCGTTCTCAATAATTTTTCCTTTTACAATTAACTTTTTGGCGTTAATTATATCTTTATCTTTTTCGTATATTATTGCGTTAATTTTGCAACCAGCAAGTGTTAGTGCAGTTGTTCTGTGGCTTCCATCTAGCATGAAGTATTTTGCAGTTTGATTTTGCTTTTCAAATTTGTTGAATTTTTTGAGTATCTCATCAGAAAAATGTTTTCTTACAATAACTTTTGTTAGAACAGGAATGAAAGGCAGTTTTTCTCCAAGTTTGCATTTTTTTAGATATTTGTGTAACATTTTTTGATTGTATAGTGGGTAATCATTCAGAGTAATGATTTGATTTGGATTGAGTTTTATTATTTTCACAGTTGCAGAAACAGTGCTTGTGTTTTATATATGTTGGCCTCACAAAAGGCAACTTTGAATTTGTTAGTTTTTTGGTGAATGGCGTGAACGCCCTATAATTTTTGTCGTTGATATGTCAGAAATATACCATCAGTCTATTTGACTGATGGACGAAGTCATTATTACTCTAATAATCCGGTATATTTCTGAGCATGCTCAAGAACCACTGGACTATATTTTCTTATAACTTTCTGAACAGTCATGCCACTGGTGTTTAGCGACGAAGGAGCG
>PCYA01000005.1:0-9194 GCA_002762795.1 Candidatus Woesearchaeota archaeon CG10_big_fil_rev_8_21_14_0_10_37_12
TAGGAACAACAGCAATAGCTCTTGCAATAACACAAATACCAACTGATACCATTCAAAGAGAAGGAACGCCAGAAATAATTGCGCCACCAGGAATAACTGAAATTGCAATAGAAACTCCTGAAACAACAGACACTACATCACTTGAGACAACAATTACAGAAACACACCCAGAGAATGTTGCTCATGACACATCTCCTGTTGAAGATGAAAATCAGGAAAGATTAAACGAACTCAGACAATTGCAAGAAGAACAAAGAATTGCTTCAGAACAAGTAACGCGCGATATTACTGAAGACTCAAGAGATCCATTCAGACAACCTCCAGCCTACATTGACACAACTGTTGTTGAAAGCCCCACTAGTTCACAAGTGCAAACAACTACTGCAACAAATCATACCGAACCTCTTATTACAGATCAGCCTGAGCTGCTAGTCGACGACTTGGCACGGGGAGACTTGTTGCCATGGGACGACTTGGATGAAGGATTACCAAGTGAAGACGACTTGCCCGGAGTAGAAGCACAAGAAGAACCAACACCAACTGAACCTGAACAAGCATTAACACCAGCATACCAAACACTCGCAAATTTAGTAGAACAACAAGGAAGACAAAAAACACTCAATGCAGACAAAAAAAGCACAAACGAAGACCACCACACTGACAGACAAGCATACTTTGCACTATTCGGACACGAAGGCACAACATACAGATTAACCGTTACAAGACCACTAAACAACATAGGAGACGTAGACGGAACAAAACCAAGAAAGTTCTTCATACAAACGTACAATGAAGAACACAAACTTCAAATTGGAATCAAAGATATTGGTGTTGATGGATTACAAGAAAAAGATGCTTACTTACTAAAAGCATCAAAACCTGAAGAACAAGACAAAGACTTAATTGCAGAAGAACCAACAGAAGAAGCAAACAGACAATATGAACAAACTGCACAAACACTATTAGAACTTGTACAAGATGAAATTGTTGACTTAGCAAGACCATTAGAGCCAGTAAAAAGAGCACGACAAGGACTCCTAGAAATTGCAAACTGGGTAATGGCAGTTGGAACACAAACAGAAGAAGCCGGACAAACAATTTACGCACACAACATAACAAATGAACATGGCTCAATAAACCTTAAAGTCACAGACAAAAACAACAATGTACCAGACGTAGAAGACACACTAGAAATAACAACTGACATAGACGGCAAAACAATAGTTTACAGAGACCAACACTTAAACGGATTCCACGACCCAACTGCTGAACGCGTAGATGATGAAGACCTCATCACACATGACGGAGAAGTCATACTTGATAAGAACACATACAACTTCCCATGGACTTTGCTAGACAGACTACAAATACATGATGTGGCATACTTATTGCTTACAAACAATATACTGACAGGATTACGCGAAGACATCCAACGCGCTGAACAAAAAGCAAATGAACAAAGAGAAGCAACACCAGACCTTGCCAGAAAAATTGCACAATGGGTCATAGACAAAGGAACACAACAAAACGGAGTATACACTGCCAACGCAAGACTGGGAGAAGTAGCTTATACAATTCGTGTAACAAGCAAAGATAACCAAGCAGACCAAGACGACACACTGGAAATAACAATTCTAAACGAAGAGAACACCATCAAAATTACAGATCATAAGCTCAATGGGTACACATACGAAAAATTGGACGAAGGCGATAGAATTACTTCAAATATTGATGGAGAAGATACCCTTATGCTTCCAAGAGATCTTACTGAAGGCATAGAAGATCCTTCCAGCAAGGAATTAGCAACAACTCTTACAAAATACGTTGTAAACATGTCCAGCATACTTTATGCACACACACTCATACCACTTTGTCTTTATGTTGATGCACAAAAAGTTGCAGAACAAAGGGAAAGCCCATCACGGCCAGCAGACAGTGCACCTGCTACAACTGATGCAGCTCATACAGATGAAACACTTGTTAAGGTGCAAACAGACCCTCAGATTACAAGATTAATGACTTATGTAAAAACTCAATATGATAGTGTAGATGATGCGACAAGAAAAGATGGAACAAAAGTAAAAGTGTACCTCAAACAAATAGACGCAGACGGAACAACATACACTGTACGCTTTTACGACAAAGGAGAAAACGGAGCAGACAACAAAATAGGACCAGAAGATACAACAACAGTAATGTGGCCAAGAAAAAGCGGAGGATACATCACACTACTTGACGACAAACTAAATGGGCTAACAGCAGATGAGCCGGGAAAAGACAAACTCATAGGATCAACAACCTATCCAGAAACAGGATGGACACAAGAACAAAAAGCAACATTAGAAAAAGCGTACAGAAGATTCTTAACACAAGCAGAACAAGAAATAAAATAGAGTAAATAAAAATTTCACTTCTTTTGCTGTAAGAGTTGATCAGACAGCGAAAAACGTTTTCAACGTTTTTGCTGCAAGCCAGCAACAATCAAAACACCAATTGCAAGCAACGCAGCAATCACACTCAAAATTGTACCACTTGTAACTTTCAAACCACCAGTTGCCTGACCAGTAATACCGCCACCAAGCAAACCAACACCCAACACAGCAGCAAAAACCAACACGACAAGCCAACCAGCAAAACCAAACTTCATAGCATACCTCTTTTTTAGTAAGTAGTTCACAGTAAACAGTTAGCAGTTATAAATATTATTATTGTGCAAACATATATAAATAAGATGACCCACCAGAAAAACATGCCGGAAAAAAAGAGGTGCTGTGAAATCTGGAAAAAACCAAAAGTACCAATAGTAATAGAGGGCTTTCCAGGATTTGGACTTGTCAGTACAATCGCAACAGGATTTCTCGTAGATCATTTACAATGCGAACAAATAGGCAGATACTGGTTTGATGAAACACAGCCAACACTCGCAATACACGCATGCAAACTAATTGATCCAATAGGAGTTTACTATAACAAAAAATACAATGTAGTTATAGTACACAGCATTTCACCCATACCAGCAGGAATGGAATGGAAAGCAACAGAAATAGTCATAGAAGTAGCAAAACTCGTAGGAGCAAAAAAAATTATCACAAGTGAAGGCGTAGGAAGCCCAGAAGCAGACAACCCACAAGGATTTTTCTACGCGACAAACGATGCAGACAAAAAGAAATTTGAAAAACTAGGCATCCAATGTCTTGGAGAAGGAATAATCGTTGGCATAACAAGCTCAATCCTTTTACGTGCACCACAAGAAAAAATAGACGTTTGCTCATTATTCGCAGAAACACACAGCAAACTACCTGATAGCAAAGCAGCAGCCAAAATCATCGAATTACTAGATAAATATCTAGGAATGAAAGTAGACTACAAACCACTACTCAAACAAGCAGCAGAATTTGAAAAGAAAATACGCAATGTAATAGAAAAAACAAACGAAACACAACAAATAAAAGAAAAGAAACAAATCAGTTATGTAGGATAAACAGTTAAAGAACACCTTCTTCGCAAGATCATCAATAAAATTAACCAAGCAAAATAGGATAATTCACTTCAGGACTCATACTACACATACCAGAATGAGCACCAAGCAAACGCAACGGATTTCTTATACGCTCAGAAGTCGCACGCAAACAACACTCTTTAACTGTCTCACCAAACATACAAGTCTCCGTCGAGGTTTGTGCAAGACCTTGCGCAACACCATACGGAGCAAGCTGCTCTGTCGCAACAGTGCAACACGCAGGAAACGTATCATAAACAGCACTTCCAGAAACGTGCGCCTGCCAGCCAATTAGCGCCAAACCTCCAATAGAAAGCACTGCAACTAATAACAGCGTCGCTGAAGATAACTCACCTTTTTTCATAACAAAAAGAATGTTTATCTTATTTAAAAGGGTTTTGTTAAGAACCACTGGTGATCGCACTGCGTGCTCAACACCAGTGGCATGACTGTTCAGAAAGTCATAAGATAATATAGTCCAGTGGTTCTTGATCATGCTCAGAATGCCACTCGCTCCAGTAAACCACTCGTGAATAAACACGAGTGGCATTCCGACATGTTAAAAAGTGTAACCTATATCATTTAATCTCAGGCCTGCTTTCAGCAACTCCACCAAAATATTCTTCACGCACTAAGCTCACTTTTCCATCAATAATAAGTTTTTCAATATAGTATGACTTACCAAAATCATTTAATTCTTCAACTAATGCTAAATCATCGGAAACTTTGAAAAAGTCATTATTTATTAGTCAAAGTTTCCTAAGGCAATTTTGAATTTGACGACAAAATAGAAAGGCGCTTAACGCCGAGCATCAAAAAACAGACTTATTCAAAATTACCCATCATTAAAATTATCAATATGTTCAGTACCGACGATAAAACGCACAAAAATAACATCAAAACAACCACACAAAACATAGTGCCTATTTATTTAATGTATGAGAAAATCCCAGAAAAACAAAGAAGCCATGGAAGTTTGCAAAACAGCAAAAATCACACTCCAGAAAGTAAACAGAACTAAAAGCTAAAACTCACTTTTCCCGTTTAAACTTTTCAAAAATTTTGAAAACTACAACAAATAGTTCACAAAATACAAAAGATAAAAAATATAATACAACATAAATAAAACAAAAAACATAACAAATAATAGATAAAATAAAATAACTATCAAAAAAAGCGAAATTAAAATAACAATTGCTGAAAAATTGAAGAAAAAGTGAGAATAAACTAGTCAAGATAGCAAAAAATAAAGAAAAACGCACTATTCCCCGACCTGAAGGTCGGGGTATTTATCGTGCGTTTTTCTACTTGCAAAGTTCGCCCTAAATGGAGGGGTATTAAACCCCTCTACAAAGTTCTTGCGAACTTTGCAATAAGCAAAAACAACAACCACTCCAAAAATACGGAAAAATTCCAGAAAACAAAGCGTGCGAAAAGTGAGAAAAAACACACTCCCAAAAATACATCAAAACAAACACCAATCAGAGCAACACAAAAGTGTAAGGAATAATCAGAGAAACACCACAAATCTGCGACTTTTAGCAGATTTTCGCGTGGAACCACCCTTCTACGGGAAACCCCCCTTGACCTCATTTGTCAGGAAAATCAGAGAAAAGCTGGGAAAATCAAATCCCTGACGGGAAAAAAGCAGAAAACAGTTGTTTGATAGCGATGTGCAAAAGCACCAGTTGGTTAAAATCGTCGGGATCTTTAGGCAATTTAGCGTTTGATTAGCAAAAACATCTCAGTTTCAACAACCTAAGAATCAAACAAACACAAAAAAGCTCGTGACGGGCCTCTATTGCAAAATTTGCTGTTTTTTGCGCCAAAAAAGAACGCCAAATAAATGTAAAACTAAAAGTTTTAAGCAACGACAATATATTCTAACTCCACTTGCACTAGACAAGTACAGACACAAAGCTTTTTAATTGCTAAAATCCCGACATCACACAAAGAGGTGATGTCAAATATAATTTGCCAACACTTACTCCAAAACTCCGAGGTAAACAATGGAATTTCTCCTTGACCATAAAGAACCAATCAACAACAACAGCCAAGAACTCGCCACAGCACTCCTGGCCAGATTCGGGTTACTTCCCAGAAAAAAAGACGGGGCTGCACAGTTTCACACACTCTTGCTGGAATTGTACGAGCGCAAAAAAGAAGCTAACAGAGATAAACGTCCAGAATCAGCAATTATGCCTGTAGAAGAAATGGCCTTGCACGCAAGCATCAAACGGCAAACAATGTACGACCATTTAAGACGCTGGCTAGACCTACAAATCATCAAAAAAACAAGCTTTGTATCCGGCGGAAAAGTCATCATTGGTTACGAGCTAAATGGCACTAATCTCGAATCAGCGTTCAGAAAAGCAGAAAGCACGATAAAAGCACACATGGACGCAAGCTTCAGAATCATTGAAAACCTCCAAAATGAAGTCAAAAAAGAAAAATTACGGAAACCTAGCGGAGCCAGCAATTCAGACGAGCACTCAAACCAACAAGATTCTTCTTTGCCTGAACCTGACGAAACTTTTCATCAAGACGCATAAAAACCCTTGTACCATCATATTTTTTGACTACAGGAATGCCTTTTTGCATCATTGCAGTCACACATTGGGATGTCGTTTCACGAGTCATTAACGCTTTTTTTGCAAGCTCTTCATACGTCACAAAAGGCGTTGTTTCTGTTGATACATACAGCGCGTAAAACACCTCTTTTTCGCGCTCACTTAGCGGCAAAATCGAGAATTCCTGCTCTGGTCGCGTACCCTTTATCAGCAATGTAAGCTCGTCCAACCGCTCAGCAAGCTTATCAACTTTTTTGTTCACTTCATTCAGAAACTCATTCATTGAGCCAAGCTCATCAGTATTCTCGTTAATAGCCAGCCTGTGATCGTCTAACTCTTCACGCATACTGCTCAGAACAGTTGAAGCTTGTTGGCGAAACAGAGCTGCATCACTCGATAACACTGTCTTCTGAATAGGTAACACCCCATTTTTATGATTTGAGTTCGGCAGGCGATCTGATTTAAATGTTTTGTGGTATGAAAGTACGTACTTTTTGATTTTATCGACTCTAAAAAAAATATTATTTTGAAGTTAACAGTTTGCAGTAAAGATAGTACAGCACTCCCTGGCTCAATAATTTTAGCAAAGTCATCTCCTACACCTCACCTGTGCATCTTAAAATAGAAAGTCAAAAGAAACATAATTAAATTCGCAACTATTTGTTTGATTTCTTGCAAATTTTAAATATAGTAAATTGCTAAATTGTTCGATTTCCAAGACTATTTACTATAAATCATCACATTTCTAAATCAATGAGAAACAGACGCGCCAGTAGCAACAAACACTTTATGTTTTCCCTGACTAATCATCTCTAAAAGCTGCTCAGCTTCCATTTCTTCCAGAATACGGTAAAAACTCGATTTACTGCATAAACCTTGCTCCTCAACAACCATTTCGCGAAGCTGTAACGCACCAATTTTACCATACTTATGCACAAGACCAAGCACCAAATTTTTCACATAATCCTTGCTGTTCCTCGCTAATTTACGAATCAAACGCTCTTTAAGCGCTGATTGATTTGCATTCTGGGTTTGTCTAGGAATAGTCTGAACACTAGGATGATGATCCACTAAAGGGAATGATTGGTTCCTGTGACGCTCCATTTCAAGCAGCTCAATCTTTTGTTCAATATGTTTAATTCGACGGAGAATCGGCTCGAAATCATAAAAACTATCCACTAACTGCTTGAGCTCATGCGCTGTTTTCGGCAAATGGCGCACAACCACATTTAACTCGTGCAACGCTAACTTTTGCTCCTCGGTAAGCTGTTTTAACGCTGCGTTTTGCTCAATCAAATGCTTGTTCTGCTTGTGCAAATAATTCACCCATTGATAGAGGGTGTCTGTGTCGTTTTTGACCTTTGCAAACGATTGAGAAACTGAGTTATCTATCTGATCCAAACGCTCTGGAGCTTTGAACAAACCAAGCAAGTCAAATGCCATGTAAAATTAGAAAGCACACAAACTTTAAAAACCTTACTATGGGATGGTCTCGGGACAGTCCCAGAAAAGGACATTCCCAAGACAATCCCACGCTGGAAATAAGACTGCTTTATCGACTATAAATCTCCGGAAATGAGACTATCCCAACAAAATCTTAAGACAGTCTCAGGACAGTCCTGCAACAATCCCAAGACCGAAAAGAGACCATCTTGAGACTATGAAAAGCAAAAATACAGAGGATAAATTGAAAATATTACGATATTCCCAAGACAATCTCAGGACTAAACAAGACCTTCCCAAGACTATCCCAAGAATAAGACATTCCCAAAAGAATTAAATATGAGTGAGCATAACATCAAAAAAATAGCTGTTTGCAGCACAAAATCAGAGTCAAAAAGACTAAAAAATAAATCCCACCGGAGAAGAGCCCAAGAAAATTTTTGAATTTTCTTTGCATTAGACTCAATGAAAAAATACAAATGACGCAAAAGTGATTGCTCGAGCTAAAACTGCAAAAAATACAAAATTAAACACGAAAAGTGAGAAGTTAAATGGTACGATTATATGCTCCAGAAGCCAAAAAAGGCAAAGAAATTATACTTTCTAAAGATCAAATCAGGCACTTAAAAGTCCTCAGATTACGCCCAGGAGAACCAATTTATGTGTTTGACGGCAAAGGAGACGAATTTAAGGGAACTTACACAGAAAAAGTGAGACTTGGAAAGCTCAATCTAGGGGAAGAACTAATCCCTCAAAAAGAATCTGCTGTTAAGATAACTTTAGGAATTTGCTCTCCAAAGGCAACAAGGCTCGATTTTCTTGTAGAAAAAGTGAGTGAACTGGGAGTGTTTGAAATAATCCCCCTCATCACTCAAAGAACAATCGTGAAACCAAGAGAAAATAAAATTGAGCGCTTGCAGAAAATAGCCGTTGCTGCCTGCGAGCAAAGTGGAAGAAGCGTCATTCCTAGCATATCTGCACCAAAAACCTTACAAAAAACACTCTCTGAATGCAAATACGACCAAATATTCATTTGTCACAGTTCAGGCAAGCCACTTCAGGCAAGTTTTAACGAAAAAAGTAAGAGGGTTTTGCTCCTTGTAGGACCTGAGGGAGATTTTACTCATGAAGAACTTTCTTTGGCAGAAAAGAAAGGTGCGGAAAAAGTGAGTTTAGGATCAACAACACTCAGAATTGAGACTGCAGGAATTAGTTCTGTGGCACAAACTATTGGCTTTTATCTGGAGCAAAAGGTTTATAAATAAACAAGAAGGACTTTATTTTATGGACATCAAAATCGTCGAAGAAAAAAAGAATAAACTTGTTTTTGACATTCTTGGAGATGAACACACTATAAGCAACATGCTTCGCAGCGAGCTATGGACTGATGAGCACGTTAAAGCATCTGCTTACGCAATCGAGCATCCTTTAATTGGAAATCCTCGCTTTATTCTTGAAACAGACGGAGCAGAACCTCGCAAAACCGTTCAGTCAGCTGTAAAAAGACTACAGAAACAGCTTGAGAAAGTAAAAAGTGAGGCAAAGAATCTTAAATAAAGAAATTGCCTGAAAACTCGCTATTCCCGCAGCAAGCTGACGGGGTACAAGAAAATCTCAAGATTTTCTGTACAGCGAAAAAAACATTTTTCGCGTACAGAAAACCGCAAGGTTTTCTTGTACAG
>PCYA01000005.1:9219-18694 GCA_002762795.1 Candidatus Woesearchaeota archaeon CG10_big_fil_rev_8_21_14_0_10_37_12
AAACTAAAGATTTAAAAGAAAGAACCATAGTGCCTAAGTATGTTTGTACGCGTAAAAAACATCAATGGAAAACCATATGCGTATTTAGTGGAAAATGAATGGACTCCATGGGGAAGCAGGCAAAAAGTAACCAAATATCTTGGAAGAATGTATGCAGTTGAACGTTTTAAGAACTATATTATTTCTTTGCCTCAGCAGTTTAAGCAATCAATAATAGAAATAATCAGACAGGAAGTACTGAATCACGGATTCACAGCAGATATGAGTTTTCACCCTGCAAACACATTATACAAAAAAGATGATTTAACATTAAATTTAGAAACACTAGCTGTACGAAAACGAAAAAAAGATGTTGTGCTGGGGATGAACGAAGGGTATTTGTGCGAGTACACAATTAAGGATTTGTTGAATTATGCTCCTAATGAAGATGAATCTCCAGAAAAAAATGCGAAAAAATTGGCCAATTTAGTTCTGGAAGCAGGATTGAAACTAACAGATGGACAGTTCGTGTGGTTGTTCAATTCGATTTAATGCCACAAACAACCATATTCTTGCATTGCCTTTTTCTCAACTATAACTCGCGTCCAAGTATTTCATTTCACTCCACTTCAGGAGGCAAATTAACATCAACAGGAACAAGTGGGAACTGACCAGCAACAACTGCACGTGCAGGAATTAGATCATAAGATCCTAATTGATAAACATCAAAATCATTACTAATCATACCACACCAGTCCAAAAAAGATACTTTATACATTAAACAGATTACAAAATTTTTATAAAACTTACCTGCATTATTTCCACTAAAAAGCTCAAATCCAACATAAGAATTATAAAGGATAACTTAAAAACAAAAAAGATGGAAAACGTTCCAAGACACATCGGCATCATTCTTGATGGAAACAGAAGATTCGCAAAAAGACTAATGTTAAAACCCTGGAAAGGACACGAGTGGGGCGCAAAAAAATTCAGAACCTTTGTCGGCTGGTGCAACGAACTTGGTGTCGAAGAAATAACTGCATATGTATTCTCCATACAAAACTTCAACAGACCCAAAGAAGAATTTGACTATCTGATGGGTGTATTCAAAAAAGAATTCGAACATCTGCTGAGCCAGGAAGAACAAGCAAAACTCAAAAAAAACGACACGCGAATAAGCTTCATCGGCAGACTTTGGATGCTGCCAGAAGAGATAAAACAATTACAAAAACAACTCATGGAAACAACAAAAAATCACAAAACAAGACACCTTAATTTTGCCATGGCATACGGCGGAAGAGAAGAAATAATAGATGCGATCAAACAAATAAGCACAGAAATACAACAAGGAAAGATACAGCCAGACGAAATAACAGAAGAAACAATAACAAAACATTTATGGCTGGAAAGCCAACCTGATCTTATAATAAGAACTGGCGGCGAACAACGAACAAGCAACTTTTTACCATGGCAAGGAACATACAGCGAACTCATGTTTATAGAAAAATACTGGCCAGAAATAGAAAAAGAGGACCTCTTGGCATGCGTACAAAACTATGCTGAAAGAGAACGGAGATTTGGTAAATAGAACCTTAATTACAACAATAACTCTTCTTATTTTACTAGCAATAACTGTGTTAGCACACGAAAATACACCAAGCAAACATATCGCTGATTATGATATTGCTTTTATTTCTGAAAGCAAGGCATACGTTAATCAAAACACCCCATTCACCGTACAAATACAAAACCTTGATGGAAACACTCTAACAAACTTAGAAGTACAAGGACAAATAGTTGATGAACAAACAAGAAAAGAAATCTTCTATGCCAAAGCAACAGAAAAAAAACCAGGAGAGTACACCTTTTCATGGAAACCAAGCTTTGCAGGAAAATATTTGGTTCAATTTCTTTTTAGACAAAACAACGAAGCAATACAACCACAATTCCCGATTCAAGTAAACGACATCCGCTCAACATACGCGTGGATCATAACAATCAGCGGAGCAATAATTGTATTGCTAATTGGATTATTCATGAGCTTGCCAAAAAAGAAAAGAAAATTTCACGCGAGCCCACTCCTTGTTGGCATTGTAGCTGCCGTCGTGTTGCTTGGCATCGGATACAGCGTTTCTTACTTTTACCAAGCAGGCGGAGAAAAAGGATTTGTTATCTGCGGCAAACAAGGATGCGATTTAAGCGTACACTGGCACAGCGATCTCCACTTTAATTTATGTGACACTGATTTTTCACTACCATTAGAAGCAGGAGATCTGAACAAACAACACACGCACAAAGAACGCAACAAACTACACTTCCACGCACTAATTAAAACAAACGAAGCAGGAACAGAATTACTAGAACCAGAAAAACTCAGACTCGGAGAATTATTTGACCATCTTGGTATTAGATTTACTGACACTTGCTTCGGAGATTATTGCAACAAAGATTTATGCAACGAAAAAACTGGACAGTTAACTATGACTGTGAATGATTTGTCAAATAATAAATTTGCAGACTATATATGGAAAGATGGCGATGAAATTAAAATAGGCTTTGGGTAAGCAGTAAACAGTATGAAGTAAAAAATTAAAAAAAAGAGCGAAACACTTAATAACATAGCATTACAATAAAGAAAAAGGTGAACAATGGTTGCAAAAAAAAGATGTGCAAACTGCGGACAAGCAGACGGAAAAAAAGGCATTGAAAAATCCAGCAAATGGTTTTGCTGCAAAAAATGTGCAGACGAATTCAGCAGAAAAAAGACCTGCGAGTTTTGTTAAACAATGGCAGATCCAATAAACTTACCAATACTAATCGGAGCTGCAGTAATCGACAGTATAAATCCCTGCGCATTTGGAGTGCTAATATTCTTACTTGCCTACCTTAGCAATGCAGTAAAACAAAAAGCAAAAATATTACTGCACGGATTTGTCTATTTATTTGCAGTATTTTTAACATATCTTCTTGCAGGACTCATCCTCCTGCCAATAATCCAAACAGCAACAAGATCATTCAGCGTATATGCATATTATGTAATTGCTGCAATTATTTTTATTGCAGGATTAATTGAAATCAAAGATTTCTTCTGGTACGGCAAAGGATTCAGCCTAGGCATATTCCCAAGCGCGGCAAAACGGATAAAAAATTATACAAAACGCGTTACTGGGCACATATCCACTTCATTCTTCCTCGGCGTATTTGTCGCATTAGTAGAATTGCCCTGCACAGGAGCAGTCTATCTGGCAGTGCTAACATTAATGGCAAGCTCAGGAGTAAGCATGAGCAACCTTTCGTTACTTGTATTGTACAACTTCATATTTGTACTCCCACTCGGCGTAATTGTTGCCTTGTTCTACAAAGGCGTGACTGCACATAAATTTGAGCAATGGAGACTCAAGAACAGAAGCTTAATGAGATTGCTTGCTGGATTGCTGCTCATTGGATTAGCATTATGGATGATTTGGTACGCAGTTGGATTATGAACAGAAAACTTTATAAACACTCCATTACGCCAAAATAATATACCCAATAACTCATACCACTTCGGTGGGAGGGCATAGATGAATAAACAACAATTTACCAAAGCAATCAAACTTGTCAAAGAGAACTCTCCTAAACGCAAGTTTGCACAATCAATAGAATTAATTATCAACTTAAAAGGATTAAACCTGAAAAACCCAGACGAAGCAATAGACTTATGGACAGAACTGCCACACCAAAAAGGCAAACCTATCAAAATAGCAGCATTAGTAGGGCCAGAACTAGAAGAACAAGCAAAACAAAACTGCGATTTCTACGTATTACAAGACAACTTTAGCCAATACGCAGGAGACAAGAAAAAAATCAAAAAATTAGCAGCAGAATACGACTTCTTTATTGCACAAGCAAACTTAATGGCAGACGTAGCAAAAACATTCGGACGATACTTTGGACCGCGCAACAAAATGCCAAACCCAAAAGCAGGATGCGTCGTGCCACCAAACGCAAACTTTGCACCACTTATTGAAAAACTCAAAAAAACAGTCAAGGTATCAGCAAAAACGCAACCGAGCATCAAACTAAACATTGGAACAGAACAACTAGCAGATGAACAACTAGCAGAAAATGCAACAGCAATCTACAACAATGTTTTACACGCACTACCGCAAGAAACAAACAACATACGCTCAGTCTTAATCAAATTAACTATGGGTAGCCCAGTACAAATCACAGACAAAGAAATAATCAGCAAACAATCAGCAGCCCGTAGTTCACAATCAGAAGTTGAAAGTAAAAAACAAATTCACACAAAAAGTGAAGAACAATGAACAAAAAATCAACTACCAAAACTTGCCGAGCAGCACAAGCAAAGAAAGATGTAGTGAAACGTATAGCAGAACTTGGCAAAAAATACACAATCATAGGAATAGTAGATATGACTAACCTGCCGGCAAGTAGCCTTGCAAGCATGAAAAGGAAACTTCGTGACAGTGTGGAAATAGTAATGACGAGAAAAACTCTCACAGAACTAGGAATAAAAAAAATAAAACTTGACAAAGAAAAAGAAATTCTCGAAAAACTCAAAGGCATGCCAGCAATATTATTCACAAAAGAAAACCCATTCAAACTTTACAAAATAATCAAACAAAGCAAAACACCTGCCGCAGCAAAACCTGGAGACAAAGCACCATACGATTTAATCGTGCCAGCAGGACCAACACCCTTCACGCCAGGACCAATCATCTCAGAATTCGCACAACTCGGCATCAAAGCAGGAGTAGAAAACGGAAAAATAGCAGTCAAAGCAGACGCGATAGTAGCAAAAGAAGGAGCAGTAATAAGCGACAAATTAGCAAGCATGCTACAAAAACTAGGCATTGAACCAATGGAAGTAGGATTAGATTTGCACACAGTGTACGAAGCAGGAACAATCTATCCAAAAAGCGTGCTGGATGTTGACGAGAAACAATTCATGGAAAACTTGAACACTGCACTCAGTGAAGGATTCAACTTAGCAATAGAAATGGTACACTTAACAAAATACACAGCAGAAACATTGATCACAAAAGCCACACGAGAAGCAAGAAATGTTGGCATAGAAGCAAATATCATGTCGCCAGAATTAGTGGCAGATATACTCAGCAAAGCACAAACTATTGCAACAAACGTTGCAAAAGATGTTAAGATTGAAACTCAATAAAAATTACGCTTAGGAGGTATCGTCAAAACAAAGTTTTGTCGGAACCCCCTCTCATTAAATTCGGAGGTAGAAAAATGGAATACATATACGCCGCATTGCTTATCCACAAAGCAGGAAACAAAGTGGACGAAGCAACTGTGAAGAAAGTACTGGAAGCAGCAGGTGTAAAAACAGACGAAGCGAGAATAAAAGCACTCGTCGCAAGCCTCGAAGGTGTAAACATCGAAGAGGCAATGAAAAAAGCAGCAATTGCACCAGTAGCAATCGCAGCAGCACCAGCAGCTGAAGACAAGAACGAAGAGAAAAAAGCAGAAAAATCTGCAGACGACGAAAAGAAAGACGAACAAGCTGCAGCAGCAGGCTTGAGCGCACTCTTTGGCTAAACAATTATTTTTTTTATGAACTTATCATTTAGCCGATGGAGGTTGAACCTTGCAGAAGGAAGAATTAGTCAGCAAAGCAGAAAAACTGAAAGAGGAAATTAAGCAAGAAAGAGATAATCTTAACACTATAAACGAAGAAAAAGAAAAACTCTTTGAGCAACGCAAAACCATCGGCAAACAAATTTCTGAACACCTAAGAAAAATCAAAGAACTACGCCAAGAACGAGATAAACTTACATCTGAAGTAAAAAATTCAAAAGAAGAAAGAAGCAAACTCGCTAAAAACATCCACCAAAAAATCGATGTTTACAAAGAAACTGCAAAAGATTCTAAACCTGAAGAAAACAGACAAAAAAGCCCTGGATTTCTTAAACGAGAAATAGAAAGATTAGAACACCACATAGAAACATCAGGACTAAGTTTTGACAAAGAACAAAAAATAATGAAACAAATCAAAGAACTAAAAAAAGAACTCAAAGAAACAGAAAAAACAACAGGACAACACGGAAACTTACGAGAAATCAACAAAGAAATCAAAACACTAAAAAAACAAGCAGATGAAACTCACAGAAACATACAATCACAAGCAGAGCAAAGCCAAGCAAAACACGAGGAGCTCATAGAACTGCGCAAAAAAGTAGATGAACTCAAAAAACAAGAAGATGATTTAAACAAACAAATAGAAGAAAAGAAAAAACGAATACAAGAAAAACTAAAACCATTTGATGAGAAAAACAAACAACTCAGAGAATACAAAAAACAATTAGGCGAAGAAATAGAAGAACAAAAAGAAAGAAAAAGTCAAAAACAAAAAAAGAAACTTGCAGAATTACAAAAAGAAGTAGAAGAAAAAATCAAAACAGGACAGAAATTAACGACAGACGACCTGCTGATAATGCAAAGTACTGATTAGAATGGTAAGCAGTCAACAAGTATAAATAAAATTTCTTAATTCAACCTTGATATTTTTTTGAATTTTCTTTACGAACTCTATTCAACCCTTCAAAAAACTCTCTCACTTTAGAATTTCCCCTAGGCGCTGCCTTTGAACCAAGAACATAATATTTCTTTTCAACAACAGAACCCCAACTATACTCACCAGCTTCTTCTTTCACCTCCACAAGTTCAAACTCCTCAAGCTGAACACCCTTTCTCAAATTATAATAAATATTTTCTCTTGTACAAGCAGGAAACAATTCACTGTAATATTTGTGGATCAAATATCCATATGCTTTGCCAATTACATTCAAAATTTCAATTATGTTTTGTCTAATCTCAGACTTAACTGGACGCCCCCTTTTTGCCATACAAATAAGAATAGAATAAGATTAATATAGTTTGTGGTAAAAAGCATGCTATAGGCAGTCGGCAGTCAGAAGTAAATAGCTTGATGTTAATAGCTTCCGAGTATATGGTTTAGGGAACGCAAGGAAATCTTTTTTGATTTCCTACGCAACAAAAAACACTGTTTTTTGTGCACACATAAATCTTTGATTTATGTTGCGCCCAGAAAATCTTCTGGATTTTCTTGGGCTTTGAATATCGACGACAAAAATCATAGGACGTTCACGCCATTCATCAAAAAACTGATTAATTCAAAGTTGCCTTTAGGAAAATATTATTTCTTCACAAATAAATTGCGAGGAAGATCCTTTAATTCAGTATCATCAACAACAAGATTTGTAACATGCTCAACGAGATCATCATAATGCCTTTCTAAATTCTCAAAAGCTGCCCCCCTGTTCTCTGCTTTATAAAAATCCAAACCAATTCTTCCAATTGAATCCACATCACCATGAATCAAAGACAAATCATTCTCAATATCAGGCAACAATACTTGCTTGCCTTTAAACAAAACACTCGTTTTTTTTGTCATTAATATGCCAAGAAGCTTTCTTGCCTTGTGAACGTGCGTGTTTAATTTATCACACACATTCTGTACCTTTTTCCCAAGTACTTCAGCTTGAGCAAGATCTAAAACGCGAGTTGCAACAACAAAATCACTTAATTCAAGAATCAACTGGGCTATGTCTTTAACGTGCGAACGGATTATTTCTTCTTCCTCAAACAATTTTGAAAGAGTCATTTACTTTCTTTTCTTCTCATAATTCACAACATCCAATCTTGATTTAACAAGCACATCAGGACTCACACTAATACTATCAATACCGCAGTCAATCAGAAATTTTGTGAATTCTGGATATGTTGATGGAGCATCGCCACAAATGCCAACTTTTGTCTTATGCGCTTTTGCAGTTTTAATAATATGCTCAACAGATCTTAAGACTGCTTCATTGCGCTCATCATACACATCAGCAACCAATGCACTATCCCTATCAACACCAAGAGTCATCTGCGTCAAATCATTACTGCCAATACTAAACCCGTCAAACAATTTGGCGAATTCTTCAGCAAGAATCATATTGCTAGGCAGTTCGCACATTACATAAACCTCAAGCTCTTTCTTATGCTGCTCTAACCCGAACTGTGTCATAGTTGCAAGCACTTTCTTACCTTCATCAATTGTACGACACATTGGAATCATAACTTTAATGTTCGTTAAACCGAACTCTTCCCGCGCTTTTCTTATTGCCTGACATTCCAGTTTAAATGCAGGCTTATACTTCTCACTATAATACCTTGAAGCACCACGCCAGCCAAGCATAGGATTCTCCTCCTCTGGCTCAAAAAACTCGCCCCCAATTAAATTACGATACTCATTAGACTTAAAATCACTCAAACGCACAATAACAGGCTTAGGATAAAACGCTGCACCAAGCAAACCAACACCCATTGCAAGCTTATCAACAAAAAACTGCTTCTTATCTTTAAACCCTGCAGTAAGTTCTTCTATTTTCTCCCTTGTTTTTTTATCCCTAACTTCATCAAAATTTGTTAACGCCAAAGGGTGCACCTTAATATGCTCATTCACAATAAACTCCTGCCTTGCAAGACCAACACCATCATTAGGAAGCAAACCAGTTTCAAACGCCTGATCAGGATTACCCAAATTCACCATCACCTTCGTCTTTGGCTTTTTTGCCTTACTTATATCAACCTTGTTCACTTTAAACTTTAGAAAACCAGCATACACTAAACCATTCTCTCCTTCAGCACAACTCACAGTAACATTTTGCCCTGATTTTAATTTTTTTGTTGCATCATTCGTGCCCACAATACAAGGCAAACCTAACTCTCGCGAGACAATCGCTGCATGAGAAGTCCGGCCACCATGATCAGTCACAATAGCAGATGCCTGCTTCATAATAGGAACCCAATCAGGATCAGTCATCTCAGTAACAAGCACGTCACCTTTTTTGAACTTGTCAATGTCCTTCACACTCTTAATTACCCTGACTTTCCCCTGTGCAATCTTATTCCCAACACTCTTCCCAGAAACCAAGACTTTCCCAGACTGAGAAAGAGAATACGTCTCGACGACATTTCTATTCTTCTGAGACTGAACAGTCTCAGGCCTTGCTTGTACAATAAACAATTCACCATTACCATCTTTTGCCCACTCAATATCCATCGGCACCCAAGTGCCTTTCTTCTTAGAATAATGATCCTCAATAACAACACCCCATTCAGAAAGCATAAGCACTTCAGCATCAGACAAACAAAACTTTTGCCTATCTAATTTTGAAACAACCACTGTTTTGATTGGATTCTTGCCAGTTGCATAGATAATTTTTGTTTCCTTCTCACCCAAACGCTTATCAACAATTGGCTTAAAACCCTGCTTTAACGTTGGCTTAAAAACATAAAACTCATCAGGATTAACCAAACCCTGCACAACACTTTCGCCCAAACCATAACTCGCAGTAATAAAAACAACATCGGGAAAACCAGACTCTGTATCCAACGTAAACATAACACCAGAACAAGCCCTATCAGAACGAACCATCTTCTGAACACCAACAGACAAAGC
>PCYA01000002.1 GCA_002762795.1 Candidatus Woesearchaeota archaeon CG10_big_fil_rev_8_21_14_0_10_37_12
ATTCCGAAGTCTTGCAGACTTCTCCATCCAAATTCGGTTTTCAGCTCTGTTCGCTTCGCTCACGAGGAAAACCAAACTTCTCTAAATCGCGATGTTAAGTGAAATTTTAGGTGCTTATTTATTTGCCCGCCCAAAGCGCGCTAAGAATCGTTAGATTATTAAATAACAAAATTATTCATATTGTATGATAGAATACTTTACTTCATTTCCAGCAATCCTTCTTTACTCAATTCTTTTTGGAGTAACTATGAAATTGGCGGATTGCTTCAATGAACATGGTTTTAAATGGTTCAAAGGAGATGCAATTCTTTTTGGAGTCCTTTTTGGATTATTTGGCGGACTCCTAATATACAGTAATCAATTCCTGACAAATCTTTATTTAGCTTTACTTTTAGTAAATGTTTTACGTTTTAGAATTGATTACTTTAATCATGGAATTGCAGGAACCATTATGTTTCTATCATTCTTATTAGTTATGAATAATTTTGTATGGACACATTTTCTTTATTTCTTTTTGACCTTTGCTATTTTTGGTTTGATGTTAAATGTAATTTTACCAAAAATAAAATCTGAGGGATTCATAAAGAAAATATTTGAATTACGATTCTTTTACTTTTTATTCACTTTACTTTTTTCAATTTATACTCAAGAATGGCTTGTTTTTATTTCAATGACATTATTTCAAACAAGCTATGATTTAACAGTTTATTTTTCTAAAAAAAGTAAAGCATATATTCTTGATGAATAAACGCGCGCTTTTCCCACCCTAATTTACTGCACCTAAAACTCAAAATTTCATAGAAATTTTGGGGTCGTCTTGCAGACTTTCGCTTCGCTCACCCTCACTTAACAGCGATTAAAAAGAAAATCCTTGCAGGATTTTCCCAAATTTGCTTCGCAAACTTTTTTTAATCGCGATGTTAATTGCAATTTGAGATTTGGGCTAAATTTGAATAGGGCAAGAATAATTTACTACTTATTAGTTACTATAAACCGAAAGGTTTATATAGTAGTTGTTCTTTTATAATCTTAAGATGGAAAGACCAAAAAATTATATGGAAAATCCCTACATTGGACCACAAGGTGAAACTTGCCATACTTTGGAAGCTCTTCGAGCTGCAGAAGCAGATTATAAAAGAAACTTTTTAACTTTTATTGGACCACAAGGTGAAACTTGCAGAACTCATGAAGCTTTAGATGCTGCAAGAGCAGAATATAATCGAAGATTTAATCAACCAATTGAAATACCTGTGGTAAATCTTAAAATTGATTTAACTCCAATAAAAGTTATGGATGATTTAAAATAATTTTTTCTTCTTGCCCTTTATTCTTTTAATTAAAGGAACTTCGTTCTCGATGTAACGCCCAAATCTCAAACTTCTCCCTTCGGTCGACCACGCTGCGCTCTCAGCCTTCGGCTTCGGGGCAATTAACAGGAATTTAACGGAAAAATGCTCGGCTCGCATTTTTCCCAAATTTTGCTCACGAGGAAACCTCGCCAGCTCTGACTTCGTCGAGGACTCGGTTTCATCTCTGTTCGCAAAACTTCGTTAAATTCCGATGTTAGTTGCAATTGAGTTCTCGCTAAAAACGGGAAGGGGGCTTAGTGCTTCGCACAAATAGTCTCGGCTTCGCCTCGCAGAAAAACTTCTCTTAACCGACCAACGAAAACGGAAACCAAATTTTCTGCGGAAAATTCTGTCTAACAAGGGTTAAGAGATTCGTTTCACTCACCCAAATTTTTCTATTTTATGGGGGGCTTTTAGTCCTGCGGATAGATAGTCTTTTTCTGCGAAAAAGAAGTTTTATTAGGGGCGTCTTTATTTCCCAGACAGTAAATCTTTAACTCTGCCCTTTATGTTCACTCTAATGGTAATCAATTTGTTTTTTGCATCGTCAGTTAAAAGTGCTGTGTGCATAAGTGCATCTCTAATTGGTTTATATTCTTTGGCATCTCGTGAGAGGCCAGGCTGTTTATTTGTATCCGTACTTTTATCTACTAAATTTGCAAGATGATCCATTGACAAATAACTTGTTTCATTAGGAGCTTTTCTTATTTCTATATTGACATTACTTGCATTTTTATTTTGTGTTTCTTTTTCCTTCCATTTACCTATTTCAGTTTGAGCTTCGTTTGATAAGTTTATTTTCTTTTCCTGAATGTGTTTTCTAACTAAATTTTCTGAAATAAAACATTCCGCATAGGAGGAGAAATTAAGAGTAGCATAATTTCCAATTTCATCAACCCATCCTTCAACTTTCTTCTTTTCTGAGCCGGTTAATTCTTCAGGTTTATCAGTAGAAACTATAAAATCGTCAGAAACTGCATTAAATAATCCTATGGATGATCTATCTTTTTTTGACAATCTTTCATTTTCTGGATCCCCTTCTTGCCTGTTTTTTATTCTCCATTTATCCCAATCTTCAAGAATTTCACCAAGTTTTGTCCTAAGATTTTCTAAGAATTTTTTGTATTTATCATCATCTGCAACTATACCTTCTCTGCTACTAGTAAACCTGTCCTTTTCATCATCTAATCCATTTACATGTATTTGGCCATATAGATAACTAATAGCTATCCTATCCGTGGGAATGTGTTTCAGTATATCTCGTTCTCTTAATCTACCATTGACAAAAAGATCAACCCCTACTTTTTCATCAGTATTTGTTATTTTAAGATTTCGGGGTTTTTTAACAGACGCAACAAATCCTTTGATATCTCCTTCCATAGTTAATTTTTTTTCTGGTTCTTTAAGTGTGCTAATCTTTTCTGTTATATATGGATCAACCAAACTATTTATGTTCCATAAAAACTCTGTATTTTGAGCCAAATCATTTAAATCATTAAGAGTGATTTTCTCATTGTTAAGATGAATATTAAATGATCTATCCAACAGTGAAAATCTAAAGTATAAAGCGATTATCTTTTTAAGATGCTCAAGGCTGTTTTTCACACCCTCTTTGATATTTTCAAAGTAGATTATAGTCCCTTTCTCATGATTTTCTATTTGCTTTCCAAAAAGTGTTAAGTCAAATTTTTCAAGAGGGTATTCAGATGGAATTAAATCTTCAGTTATGGCTCTATCTAATCCAGCATTGTCAATAATTCCCCCAATATATTCTCCGTTTTTTATTTTAGATATAACAGAAATTCTGTCTGAACATGATAGTAGGGCAAGTTTTCCAATACCTTTTCTTCCTATATACGGTCTCCCTTTTGCAGAAGTATGTTCGCCTTTCTTTCGTTTAGAGTATCCAATTTTTAGGAATTTATTTTGAAAATCATCAAAGGTCATACCATCTCCATCGTCTTTTATTAGAAGAGTATTTTTCTCTTTGTCAATATAGATCCAAACATTGTTTGCATTTGCATCCCATGAATTAGATATTGCCTCTCCGAGAACAGTTGCAAAACTTCTGTATAAATTTCTTCCAAGATGATCTAGTACGCTTAGAGATATTGCGAAAGTAAATAGTTTTTTGTCTGTCATTTTAATCATTAATTCCTATGCCACTTTTAATACTTTTTCCAATAATTTTTCCTAATTCAACTGGAACTGCATTTCCTATGTGCCTTCCAATTATATTGAAAGAAATTTCATCTTCATTTTCAAAAAACTGATAATTCTCAGGAAATGTTTGTAAGAGTGCACCCTCTCTAAGAGATATGGCTCTATTCTGTGTTGGATGCCCAAATCTCCCAGTACCATAACTAAAAAATTGTGTAGTGATTGTTGGAGCAGGATTATCCCATTTCATTCTTCCATATACTGCCTTGTAGGTCGCACCACCCTTTTTTTTATGACAATTCAATCTTAGATTTTCGTCCCAATCAAGCCATGTTCCACCTTGTTTTGATTGCATAATTCTTTTCTTATTTATACTGCTTAATCTCCAAGATCGATGAAGTTTATCTTTTTTGTCAATTTTTCCATCTTTAATTCTTGGAAGATATTTAATTACGTCTCTTATTGTTACATAATCTTTTGGATTATGAGTTTCAGGAAGTAATTCTATCGAATTTTTCTTTGATGCAAGAAGCACTAATCTGATTCGCCTTTGAGGAATTCCATATTTTGGACAATTTACAACCTTGTAAAATATGTGATACTTTTCTTTTTTTAGTCCTTCAATGAAATCTGTAAACACCTTATACTTTCTTATTTGAGGAACATTTTCCATCGAAACAAAGTCTGGTTTAGATTCTTTAATTAATCTTAAGAAGTGATACAAAAGACCCCACCTCTCATCTTGGTCACGATTTTTATTTTTTAAAGTGTGTTGTGAAAATGTTTGACAAGGAGCACAACCCACTAATAGTTTTATTGCGCCAGCAGGATATAATTTATTCAATTCTTTTCCAGTTATTTTAGAAACATCTTTCCCAATAAATTTTGAGTTATTATTTTTTTCATATGCATATTTACAAGAAGAATCGGAATCAATACCTGCAACAACTTCAATTCCTGATTTTTGAAGTCCATGAGTTAAACCCCCAACTCCACAAAATAAATCAATTGCCACAATTTTTTTATTTTTCACTTTTATGCCCTCGTCTATATCTCCAAAACTTTCCACTCTGAAAGATTGTTTGGGTTGTATTCGTATTTTTCTTTGTCGTTGTATCTCCAACTTCCATGAGATTCTATGACGATTCCACCCCAAACTTTTTTATTTTTGTTTGCTTTGAGATATTTGTATAATCCTTCTGCCCTTGCTCCTGCGTCTTTTGCAGTCATTCCGCCTTTAGTATCAAATAGACCAATCGTTCCATCTTTGAATTTAATAATAAAATCAACATAAAATGCTCTTTCAATTCCGTTTTCATCTGTGTATGGAACTGCAAAATATTTTATTTCACTCTCGCCATTTTTGAACCACCAATCAACCTTTTTAGAATTGTCCAACAATTCCATAAATAACTGCTCTGGCTGACTTGGTTTTTTAGTATAAAATGGCTTCATTATTGAGCTTGGGTGAGATTCTCTTTTGTATCTGCTATTATAACTTACAATAACAGGAACTTCCCATTTTGGAACTTCTTTTTTCTCTCGTTTCTCGTTGATTTTTTCAACAACTCTATTTTTATATTCGTCTTTTGAAAGATTGATTATATCTACAAATGCCTGAACATTCTCCTTGCCTAAAACAATCCTCTGAACTCTTGGATCATACTTTTCAAGTTTGTATTTTTGCTTGAAAAAATTGTATATTGCAGTTTTCATTCTGTCGCTTGAATCTGCTGGAGCATAAGGAGAACAATTATCATAAATGAATTTATCAAATTTATTCTGTAATTCTAACTCGTTTAATTTAACTTCAATTTGTCCTTTTTGTTCAACATCTCCGATTTTATCAATATCTATAATTTTACCATCTGCCATAATTGGACTTACTATTTTTGATGCTTCAATAGTAATTTTTTTCTTTAAGTTTATTTTTTCAGCAATTTCTAAAAAGATTTTTCCAAACTCTCCGCTTAATCTTGTTCTTTCTCTTTGCCTTTTCAAGAAGATAGAGGGCAATTCTATATTTTTGTATGTTTCATTATCTCTTTTAGATTCATAGATTGTAACATAATCTTTTGCGTAATCTTCTGTAATTTCTATATTTGGAAGATTTGTAAAAACATAACCTTTATTCAATTCTTCCTCGTTGTAATAGGATAATTCGGGCATTCTCATAATTCTGCCTATTGTCTGAATTGTGAAAGTGAAACTTTTTGATTCTCTGAATATTACTAAAATTTGTGCTCTTGGACAATCCCAACCTAAAGCTATTGCTTGTTTGAAAACCAAAACTTCTGCGTCATCGTCATTCTTTTCAATATTCGCAAGATTCTCGGTTTTTTCTTCTGAAAGCCATACTGCAAGTTTTCCGTTTTGTTCTGTTATACCTTGTTTTCTTAAAATCTCAATAACCTCATCTTTTTTGCTTATGAGATTTGCTTTGCTGTCTGGAAGTTGAACAAGAACAAGAGGATTAATGTTTGAGCCTTCTTTTTTGTAGAGCTTCTTTAATTCTTCTCTTTTCTTTAATGCTTCTTCTATGATTAAAGTATCAGAATCTTTTGTGCCTACTTTTTTGCCTAAAAATTCGGGATTAATTGAAATTTCAGATTTAATCATTTCTTCTGCTTTGACTTCTGATATCCCTATAACCTCTAATTCTCTTGCAATGTTTTTATGTTTGGGAGTGGCTGAAACTTCAATCGTAACTTTTGGCCCAATTGTTTCAATTAATTCTTTTGATTTATCCGAACTTGCTGTATGATGGCTTTCATCAATAATTAAAATTGTTTCTCTGCCTTCTTCTTTTGTATTTTGGATTATAGCGTTTAAGTTGTTGTCTTGCTCGTTTTCTCGAACATAAAGATTAATGTCTTTTTTGTTTATGCTGTGCCAGTTTATGAATAAAATTTCATTTTCTCCGATTTGTTTATCTTCTAAATCTTCAAAATAAGAGCATTGGATTAATCTATCATCTTCGTAATATTTCTCTAATTTTTCCTTGCTTTGTTCGTGTAACATTCTTACAGAAACCCAAACAAAAGAATATTTTTTGCCATTCTCTTTGACTAACTGCTTTAACATTTCAGAAACCATAACAGTTTTACCGCTTCCTGTTGGAGCTTGAAATATTACTATTTCATTATCTGGCGTATCTAAAACATTTTGGACTTTCTTTTTCAGACTTTCTACTGCCCTTTTTTGATAATCTCTTAATTCTATCATTTGAATATCCTCTTGTAAACATTTAGTATCACTGCTGGAATAGGCCTTAATTCTACATTTCCATTCATGTCCTCAAATTCTTCTTCTCTTGCACTTTCATCAAGAGAGAAAACATAAACTACAAATTGTTTATTTAACTTTTTAACTTCTTTCTTGAATGGTTCAATTCCATCATCATCGTAAATTATGCCTAAATGTTTATCTTGTGAATTTTTGAAGATTTTAAAATCTGTGCCTTTTTTGACTTCCTCAAAACATTCTTCTTTTAGGCAAAGCATTTCAGTAGATTTAGCAACCATCTTTCGCTTATTTTTGTCTGTTGGCTCTGCATCTATGAAGTCAGTTTTGAAATATTTTAATCCGCCAGGTCTATTGCTTACTAATTTGCCCTTTGATTCTTTTTCTATATTGTCAATAACTTTTTTTACACGAGGATAGCATATGTCGGTAGCAATTTTATGACCATTACCATTATTACTCTCATTATTAGTGCATAAAATAAATTTTCTGTTACCTTTATCCTCTTTATTTAATTCTAATACTGCGTGGCCTGTCGTTCCTGAACCTGCCATAAAATCCAAAATTATACTTTTATCATCAGCAGAATGTTTGACGAGCTCCTTGATTAGTTTTTTTGGTTTCGGATAATTAAAAATTTGTTTACCCATCAGCTCTCTAAGCTCTTTTGTAGCCGATTGATTTAGATCAGACTGCATAATTCTAATATCATGTTCTTCTTCATCACTAGAGATATCTTTTGCACTTATAATAGATGCTTCAATCCATGTGGATAAAGGTTTAAAGTTTGAGCGCAAATCTTTTGCAAATCGTTTATATTGTGGCATTCCATTTTCCTTTTTTGGAAATAGTACCTTTCCTTCTTTTATTTCATTAAGCATTCTTTTTTGTTCAAATCTCCAAACCCTATTCTGATTTGCTTTGTAGATTTTTTTGGTTATTGGATCCAAAATATCATAAAATAAATTAGGCCTCTCGTCTTTTGTCTTTCCACAAGTTAAATCTCCAGACGTCCATGGCCCCCTCGGGTCATTATCGGGGTTTTTATAATTGGATAAATCTTTTTTAATCCCTTTTAATGTGGCTCTATCACTTTTTTTATAACAAAGTATATATTCATGGTCAGTAGAAACAAGATTTTTTGGGTCATTTGCTCCGCTTCTTCTCTTCCAAACAAAAACTGAAATGAATTTATCTATACCAAAGATATCATCACAAAGTAATTTTAAGTTAGCGAATTCATTATCATCTATAGAAATAAAAATCACACCAGAATATTTTAATAAATTCTTTGCTAATTTCAATCTCTTTTCCATAAAGGAAAGCCACTTACTATGTCTAAAACTATCCTCTCCATCAACAAACCTATCGTTATACACAAAATCTTTATTTCCAGTATTATACGGTGGATCTATGTAGATAACATCAACTTTTCCTTTATGTGTATAATTCAAAACAGAAAGAGCATGATAATTATCGCCCTCTATCAAAATATTAACTGGTTTTTTATCATCTGTCTTAATTTCTTTTTTTATATCTTCTTCCAAAATGGGAAGCTTCTCTTTGCAGAGTGTAGCGACTCTTTCAGGTTTATCTTCCCAGACTATCCCGTATTTCTTTCTCTTTTCTAACTTCTTAATCTCTTTGACTAATTCAGTTTTAGACCAATTATCATAATCTTTTTTAGCCATATTCTAAACCTTAACCTTATCCTTTTTTAATTGTTCTTCTGCAAATATTTCAAATTGTCGAGATATAACTAATCCTTTCTTTTTGCAGTATTCTTTATAGGTATTATACAAATCTTCATCTACTTTCAAAGTAATGTTTTTGCTTCCCATAATAGAATAAATGTTTGCACAGCTTTATAAATATTTCTAATCAGGCGCCCCTATAAGACTCCCGCCCTCGCTTTGCTCCCACCCATTATTTTAGAAAAAGAACCAAAAGTAAAAGCCCCCTCTATCTTCTTTTTTTAAGAAAAAAAGAAGCAAAAAAAATCGCCCCCTTCCCTAAAATATAGTCTGCTTCGCAGAAATTTATATGCGAGAACTCAACTTTAATTTTTTGCCTTCGGCATCGTTGCACTAAAAATTAAGTCCTCCAAGTATTCGGACGAAACTAACAGGCATTAACCGACTACGAAACCTTGCAGGTTTCTCCGTCCAAATCGGCTTCGCCGACTTCGGTTAATGCCAATGTTATATTCAATATTATTTTGCCCCTTAACCGATAATTTTATAATCATTCAAATTTAACTAATACTTATGACATCAAAATCCCTTATACTTGTAGATTTTGAAAAAGAATGGACTGATAAAAGTTCAGATTATTTTGTTGGTGATGTTTCCGAGTTAATTGAGAAAACCAATAAACTCATAGGTTATTGCAGAAAAAATGATTACAAAATAATCTTCACTACGCACATCGAAAAAGATTCAGATGAAGCATTTGCAGAAAATTCCGAAAATGTAGAAATCATTGATGAAATTAACAAACAAGATTCCGATGTGCTTATTAAGAAAAATAAAATCAGTCCATTCTTTAAAACCGATTTAGATAAGCATCTTGAGGGAATTGATGAAATTGTTATCGCTGGTATTTTGACCAATCTTTGTGTAAGAAGTTTAGCTCAAGATGCTTATGATAGAGATTTCAAAATCACAATAATTAAAGATTGTTGTCGGGCTTTTGATATCGAAACGCATGAATTTACTCTCAAAGACTTGAAAGCTACAAGAGAAGAAATTGAGTTCTTAAATTTGAATGAATTTGTTAAATGAACGGGGCAAAAATAATACTCTGAAATTTCCCTTCGGGACGTTGCACTAAAATTCAATCATGGCGGGAGAGTTTAACAGCGATTAAGAGATTCCGAAGTCTTGCAGACTTCTCCATCCAAATTCGGTTTTGTGGGTTGCCTCAAAACCGAACTTCTCTTAATCGCATATGTTATACGCAATTGGCGGTCGTGTGTTGCGATAGTTTTATAAATCAACTTACTACTGTTTTCTTATGACTTTAATCAATACTGTTATTGGAATTGTTGTAATAATTGTTGGTTTTATTGGTATTCTTAAACCAGAGGTCTTGCTTAACTTGCAGCTTTCAGGTCAAAGAAAAATGTGGGGATTGAAGGTTAAGCCAACAAAACAGAGTTACGCCACTATGAGAGTTGTTAGTGTTGTTTTTGTAATTATTGGAATCGTGGTTCTCTTTCTTTTCTAATAACACACGACCGCCAACTTTCTCGACTCTTTTAGAGTCTCGAACTTTCGCTTCGCGAAAGGTACATAACAGCGGTTTTAAGCTTCGCTCCCGTTGGTCGCTTCGGGTCTCACTATCGTTCGACCAGATTTTTCTCTTCGAGAAAAACCTCATAAAATCGCGATGTTATGTCTAATTGAAAAAAGGCAAATTTGTGGATGGGGCGTGGAAGAACTAATAATTAAACCTTTTTTCATATTCTTTGTGCGTAAACCATTCAAGAATAATATTCATAATCTTGATTTCATCACTTTCAATTGTATAAATAAGTCGCCATGCATTTGGTAAATCATACTTCCAAAGGTTTGTAATGTTATATTTTTTGATGTACTCTTTTGGCCATTGTTGTTTCTTTATTTTAGTGCCACATGTTGGGTCTTTCTTAAGATCATCTGTTGCTCTGTCAATAAACTCATAAAGTTTCTTATCTTCAAATTTTCCTTGATTGAGAGAATCAAACTCTTGTTTGAGTTGAGGAGTAATAAAAGCAACATAAATTTGTTTGTCATTCATTTGAGAACCAACTCTTCTCGTATTAATTTCTTTATTCTTTCTGGATTGTATATCCAAATGATGCATCCTTCTTTATCAATCATAATCTTGCCAGATTCTTCTAAATAATCAAGTATAACTTGAAATGTTTGGTACATCATTTTTTTAGGGAGTTTTTTCCAGAGTTGATATTTTCCACATTCTTGACTATGTTTTTGTATCGTTCTCTCTACCATAAGGACTGATTCTAATGTTGGACTATGCAAAATTGTTGTTTGTTCCATATTATATAACTGTATATAATAACTACTATTTATATTTTTTGCTTGCCACCCTTGATTCTTTTGCTTAATAGAACTTCGTTCTTGAAAGCAATTGCCCTTTTTCAACTTCTCAGAACATAAACTTCGTTTATTGTTCCTCGACCCTAACGGAAGACATAACGGCGGATAAAGAGTTCGGCAAATACTTCGTGTTTGCCTCTCCCAAATTTTTTGTCATCTCTGAAAATCCTCGCACCTCTGCTACGTAAGGCTCGGATTTTCGAGGACAAAAAACTTTCCTTATCCGCGAATGTTAAATGAAATCAAGCCCTGTGTCTAGTATGCTTTGGAGCGTTCATCAATGTCTGTAATAGAAATTAGGTTTTTTTCGTAGTTTACGAAGTATTGTATTCTATAGTCTCCTACTCGTACGCGGAAGACTTTTTCTTTTCGGTTTACTATTCTTTTGACATCTTTGGGAAATGGATCTATTGCAAGTTTTTCTATTCGTTCAACAAGTCTTTTTGCAAGTTCTTTTTCTGATTTTTTGAGAAATTTTTCAGCGTGTGTAGAGAAATCTAATGCAAACATATTACAATCCTAATTCTTTTTTAAGATCTGCGAGTGGTTTTGTTTTTCCTGTTTTGATTTCTTCAAGACTTTGCTCAAAGCGTCTTTCTTCTTCAGTTGTTAGTATTGTATCTGGATCAAACATGTGTTTCTTTATGAAAACAACGTTTTCTTTAAGTTCTTTGAGTTCATTGTAGAGTTTGTTTATTGTTATTGTTTCAACCATAGATATATAGAAAATAAACGTCTATTTAAGATTTACGGAAGGTCACAGGGCTTGACTCAAAATTCTTTCAGAATTTTGGTCCTAGCGGACTCATTTAACAGCGATTAAGAGGTTCGCCAAAATGTCAGCTGTCGCCTCTTTTTGGCTCTCCCAAATAAAAATCCCAACCGCCCCAAGGAGCGGGGTACAAGAAAATTCTTTGAATTTTCTGTACAAGAAAAGCTTTGCTTTTCTTTGTATTTTTAAAGTTATGATACCCCCATCGATCGCAAGAAAAACAAGGACGAACCCAACCGCCCCAAGGAGCGGAGTATCATAACAAATGAAATCTTCATCTCGGGTCTCAGGGATGCCGAGCCCCGAGGAAAATTTCACTTCTCTTAATCGCGATGTGTTAAACTCAATCGCCCTTTTTCTCGTCGATAACTCAGTTAATAAAATTTATTTTTGTCTGCTATCGCAGAAATAATACAGAGATACCCCTTTTGTGTTAGCTTGACCCTTTTGGAGAGTTTTTTCAGGGCAAATAATTTAAAAGGTGAAAACATATGTTCTGCTATGACTTTTGAACCTGGAAAGTGGCTTGATGGTCTTTTTGAAAAGCTTGGCTCTTCTGCAGGGAGAGATGGAACTGGTAAAGAAGTGGAATTAAGTTCTGTTGTAGAGTTTGAGTTGCCTGAACGGCACAGTAAAGGAAGTGTCAAATTTTTCCAGCCTGTTTCTCTTGCTGAACTTGTTGAATCAGATGTTCCATACGTTCTTCCAGGTAATTTTGTTGGCGGTTTGGCTGACTTGTATAATTTGTGTGAAACAGGAAAATATCCTTGTTTGTTTCTTTTTGCAAAGACCAGTAACGGACTGAGATGGTTTAATTTAACAAATGATTTATCAGATCATGTTGCAAATAAAGTTCCTTTTTATTCTGCTAGTGGAAGAGAAGTAAAGTATGATTCTTTAAATAGTTCTGTGTATTTAGTCCAGGTGTCTCCTGAAGCAGAAGAAAAAGCTTTGGAAGCACAGTTAGATGCCACGTGGAAACTAACGCGAAGAAGGCTTCCTGATATGTTTAAAGATGACTGTGAGTTAGATGCTGCTCGCAAAGTTATTCCGTTGAATGCTCTTGCTCGGGTAATTCTTCCGCACCCAGGACAAATACACTCATATTTAATTGATGTGGAAGAAAATCCAACTGTTAAAATAAAATACCTGCTCATTACAAAACATGGATTGACAACATTTGTGCCAAGGTCAGCAGATGTGCGCGCTGTAAGAGAAGCATATTCTGATGCGTACAGAGCTCTCGATGAGACCATCTTTACGAATGATTCATATCTTTTCAATGATGTTCTTGACAGAATAAATCAGTCTGACCATTTTAAAGTTGTGTTTGAGCCTCGCGCAGGAAATCTGGTTGAAAGGCCTCTTGCAGAAGATTATGATTAATTCATTATGATCAATAGAAACATTTTTTAAAGCAGAGCATTCTCAATAAAATATGGTTTACTGGTCAGATGTATTGCGATATGAATTTTTAAATAACACTGTTCAGGAGTATTTTCTTGCATTACTTGTTCTTGTTTTTGGTGTTGGCATACTTAAATTGTTCAAATGTGTTGTTATTAATAGGCTTGAAACGTGGGCGAAAAGAACAAAAACTGATGTTGATGATTTAATCGTTAATGTTGTTGAGCGATTAGGAAGTCCATTTTATTGGATCGTTTCATTATGTTTTGCAGTACAGTTCATTAACATCCCTTTGTTGAACAAGATCGTGTATTATGCTGCATTAATCATCATTCCATTTTATATTGTGCTTTGCATTCAAGAAATTATAACATATGGAACAAAAAAAATTGTTTCGAAACAAAAAAAAGATGATAATAGCATTGTTGAACTGTTAGGAAAAATAATCAAATGGGCGTTGTGGTTAATTGCAATTTTATTAATTTTGGACAATCTAGGTTACAACATTTCTGCATTATTGGCCGGCCTTGGTGTTGGTGGCATCGCAATAGCATTCGCACTACAAAATGTTCTTACTGATGTGTTTGCTTCATTTTCAATTTATCTTGATAAGCCGTTTCAAAAGGGAGATTTTATTGTTACAGGACAGGATTCGGGAACTGTTGAGCGTATTGGTATTAAGAGTACTAGAATTAGAACGTTGCAAGGGCAAGAGTTAGTTATTTCTAATAAAGAGTTGACTGAAAGCCGAGTTCATAATTATAAAAAAATGGAACAGCGCAGAATTGTATTTCAGTTTGGTGTAACCTACGAAACGCCAAATACTAAGTTGGAAAAAATTCCCAAGATCATAAAAGATATTTTTGGCAAGATTAAACTCGCAAAACTTGACAGAATACACTTTTTCCAATTTGCTGATTCGAGTTTGAATTTTGAAGTAGTTTATTTTCTTGACTCAAGCGACTACACAAAGTATATGGATATCCAGCAAAAAATTAATTTAGCAATTAAGAAAGAGTTTGAAAAGGAAAAAATTGAAATGGCATATCCGACAAGAACAGTGTACATGAGGAAATAATGCCACACATGAAAACAATGGTTGCTGAGTACGCAATTATTCTGAATGAAAAGAATGAATTTTTAATGGTTAAATTGAAAAATCATAGCTGGCATTTCCCTGGCGGCAGATTAAATGAATGCGAAACTTCCATAACTGCTCTCAAAAGAGAAGTAAAAGAAGAAACAAATTTGGAAATAACAAATATTAATCCTATATTTACGCGTTGCTTCGATGAAGGAGAAAATCATAAGTACGGCGTGTTTTTCTCAGCAAGAGTTAAAGAACCATACACAGTTAAAATAAGTGATGAACATAACGATTTTGCGTGGTTTAATAAAAATCAATTAAGTGAAATACACTTTTGGCAACCGTTTTATAAAGAACTTCTAGAGAGGTATTTCAAACAACTCTCACAGTAACTTGATAAACCTTACCAGTATAAACTTCTGCAGGATTAAATTCGTCAGGTGTTCTCGGGCAGGGATGAGGAACTTCGTTGTTTGCTGTTAATGACGTATCATAAACACACACATTGAATGTGTAATCTCCGTTGGTTGTTGCTTTCCCTGATCCTATGTTGGGGTATGCGCGTATTCCTATTGGTATGACTTGTTGTTGGTTTCTCATAATCATTCCTCCACGCATTGCAGTAAATCTTCCTAACCAGTTGTCTTGAATAAATTGCTCATCTGCTTCTATAGTTTGTCCGTCTGGAGTGTATGCTTTTGAAAAAACAATTCCTACACTGAATTGTCTTGGATCTCCTACGTTTCGTATGCCTAATCCAAATGAAACCCTTTTTCCTTTTGTTACTGTTTGTACTGAGATTGGTATTGCGACTAGTTTATTGCCAATGCGCAGTGAGTTAATGATTTGATCTTCTGTTTGCTTGTCAAGAACTGCTTGCAATTCTTCTGCTTCTCCAAACCAGTTTGTTAAATAATACAGCGATAAGGTAAACAAGATTATTCCAAGAATGAGCATGACAATCATGCTAATACTGATTTCAAAACCTTTTTTTGAGCGAATCATTGTGGGTTGATAAATGTTATGTCTCCTAAACTTTTTTGGTATTGTCCTCTTTTTATTTCTCCGTTTTCTTGGTAGTTATACCAGATTGCTAAGGTAACTCGTCTTTCTTCTTCTGGAAAGTTTGTAGTGATGCTTCTGATAGTTACTGTGTTTACTGTTTGCGTTATTTGTGCGTTTGGTTGTGTTTCTGCAAGGAGTTGTTGTCCTTCTAATAATCTTATTGTTTCAATGACGATATTTCCAACAGCTTCGTCTTTTTCATAAATTGCAAAGCCAAATTCAAATGAATCTTGGAGTACGTTGAATGGTTGATTGAATCGGTAGTTGTTGTTTAGTCGCGCAGATCCTATTCTTCTGTCGTCAAAAATATTTTGTGCTTCTGTCTGAATATTTTGTTTGAGTATTGTTGTACACTTGTTTGTTTTACATGAGTAGTCAAGGTAGTCTCCTGCGCTTCCTTCGCAATAACCGCAATCCTGTTCGCAGCTGCATTTGTTTTCATTTGCGTCGCAGATAAAGTTTCCGCAAGTATTTGGTATTGGTTCGTGCATGCAGAAGTTATTTGTTTGTGCATTGCAGTAATCTCTTGTTCCTGAATTTTTATCATCGCAACTTGCTGGGCAAGGATATTCTACATCAGGGTTTACGTAAATAATTTTTTCGTTGTATCCATTTCTAAAGGTTTCTTGTTTTGGCGTTTTTGTACTTCCACGCAGAGTTGAATACTCATAATCAATGTTAATGATGATGTTGCTGAGTTCTCCTTCAACAAGAACTGTTTGTAGTTCTAGGATTATCTGTTCTGTTATTTTGCTTCCTGCTCTCCAAAGTGGCTTATTTACTGGTTGTCTTGCAAGTATGATGGTTCTTCCGTCTTCGGTTTTTCCTATAAGTTCTAATGCAGTTATTTTAATGTCTGTATTTCTGCCACCTTCGCGTGCAAGAGTTACAGCAACATCAAACGTGTCTTTTTTTAGATTGAATGGTTGATTGTACACTGTTTCGATGCTGAATTTGTCTCCTGCCGAGCTTAATTCTTTTGCTGTTGCTACAGGTTTAACTTGTGATTGAATAACGTCTTGAACGCACATATCTTCTATGCATTGTTGTGTTAAATATTTGCTTTGCGACACTTTTCCCGTGCATGGTTTACAGTCTTGTGCGCAAGTGCACCCATTTTCATCATTTGTTGTTTCGCAAATATCATTACCGCATTTGTTTGGCAGCGCTTCGTATTTGCAAAAATTATCTATACATGCCGCTTTGTATCCTTCTGTTGATTTTGCAGTACAATCTGCTGCTGTTTCACATTCTTTTGAACTGCATGAAGTAAGAATTAGGAGTAAACTGATCATTACAATAAATAATATGAATTTACACCTCATTTTAAGATTTATCTGGAAAAGAAGTTTATAAATTTATGCTCTTAAACGCGAGAGATCTTCTGGAATTTGCACTGTTTGTCTGGTTCGTTCATAGCTTCGTCTGCAAATTCCTGCAAGTGAGCGATAAAGTTTTGCATCTTCGGAAAATTCGTAGCGGTCTCTGAAGTCAAAACCATCTGTTTCTTCTATTGTTAGATAGCCTTTTGTGTTCATGAGCAAAAAGTCTATGTCTGGTTGGTCTGCAAAGTTTGGATCAATAATATTTGCATGATCCCAGTCAATGAAAATAGGATGCCCATCTGTTCTACGAATAACAATATTTTCAGGGTGTAAATCACCATGATCAATACATGCTGCTGCTAGTACTCCTAAATGAGTTCCTATTGTTCTGTAGATTCCTTTTAATACATCTGGTCTTACGTAAGGTCGCGCGTCGTCTAGAAGAATATTTAAACGTGCACCTTCCACTTCTTCTACTTCTATGTCCGCATCATCCACGCTAAGAACCCGTGCAGTAATCCCTCTTCTACTGAACTCTTTAAAATAAGGTACTAAATGTGCGTCTTTGAGATGTTCGTATAGTTTCATAAGGATCATGACGCTCTGGCAGACCGAGCCATAGGGGGAGAGAAGAAAGCATCGGTGCTTCCCTGCCAGCGCGTTGAATTTGATTAAGGTAGGACGCGTACCCTCTTTAAGAACAAACCACCATCCACGATGTTTTGTTCCTGGCCAGTAGTATAATAAGAAAGTATTTAAAAGTTTTGGTCAATTTTTTATCAAAAAGGAAAAAATAGTTGTTTTTAGGGTGTTTTGAAGGGATTTAAAGAAGAAATTATCTAATTCATGAATCATCTGACTCTTTCAAACTGCGTGATGATAACCCATGCAAATACGAGCATGACTATTGCTCCTGTGATGATGTACCAAATGCCTTCAGTATAGTCAACAGAAATGCAAACATAAACTCCCCAGCCCATTAATGCTGCGCCAATCCATAAGAATTTATCTAGCACTAATTTCATTATTTCAAATTCTTCGTGTCCTGCTAGTCTTCTTTTTATTGATTTTGCCATTTTCTGTTTTTTATTTTATGCTACATCCACTATGAATTTTTTGCTTGCGTACAATGCATCTTCAAACGAGCTGAAGTCTGGATCGTCTGCACATGCTCTGTCATCAATTGCTTTGTAAACATTAACTTCCATTTCGTATGAATCTGATTTTAAACCTCTAACAAGCAATACCGCATCGTAGACGTCTCCATCATAATCTTTCAAGTCAAATTGTCCAAGTATTGTTCTGAACCAGTTTCGTTCTGGAGCAAGGTTTGATACAAAGCCATCGTTATCAAAATCATAACCGCCTACTGCAATGTTATTTAAAGTATCTCTTGGATCACAATATGCGTCCGGTGTAAATGGTTGGATGCATTTAACTTCTACTCTGAAACAAACTCTATCTCTTCCTTCCTCGCGATTAGCTGCTGTGTTTCTAACACCAATAACAACTCCACTTGGTTTTCCTACGTTTACTTTGTCTGGTATTGAAAATACTAAGAGTTCTCCTCCTGAGCGTACTTGTTCTCGTAATTGTTCTCTGATTCCTGTGAGTTGTTGTTCTACTAAGGATGTTCCTGCTCCGAATTGTTTTTTGATGAATGATATTCCTAGACCAAGAACTGTGATTGCAATTATAAGCACAACAATTGCTGTGATGGATAATTCGAGAGCTCCTCGTTTGTTCCATTCTAAAGCACCAGTGTGCTTGTTAAACTTCATTTATGCACCTCTTTATGTTGTTTGGAATGTAATGTTTGTATTTAAATATTGCTGTATTACTATTAGTCTGTTACCACACCTTGCATAGTGTGTGCTTCACAATCACAAGTTGCAATGCCTTCTTTGCTTGTAAAGCTGCAATCTAACGTTGGTGTTGAAAATCGTCCATGAATGATGTAAAAGTATTCTCTTGAATATCCATATAAGTCCATGTTAAAGAATGTCAGTCGTTCTTTTTTTGGTACGCGAACAACGGTTTCTGCGCTTAAGCTAAGCATTGTTTCTGCTTCTTTTGATTGTAGTAGTGTTTCTCCTCTAGTTAAGTCCAGTGTGCCGAAGGTGGTTGTTCTTCCTACAATGAAATTCATGGTTTTGGTTTTTTCCACACCTTGTGTTGTGAAACTTGTTGATGTATCCATTGTTTGATATGCGAGTTGTCTGTATAAATCTCGTGCAATATCAGTACAAATTCCTGATGGAAAACTAAATGCTTCGACTCCCAAATAGTTTGTTGATACTTTGTGCAATGTGTGTGCGTACGTTTGCTGGTTTTCTTCTGTTGTGTGAATAATAGCATACCCGGTTAACCCTGTTGGACTAGATGTATCTAGGCCAATAAGAAGAAAAAATACAACTACTCCCAATGATAAGTATAAGCAAAATTGTCCTGCAAATTTCATAAAAACCTCTTTTAAATCAGTTATCAATTAAAAGATATTTAAAGCTTTTCCTAATAGTTAAGGAAGACGTAAGTACCGCATAAACATATTATATGTAGGAAATCCACATAAAGGACTCATTACTCTCTGGACTTCTAGTATGCTCAAGAATCACCACTATTCGTTATTGCAAAGTTCGCAGGACTTTGCACGGGGGTTTAATACCCCACCCTTTAGGGCGAACTTTGCAAGTAGAAAAACGCATGATAAAATACCCCTACTTTCAGGTCGGGGAATAGTGCGTTTTTCTTTATTTATTAATGGTTATTCTTGACATCTTCCAAACTTCAGCAAGCGATTTAAACCATGCATCATCATTGCCGCTTGCTAATGCTACAAAAGGTTTTTAAAACCTTGTGAGCTAAATAACTGTATGGCTGAGCAATCACAATCACTATCAGGACAATTATGCCCAATGTGCGGCACAAAAAATCTGACATTAACCGAAGCAGAAAATGAAGTGCCTTATTTTGGCAAATTATTTTTATTCAGCATGACTTGCTCAAAATGCCATTACTACAAATCTGACGTTGAAGCAGCAGAGCAAAAAGAACCTGCACGATTCACATTTGAAGTTTCTGGCAAAGATGACTTGAATGCGCGTATTGTAAGAAGCAGTGAAGGATTTGTAAAAATCCCTCACGTAGGAACAATAGAACCTGGTCCTGATGCAGAGGGTTTTGTTTCAAATGTTGAAGGTTTGATTATGAGATTCAAAAAACAGATTGAAACATTGAGAGATAATGCTGAGGATGATGAAGATAAAAAGAAAGCCAAAAATCTTCTTAAGAAGCTGCAAAAAGTGTTGTGGGGAGATGAAAAACTGAAAATTATCATCGAGGATTCTACAGGTAATAGCGCAATTGTTTCTGAAAAAGCAAAACGTGAAGCGTTAAAGAAAAAATGAAATTCAGCATCTCCCGTTGGCATTATTGGTGGGCATATCTGTTAATCATTGTTCTTGCATTGTTTGCGTTATGGTTTAATGACAAAGCATATGATTTGCTTGCGTGGCTTGCAGGCACAATCACTATACTCTTGCTCTTATTTTTCGAATGGTTTGTCCGTTGTAATCAAATAAAAGTTGGAACTGTGCACATTGAAATTAAACAAGGAAAAAAGAAAACAAAAATTAATTACAATGATATTTCTGATATTGAGCTGCGACAAACAAAGTTTCAGAAAATTCTGGGATTTGGAACGATTTGCTTTATTGCAAAACAACATTTTGAAGTTGAGAATGTTGAGCATGTGAATAAAGCAAAACGACAAATTGAAAAATATTTGAAATAAATTGCTGGCAGTCTTCAAAATCTTAAAACTAATAACTCGTGCAAAACGCAGAAGTGTGAATTGAGAGATAGGCTTTTACTGGTCGCAGCACCAAATTCGCTATATTTTTATAACCCGAAAAGTACTGTGTGCATATGAAATCAATTAAAGATGTGACTGTACAAGACAAACGCGTTCTTTTGCGAGCAGATCTAGACATCCCTATTGAAAACGGAACAATTGTTGATGACACCCGCATAAAAGCAGCACTTGAAACCATCAAATACTTGCTTAAAAGAAAAGCAAAAGTGATTATTGCAGGACATTTAGGGCGGCCAGATGGAAAAATAAACGAAGATTTGCGCATGCTTCCAGTTGCAGCACGGTTATCAAGACTGCTGAAAAAACCAGTAAATTATCAACTTGATTGCATTGGAAATTTTATCGAGCAAGCGAGCAGAGAATTAAACAACGGACAAATCATGCTTCTTGAAAACATCCGATTTCACAAAGAAGAAGAACAAAACAGCAAAGCATTCGCAAAAAAACTTGCTTCTCTCGCTGACATTTATGTGAATGATGCCTTTGCAACAAGCCACAGAAAACACGCAAGCATCGACGCGATAACATATTATTTGAAAGGTTATGCAGGATTACAATTTGAAAAAGAAGTAAAAACAATCAAAAGCATCTTGAAAAAACCAAAAAATCCCTACATTGCAATTATCGGCGGAGTAAAAATAACAACAAAAATTGGAGCTATCAAAACCCTACTCAAAAAAGTTGACGCAATACTTCTCGGCGGAGCAATGATATTTGCATTCTACAAAGCACTAGGAAAAGAAATAGGAACAAGCATTTGTGATAAAGATAACGCAACGCTTGCAAAAACTTTGCTGAAACTTGGGAAGAAAAAAATCATTTTGCCAACAGACATCATGATCAATACCGGAAAAACAGTTTCTGTGTACAACATACCCAAAAATGCGTCTGGATTGGATATTGGACCAGAAACACAACAAACATACTCTGAAATAATCAAAAAAGCAAAAACTATCATCTGGAACGGACCAATGGGAAAATTTGAATACAAAAAATTCGAGAAAGGAACAAAAACAATAGCGCAAGCAATTGCGAAAAGCAAAGCGACAAGTTTAGTTGGCGGCGGAAACACAGAAGAAGCCGTGAAGAAATTTGGATTAACAAACAAATATAATCATGTAAGCACAGGCGGCGGAGCAATGCTAGAACTCATTGAAAAAGAAATGCTTGCAGGGATTAAAGCACTTGAAAGAAAAAACAGTTGATTTATTTCTCAACCAACACAATCCCCTGTTCTTTCAACGCAAAACGCAATTCTGCAAGCTGATCATCTTCAACAGGAATAACAAAATTTGCAATTCTTTTTTCCAATAATTCTATTTCTTCTGCAATTTGTTTAGACTCATGAACTTTTTGCTCAAACGCTTTAATCACATCACGCTCTGCAATATTTTTGTGCACATCCGCCTCCAGTTTCTTTGCATTTGCGTATTTATGCACAAGTGGACCAAGATTTTCTTTTGTGAGCTCATTTAATTTTGCAAAAAGTTTATCAAACTCTTCACGCTTCACATCAATTTCCTGCTGTAAAATAGCATGCCTTACTTTTTCTGCCTGCTTAATGATCTTAAACGAAAAATCATTCACCAAAGCAGAAATAGCATCTTCACCATATTCTGAAATAAGCGCGTCGTTTGTTTTGTGCGCATATTTCTTGAAAACACTTGACAATGGAGAAAACAACCCGCTGATTGCTTGTGCGGCAACACGCCGGTCATTAGCAGCAGTTACCAGTTCGTCCTTAACGGCTGCATACTCTGAACGTGCAGTTATGGCTTGTTTTTCTTTTTGAATCTGCTCCTGACTTTGATGCAGTTGGCGCAGTTTTTCATTCAATTCAGCAAACTCTTTTTCAGCACTCCTGCGATTTTCAACTGCAACATTTACGTTTTCAATAAACTTTTTGATCTCTTTGAAGTTTCCCACTTTTCTCTGCGCAGAAGATATTGTGTTTGTTTCGCTTTCAAAACCTGCAAGAATTAATTTGATCTCTCTCAAGTTATCACCAAAAAACTCTGACAAAATTGCAGAAGGCCTTGCATTCTGCTCAGCAAACTGCCTGAACAATCGCTGCAACTCATTAAAATCTTCTTCTGTTTTAGGAACAAATAAAGAACTAGAAAATTGTTTTGTAACTCTTAAAAAATGCTCGCGATTACCAATCATAAAGTGCTTTGCGCGCTCAGGAATATTCGGATTATGCAACTCTGCATTTTCCAAATCACTCAAACTTTTTTGTAAACCTGCTTGAATATCTGGAAGACTTTCTTCTAAACGCAAAACAATATCTAAAAGCTCTTTTTCTTTTGCTGCTTTCTCTTCAGACAACCAGGAAACTACTTCATCAAACGACTTCTTTTTCGCAAATATTTTTTTAAACCATTGCATATGCCTAAAAACATAGAAAATGTTTAAATAGTTTTGTACTCCTGAGTAGTATAATGAGGAGTGTAGCTAAATGGTAAAAGTTTCCATTAAAACCGCAAGGCAGCAAACAGCCAAATCACGAATTAAAACCTTATTTGAAGAAGCAGAAAAAAGACAACAATACGCCAAAAGATATATTACGCTTGCCAGAAAGATTGCTCAAAAAAACAACGTTCGCATTCCTCTGGAATTACGCAGACGATTCTGCAAAAACTGCAACGCTTATTTAATACCTGGAAAAAACTGCAGAATACGCACATACAAACAAAAAGTTATTATACGCTGCCTTGAATGCCATACGATAAAAAGAATCCCTGTCAAAAAGAGGTGAAAAATGAAAAACCTTTGGTATCTGGCTGTTTTTCTGCTAGTCATAGGAATACTTGCAGGATTTTCAGGAATGCAAAACCCTACAGGAGCCCTTATTGCAAACATACCACCACGCTGGGATTACGCAACAAACGAATTTGTTGTGCAAGACAAACTTGAACTTGATCTTAACACTGCATTCTTTGACTCAGACAGCAGAGAACTCGCATACAGCGTTACACCAAGCCCAGGAATAACAGCAGGAATCCAAGGCAGCACCCTTATTGTCATGCCTGAACAAAGCGGAACAATCAAAGTAACAGCAAGTGATGGAAGCTTATTGATGACAAAAGAATTGGTGATTGTGAAACAATAAACGACGTCACTCAGCTAATGCACTATATTGAGTACGCTCTCTTCTTAAATAGAGTCTTTTTTCAATAGCACGCTTTCCATGAACAATTGGAAAAACAAGCGATACTGTAGCAGCAAAAATCATGCGCTCAAGATCTCCATTAAAAAATTCTTGACTTCCAACTAAACTATCTGATAGTTTATACATGCCAAAAAACAGTCCTGTATGAAAAACATAATTAACCGCTCCAGTAATTCCTTCAGCAACCAAAGGATTCTCTCTTCCCCCACACAACCCATATAGAGGTTTTAGTAAAAATCTATTCACCGGGTGATATCTCTCCATTATTGATCCTTCTCGCGCCATATAAAAAATCATAAAAAACAAACATTATAAGTTTTTCTTTCTAAATTTCAGAATTATTTCCCTTTCGTCAACTTCACGTGTTCTTTCTGCAACAATAGCGCATAGATAAACGTGCAAATTATGATAAGTTCAAAGAACCCATTAATATGTCTCGGAATATTAATCACGTCAACCATTCGCAAGATTGTTATTACTTCCTCTGCAATAAACACCAATACTGCAAAGAATAATAATTTCCAAGGCATCAAATAAACTCTTTTATCGCGGAGCGGAACAGTAAACAGTTTTACAAAAAGCCAAATAGCAATCACTACAAACAACAAATTATACCATGGTGCAACCTGCGTTAAGCTTTCTCCAAAACTCATTCTCCATACCCTCTCGCAATATTAATTTGTTTAATCAAAGCTGCAATCAGAAAAATAAGAATAAAACTTGGTAGGACGTGCGTTAAACCAGGATACTGCCACACACCAAACACTTTCAAAGAACCAATAAGCTCTTCAGCAGCAAATAAGATTAATGCAATAAGCAAAGGTTTCCACGCTGCAAGATATTTTCTCTGCCTTGCAGACTCAAACAAAGTTAACGCAATAACACCTGCAACAATACTCAAAATAACTGCTGCAAGCGTCGCAATACCATAAATCCAATCATATGGAGTTAATAACACAATCATACCTCTTTTTTAATTCTGCTCTGTTCTCTACAATGACTATTTCGTTTTTAAAGCTTTCGTACGATAAAAGCAGTTCTGCATTCGCTGCGCTCATGAGAACTGTTTTACCAACAATGCGATACTCATTTAAAGCCTGCTAAAGTAACTGGCAACATGAACCTGCCAAACGCGCTCAGCACATTCAGAATTATTCTTGCACCATTTGCATACACTGCAGGATTTACCGGCCATGCAACTGCATTTATTACGCTATATGTTCTTGGCTGCATCAGCGACATACTTGACGGTTATTTTGCAAGAAAATGGAAACAACACAGCAAACTGGGAAGCGCACTTGACACAATAGCAGACGTTTTGTTTTATCCCTCTGCACTCAGCATTTTTGTTTTAGTTCCAGACATACCGCTCCTTATCTGGTACATCATTTTTGCAGAAATAGCACTTATGATACTTGCCTTGCTTGTTTCCTGGAAAAAGAACAAATTAACAATGGACCATAGACTATCAGGAAAAGCAACAGCAACAATCACATTTATTTGTATCATCACATTTGTATTATACAATTATGTTTTTTGGCTTGCTTACTTATTAATAATCATATTTGCCTGGGCAATCATCGATAAAATACAGGTTTGCTTAAAATGAAACTTCTCAGCTTTAACCTCAATTACAACACACTACAAAACCAAAATAAAATCTGCACGTTTATCAACAAAACAAATCCAGACATAGGATTTTTTCCTGAAAGCTTACCTAAATTTACAGAAAAATTTAACGATAAATTCAACATTCACAGCTCATGCAAATATCATCCAACACTACATATTAAACCATTAACAAGAAACAGCAACTCTCTCATTTCAAAACAGGAAGGAACTGTCAATAATCATTTTTTGAAACATGGAATCAAAAAACTCGTGTTTGATTACTCTACAACAGACCTGCACTACTTATTTGTTCATTTGAGTTTAAATCCCCTGTGGAGAAAAGAGCAAATAAAAGAACTTGCGCAGTTAACTGATGAACACACAATCTTAGCAGGAGATTTTAACACCCTTTCACTCAGAGAATTGCAACCGTTCACCGAGAAAGGATATTTGCCGCTTATTCAACAGCCAACATTTCCTGTCTGGAAACCAATACTTCCTCTCGACAATGTGCTTGTTCCAGAAACAATAACTGCAAAAGCGAAAATAATAAACACAAAATTATCAGACCACTTACCAATAATTGCGAGGATAAAATGATTATTCAGCTTTTACAATTTATTTACTTGATGATCCCTGCATACGTTGCAAACATGACACCTGTCCTTGCACGAAAAATTCCCTGGACAACACCACTTGATTTAGGAATAACTTTCAGAGGGAAACGTGTTTTTGGAAGTCACAAAACATGGAGAGGGTTACTACTCGGAGTTTTAGCTGGAACAATAATTGGATTTTTATTTTCACAAATGTATTGGCCAATTTCTGTTAACGCTGTTTATTGGAGTTTGCTTGCAAGCTTCGGCGCATTATTCGGAGATCTTGTCAAAAGTTTTTTCAAAAGACAACTGAACGTGAAGCCCGGCAAATCATGGAAACCATTTGACCAATTAGACTTTGCAATCGGAGCAGTTATTTTTGGCAGCACACTATATTTTCCAGGATGGACTGTTGCGATATTCTTTGTTATAATTAGTGCCGCATTTCATCCAGTTGTAAATTACAGCGCTTATTTGTTAAAAATACAAAAAGAGAAATCATAAACTACCAAGCACTGCAAGCAACACATACACAACTCCTAAGACAACCAACTCTTTCTTTTGTTCATACAACAATGTTCCTACAGGAATAAAATACACAAAAACTAACGGTTGAATTACACTAACTGTTGCTGGCAACGCCATAACTGGAATCAACAAAAAATTATCAAACGAAAAACGCCACAGTGCAGCGAGCAAAATAACACCAAGGATAACTGCCTGCCATGTAAACTGCCAAAATAAAATTACAAAAATTGCAGAAAGCAAAACATGCTGAAGCAATCTGAAATATTTCTCCCCCTGCTTCAACTCCTCTTTTGTAAAATAAGCAATAATAACACCTGCAAGCAAGCCAAAAACCGGAGCAATGGCTGAAAGAATTACACTTAATGTCCCCATTCACTATGCCCCCACTGAACTAAAAGATCAACACCTAAACGATTAACCTCAATCGGAAGATCACACGCTCCCCAACAACTGCCAAGCCAAATAATAACTTTTGCACCAGTATTTTTTTCTAATTGATCTGTTATTTCTTTTGCCAACGGTCTGAGACCATCAGGTAATTGAATGCAGACTGTTTTTGCATTTTCTGCCTTGATTTTTTGCTCTACTTTGTCCAGTTCCAAATCGTATTTTTGTAACATCGTAAACAGTTAGCAGTAAACAGTTTGTAGTACGCAGACAATCATATCTGTTAACTGTAAACTACCAACTAAAAAACGCCCTTGGGCAGACTCGAACTGCCGACTTCATGGTACCTGCAAAAGCATAACAGCCATGCGCTCTACCGGCTGAGCTACAAGGGCATACAGAAAAAGAGTAAAATATGTGCTTTTTAAATGTTTTGCACAAATCCTTGCCGATACTTTTAAATAAACAACAACCATACAGTGATTTGAAAAAGATGGTGTACAAAACAGGAATTTTATTGCTTGGCTTTGTTGCATTAGTCGGAGCGGGAATACTCGTTATAAACTTTAACGAGCAACTAACAGGACAATATATTTCTTCAGGAGGAGGAAGTTGGTATTACGGCGTGCAAATCGCACAAATGCAACCAGACGAAGCATGTACTTATGCTGGATATGTTCCTGTGACTCCTATCGCAGTCAAACGAAACGAGTACGGCACCATACTCGCTGTTTGCCAAGACAATGGCAAAGAAGTTCTTGTACCAACAATACAAAGAATTTACGTGAAATAATTGTTTTGTTTTAAACCAACATCTTTAAATATAATTCCTTCTTAAACTTGATTGGAAAAGGGGTAAGATAGTGAAAAAAATAGCTTTACAAATATTTATTTTTGTTTTTGCAACAATTATGTTCCTGCCACTAGTGAATGGACAACTTATTGAGAACATAAGTAGTTGCTTAAGCTATACAAATGAATCAACAACATACAACTTAATTGATGATATTGCAACTACTGGAGATTGTTTTATTATCACTAACAACAGTGTCATCATAAACGGCAACGGGTTCAGCATCTTCGGCAACAACGGGAGCAGTGGAGTGCGCATTGACAGTGTTACTAATATAACTATCAGAAACTTTGGAAACATCAGCAATTTCACCATAGGAATCAATGCCACTAATGCTCACAACAGCACATTAACAAATAACAACATATCAAGCACTGCAGGAAGTACAATATCCCTTACCAACACAAACCTAACAAACATCACTGGCAACAATTTAACAAGCATCCCTCAACTTGCTATTTCTTTCACTAACTCCAGCTTAAACAGAATAAGCCAGAACAACCTAAGCACGACACTCAACCCAAACATTTTATTGGAAACAAACTCAAATAACAACACACTTAATGAAAACAACGGAACGGCAACACTTGGAGGAAGCATCATCCAAATAGAATTCTCAGCAAACAACACTGCAGTTAACAATACCCTCACTGCCAACAGCGGCTCAGGAATACGCCTTGGAGGAGGGACTGAAAACACATTTATCAACAATACTGCAACAAGCACGTCGTCAAGCGTTGTTTCCTTGCAAGCAAACTCTTCAAACAATGTTTTTGTTTACGGTAACTTCACTGCAAATGGTGCTTCTTCAACTACTGTCAGCATCTCAGGATTTAATGAAAACAACACGTTTGCCAATATCACAATCAAAGCAGCAAACGACTGGTTAACTACTGGAACTGGCGGAAACAATAGTTTAACCAATGTAACATTTCTTAACAATAATGGAAGTATACGATTTAACGGAACAATCAACTTGTCCACAAGCATATCAGTAACAGGTGATTACTTGAACATCACTGAAAATCTTGCATTCATTAATACAAGCAACCTCACTGACTTCAATACTACTGCGCAAATAACCATCAATACTGTAAACAGATCCTCAAATAATAAAACATCGCTTGTAGATTTTAACGATGATAGCATCTTTGAATTATGCGATAGTACAAATTGTACAGAAGTACAAGACAATGAAATATACATCTTTAATGTAACTCGTTTTACAACTTATTCTGTTGCAGCTGCCTGCGGCAACATCACAGGAAATACCACGCTTACCATTAACTTAAGCACAACCGGTGCTTGTTTTAATATCAGCGCGCACAATGTTGTATTAGATGGCAATGGATTTAGCATTACTGGCAGCGGAATAGGAACAGGAATTCTGAACGCTGAAGGATATGATAACATCACCATCAAGAGTTTTTCAGGAATAGCCAACTACAGCACAGGAATTCTTGCACTTAACATGACTGATTCAACCATAGACAACAATACGTTAAACAACATATCTGTTTCAGCAATATCTCTTACGTCTGTAAATAATACCAACACAACGAACAACATCATCAATGTAAGCGGCAGTGGTTTTTCAGAAGATTCAACATCCAACAATAACATCATAACAGACAATAATATAACTGCCAGCAGCAACCCTGCAATCATCCTTGCTGGATCTACCCACACCATAACAGAAAACAATATTACCAGTACAGGCAGCACACCTCTTTTCTTAAATGGCGTAACAAACAACAATATCGATAACAACAACATTACTGCCACTAGCAACTCTGTGGCAGTTTCCGTATTAAACACAAACAACACCAACATCACAAACAACAGAATAAACTCCGGAGGAACAGCAATCAGCTTGACCACAACAAGTACACAAAGTAACAACAACCGCTTTCTCAACAATAACCTTACAAATGCTAGCACATCTGGTATATTGATTGCCAGCGGACAAAACAATACCTTCACAAACATCACCATTCAAACAAACCAAACCTGGATAAACACTGATTGGGACAGCAACCAAAATAACATCACAAACATAACATTCCAGAATGGAAGCAACAGCATAAACATATTTAGAAACTCCACAATACCTAACGCGACAAATATCAGCACAAGCAACCTCAACATAACAAACACTCTTGCATTCTTAAATTCAACAAACCTCAGTTTTCTGAATCAAAGTGCAATCATCACACTAACAAACATTACTGCGAACCCTGCTGCAATATTCATCAATGAAGATACTGGAATTTTTTCATCATGCAACACGCCCAACTGCCAACAACTTAGCTTCACCGGAACAACGTTTATTTTTAACGTCACCGGATTTACCACATACACTGTAGCAACAGGCTGCGGCGTTGTTAACACAAGCATAACCCTTTCTTTTAACAGTACTGCAAACGGAACCTGCTTCAATATTAATGCAAGCAATATCATCATTGATGGAAACAGCACAACAATTACTGGTAACAGAACAGGAGATGGTATCTTCATAAACGGATTCAGCAATGTTACAATCAGAAACTTCGCAAACATCAGCAACTTTACGTTTGGAATAAACTCAACAAACGCAGCTAACAACACCATCACCAACAACACCATAAGCGGAAACACTGACAGAGGAATACGACTCGTAACACCATCAAACAACACAATCACAAGCAACACCATCACCAACAACAGCCAATTTGGAATAAGCATTACCATCTCAGCACAGCACACAATAAGCAACAACAACATACACAACAACACTGGAAACGGTCTGTTCCTCGTCGCAGTATCAAACAGCACTATAAACAACAATACTATTGCGAACAACACCAATAATGGATTACTTTTGACGACATCATCAAACAACAACACAATCACCAACAACACAATCACAAATAATACCCAACAAGGAATTTTACTCACATCATCATCCAATAACAATATCACAAACAACACTATCACTGCAAATTCAACAGACGGAATCAGCTTCACAACATCAAGCAACAACACACTTACAGGAAACACATTTACTATTACTAACGGCTCAGACATTACAATAACAACATCTAACGGAACATACTTGTTAAATCAAACAAACATTGCAGGATTCAACATCACTCAATCCACATTCATATACGAAACAGGAAATGGAAGCATCAACTACACAACAACACTAGAACAAAATCTCACAAATTTCAGCGCGGCAGTAGACATAACAAACAACAACATATTTGTTAACTCAACAAACGCAACAGGACTTAATGCAAGCGCAACACTAACTCTATTTAACACAAGCTCACTAAACCTCACCAACAGAGCACCATACAGAAACGGCGCGTTTTGTTCCACAAGTATTTGTACTGAACTCACAGACGCAGACACTTACATCTTCAACGTCACACAATTCACCAACTACTCAGTTGGAGAAACCCCTGTTACAGCAACTACAACAGGCGGAGGAAGTGGAGGAGTCAGAGGATTAAGCACCCCAACACAATTAAGCCAACAAACACCAAACGCAACACTGCCAGAATTTGAAATAATAAACCCACCTGTTTGCGTTGAAAACTGGCAATGCAACGATTGGAATACTTGTTCTAACGGAAAACAAACACGAACTTGTCAAGACACAAATGATTGCAGAACAACAACCTACAAACCACACGAAGAACAAACGTGCACAATACAACCACCAACAACCACTTGCACTGAAAACTGGCAATGTACTGAATGGAACGAATGTGCAGATGACAAACAAACAAGAATTTGCAACGATATTAACGCCTGCGGAACAAACAACAACAAACCAGAAGAAACAAAAACATGTGCGCGCCTTGAATTAGGAGCAAACAAACTAGCAGGACTAATCTCCTTAGCGATCTTGCTATTCATAGTAATTGCATTAATCACCCTTCACATCAAACACAGAAAAACAACATTTAACATTCCACAATCTACGATGTTAAGCAGGCCAGAACGAACTAAAAAACCATTCTCAATCAAATCACTGTTCCAGAAAACCCCTCAAAAAGAAGACCTTAGTCAGCTAAACCAAGATCTTGCCAAAATTCATGCCTTAAACGAAAAATTAAGCAAAGATTTAAAGAGAAAAAAGAACAAAAACCCGCCAAAGAAATACTACTAAGAGACCAAAAAATCTCGAAGGAACATTTAGTCCCTATTTCAACACGTTTTGTCTTCCCATACGAACAGCATGTACCTCTTCGGCTGCCGCTAAATTTTCTTCAAGCATATTGTATCCGCCTCTATTTTTGCGAGCAAAATGATATGCTCCTATAAGTCTGATTTCTCTTTCTTCTAACTCCGCAACCCTATCATCAATCGCTCTGTATTCATCAGAAAAAGGATTTTCTCTACGCAAGCATGCTAAATTATCAAGCAAACTCTCTCGCCTCAGCCTTACAAGCTCCCTTTCATGCAATCTTTGCTGATTTGCCTGCCAATACCCTTCATTATCCAGTTGTGCACTTTGCAAAGCCCTTGCTGTTCCATAAACAGATAACGCCCCAACTAATGCAACAATACCAATAACAGGTTTTCTCCATCGCTCCATTAGGTAATCAAAAAAATAGAACCTTATAAACTTTACTTTTTTACCACAACAAAGTGATATTAAACCATAAAAAATCGAAAGATACATTTAAATAGCAAACTATCCCGAAATTCACAAGGAAAAGGGGCAATAATTTGAAAAACAAATTAGTCAACATTACACTACTGATCGCATTACTTATTTTCATTGCGCTAAATGCAAAAACCGTTGCTGCACAAACCATAATTAGTTCTTGCCCATTCAACATAACCTCATCAGGAGAATACATTGTCAGCCAAAACCTTGACCCAGGAGGAGGAGACTGTATAAGAATAACCGCAAATGACGTTAACCTTACTGGAAACGGATCCAGCTTAAACAATGACAACACAGGAGCAGGAATTAACGCAACAACTGCTTGTAACAACTTAATAATCCGAGACTTTTCAAATATAGATGCATTTAGCGTTGGCGTACGGCTTGACTCTTGTGAAGACTCACTAATCACAAACAACAGCTTAAACGGAAACCCCCTCGCACTTCTCATGATATCAGCCCACAACAGCAACATCACGCAAAGCACCATCACATCAGGAGGATCAATACACACCAACGTAACCACATCTAACAACGTATTATTTGATCAAAACCAACTTTCAAACGGACAACAAATAGTTATTGACTCTTCTGACAATTTAACCATACAACACAGCAGCCAACTCGGTCCTCTGGAACTCAACGCCACAACAAACAGCACATTCACAAACAATTCAATGCAAACTACAAACGACCCCCCAGCAATCATACTCAACTCCTCAAGCACAGACAACAACTTTTTCAACAATTCCATGAACGTAAACAGAGATTGGATACAAACAATATCCTCAAGCACAGGAAACAACTTCACCAACACAACATTCACAACCAATGACGGAAGCATCAACATAATAGGAAACGCAACAATACTTGATAATATTTTAATAAACAAATCTCATTTAAACGTGTCAAGCAACAATGCCTTCCTCAACTCTACCAATTTAAGCTTTTTTAATCAAAGCGCAATTATTTCATTTTCACCAACGCGAACCCTGAATTCCCGACCTATCGTAGACTTTGAAGACGACGGAACATTTGAAGACTGCTCAGAAGCACAATGCACTGACTTAGTGATTGTTGGTAGCAACTATCAGTTCAACGTCACCAGCTTCACAACATACCAAGGCAATGAGAGCATTGCGAACGCAACACAATGCGGATACGTTAACGAAGACGTAACCGTAACAGACGACATATCTGCTGGAGGAACCTGTTACACCATCAACGCAAGCAACGCGATAATAGACATAAATGGATTTACCATCACAGGAACAGGCAGTGGGAACTTTGTGGATAATACTGGCGGATTCGATAATATAACAATAAGAAACGGTGGGCTTGTCAGCAGCTTCACCACTACTGTAAACACCCAAAACACTGATCCTGTAAACGAATTGCACGTAACTAATACCAGCTTCACAAGCTCAGGAAACTTTGAACTCAAAACAGTCAGCAACTTTACTTTCATCAACAACACAATCAATTCAAACTCCATATCGTTCAACATACAAGATAACTCAAACAACATAACTATTGCAAACAGCACATTAAGAGAAACCGGACTGAACGTTCAAAACATTGCAAATTTCTACCTAATCAATAACACCATTAATGGGACTTCAAGTTTTACAAATATGAACAACAGTTTGATTGACCAGAAC
>PCYA01000009.1:0-122707 GCA_002762795.1 Candidatus Woesearchaeota archaeon CG10_big_fil_rev_8_21_14_0_10_37_12
GCGTGCAGCGAAAAATACATTTTTCGCGCACAGAAAACCTCAAGGTTTTCTTGTGCCAAAAATCTCCGATTTTTTAGCATATTGAATGGTGGTTTACTACGTAAACCACAGTTGCATAGGTGGAACGCTAAAAAAGTTGCTCTGCAACTTTTTGGCGCACAACAAAATCTTTGATTTTGTGTGCAGGAAATCTCTATGATCTCCTTGCACCAAAAATGCAAAGCATTTTTTAGTGTTTTGGCGTGATCAAGAACCCTTAGTTGTATCAAATTATGATGAAACTATCGCTTCATGCCACCCGTCTATTGACGGGTGGTTCTTGACAATAACGCATCACAAATTTTTTGACTTCATTGGTCTCACCAAAGGAAACGGAATAACATCCTTAATTCTCGTCCTGCCTGTCACTAACATTACTAACCTATCAACGCCAATGCCAAGTCCTGCAGTAGGAGGCATCCCATACTCTATCGCCTGACAAAACGCTTCATCCATCCTCTGAGCTTCAAGATCCCCCGCTGCGGAAGACCTCTCCTGATCTTCAAGCAATCTTCTCTGAAGAACAGGATCATTAAGTTCAGTATAAGCATTCGCAAGCTCCATACCATACACGAACACTTCAAAACGCTCAATAAACCTTTCATCTCCACGATGAAGCTTACACAAAGGAGAACTCTCACGCGGATGATCAATTACAAACGTTGGCTGAACAATAGTCTTCTCAACATACGACTCAAAAAGCCCAAGCACCATATTACCCCAACTTACTCCATAAGAATTATCAATTGAAAGATACGGTTCTCCTGTAACAGCATACACTTGCTGAACAGCAGTTCTTAATTCAGACTCGTCCATCTGCTCAACATCAACACCAATCTCGTCTTTAATCATATCACTCATCCTTACACGCCTCCAAGGCGCGCTAAAATCAAGCTCCTGCCTTCCAAGCAAAGAATCAAGATGTTCATAAACAACACTCGCAGAACCATTAACATCTCTAAAAATCCGCTCAACCATTCGCTCTGTAAAATTCATCAAATCATTATAATCCCAAAACGCCTTATAACACTCCATACTTGTAAACTCAGGATGATGACTTTTATCTATACCCTCATTCCTGAAACTTTTACCAATAAAAAAAACACCATCAAAAAAACCACCAACCATTAACCTCTTAAGATAAATCTCAGGAGAAATACTCAAATACACCTCAAGACTATCAAGCGCGTTCACTGACGTAACAAACGGACGAGCACTCGCACCACCATAAACCGGTTGCAAAGTAGGAATTTCAATTTCAATATAACCAGCTTCTTCTAAAACAGAACGCATAGACGAAATAACTCTGCTCCGTCTAGCAAACACTTCCCGCGCATCAGAATCAACAATCATCCGCAACTCAGGCTGCCTGTACAAAACCTCTTCATCCCTAAGCCCACCTCTAGCTTCGCCACATTCTGCAACAAAAATTTTACTTGGAAGCGGACGAGTAGATTTTGCAAGCATACTCCAACCAGAAGAACCAACTGTTAACTCACCTTTTCTCGTTTTATATGGACTGCCCTCAACACCAACAACATCCCCAACATCCATAGTTTTCTTGATTAATTCATATTCATCACTCCCAACATCATTCTTTGCAATCGAAACCTGAACTTTGCCACCTTGATCTTCCAAATCAAAAAACATCAACTTTCCAAAATGCGCAACACGCGAAACTCTCCCTGCAACTCGTACACGATCATCAATAGAACTGCCAATATCAATACTACTGTAAGCGCTGTGTACTTGCGAAGTTGTATGAGTTGGTTCAAACCTATGCGGATACGGATTACGATCATGTTCCCTCAACAAATTTGCTTTTCCCACACGCTCTGCAATTAAACTCTCAAGAGAACTAGACTCTTTTTCAGAACTCATCTGCAACCACCAAAGAATCTAACGATTTATCTGTCGCGACAACTTTTGCCCTGCCCTTAATAGACTGCAAAAACTCAACGAATTCACTGCTTACTCGTTCACCAACCTGACCAATAAACACTCCAGGAGGATAACACTTAATATCTTCACCAAGAACTAATCCTGCACTTTCTTCTAGATGCACATCACGTGTTGAAACAACATTCCATGGATCAACAACTTTTTCTAAATTAGCAGGAATTTGCACTGAAGCAACACTGGAATCAACAAAAGAAGAACCAACTATTCCCCTTAACGCATCAACTGTAGGAACAACAGCATCTCCTGAAAGCTGAAAAGTTGTCAGAAACGTAACAGATCCCTGACCCCAATTAGACACAGCAATACCTCGCTCCATCAACTTTCTTTGTACATCATACCCAGACACACCAGAACGTCTGACATCAACAGTAACTTTAGTTGGATCACGAGAATACTCAGACCTATCACCTAAAACACTTAAATTTCCTCGATTTACTTCGTTTCGCAGTCGCTCAGCAACTTCAAACAACCTATCAATTCTTGCTTGACCTTCTTGCTCAAGAATACTTCGCGCATAATCCATACGAGCAATTAATGGAAATGAATATGTTGTTGCCAAAACTCCTGACCCAATTGTGCGTAAAAATTCATCATAATATAAATCAGTCGCACGCCTGCCTAAATGCATAACGCTTGCAGGATTTGGCGCGCCTCCATGTTTATGAATACTTTGCACAACAAAATCAGCTCCAGCTTGCGTTCCAGAATCAGGCAAATCAGGATGAAAAGCCAAATGCGCACCCCACGCCTCATCAACATACACAAGAATATCTGGATTACGCGCTCTAACTTTATCCACTATTGATCTAACATCACAGGAATAACCCTCATACGTAGGAGTACTTAACAAAACTACTCTAGTTTTATCAGTTAAACCATCCAAAACATCCTGCTCTTCAGGAGGAAGAAAAATCTCAGCATCAGAATCATAACGCGTTCGCATATACCTCAAAGGAACACGTCTTGATCTAGCATTTTCTACAACAGACTGATGAACATTTCGCGTTGCAAGAACTTCCTCATCATTTTTCATAATCGATCTAAGCAGCCTAAACAAAACACGATTTGAACCTGTTGTTCCCTCACAACAATAATGAGAATGGCCAGAATTACCATATGCACGCGCAGCACTTTCATGCAATGTTCTAAAATAGCCTGAATTAGTAAGCAAGTCACCACTCTGCGTAAGAACAATCGATCCCTCACACGCATCTGCATCAAGTGCAAGGACTTCAGGAAGTATTGAAGGCGTACACCATTTTATAACATCGCCATGCCTTCTGAACACACTATATGCATCACTCATCTGATTATCACAAAAAGGCTTGCTTATAAACACTTTGTTATTATTTTAACAAAAACATCTTTTTTTGTTTTAATCTCTTACTCTTTCCCAAATCTTCCTAAACACAGACAAAGAAAGAGCAGATAACACAAAACCAACAATAGGAACAATAAGCTATCTTGTTTCTTTTTGTTCCAAAAACTGTCTAAATAGCCCTTTTTTGGATTTTAATTCGTTAAACGTTCCTTCCTGAACAATATTCCCTTTATCAAAAACTAATATTCTATCGCAATTTTTCAACGTTGTTAACCTATGAGCAATAGTAAACATTGTTTTGTCAGAAAAAATATTTTCAAGATTTCTCTGAATAATTGATTCATTTGTATTATCTAAAGCAGACGTTGCCTCATCAAATATTAACACATCAGGAGACTTTAAAATAAGACGTGCAAGCGCAAGACGCTGCTTTTGCCCACCACTTAAATTATCTCCTTTTTCTGCAACAACACTATTTAATCCACCTAATTTCTTTATCTCAGCATACATATTTGCTTTTTTAGCAGCATTAATAATTTCCCTTTCACTTACTTTCTTTGAACAACCATACACAATATTATCTTTAATAGTTCCGGAAAAAACATACGCTTTTTGCGGCACATACGCTACTTTTTGAGCAATTTCTTTTCTTGTGATTTTTTTCAAATCTTTCCCAAGAAACATTACTTTTCCTTGATAATCATGCAACAACCTTAACAAGATTTTAACTAAGGTCGATTTCCCACACCCCGAAGCACCAACAATTCCTATCTTCTCACCTTTTGCAACAGTAATTGTAACATTATCCAGAACCAAATTTTTCTTCCCATAATTGAACTTCAACGCGTGAGTAGCTAAAACTAAATTTGTTTTATTTTTTAATTTCGTTCCTTGTGCTTTAAATGACTCATCAACTGGTTCTGCTAATAATTCTTGCAAGTCCTGAACTTTGATTGTGCTTTCATGCGCTTGATCCAGTATCCGATGAATCTCTCGCAAAGGTCCAAGTACACTCATAAACAATATGGAATATGTTAAAATATCGCCTTTTGTAATGATACCATTCACTGCAAAATATATTGAAATGCTTATTACAAGAACATAAAAAAACGCTTCGTTAAGATATTTCATCGCATCATATATGGACATCCAAATATGATGCTTCATTTCAATTCTCCTAATCATTTCAGAGACAACATTTACTTTCCTTGCTTCATTTTCGACTGTATTTGCAACACGTATTGTTTCCAGCCCGCCCATCATCTCTACTACTTTCCCATCAATCTCTTCTTTACCTCTCAATAACCGTACTCTAATTCCCTTTTGTGAAGAAATTTGTTTTATAACAATAAATAACCCTGCAGGGATGACTAAAATCATGAATGAAGCTAATAAGGGTTTTTGATAAAAAGCAATTCCTAACGCAGCAAGTGCTGAAAAAAAAGTTGGGAAAAAATCAAGAAAACCAAGTTTAATCAATCTAATTAATCCCTGAATTGATCGGAATACTTTTCCATGCAATGCGCCAATTTGATATTTATTAATAAAACTGTTTATATCTGTTTTAAGCAAATGCTTAACTACACTAACTGTTTGTTTTTTTTCAGTTTGTGTTGCAACATTTTCTACAAGATATTTTCTAATAACTGTTAAAACTTCTTTTGCTATAAGAATAATCACGATCCAAACCAAAAAAGGGATTGCAATGCTGAAAGTTGGATTACTTGAGCCAATAATATTATCAACAAACTTTCCCAGAATCACTGCAGGCAAGTTCGTAAGAATGCCAACAATAATCATAAGCACAGTTGCACTCAATAAGCTCGCTTTTTCTTTTTTATGAAGTAATTCTGCAACTTTCTGAAAACTAACTAAAATTTCTTTAAACTCTTTTAGTAAAGACATAATTTTGAATTATTCCAACCCTTTTTATTCCTTTTGCAACAAAACATCAAGCTCACCATGCAAACGTGTTTCAAAATCAGTAATGCGCTCACCTTCTTTTTTCTCATCAGACAAAACACGCATTAACTGCTTTGCAAGCAAAACATCATTATCAGACAACTTGAACTGATCGCTATGCTCTTCCAAAAGTTTATTCTCCACGTCCTCAACATTAGCTTCTTTAATAGTTATCATCTCTAATTCCTTGCTGGTAAACCTATTGGTGTTTTTCAACACAACATAAGCCTGTTTTGCATAACAATCATGAAACACATCATTCCAATGCACATCAGCAGGCTTGCCCTGCTTCAAACAACCTTGCACACGAATTGTTACAACTGCATTCTTCAAATCAGCGCTTGCGATTTGCTTTTTTATTTCTAATTCAACATCAGAAACTGTTTTGTTATCTGAATCAATAGTTAAACAAACAGTATTGTGCACGTGCAACGGAACGTGTCTTATTTCATCATCATTAACAATCACAAAACTACCATGCTGCAATTTTTCAATTTCAGAAAAATTATTCGGAAAAATCGGACCAGGATAAACAATATTATTTCTATCATCAATAGACTGTCTGTCAACAACATGTACGTGACCGCCTGCATAATAATCAAAATTGGCAGGCAACAATGAAACAGGCATAGCATCCATTTTCTCCAATTCTTTTGGCTTTAATTCAGCCAATGCACTATGAAACAAAAAAATCTTTTTACCAGGCTCATTTTCCAAATACTCTTTTGCAAGAAAATGATAATAACCTGTTTCCAAACTTCCCTTCTTACCAATCATTCCAGTAATTTTAACATTTGTTTTCGGATCAACTGTGAAATGCAAACGAATTCTGCCATCAGACAATTCTTCACCTTTTGCAACATTAATAGCAAGACCAGCCTGCTCAAGAACATCGAGCATTGTTTTACCAGACGGAGAAAAATCATGACTGCCAGCAATAAAATACACAGGAATATTATTGTCTTTTATTTTCTTTAATTGTTCAACAGTCATTCTTAAACTATCAATCGCAGGAACAGCAGTGTTAAACAAATCTCCCGAAATTAAGAGGAAATCAACATGTTCTTTAATGCAGATATCAATAGCTAACTTAAATGAATTGGTATTTGCAGCTCGTAGTTTTGGATCTCTCCAAGAACCAATATGACAATCTGCAATGTGAGCGAACTTCATAAACCTGCAATCCCTCCAAAACTTTGCTTAACTCTCTCAGCCTTCTTATAATCAACCAACGGAACTTTTATTGGAGTTGCAAAACTCAAAAAATTACTCGTTACAATAATCTCCCCTTTATCCAAACTTGCGATAATGCGATCATCACTTGACAAATCCTGCGCAGCACTCTCCATAATTGCCTGACGTTCTGGCTTTAATTCAATACCCAAAATAATTTTAGTGTTCATATTCGCAAGCACTTGCCTTGGAATTAACGAAGGAAGCTGAGTAATAGCAATTAAACCAACATTGAATTTCCTTCCTTCTCTTGCAATCGTTGAAAAAATATTCGGCCCGTTTTCAAGTACATCCTTACCAAGCACACGAGGAGCTTCCTCAAGAACAATACCAATAACTGGCTTTGTCTTAAGTTCATTCTGAGAATACTTTTTTGCGCGGTCTAATATAACACTTGCAATCATGCTGCCAATCAGAATTTCAGTACTGCCATGAAAAGAACTAGTATCAATAATAATAGTTTTACAATTTTCTAACCCAGATACAATGTCTGAAATAGTTGTTTTACCAGCAACCTTGTCAAACACTCCTTTGCATATCAGTTCATTATCAGTCACATCTAAACGAAGTAATTGCATCAATATTCTTTTAACAACGGCTAGTGTTGCTTCATGAAAATTAGTTATCTCTTTTTCAAGCATAACTGCTTCAATCCAATTAGTTTTATATTTTCTATAATACGCAATTAATGCCTGTTTTTGCGCATCAGACCAATCAACAGCACCATCAAAATGACGCGGAGTTAACTCTTCAAGATTAATCTTTAATGACAAACCACCAGTAGTTGGGTTTGGAGAATACTGCACGATTTTTTCTTGTGCTTTTTCATGATGTTGTAATGTTTCAAAATACTCATTATGTGGATCAAGCACAAGCAACGCAGCACAATCTTTATCCACTAAATCCCACAACAAATTTGTCATCAAAACACTTTTGCCCCTCCCAGTTGTTCCTGCAATCAATACGTGATGGCTTAATGCTTTTCTTGCATCAATTGAAACAGGAACATCAAGCACTTTGCTCCCACTTCTTAAATTACCAAGCCTTACGGCATTTTGCGGAGCTGTCAAAAATGAAACATCGCTTGCAGCAACATCACGAACTTTTGCAAAAAATAAAGGCAAAGTCTTAGAAGAACGCGCTTTACCAGCATCAATAAAAGCCAAACTTTTTAGTTTTGCAAGAATATAAGTTCGGAGTTTAGTGTCCATCAATTCCAAAGAATCATCTTCCTCCAACTTTAACCCGGAAATAAGCTCAAGATGTTGTTGTGTTAACTGCGAACCATACAATAAATCAAACACTTGCAACAATAACTTTCCTTGTCTTGTATTTGCAACTAACAACTCTCCAAGTTCAAATTCAGCATCCGCTTTTTGCCTAACAAGAATATTGCCGAATTCTCCCCCAATCACTAATCCTTTTACCACATATTTCTATGTTCTGCTGTGATTTTTATTCTTTATTGTAGTAGAAAGTAGAGAGTCCATTAAACAATAAAGAAATTGCCTGAAAACTCGCTATCCCCGCAGCAAGCTGCGGGGTATTACTCGAGTTTTCTCGGCACTAAAAAACCACCGGGTTTTTGGTGCCCTGAAAATAAAAAGTATTTTCATGGCTTCGCCGACCAGCAATTTCAGTCTTTCAAGAACTGCCAAACAATGATATGTTTTGCGGCAGTTCTTGAGAATGCTCAGAATTTCAAAACAAAAACAATCAATTTTTGTGAAATTCTGACGTTTCAAAGTTGGTGCAGATAACTGCAGCAAGCTGCGGGGTACAAGAAAATCTCAAGATTTTCTGTACAGCGAAAAAAACATTTTTCGCGTACAGAAAACCGCAAGGTTTTCTTGTACAGGAAAAGCAGGGCTTTTCCTTGTATTCAACCCAACATTTGAAATAAAAAAGTATTATTTAAAAAGAACAATTTTTATATTTCTATACATATCATTTCTGCTATGAATAAACTTATGAAAGAAATTACTAAAAAAGCATTAGCCAAAGCAAAAGAGATAGAACAACACAATTTACCGACGGACGAAGAACTTTTTGAAATGCGCGAAAGAGCAATGGAAGAAGCACAACAATTACGAAGTCTCTTAAAACCAATAAGTCATCTTGACTGCAAACTAGAAGGAACAGTGCACATCGTCGGAAGAAAACAAAAAATTGCTCGAAAAACCAAATCAAAGAAACCTAAAAAACAGCCTAAAAAGAAAAATCTGCGACGATAATGCAAAGGTTTTTGTTTTCTTTTTGAGAAAAGTTTATAAACAAGCATTGTTTCTCACAATCGTCGATCATAACGTTTAGAAAACGAAAAAAACAATAAAAAATAGTTTTCGTTTTCTAACTAATAAATGCCGCTAAATTGTTTAAACATATACGGTGTTTACTAGTTTCTCGACGTGGGTCGGAAAAAAGGAGGATGACCAAATGGCAGAAAAAGTAGCAAAAGCAGGAGTAAAAAAAGAGGGTGGCTATCTTTACTTCGTTGACAAAAACGGAGATGTAAGCCGTGCAAAAATGGCACGCGGAAGAAAAGGCCGAGCAGGAAAACCAGAAAAAGTAGCAAAAGTAGGAGTAAAAAAACAATCAGGTTACTTATACTTCGTTGACAAAAACGGAGATGTAAGCCGTGCAAAAATGGCACGCGGCGGCAAAAAAAGAAAAGCAGCAAAACCAAAAGCAAAAAGAAAGACTGCAAAGAAAAAGAGACGATAAATCTGATTAATTTTTTTATTTTTATTTTACTATTGTATCATAGAAAACTATATAAACACAACTACTTGTCTGATAAACATAAAAAAGTGGGACGGATATGGTATTAAACAAACTTAAAAAAATAATTAGTGCTTACTTCTGGACAGGACCAAAACAAAACCTCAAAATAGGTCTATACGGTCCACCAAATGCAGGCAAAACAACACTCGCAAACAGAATATGCGTTGACTGGTTAGGAACAGAACTAGGAACAGTCTCACCAATAGCGCACGAAACAAGAGAAGTACAAGTCAAAGAAAACGTTTCCATAAAAGGAAAAAATGGTAAAGAACTAGTTTTTAATTTGGTAGATACGCCAGGAATTGCAACAAAAATAGACTACGAAGACTTCATGAAATCAGGCATGGGTGAAAAAAAAGCCAAAAAAAGAGCACGCGAAGCAACAAAAGGAGTTATAGAAAGTATAAAATGGCTAGATGATGTAGATACTGTGCTAGTTGTACTTGACGGAACACAAGACCCATACAGCCAAGTAAACGTCACAATCATTGGCAATCTTGCTGCACGAAACATCCCAGTAATGATTCTTGCAAACAAATCAGACTTAAAAAAATGCAGTATCAAAAAAGTACAAGCAGCATTCCCACAATACGAAGTGCTTGGCATCAGTGCCAAAAACGGAAAAAATGTAGAACAATTCTACGAAAAACTATTCGAACTAGCAGGTAAATAAAAATGGTAACACTACGATTCGTACCACAAACAGAAATAGAAGGCTTAAGCGGCATAGGCAAAATACGCAAACTACTAGACTTAGCCAAACAAAACAAAATAGTGCTGTTACAAGGCAGACTCAAACAAGAAGAAGAAACAGAACTAATCAAAGTAACAATGGAAGAAATAAACAAAAAATTCAAAGGAATAGAATTAGCAGTAATTAACCCATCAGAAACAGCAAAAGACGGATTCCAGAAACTAAAATATGATATGTTGAACCTGCTTTTCAGAGAAACACAAGGAATAACAGTCATCGGACCATCAACAGTTGTAAAAAACATAAAAAAAGACCCAACACAAATAGAAATGCTCACGCGCGAAGCGAGGAAATAAAAATCCCAACACCGCAAGCGGTAGGTATTTTTAAAGTTATGATGCCTATCAATTGCGAGTAATACAAGGAGGAACCCAGCTGTATCAATGAGATGCATGGGTATCATACAAATAAAATGCCACACCAATGCGTACGATGCAACAAAATGTATGAAGACGCAGCACAAGAACTTCTTTCAGGATGTGAATGCGGAGCACGACTATTCTTTTACATCAAAAAAGAAAAATTAGCAGTTGCAAAACAAGTATTGCAGCAAAATATGAACTTAGAACAAAAAAAACAAATGGAAGAAGACGTTCTTGACCTTGTAGGAAGCGACCACTCAGCACCTGTTGTTCTTGATTTTGAAAGTATACGCGTAACAAAACCAGGACAATACGAACTTGATTTAGTTAAATTATTCAAACAAGACCCTTTAGTTTTCAAACTTGAAGAAGGAAAATACATCATTGATGTAGCACAAAGTTTTGAGAAACATAGAAAGAAACACAATCTTTAAATAGGAGGTTATGTTAATATCCTCTATTATATTATAAAAAATGAGGTGAAAATCATATGGAAGAAGAACATCGCGGACTAGCACTCATTGTTCTCGGAGTCATATCAGTCATCGCAGTCGTTGGCTTAGTATTAATGTTCTCTGGAGCAAAACAAAGCACAGGAGCATTATTTACCAACGTAGGAACAGGAGATTTACCTGTTTGCGACAGCCCGTGTACACTTGCTGTAGCAGGAAGCGATCATGACAACCAAATGCAAAGTGATATGTTCAACCGAAGAGGATTCTATCTTGCAGGACAAACACAATTCACATACGCACTTGGCGCGCCAGAAGCACGAACAGAAACAGTAAACTGCTGGTGCCCAACACAAAACAACGCAGGACCACAATTCAGAGCAACAGGAGAACCAGAATCACTTGTAGGCTACAGACACGACGCAGTGCCAGTAGACCAATACGGAAACATACAATACCCTGGTGACCCAGTAGGACAAGACGTCCCTGCACAAGAAAGACCAAATTATCCAATTGGAACAAACACCTGGTCTTAAATGCGTTTTATTTTTTATTCTCTTTTTCTTATTCTTTTTATTTCAACAATAAGCGTTATAACACTTGACACATTCACCGGAGCAATTGTAAACGACGCAGACTGCCCAGGAGGAACAACATATGCATTCTGCAGATTACCAGAAGAATGCAACAGAGTAGCAGAAGCATGGCTAAACTCAGGACACTGGCCTGTTGCACAAGTAGAAACACATCAAGGAATGACATATTGTTTCAGACGAATGACTGCAGAAGAAAAAGAACAAGCACTTATTCGCAAACAATATGCTGGACAACCAATGAACTTCCCAAGAGAACGAATTGTGAGCCAAAGAAACAGCATTTAACCTTGCAATTCAATAACAAATATTACTTCTTTTCCTCAGAATTATCCATAACAAGCCTTGCAACATTATTCGTTGCAGTTATCATTGACTTAAACAACTCAGCAACACCTGGAGAAAGCTCACTTGCAGAGGTAATCAAACCAACTCTGTCAAGAGCAACCTGCTCTGCAAGCTTTCTATCACTCACAAAATAAGCCTTCATTGCATCAAGATAACTCTTTTCAACACGCTCAAACATCTCCTTGATATTTGATTTTTTCTTTTCCTTACCAACATACTCTGCCAAATGTTTTGTATAATCAGCAAAATTTTCCAGATTAATCGTTAAATAATAAAAATTGAGAATCTGATCATTAGACAGCTGAAATGAATCCGCAATATGCTTATTTGCCAAGGAACTTTTTAACAAACGCATAAGCAAAAAATACGCACGATTCACTTCCTCATCACGCATAATGACGCTGTCAATAAGCTTTGCATCATCCAATGCAGCAACACTATCCTGAAGCATACTACGCACAAGCATGTCCATCCTACGAACAGTTTTCTCAACATTCACATCCTTAACATTCAACAAATCCTTTGCAACAATACTCTTCGCAGACTGCTCAGCAACTTCCAGCGCAACAAAATCATGTAACATTTTCCGAATGTCTTTTGTTTTTGCAGCAATAGAAGAACCAGCAAGAACAATTGTATTGTAATTGTTAATGTACGCGCTCGTGATTTCTCTCTGTAAAGTGCTTAATTCTTTATTATCTACAGAAATTGTAATCTCTTTCTGAGGAAGAGGCTCATCGCCTTTATTTTCAGGAGTAATCAACAATTCATGATCTCCCCGCTCATGCAGATAAACCAAATCACCCTTTTTAAGACGATGTTTATCTAGCCATTCTTTTGGCAAAGAAATGGTATGCGATGCCTGGCCAGCCTTAACTAACCGTCTAATAATCATTCATAACACCTCTTTAATACGTATAACCGTACAATCAGTACCATAAGTATATATAAATTTTTTGTAACTCTAGAATTGGCGCAACAAAGTACCGCAGCCCAGCTGCAAAGTATCAATATTAGGTTTAGCCTGCCTTTATAATCAATCATTAAATAAGGACAATATCCAAACAACCCCAAAAACAGAAAAACAAAGCTGACGCATGTTTTTCTGAGTATTAAAAAGCTCAGCTTTTTAACACAACCCAAATGGCGCATCCTAATTATTCTTGCGCCATTCATAATCCTATGACAACCACCAACCCAAAACTTGTAGAACAAGCCCTTGACTTTCTCAGAAACATCACCAAAAAAGACAAAATAGCCATCGTGCACGACACAGATCCTGACGGAATCTGCTCCGCAGTCATTGTTGCCAAGTTCATTGAACGATACAGAGGAAAAAAAATAGAAATTCATATGCCTCTCAACAGAAAAATGCATGGATTTACTGATGACATGTTTACACAGTTCAAACAAGCCAACATCACCAAAATAATCACCACAGACTTTCCAGCAGGAGAACACAAAGAAATGCTCCAAAAATTTTCAAAAAAATTCCCTATACTAGTTATTGATCATCACCGCGTATATCTGGACAAACCAATGGACAATGTTATTCTCTACAACCCACATTTATTCAGCACAATCGAACCAGCAAGATACTGTACGGGAAAACTAGCGTACGATTTAATATCGCAAATAACAAATATCTCAGACCTTGACTGGGTCGCAGCTACAGCAAGCATAGCAGATATAGCTCATCAGCCATGGATGCATTGGATAAAACAAACATTTGAAAAATATAATTATGAGTTCAAAGAAGAATTATTCAAAACAACAATAGGAGATGTTGCAATAACAATCAGCAGCACAGAAGTTTACGATGAAAAACTTGTAAACGATTGTTTTAACTTGCTTTACGATGCAAAAACTCCACAAGAATTTACAAACTCAAAACTCAAAAAATACAGAGAAATAATAGATAAAGAAATATACAAACACCTTGACAATTTTGAAAAAAACGCAGAAAGATACAACGACTTGCTTATATATTCACTCGAATCAAAATATCGCGTAAAATCACCAATCGCAACAATACTCGGACAAAAATATAAAAACAAAACAATCATACTAATCAGCGAAAACAAAGAAACAAAAACAATATCAGTCAGCGCACGACGCAGCGACAAAAAAATAGACACAGGGAAACTACTTGAAACAACAATCAAAAACTTCAAAGACTCAACAGGAGGAGGACATCCTGCAGCATCAGCAGCAATATTTCCCGCAAAATATTTAGGTGAATTCAAACAACTACTCATTAAAGAATATCAAAATGAAAAAACAAAAACAACTTAACATCACACTTGCCGTGTTCAGCATTTTAGCAGTACTCTTCATATTTGCAATACTTCTTATTCTAAGCGGGAGAAATGTGATCATGGCAGGTCTTGGATAACCCTCTAACTTCACAAACTTTTTAAACAACCGCTAAAGCCAAAAATCATGAAATTGTTAGTTACAGGAGGAGCAGGATTCATTGGGACTAATTTTATAAAATATATGTTTGCTAACAACCCAGATATATTTATTATCAATGTTGACAAACTAACATACGCAAGCGTTGCTAATCAAAACGAATTTAATGATCTTTCTCAGTACACCTTTGTAAAAGAAGACATATCAAAACAAAAAAAAATAGAATTTATTTTTCAACAACACCAACCAGACATTGTTGTTAACTTTGCAGCAGAAACACATGTAGACAGATCAATACAAAATCCAGAACCCTTTATTACAAGCAATATAATCGGAACATTTAACATACTTGAAGCAGCACGAAAAAACAACACATACGTTCACCAAGTATCTACAGATGAAGTGTACGGTTCAGTAGAAAAAGAGCAATTTACAGAAGAATCACCATACAACCCAAGATCGCCATACTCTGCAACAAAAGCAAGCGCCGATCACCTTGTCAGAGCATACAATATTACATATGGATTGCCAATAACAATATCTACTTGTTCTAACAATTATGGACCATATCAACATCCTGAAAAATTCATTCCAACAGCGATCATAAACGCACTTAACAATAAACCAATTCCTTTGTACGGTGATGGTCAAAATGTTCGAGACTGGCTTTATGTTGAAGATCACTGCAGTGCAATAAATTTAATCATCAGGAAAGGAAAAAAAGGAGAAACATACGGAATAAGTTCAGAATCAGAAAAAATAAACAAAGATGTATTGCGCATAATTCTCAAAGAACTTCAAAAAGAAGAGTCACTCATAAACCACGTTACAGACAGGAAAGGACATGACAGAAGATATTCATTTAATTCAACAAAAATAAGAGAACAACTCGGCTGGTCACCAAAAACAACATTCGATCAAGGGATTCAAAAAACCATTGAATGGTATAAAAAAAACAAACATCTTTGGGAGAAACTCACAACATGAACATAATTTTACTTGGAAGTACAGGATATCTCGGAAGCCAAATAAAAACATATCTTGAAAAAACGCATAATGTAATCTGCCCAAAATCAGATGTTACTGATAAACAACAAATACATCAAATACTTCAAAATTACGACAAAAAATATATTGTAATAAACGCAACAGGAAAAACAGGATACCCAAATGTTGATGGATGTGAACACGACAAAAAAAACACGGCAAGCGTTAACATAACAGGCGCAATAAATGTGGCAGAAGTTACTAGTAAGTTAGGAATGTATCTTATTCAACTAGGAAGCGGGTGCATATTTCAAGGAACTAATAACGGAAAAGGCTACAGTGAAGAAGATTTACCAAATTTTTTCGGAAGCTTTTACAGCCAAACAAAAGCAGTGGCTGAACAAGTACTCAAGGAATATGAGCACTTATGCATTCTCCGTATACGCATGCCCATTCAGGCTACGCCGAATCAGAGAAATGTTCTCACTAAAATACTCAACTACCAAAAAATCATTAGCCTCCCAAATAGCATTACTGTTGTGGAAGATTTTCTTCCATTTATTGAAAAAATTTGTGAGCAAAAAATAAAAGGAATTATAAATGCAGTAAATCCAGGGATTTATCAACATAAAGACATTTTAGATCTGTACGCACAGCAAGATCCGACTAAAATATTCACATACATAAGTGAGGAAGAATTTGATAAACTTGTTGAAGCAAAACGCAGCAATTGCATTTTATCAACAAAGAAAACAGAGCAATTAGGAATTGCAATGCCACCTATTCAAGAAAGACTGCCTTGGCTTGTTCAAGAATATATTAAACAAAACACACAACAAAAATAGAGCCTAAAAATGAAAGGAATAATATTAGCAGGAGGAACAGGATCAAGACTACAGCCATTAACTAAAGTCACAAACAAACATTTACTTCCAGTATATGACAAACCCATGATTTATTATCCACTTAATACACTTGTCAAAGCAGGAATTAAAGACATTCTTATCGTATCTGGAAGAGGGCATGCAGGACACTTTTTAGAACTCTTAGGTTCTGGAAAAAATTTTGGAGTTAATATTAATTACGCAATACAAGAAGAAGCAGGCGGAATAGCACAAGCACTATCACTTGCAGAAGACTTTGCAGACAATGATTCTGTTGCTGTCATCCTTGGTGATAATGTTTTTCAGAACGATTTCATATTTAGTGATTTTAAGGATGGCGCTCGAGTTTACATAAAAGAAGTACCAGACCCACAACGCTTCGGCGTTGTCACACTTGATAGAGACAAAATTACAAAAATAACAGAAAAACCAAAACAGCCTGAGACTAATTGGGCAGTAACTGGTCTTTATATTTACGATGCAACAGTTTTCGATATTATCAAAACACTAAAACCATCACAAAGAGGAGAATTAGAAATAACAGACGTGAATAACGCATACATTCAACGCAATGCCCTCGAAGCACGAAAAATCAAAGGATTCTGGTCAGACGCAGGAACATTCGAAAGCTTATACAGAGCAAGTGAGTTTGTGAGAAATAGCAAACAGTAAAAAGTAAGAAGCTAGTGGCTCGTAGCTTGTGGTCGGCAGTATTTGGTAAATAGTGTAGTGTTGAGAGTCACAACTTTTATAAATTCTCATTTGACTAGATTAACTATGCTATACGTGGTTGGATCAGGACCTTCAGGAATATCATGCGCTCACGCATTACTAAGCAAAGGCGAACAAGTAACATTACTAGATGCAGGCATTGAACTTGAAGAAGACAGAAAGAACATCTTAAAAAAAGTAGGCAAACCAGTCAATCTATCCTTATTCAACAAAATTAAAGGAAACATCAATCCTGTTGCTAAAGACGTTTTAAAACTCGTTTACGGATCTGATTACCCGTACAAAGAAGTAAAACAGCACGTACCAATAAAAACAGTTGATACAACTTGCAGACCATCATTTGCAAAAGGAGGACTGAGCACTGTTTGGGGATCTTCTATCATGCCCTGCATTGATGAAGACATTTCAGACTGGCCCATCTCAATAAAAGATTTAAAACAATATTATAACAAAGTCTTTTCTTTCATGCCTCTTGCATGCAACAAAGATGAACTAGCAGACAAGTTTCCCCTTTATGCAGACAAAACATACGATTTTCACCAAAGCAGACAAGCAGATCTTCTTATGCAAAGATTCAAAAAACACAAATCAAAATTAAATAAAAAAGGAATACTATTCGGCAGCTCAAGACTTGCAGTAAACTTCTCAAAATGCGACTACGGAGGCCTTTGCATGTATGGCTGTCCATACAAACTAATCTACTCTTCAGAATTCACACTCGAAGAACTTAAAAAAAATAAAAACTTCACATACCTTCCTGGAATAGTAGTTGAGAAAATTATAGAAAACAATGACAATGTACAAATTATATGTCACGAACTCCAATCAAAACACCCAAAAAAATTCACTTGCGAAAGAATCTTTCTCGCATGCGGTTCTATACTATCAACAAAAATTATTCTCTCATCACTCGACAAATATGACTATCCTGTTACACTCAAAGACTCCCAACACATTCATGTTCCATGCATAATGATAAACGGAGCTTCAGAGGTTACAAAAGAAAAACTACACAGTCTCACACAATTATACCTTGAAATCTTTGACAAAAAAATAAGCCCTTACTCAATTCACGCACAAATCTACACATACAACGATCTATACAAAACATTCTTTAAAAAGAAACTCGGAAAACTATACAACATTCTTCAAAAACCACTAGAATTACTCATGGGCAGAATAATATACATAAAATTCTACCTTCACTCTTACAGCTCTTCAGAAATGAAACTTCAACTTAAAAAAGGAAACCCAGATACAGTGACTATTTCTTCAGCAATTAACAAATCTACAAAACAAACCATCAAAAAAATGACCTTTAAATTTCTCAAAAACTTCAGACTACTTGGCTTCATTCCAATGACACCTATGCTAAAAATAAGCAAACCAGGAGGAGCAAACCACTACGGATGCAGCTTTCCAATGAGCGCAAACCCAAAAAATAATGAGTCAGACATCCTAGGCAGACCATACGGACTTAAACGAACACACATAGTTGATTCAAGCGTACTACCAAGTATACCAGCACAATCCATTACATTAACAGTAATGGCAAATGCTTACAGAATAGGCGATACGTACAAAAAGTGATATTTATTATTGATTCATATCAAGAGTCTTTTACTATCATAGAAAAGTTTTAAATACTATTTACCAATCCATTCTCACGAATGGTTACTGATAGAAAACAAAGAGAGAAGAAACTCCACCAACGTTTAGCTCATGAATATGATGAGCGAAGAGAAGGCACAAAGACAGGAAGATATTATTCTAAAGAATGGCTAAGATACATGATAAAAAAAGCCAAAGTTTCAGAAGGATCAACAGTGCTTGATATTGGCTGCGGAACAGGAATTCTTTATGAAGTTTTGCGCGAAGAAGGTCTTGACTGCAAATACATAGGAGCAGATTTATCTCCTGAAATGATTTCCGTTGGGAAAAAAAGATATCCTAGCATTGATTTACGAATAATGGATTCTGAAAAACTTGATTTTCCAGACAAGTCAGTTGACTTCATTTTCATGAAAGCAGTGCTACATCATCTTCCGAACCCTGTAAAAGCACTCAGCGAAATGAAGAGAGTTGCAAAAAAAACAGTTATTGTTTCAGAACCTTTGAATAATATTTTAACTGAACTGCCAAGATACCTTCTTAAAAAACTCACAAACCATTTTGATGAAGATCACACTCATTTCTCAAGCAAAGAAATGAAAAATATGCTAGCAAAAACGCATATTAAAAATGCAAAAGTATATTACTTCGGATATTTAGCATACCCTTGGGGATTTACTGACATTCTTCCAGGAACAAAATTCTTACCACTTTTTATTTTGAAAGGGTTGTTTAAACTAGATCTTTTATTAGAATACGTTCCACTTTTATCTAGACTTAGTTGGCAAATTATTGTAGTTTGCGATTTTAGAAAAGAATAAAATAACTTACTTTTTTGCAATAGAGTCTGCAATAACTCCTAAAAAAATAACAAGTGTGCCCAGTATTAATAACAACACTGGCAAATCACCAAGACCCGCAACTGATGTTACGGTTTGATAATACCCATAAATAATTCCTGCTAAAATAAGTAAACTTCCAGGCCACGCAAAAAATTTAAGCGGTCTGAAATACAAAATTATACGGAAAATAATTCCAATGAAATTAAAAAATGTTTTAATCGCTTTTGGACTTGGAACATCACCCATAATTGAGCTTCCTTTGCGTTTAAAGTAATTAATAGGAATATACTTCACGGTATAATCATTCGTAAAAAAAGCAAGCGTAATTGTTGTTGTAAACGAAAAACCAGGCGGATACAGCTTCATAAACTCCAGTGCTTTTTTCTTGTTGAAAATACGCAACCCGGAATTGATATCTTCAATTTTACGCTTAACCATCATATTCGCAAGCTTTCCCACCACCCACTTTGCGGGACGCCTGAAAAAAGGAATGTGAACTGTTTTCCCAACCCTAGCACCAACAACCATATCATACTCTGGAACAAGCTTTACTAGCCGCGGAATGTCCTCAATAGGATACGTTCCATCAGCATCAGTAATAACAATCCAATCACCCATAGCTTCTCTGAGCCCTACTTTCAAAGACGCACCATACCCACAATTATACGGTCTGTTAATAACTTTAATTCCACCTATTTTATTTAGAATCTGTGCAGTTTTGTCCTTAGAACCATCGTTAACAATCAATACTTCTACTTTGTGCTGTTTAAGTTTAGCGGCGACTTTTTTGGCTCTTTCTACAGTATTTTTAACCGCTTTTTCCTCGTTATAAACAGGTATAACTATGCTAATAGATGCCATTTTAAATTTTTACTCTGACCTTTTTATAAGCTTTTCTATACTACGCGCCCGTTTTACTGTTCTTTTTTCAATGTCGGAATGCCACTCGTGTGCGTTACGAGTGGTTTACTGGAGCGAGTGGCACAACAAAATCACACTTGATTTTGTGTGCAACGAAAAATACATTTTTCGTGCACAGAAAACCTCGAGGTTTTCTTGTGCAAGAAAATTCTTTGAATTTTCTTTGCATTCCGAGCATGATCAAGCCAAGAAAATCCAGAGGATTTTCTTGGGAACCACTGGACTATCTTTTCTTATGACTTTCTGAACGGTCATGCCACTGGTGTTTAGCGACGAAGGAGCTGTCAGAAATCGACAATAGTAATTATATTTTGTGTCGGTTTCTGAGCACCCAGAAAACACGCACAAAGCAATATTATTTTTGCGTGTTTTCTATGGATCACCAGTGGTTCTTGACATATTGTGAAAAACAAAGAAATCATAAAGAAGAAATTTAGTTAATGCAAGAAATGCCATAACAAGAGTGATGGAAAGAGCATAGTGAATATTCAACCAATCAACAAGTAGTTTTACCAAGTAAATATTTATTAAATAAAATGTAAATGTTAAAACACAAAAGCGTATAAATCTTGAACGGTGATAATCAGTCACGCGAAAAATAAATTTTGTTGCAACACCAAAATTAAATAAGGTTGTACATGTAGCCGCAATCACATAAAATACATAATAATTTATCTTAAACCACTCAGTGAACGCATATGTGAAAAGAAGACTGAATAAATAACTTCCAACGCCACCAAAGGCATATCTTATGAATAATTTCGATAAGTATTTATCTCTTACTAAACAAAGAGTTTTTTTTACCATTTAACAAACCTAAACCAGATCAAATACCACAAACTTATCCAACCATCTTTTGCACCAATTTTCTTTCCTTCCTCAAATGTTCTATGCTTAAAATGAATTGGAACCTCAACAAATACTTTTCCTTTTTTTCGCAGTTTAATCATCATTTCCAAATCAAACACAAAACCATCAGCGTTAACTTTTATTGATTTAAGGTCTTTTAGTCGCATCAATTTATAGCAAGGGCAAGTATCACTTAAATTGTCTTTATAGAGAATGTTCCACACCCATTTAAGAAGCATATTCCCCAAATAACTTAACAAGATAACATTTTTCTTTTTTCCAAAACAATACTGCGGCCTGCCTTTAAATCGTGATCCAATCACTATATCAACAAGATCTGTTTCCATAAGTGGAAGCATATATTTGAAATCAGCAGGATCGTATTCAAGATCAGCATCATGAAAAACTATGTAATCTCCTGCTGCCTTTTCGATTCCGGTCTTAACCGCGCCGCCTTTACCTTTATTCTTCTTATGAAAAATAATCTTAAACTCTTTTTCTTTCTTCAGAATTTCTCTGCTTTTGTCTTTTGAACCATCATCAACAACAATAACTTCCTTTTTATACGGACCAATATCAACCTTACGTACATAATCCAAAACCTTTTGCAAAGTTTTCTCTTCATTATACACTGGAATGATAATTGAAAGCGTTTTCATTTTTTATTAGCACCAACAATCTATTATTTAAACTTTGTTAACCTAACTCAAACAACTGTACAGAAATTTCACTATTATAAAAAATATTTCCAATCATGTAAGACTTCTCATAAACCAAATTACTTCCGTGTTCATTACGAATATTATCAAGAACAGCTTTTGTTTCAGAGATTCCGGACTTGTACGAATAATTAGGAGTGTCTAGATATAAAACATAAACTTTTTTGCCATTTTTCAAATATTCTATTGTTTTATTTTCTGCAACAAGCTCGCCATTTTCAAAACCAACAGGTCTTAAAATGCCAACATAACCACGCACACCAAACAATTCACTAAAATAATTACCCTCCTGCACGCCAATTATTAGAGAATCATTAACAGTATTCGCATAAATATCAGTTATTATTTTTTCTGAACGTGAAGAACCCTGACTCTTCAAATCAAACAAAGGAACAAAAGCCACTAAAGACAAAACACAACACAAAAGCATAATTTTTCCAAAATGTTTTTTCATTTTTTTAAATCTTGAAAAAACAGACTGCTCAAAAAAATGAGCATAACCAATAAACAACAAAGGAATTATTGGAAAAATAAACCTATACATACTAATAAGATTAAGAGGATCAAGCTTTACAATAGCATTTACAGAAGAGAAAAAAAGTAAAGACAAAAGCGCATAAGCTATTGCTTCTTTTCTCAGTGAATATTTGCTTAGAAAAGCCAAAATTAACATCCCAGGATAAAAAACATTCAAAAATAAAAAGTATCTAAATAAATTTCCAAAATATAACCCTGATGCATTCTCATGACCAAACAAAAACTGAAAATTATTATGAATAAAAAAATAACCTGAACCTAAAAAATCACCATAAACGTGCCAATTATGCAAAAGAAGAATGATCAAAAAAGGCACAGTTCCTAGAACTAACTTCAAAAGGGAACACACTTTTTCCTTTTTCTTAACAATATTAATCAAGATGAAAACGCCAATAACAATTGCTGCCAAAAAATTAGTGCTTTTAACTAATGTTGCAAGACCTAAAAAAATGCCACAAAATCCGTGCTTTTTTTTCACATAAAAATAAAAAGCTCCAAGAACAAGAGCCATACTCGGCAAATCCATCATTAACGTAGTTGCATGATACAAAAAAGGAAGGTACCCAAAATATAAAAAAGACCACCAAGGAGATAACTTATTCTCCTGAAGCAATTTGTAAAAGAAAAAAAAGCCCAACAAGAAGAAAAACAACCCGAATAAAAATATCGTGTTTAATCCCCCTACAAGAAATGGAACAATAAATATACTTGCAGTCAGCGGATATCTGGAAAAAAATCTGTCATCAGAACCAACAAAACCATACGCAAATTCTTCATCAGAATATCCTGTAATGCCTTGTGTTAACAAATACGCATTTCTTAAATACTCACTCTCGTCACTCATCAAAGGAATAGTTGGATGAAACCAAAAAAATAAGAAAACAAGAAGTAAGAGGCTTGAGGTAAGAAGTAACAAAAAACTTTTTTTCATTTTATTAGCGATAAGACGGCGCATCGCATGCGGAAGAGTGGGCAAGACGTGATAGCTAAAACTGGCAGGCGTTTTGTCTTTATCTCAATCATAGCTTAATTCTCCAAAGGATGGTTTATAAATTTTGCTATTACACGGGCTTTGTAGAAAGTCTTAACTAAATATGACCCTCTTGCTCACGCAAGAGGGGGTTGGAGTGTACCCCACCATGAGTAAGAAAGAACGTTTGGATAGAAAAATTAAGCGGTTATTTATGCGCGCGGGACACCCGCGCTGGTTCCATCATATGGGACCTAAGAAGTTTGAAACATGGATTCTTTACTTGGGTATTATTGTTAAGCAAGTATACCGTTTATCGTATCGTAGAGCTTCACGATTTCTCGACGATTATTTCTGCATTAAAATACATTTTACAACTTTGCAGAAGGCAGCAAGGAGGCTGCCAAAAATTGTGTGGCAGGCTCTTCTGGCAGCAACAATAACTACTGATTTTGTGAAGCTTGCTGCTGCGGATGGAACTGGCTTTTCAAGAACGAACCCGAGCAATTATTATTTGAAAAGAATCGATCGGGACAGTCCCATTGGACGTCCCGTACAAGCAATAACGCTTGTAGATGTGCAAAAAAGAAAATTTTTGTCAGCAAATTTCTACGCCAAACCATACCATGAAGCACAACGCATTCCTGGTCTGCACAAGAAAAGCCCAGTCAAACCAGAAATTTTGCTCATGGAATACACATTCAAAAGCTTTTTATACTGAATGGTGTGCAGTTATATGTTATGAGATCACTTCCAGTTATATCAGAATTAAAACAACAAGTGTTTTCGGTGAAGAGGGAGGAGTTGGACGCTGTGATTGTGGGTCCGGATCAGGGTGAGGATCCATATCAGGAAGGGTCTCGGAAGAACTTTAGTGGGCCACCTCTTGGGGCTTATACCGTAGCTCATTTTGCTGAAGCTCAGGGCTTTAAAACGACAGTATGGGATCCTAACTTGGATGGGAAAAAAGGACTATATGAGTTAATTAGGGATAAAAGGCCTCCTGTCTTGGGATTTTCGATTTTGCATGAAACTCTTGAGGATGATGTAAGGAATATCGTTGCGGCAAAAGAGGCATCGCCGGATTCGACTATCGTAATCGGCGGCTTTGAAGCAACCTTGAATTGGAGGCAATTATTTACTGAAGTCCCAATGATTGACGTGGCGGTGCTGGGGATGGGGGAAAAGACATTTTCCTACATCTTGAGCAGTGCTCAGCAAGGACGTAGCGTTGAGTCTATTCCTGGTATTGTCTATAGAAAAGGACTAAATGATCTCGTTGAGACATCGCGTGAGAAATACACAAGCAGTGATTTCGTCGATGCGCTTAATAATCTTGATTTTGGAAGAGTCCCTTATCCGCGTTATTGGAATGTGATTACCTCACAGGGTAGGGCAAGCTTAAACACGATCAGGATTATGCTCACGGCAAATGATTGCAACTATAATTGTTCCTTTTGTACAGTGCCAGAGTTTTGGTCGGGATCAGATAAACAGCGGATCCAAAGAGGACCGATTCTTGAGGATGATGTTTCTATCGCTCAGATAGTTCGCGCGGTAAGATTACAGCCAGATACGCAGGCATTCTATATTGAGGACGATAACTTTGGCATGAATCCTAAGAGGATGGAAAGTGTGGCGCGAGGGATTATCCGTGCGAAAGAAATAGGATATCTCCCTAAAGATATCAAATTCTTCTGCCAACTCCGTGCCGAGTCGCTTCTGGAACAAACGCTTAAAGTCATGTGCGATGCGGGTTTTACTGTGTTATCATTAGGTATAGAATCCTTTTCCCCAAATGTGCTTAATGAATTGACCAAAGCAGGCCCGAAGGCTGGGGAAAAGACTGCCAAGAAATGGGATGAGCGCTTGAACATGATTCTTGGCGTGCCTGGACTGACTCCATCTATGTTTATGATCCTCTTTACTCCTCAATCAACGGTAGATGATGTCAAATTGACGATGGATACTACTCTGTATTGGGTCAATCGCGGGGTGAATATGAATCTCAATGGCTATATGATATCATATCCTGGGGCCCCTATGGAAGCAAATAAATATGAGACCTTGACGTATCGTCGTATCAATGTTCCAAACACAACTATTGACTTTAAGGTTACTGATTTGGTGATGCCTATCAATAAAGACGTGAAAAATCTCGCGGAAGAGGCGTATAAACGGCAGGAAAGAGCAGTGATGGATTTGAGTGATGAATACAACTTGCCTCGTGATAAAATTCCTTTGGTTATCGAGCATCTAGTCCTTTTTAGAGAAGTATATTCGCTTATCACTGACAAAAAAGGCCAAAAAAATGCCACCAATATGATTAATGAGCGCCTCAGTGAATTAACAAAGTCTGCTGGAGCACCTGTTAATAGCTATACGCTTTCAGGAAGTGTTTCAGAACAGTCATGCTAATTCGGTCCCATACTCGATGTCACCACAAAATATTAAGCTAGGTGAACATTCTCCTTTCTTTAAAGATGGAAAAAACAACAATACTCTGGGATGCAGGAGATGCAATATATCCTTTCAACATTGATTTAGCCTTTTCCAGGCTTGCAGCTAATTCAACAAAAGGATTAAGCGTAGAAACTATTAAAGAAATTCTCTTTGGCAAAACATACGAAAGCCATGAATACAATGCAGGAATAACAGAAGACTATTATCTTGGAAAAGAAAGTGACGAACAATTTTACGAACGGGCAAAAAAATCATTAGGCTTAACATTTTCAATTGAGGAATTTGAGCGAGCATATTCAGACATTTTCACAGTAAATTCACGAATTGCAAGATTTATAGAACACGCCAACCAACAAGGATACGCGCAAGCAGTTGTTTCAAGCACAAACCCATTTCACTGGAAGGCAATGCGCAAAACAATAGATCCTCAAACAGGAAAACCATTTGACATGGAAGCAATAATTAGCGAACGAAACATCATTACAACATACAAAGTAGGAGTAAAAAAACCAGACGCTGCACTCTTTGATCGTGCACTTGCAGTTGTTGGCAGAACAAAGGAGCAAGCAGTGTACGTTGATGATGTTTTAACTTATGTTGAAGCAGCGCGACAATATGGGCTTTCAGTAATACATATGAACACAAAAGCAAAAGATCCGCAAGGAAACTGTCTGAACGCATTAGAGGAACTTGGTGTAATCATAGAGTAAACATTAAATAACTCTTTTTTATACAACATTTATGCTTGATATTTTTGAACTTTTTGTGCCAGGAAGACTTTGCATATTAGGAGAATATGCAGATCTTGCAGCAGCACATTGCTCAAAAAACTCTGCTATTGGAATATGACACATACTTGTTATACCAACAAGCCAAGGCACACACGCACAAGTAATAACAAAAAGAAAAACAACAAAAACTCATAGAATTACTCCAAAGAGAACTTGATGTAGAACTTTTTGGATTGCTGAGTAGTAGTTTGTAGTGAGCAGACAGAAATTATTTTCACAACATATCTTCAAGATTTACATGAACAACATCATCAACAACACCAGCTATTTTAATTTCGTTCACCATGTTAGCATATGTTTTATCATCACAACGCTGTTTCATCAAAGCAAGAACAGCAGCAACACAATTACCAATCTGACCATATTCTTGTCTTTTAATATCTTCAGGACCTGCAGTACAAACACCATTTTCAAAATGAATCCCTTGCCAAGAATTAAGAACTCCTGTGTATCTATTCGCCAAAAATTCTCTGACTGAATCAGGATCGCTTGGAACATACAACAAATGATCATGCTCAACACGATCGCCAGCTTCTATAAGTTTGCGATTTAATTCAGTAAAAGCAGTTTCAAGTCCTTCAGCAGTTTCATTCACACGAGCATAAGTTACAACAGTAATATTACGTGAGTCATCACCAGAAGTTAACCCAACATACATCAAGCTTTTTTTATCTACAGATACTCCAGTCTCTTCACTAATTTCTTCAACAGTTAAACGCGCAAAATAATCAGCAGGTACGGGATTATCATGATCTGAAAAGCCTGCAGGAGGCGAATACAGACCACCCATATGAGCTGTAGTTTTATGACCAAAAACAAGTTTATTATCAGTAGTTTCTACAAGCGCAACAAGATTTAAAACACGCGTAAGAACATGGCTGCCTTCACCATTTAACGCAGCACGTACTGCTTGATAATCAATGTACTTGGTATCATTTGTAGACAAAAAATGCCTTCCTTTTAAATCCAGACCTGTAAGGTACAACAAAGTTCCATCATATTCGCCAGGTTTTAATGAAAACTCCTTTATCGTTTCAGTAATATTGCGCTCTTTATCACTTGCTCCAATAAGATTATCCTGAACGCGCAGCATATAAGGAGTATGACTTACAACAAGATCAGTAAGAGAAATAAATGCTGCATCAAAAACATACGCATTACCAATCGTTGACTTAACCATTATCTTCACTCAAGTACCTTTTCAGTGACATCAACTACGTTGGTCACTATAAAAAGATTTCGGTCATTTTTTGCGATTTAACAACTCTTCAAGATAAGCGCGGAACTCATCCTTCATATCTTCTCGTTCAAGAGCAAACTCGACAAGAGCTTTAACATAAGTTATTTTATTGCCAATATCATATCTTACGCCTGTTTTATCACAAGCAAGAACAGTCTGTTTTTTGCACAATATGTTGATAGCATCAGTTATCTGAATTTCTCCACGATTAAGCTCAACTTTATCTATTAAATCAAAAATTTCAGGCGGCAAAACATACCTGCCGGTCAATGCGAGATTTGAAGGCGCAGTTTCTACACTTGGCTTTTCCACCATACCTTTTGATTTGTAGATATCCTTTTCAGCTTCAAAAGGCGCAGGATCAACAACACCACAATTTACAACCTCGCTCATTGGCACTTGCTCCACACCAATAACTGGCTTCTTGTATCTCTCATACACATCACACAATAGTTTCATAGAAGGAACTGAGTTTTTCATTATTACATCCCCAAGCAAAACAGCAAAATCATCATCGCCAACAAAAGTGCGTCCATAGCGTATCGCATCACCAAGCCCGTTTTGTTCCGGCTGTACAACATACTGAATATTTGCCAACTCGGAAATTTTCTTAACACTCTCAAACAGAGCTTTATCTTTTTTCTCAAGAATAGCCATTAATTCAGGAGAATAATCAAAATGCTTCTTTATTATCTCTTTTGACTTGCTTGTAACAATAAGAATATCAGTAATACCAGCAGCAACAGCTTCCTCAACAACAACTTGAATAACAGGAGTATCAATAAGAGGCAACATTTCTTTAGGTATTGCTTTGGTAGCAGGAAGAAACCTTGTTCCAAAACCTGCTGCAGGAATAACTGCTTTACGTATCATACTAAAAAAAGAAAAAGAACGCATTTAAAATCTTATCGTCTCATTCAACTTTATAAATCCAAGTTTTACTATTTGGAAGAGTACCAACAAGTATCTTATCCAACTTTGCTCTCGGATAACTATCAAGAAAAACCCTAGCATCATAATCGGCAATGTCTGATAAAGGACCTGTTTCTAAACGCTCATGCACAACAATATAACGCACAGAAGGCCTATTTTTAGGATAACTAAAACTCCCTGTAGAAAATTCAGGCTTGTTAAAACCTGTTTTAATGACTTCTTTTAGCAACTCTTCTTTCTCAGGAAGAAGCTCAACATACACCCTTTTTTCCTTGTCATTTTTCAAAAAGAAAAAAGCCATCTGATACTGCCTTGAGGTAATCACTGTAAAATCTCCTTTAGTGTTATCAAGCATAAACTTAATAGCCCCTTCATAATCGTGCTGCATTGATTGAATATGATTATTATTTGCAATCGTAAACAAAAACAAGCCTGTTTGACCTGCAACAAGTAAAATTACCAATACTGCAACTGAAAAAATCGCTTTCTTTGGCAACATAAACACACCCCTTGCAGCAAAAACAGAAAGCAAAACTGTAACAGGAATCATATACCTTGGAATAAGCCCATGAAAAACAAAAATAACAAAATTAACAAGCGCATAAAAAACAATACACAACTCAACAATGCTGTAACTTTTTGACTCAAACCATTTTTTCCTCCAAAAAACTCCAAGCAAAATAAACGGCAGAAGAATCCAATTCAAGAATACAGAAGTAATCACAACAACTGCTTTTTGCAACTTACTTAAATCATATCGATTCATAATAAGATCTTTCTTATAAGCAGGCAAAGCATAAGAAAACTCAAGATCTTCTGCAGTAATAAAACCAGATCTTTGCTCACTAGATCCATAAAAATTCTCTAAATTAGTAGCTGACCTTCCAAGCAGCGTTGAAACTCCAAAATTTACAAAAACAATCTCGCGCGCTATCAGAGGCGTTAAAACCAAAAAAAACAATGCCAAAGAAACAACCAATGACGTAATAACTTTCTTTCTCGCTATCCAACTAACAAAATCTTTTTTTATCAAAAATACAATCAACAAAACAGGAACAATCAACAATACTTGTCTTTTAAAAAGCACACCAAGCGCTAAAAATACAGCCAGCCAATACAAATGTTTTGCATTTTCTTTTTTACAATACCTGTTAAACTGATATATACAAAGAAGGGTAAAAAGCGCAACACCATTCTCAAGCATGGGAACAGCAGCTTCATAGAAAAATAGCGTTCCAAAACCTGCAAAAATTGCCGCTAAAAAACCTGTTTTTTCGTCATAAATATCACTTGCAAGCCTATACACCATCCACAAAACAAGCAAACTCATTATGAGCGGAACAATCATCATACTCCAATAAGAAACCCCAAAAAACAAAAACACTATTGTTAAAAGAATAACCTGCAAAGGCTCCCAATCTGCTAAACCTGAAAAAATTTTATAATGCGCATGACCATCTATAAACTTCTGAGTAAAATCACCAAGGGAAGTCATATTTACCAATTCTTCACTAATAATATTAGCTGTAAACCCTGCTGCAAGCGCTCTTTGATACGAATTAGATATAGTCATATCAATTTGCGTTCCGATTACTATCTGTAAAACTGCATAAAAAACAAGAAAAATCAACATTATTTTTTTCATAACACTTAGCACTCCAAAACAATTTATTAACCTTTTGGCTCTGTAGAAAATCTTCGCTAACACTACTGGTCATTGGCTTCTTGCCTGCACTTATATAAATAAAGAGCAGACATTCACCGACGGGGTCACCCCCCTTGTCAGCTAAAAACAACAACCAAAAGAGGCTCGCCTGATGCCAATGACCTACACTTTCTACAGAGTCTAACCTTTTGATATGGTTTTAAATAATACAAACTATTTTTTCAATACAATGATCCAAAAAAAAGATTTTTTATCAGTCATTTTACTTAATTACAACATGAAAGGACTCATCAAAGGAGCACTAGACTCCCTGAAACGCCAAGATTATGACAAAAACAAATTTGAAGTGATTGTGTTTGACAATGACTCTAGCGATGGAGCAGATATATGGATAGAACAAAATTATCCTTGGGTAAGACTAATAAGAACAGGAAAAAATACAGGCTATGCAGCAATGAATTTAGGACTGAAATATGCAAAAGGAGACTATTTATTTTTTCTCAACAACGACTTAACATTTGCGCCTGATTGCCTTTCTAAACTAATGCACGCAATCAAAACCTTGCCAGAAGACGTAGCAGCCGTAACACCGCTTCGCAAAGACATCAAAACCAAAAAAACAGCATACCATCGCAAAATCCTCTCACGATCTTTTTATGGCTGCTCTACAATAGACAAACACCCCAAAAAATACTACGAAGATGGTTTTACTGGCTTTCCATTATACAAACGCGAAATTTTAAACAAACTTGGAACATTCATAGACCCTGACTACTTCATGTACGCAGAAGACATAGACTTTTGCTATCGAACAAGAATGATAGGATACCGCAACATACTCGTAACAGACGCAGTTATTTACAACATGGGAAGAGAAACATCAAAAAAATATATGGGCGAAGTGAGAATAACATACTTTAACGAGCGAAATTTACTTCAAACATTTTTTAAAGATGTTGAAAAGAAAAATATTTTTGTTTATTTCCCTTATATGTTTTTTATGCGTATTCTCGCTCTTATCTTAGCCCTTGTCCGCTTTCGTTTTTCAATTTTTTGGGCAAAATTACGAGCATACTGCTGGGTTGCCACAAATATTTTTAAAATACTCAAAAAAAGAAAAAATGTTCAGAAAAGAAGAATTTGTTCTGACTCTGAAATATTCAGTGTTATCGGCAACGAATACATTTTCCTGAAAAAATTGTTAAATTTTTAAGTTCATAACCTATAAAAAACAAATAAAAATCCCAACCACCGCAAGCGGTGGAGTATTTTTAAACTTCATCGGGAAAAATCATACCGCAGCAGAGCTGCGGGGTATTATAATGAAATTCGTAAGAAATCGAACAAATAGTTGCGAATGTCAAGAACTGTCAAAAATAATCAATAAATTGTGACAGTTCGCAAGAAATGCAAAGCATTTCTGCGCCCAGAAAATAACAAATTTTCTTGGGCTTGAGCACGCTCAGAAATTCATACAAACCATATTAAATTTTGTGAATTTCTGACGTTTCAAATATAGTAAATTGCTAAATTGTTCGATATTTAAGGCAATTTACTATAGACCCAATGAAGAAATAAAAGATCGGTATCAATATGACAAACTACCTTAAAAAAGCAATACTTGGTGTTATTTGGATATTTCTACTCTCGCTATGTGGCTTATTTTTTCTCTACCTTTTTCGCCTTGTTCTTGCGCGCAACTTAACACCTGAAGAATACGGACTTTTTTATTCAGTGTTATCTTTAGTAATCACACTCCATCTTTTCAAAGACCCAGGACTTAAATATGCCCTCATAAAATACGTATCTGAATTTTTCCCACACAAAAAATTTCAGCAAATAAACCGCATATTCTCTTTAACCATATTAACATGGACAGGAACATCGTTCATCTTCTCAGCAATATTAATACTTCTTGCTCCGTGGCTCACCCAAACATACTTCAAACAAGAATCAGCATACTTTCTCATAATATTCTTTTCGATTGCTTACTTTTGGACAGGAGACTACATAATAGCATATATTTTTCAAGGCATACAAAAAATGGCACTTTTTGCAGCAGTTGATGCATCGAGATCTTTTCTTTACCTTATTATAACTTTCAGCACATTCCATTTCTACTCACACTCTTTAATTTTTCCTGCTATTGCATATGCTGTAACTCCAATTATCCTCACAATCATATATTTACCATTCCTCAAAAAACAACTCCCCCAACTAAAGCTCACACTTAAAGTTCCATTTCAATTCGTTAAAAAAATGACAACATTTGGAATCCCTCTTTCAATCACCAACATATCATACACATTTCTGCAACAAATAAGCATACTGATTTTAACATACTTTGGTTCACTAAAAGATGTTGGCCTGCTAAATGTCGCTTTACCAACTGCAGCACTTCTTGTTACTTTATCATCATCACTTTTATACGTTGTCTTTCCCATGAGTTCTGAACTTACATCAAGAGGACATATAAACCAACTCAAAAAAGGTTTATTTCTCCTTTACAAATACTCTTTCATGATTCTCTTGCCAGCAAGCCTGCTTTTATTTGCATTCTCTGACCTTGCAATACTCACTCTTTTCGGAGAAAAATACATAGAAGCAACCACAGCATTAATGATCCTAACATTCGGAAGCCTTTTTTGGGTACTAGCCAACATAAATTTCACAGTACTTGCAGGAATAGGGAAATCACGCGAACCACTTAATGCAATGATATTCATGATGATCATTACTGTAATTTTAAATTTTGTTTTTGTCCCATTTTTTGCTTTAACAGGAGCAGTTATAGCAATTCTTACTGGATATATATTGGCATTTATTCTAAGTTTGTTCATGTTAAAAAGACACATACCCCTAACTATTCCGTATTGGTTATGGATTAAAAATCTTTTCGCAGGAATTTTATTTTTATTTGCAGTAGTTATTGCCAAAAAAACTTTTGTTTTAACAAGCTTTCATTTTGAAGCAGCAGTCATATTATTCGTGACAGGAATAATCTACATACTGCTAATCTTCTTATTTAGAATAGTAACAATAAAAGAACTAAAAAGCATTTTAACACGGTTCTTAATCAAGAAGTGATTTTTCAGCAACAAGCTCTATTCTACCACCTAACTTTGACCAAGAAAGGACATGACAAAGCGGTAAACAAAGCAAACTACATAATTTACTATTTGCAATAAAACTATTCTGAAGATTTTTTGGCTTTTTACGGAAAGCATTCAACAAATAAACAACACTTCCTAAAATCTCAAACGGAACAGAAATATATCTGACCTTTTTAATTACCAAATTGTGTTTTTCACATAGAGCGCTTAACGTATGCTTATTAAAATGAAATAAATGACGAGGAAAATCAAGCTCTGCCCAATAGGTTCCAAATAATCTTGCCAAAACTCCATTCTTGTTAGGCACACCTATAATTATTCTTCCTCCAGTTTTTAACAACTTAGCAGCACTTTTTATTGTATCATCAGGATCTGAAACATGCTCAAGCACATTATTTAACGTTATAATATCAAAACTTTCTTGAGTAAAACCAACAGTATTTAACTCGCCTTTCTTGATATTAAGTGAAGGAATATCTTTTTGAATAAAAGGATCAACTCCATAAACGTTCAAACCAAGAGTTTTCATACGTGATAAAAACACGCCATTGCCGCAGCCAATATCAAGTAACTTTGCTCCTTTCTCGATAATTGCTGTTCTAAAAAATGGAAAAAGCGGATAAAACAACACTTTCAAAAATTTATTTCCTTCATCAGCAAAAAAAGTAAAATAAAGAAACTCTGCAAATTTATTCCGTTTAATCTCTCCTGAAAAAGAATAATACTTTTCAGGATAATGCTTACTTAACTCCTCTTTGCCTGGCTGAGGATTAACAAAAACCAAACCACACTCAGAACACTTAACTCCTTGAAATATTCCAGGAAGATTATACATCCTATCCTGTCCAATAATAAAATTTGCAAGTTTTCTACTTCCACACAAATTACAATTTTCAATTTTTTTCATATTATTTCTTTTACCAGCATTTCCTTTCTTGGAAACATTTAAATAACTTTTTCTTTTCTAACAACTGATGAACTTCAAACAAACAATATACTCATTCTACGAAGTTATCGCTCCAACATACTACAAACTCCTTAAAAAAGAACTAAAAAAATGCAAAAATGTTTTGGATTTTGGATGCGGAGACCACTCGCCAATAAGAAGGTTCAAAAACATACAATCTATAGGAATAGATGTTCACAAACCCACAATAGAACTTGCAAAAAAACGCAAAACACACAAAGAATTCATACTTGCAAACATTCTCGAATACAAATCTCCTAAAAAATATGATTGCGCAATAGCACTTGACTTAATTGAACACATTAACAAAAAAGATGGCTTGCGGCTTTTAGGCAATCTTGAAGCATCTGCAAAAAAAGTAATCATTTTCACTCCAAACGGATACTTGCCTCAAGACCCGAAGATCGTAGCAAACAATCCCTGGCAGGAACACAAATCAGGATGGACTGCTGCTGAGTTCAAAAAAAAAGGATATGCTGTTTATGGAGTGAACGGGTTAAAATGGCTGCGCGGTCAGCGAGCAGAAATAAAATGGAAACCAAAAATATTCTGGCAAATAATAAGCGAACTTTCTCAATGGATAATTGTTTATTTTCCAAAACTAGCATTTCAATTGTTCGCAGTCAAAAAATAAAGAATTTATTTAATCAAAGAATTAACAAGCCGACTATACTTGTACTTACTCTTGATTTTTTCCTTCACTTGAGAAAAATCTATTCTAAAAAACTTACAAAAAACACTATAAGCCAAATAAAAAATCAATGCAAAATAAGCAAAAATCATCCTGCGCTCAAAAGGATTATGACTTGTATTCCTCATGAAATGAACTGTCAAGAAAATACTTTTTACAAAAACAAACCCAAAGTAAACATAGTTTAATATAACAAAAATTAATTGATATTTAATACTTATTAATACCGTTAAACTAAGCAATACTAAAAGAAATCTCATATTATCTTGATGAAAAAACGAAAAAAACAAGCTTTTCTTTTTCAATAAATCAACATTAACAACATATTCTCTATAAATTCCCCTTATGAACGTTGCGTAATGCGACGCTACAACAGTAATCAATGATGCCCATATAAATAAATAAGATCCTGTCAGATTATGTGCTGCAATCCCTGCAGAAATAAAATAAACTAAATTCGAACTCAAATGGTCAAGCAACACATCCATGAACTCGCCAATAAGAGAAGATTCCTTATTGTATCTTGCAATCGCTCCATCCATTGTATCAAGAAAAACACACAACTGGTATAGCAAAACTCCCAATATCCAAAAAAACCATGTTGAAGACAAAAAACAAATAAAACCAAAAACTAATACAATAACTCTTAACAGAGTTATATGGTTTGCACGAGCACCAAATTTCAAAGCACACCACACAACATAAATAGAAAATCGTCTATACAAATCAGGAGGATTACGCCAACAAATTCTCTTAAGTTTATCTATATCTGGAACTTTTCTCATTTTTCTTTAACTACATATTCAATAGCATCCTTAAATCCTTTTACCATTTTATCATAATCATTCCATCTTTCAAACGTCTTACGAGCTTCTTTACGCATAAAAATATTATTTTTTAATGTGCTTTGAATAGCATTTGAGATTGCGCTCACATCACGCTCTTTAACAAGAAAACCATTTTTTCCATTTTTTATCATATCATAACCAGCAGCAACAGCAGTTGTTGATACAATAGGGATGCCAAGACTTAGCGCCTCATTTATAGCTAACCCCCAACTTTCATTCACAACATTATTTTCATACAATGTACGTGAGGGAAGCACAAAAACATCTGCAAGCAAGTAATGCTCTTTTACCTCACTATGCGGAACACTTCCAATAAACACATAATTTTTCAAGCCAATATTCTTTGCGAGCTTTTTACAATGCGCTTCCCAGCCACAATCAGGACCGCCAATAATTAGAATTGCGTCTGGATTGGATTTTTCAATTTTTGCAAACGCGCGAATTAAATAATCAAGCCCCTTATATTTTATGATGCGTCCTAAATACAAAACAATTTTTTTGTTCTTCAAATTATATTTTTTCTTTAATTCTGCAATTTTTTGACTGTCTGTTTTTTTCTTTAAAAGATCAACTGCACAATTATTCGCAATAAACACTTTTTTTGGCTTTGCACCAAATGATACATAGAACTCTTTTGCTTTACTTCCTGCAGCAATACATGCATCAGCGTGCTTAACTATAAATTTTGCATAAAGCTTTGCAATTCTTGCACCAAAAGTTCTAGGCCACTCCCAAGTCTCATCCCACAGAATTAATTTTTTACCAGTTATTTTTGCAATTAAAAAAGAAACGTGAGTTGCAAAACTTGCCAGACCACTTGTAATGATTACATCGTGTTTTCTCTTAAACAACCATTTTATTATGCTGGGAGAAAAATCCCCTTTATATCCTATTATATTGTAACTTCTTAAATCACAATATCTCCACTCTTTTGAAGAAGGATATTGTTTACTCCAACCTCCTCCATGAGTAAAATAAAAAACAGTGTTGTATGCTTTACTTAATTTATCAAATAAAGGAACCCTATACGATCTTGTTTCCGAATGTATGATTGCAATGTTTGGCTTATTTTGTTTTTTCATTTTTTCTCAAAAAGAAACTCGTTACAACCTAAAGAACGGACTTCTTTTATTTTTATTTTTCTAAAACCTAGTTTTCCAACAAAATTGACTATTTCATTTACACTAGCATACTCGTATGGATAACCACCAAGCCAATCTTCTACATCAGTAAAAAAATTCATCCCTCTATTGCTCTTGTAATTTCTGATGTATTTAACTGGATTAAACCCTTTTGCAGTTATTCCTACTAACAGATACGCTATGTAAAGCATATACAGAATGAGACGGACAGGACGAGAAGAATGACTATACATTCTCTTTATCTTTTGCCAAAGTTTGGAAGTTCCTTCTAACTTATATTTTGTATTTTTATTATATATCGCAATATAAAACAAACCATTTTCTCTTATTAAACTTGCAGCATTTTCAATAGCAACCCACATGTTTCCAGTATGATGCAAAACACCCCAACTATACACTATGTCAAACTTACCAAGACTATCAAGAAACTCTTTATTCAATGCAGACCCAATTTTCACTTTCCAATTTTTAAGTTTATACTTCTTCTTTAACGCTTCTGCACAAGCAACTGAATGACGATCAATATCAACACTGGTAACCTTCGCATCAAGCAAACCCGCTGCAAGTGAAAACAAACCACTTCCACAACCAATATCTAAAAAACTCTTGTCATCAATACTCATGCCTAAAAAATCATGCAGAGATTTTTTTGCTTCATCAACACTTTTCTTATCAAGCTTTTTAATAAATTTCTGCCAATTTTTACCAAAACTAAATAACTCATCATATCTCTGTTCATACAACTCTTTTTTATCTTGACTCATTCTTTAACACCCATAATTCATACCACTTAAACAACAACAACAACCTGATCTTGTAATTTTGATGAATTCTGCTTTCACTATCATTTATTTTTTTATAAAACGAATACCAATTTTCATCCAAGATACAGTGTTTATACAATTCTTCCAGCGCAACGTTTATTTTGTTTTTTATTGACTTCTTTTTTGTCCATTCTACAATAGGCGGCGTGAACCCTTGTTTTCCTCTAAACACAATAGCCTTTGGAACAAGTCCTTTAATCAGATCTCTCATCAATATCTTGGTCTTAAAAATGTTGCACTTCCACTTGACAGGAATCCGCGCTGAAAAATCAATAAACCTGTAATCAAGAAACGGACTTCTTACTTCCAAAGAATTTGCCATGGATGCTCTATCAACTTTTACTAAAAAATTATCTGCTAACGTGTTATAAAACAAATCATATTTTATCATCGCTTCAGTAAAATTACCTTTTGAAATTTTTAGCACTTCTTCCATCTTTTCTTTTGACCAATCTTTAAACACTTTCGGCTTATAAACAAAAGCAGAACCAACTTCTGAATAAAACTGACTGTCAGGAATAAAACTCATTCTGAGAGCTTCACTCAACCTGCCAAAAAAAGACATATCATTCTTTTTTGGCAAAATTGAATAAAAAAACTTTCTCACACTCTTTGGAATTTCTTTAATCACGCTGAATTGTGCAGCAATCTGATGCGTAGGATAACCACCAAAAACTTCATCACCACCATCACCGCTTAAGACAACAGTGACGTGCTCCCTTGCAAGCCTGCTCACATCGTACGTAGGGAAATTAGAAAAATCACCAAAAGGCTCGTCATAAAAATAAGATATCTTATTAAGCAGCTTAATAAAATCTTTTTCTGTAAAATATTTATGATGATGTCTTGTCTTAAACTTCTTTTTAACTATATTAACATACTTTGTTTCATCATAAGATCCTTCAAAACCTATGGAAAAAGTATGCAATTTTTTAAGATCAACAAACTTTGACATAGTAGCAACAACAGATGAGCTATCAAGCCCCCCTGATAAAAAAGCACCGACAGGAACATCAGCAATTAAACGCAATCGCGTGGCATCATTGAGAAGAAATGATCCCTCGTCAATTAATTTTTTCTTATCATACTGCGGGTTGTACTCTGGCAAGTGATAATATATTTTTTTCATAATCTTCTTTGTTTTCAAATTAAACACAAGACATTCTCTCGGCATTACTTTAGAAATATTCTTATAAATAGACTGTGGACTTGGAATAAATCCCATGCTTAAATGAAAATCTACTGCACCTTTATTAATATCTTTTTTAATATCGTGTAACAAAATAGCTTTCAACTCACTCGCAAAAATAAACTTTTTTTTATCCCAATAATAAAATAAAGGTTTCTTGCCAAGACGATCACGACACAAAATCAATTCATTCTTTTTTTTATCATAAATACATAAAGCCCACATTCCATTGAATTTGTTGAAACAATCCATTCCCCATTTTTTGTAAGCATATAGAATAACTTCAGTATCAGATTCTGATTGAAAATTAAACTCTTTTAGCTCTTCACGTAATTCCTGAAAATTATAAATTTCTCCGTTAAAAACCATAACAAGATCTTCTTCGCTTGTTGTCATTGGCTGTTTTCCTTTCTCTGAAAGATCAATAATACTTAATCTTCTATGACCTAACGAAATCGCATGATCGCTATAATACCCCTCTTGATCCGGGCCTCTATGTATTAAAGAGTTGCCCATCTTTTTAACTAGTTCTTTATCATTCCAATTAAATCCGGCTATTCCGCACATAGTTTTGTGTACAACTCCTCTGTTTCTTTAATCACACGTGTTATATTATGATCTTTTTTTACTTTTTTATATGCATTGTTAACAAGTTTCTCTGTAAATTTTTTATCTGTTAAAACCTTCTTAATCCCTGCTGCAAACTTTCTTGGGTTCCTCGGAGGAATAAGCAAACCATCAAAATTATTTTTAACAAGTTCTCTTGTTTCAGGAATACTTGTTGTTACAACAGGTTTTTTTGTCGCCATGTAAACAAGAACAGCATTTGGTTGTCCCTCATAAAACGTAGACAAAACTCCAGCATCCCCTGCTTTTGTAACTTCAATAAAATTCCTAATGAAACCCAGAAAATGAACTCGATTATCAATACCGAGCGACTTTGCCAGCAGTTCATATTCTTTCTGAAGCGGTCCTCCTCCAATGATAATCAAATGCACATTTTTTAACAAAGTTAAAGCTTTGAACAATGTGGGATAGTCTTTTTGACGTCTCATATTAGCACTACTAATAATCACTTTGGCTTTTTGAGGAATGCCCAATTTTTTTCTTAACATGTGATCTGCAGAAATTTTATCTATCTTCTCAATTTCTAATCCATTCTTTATGCACACTATTTTTTTATTATTTATTCTGCATACATTTATCATAAATTTAGTAACACTTTCAGAATTCGTCGTGTAAATATCAACAAGAAACCTCGTAAACCTATCAACCCAATTATGCCATGGATGTTCAATCTGCTTTATGCGAATAGCAGAAATAACTTTTGCACTGGTGCCAATAGCAGCAAACCTGGCAACAATATTAGCATGAAACAAATAAGCATGAACAACAGCAACATTATACTTTTTTATCAATCTATGAACTTTTACAACAGCTAACGGGAATTTTAATGTAGACTTTATGTTTAACACCTGAGTACTACACAATACCTCAAACTCTTTTTTCAACATCCCCCCTACAAAACTCACAACAACCATTCTGAACTTATTTTTATTTACTCCCTGAACGGTTCTTAATAGCATCTCCTCAGCACCACCAGGGTTTAAACCAGTGATGATGTTAAGAACGTTTATTTTTCTCATGCTTTAACAAGACCTCGCAATTCTAGCATCATTTTTTCATACACGACTGACCAGTCAAGTTCTTTCTCTGCGAAACTTCTCGCTTTTTTTCCAAACTGAGTTATTTTTTCAGGATGAGACGTCAAAAATTTCAGCTTACTGCAAAATTTGTCCACATTAAAATTTTCAATTACAAAGCCAGTATTCAAAGGAATAATATTAGACACATCACCAACATCAAAAGCAACTGAAGGCAAACCTGAAGCAGAAGCTTCAAGAACTACACGAGGACTACCTTCACCAAAAGAAGGCAACACAAGAACATCACTATTTGACAGATACTCATGAACTTTATTTTCATCAACTCTTCCGATTAATTTGAGATTATTGAACTTTAATGATAACCCTTCAACAAAACCCATTAAAGGACCATCACCAACAACTAAAAACTCCCAATCAGAAGGAATAGCCCCCAAAATATCTTTGAAAAGGTTCACACCTTTATTCTCTACAAGACGACCAACAAACACAACTCTTTTATTCAGTTTTTCCCTAACTTTAAACTTCTCAACATACAAAGCATTCTTGATATATTTTATACGCTTCTTATTAACACCATACTTTTTTTCAATTAACTCTATTGTAGGACCTGAATTTGAAATTATCAAATCAACATGCTTAAACAAAAACCAAGCTAAAGTATTATCATAAACTGTCTTTGCAACACGTAACGGAAAACTCAAACTTTTCTTTATTTCAGGTTCAAGACTGCCACGATACATGAGCACCACAGGATTTTTAATTAAACCAATCCATTTGTAAAACGCAACACGCACATTCATGTCAAACATATAACTGTAAAGTAAAATAACATCCACATCTTTTAATCTGTTCCTTATCAAGTTATACAAACCCCACACAAAAGGAGTTCTTCCAAGAATGCGTGTTATAACAGGAACTTGAATAATTGAAAGATTTTTTTTCTTTAACTCTTTAGTTTTTGGAACAACAATTGTAACTTCATTTGCTCGTTTGGCAAGCTCTTTTGCAAACTGATAACAAGATATTGTGAAACCGCTAACATTTGGAAACCAGTCAGGACAAAGAATAAGAACCTTCATTTTCTCACCAAAGTACCAGGAAACATCCTCCAATAAATAGTCTTAAAAAAAATTTTAAACCCATCAAACCAGTTTGTTCCTTTAGTTTTTTTAGGATAAATAGTTCTAATAGGCACTTCACAATACTTTACTTTATTCAAACCGATTTTTGCAACACTTTCAGACTCCATTGCATAATCATAAGACTTCCAGCGAGTTTTTTGATATCCTTTCTTAGAAAACGCGCGAAAACCTGATTGCGTATCATGAACTTTAACTCCAAAAAAAATACGCGCAAGACGAGTTAATATCCAATTTCCAGACTTTGACAAAAAAGGCATTTCTTTCAGGTTTCTCCTGCTTACAACAACATCATAACCCCAACTCAACTTTTCAACAAAACTACCGATATCATTCACATCATGCTGATCATCTCCATCCAGTGTTATCACATATTTAGTATTTTTAAAAGCGTTGTCAAAGCCAATTCTCAGAGCTTTGCCTTTTCCCTGATTTCTTGACAAACGCAAAACCTCAGCACCAGCATTTTTTGCTTCTGAACTTGTATTATCTGAAGAACCATCATCAATAACCAAAACATTGAAACCTTTTTCTTTCACAGCATTAACTACTTTGAAAATGTGCTTTTCCTCATTAAATGCAGGAATCACTACTTTAATAGCAAATTTTTTGATTTCGCGCTTACTCATCTCTTTTTTTCTCTTGAATATGCGTTATAAACTTTACGAACAGGTAGTTAATACCAAATATCATCTTATGCTTTCAACTCTGATTTTAAACTTCAGAGTTTTATTACCAAGCGGATGTGCATTTGGATCAACTCCATACCCTTCTTTAGGAGGAACAGTTATCGTTTTAATTTCTCCCGGCATCATCCCTTCTATTCTTTTTTCAAACCCAGGAATTAACTGATCATTTCCTATAATAAAAGCAAGAGGTTTTGTTTCAAATGAATCAAAATCTGAATCAGAAGAAACATTCTTGCTCCGCCAATCAACAATACTGCTGTCAAACACACCATCATCAGTCCAACCAATGTAATTCAAAGCTACTTGAGCTCCAGATATTACAGATGTTTTAGGCAACAACCCCTGAGGAACATATGCATCTTTCCCTTCCCAATCAACTTTCCAGACATAAACAGGGCCGCCAAATAACTGATTATCTCTAGCAAACAAATCAAAATGCTTTAAACCAAGACCATTCATATAAAATAATCGTGTAAACATGCTATCTGCAAGCGCATCATTTGCAGCAATAGCACTCATTCCATTTTCAACAGGCCAAACAATAAATGTTAATTGATCATTACCTTCACTTGATGTAAACACCTGCTTTTCTCCCTTTTCATTATATATAATAACTTTTTTAGCAAGAGCTTTTCCAGAATCAACAGACAGTTCTCCTCTACCATTCGTAATATCAATCTGCAAACTACCACAAACCAACAAAGATCCTGAAACTTTACAACCTTGAACATCATGTGTTACATATCCAGGATATCCACTTATCCAACCATTTGCAGAATCTTCAGACGTCAAAGCTTTTGCTTCTTTGTAAATCTCCTTCGATTTTTCTTCAGTCCAATTAAAACGATTCATCATTTTTGCAACAGCATCTTTTTCAGGTAAATGTCTCCACTCAAGCCAAACTTCAGCTTTTTTGAAATCCCACATACCAAAATGAGACCAAACACCAGCCTTGCCAATCATATCAGGACTAACAATAAAATAATTTTCAGGAGGATCACAATGAGTAAACTGAAGTATATCCTCAGACAGGCCTGCATCCCGGAGAGTATCTCTTGCAGAAGACTTATTCTGCATAATAATAGTCTTAATAATTTCAACTGTTTTAAAAGAATCATTTAATTTTTCAAAAATCATTCCTTGCGCAGTATTACTTCCGCAATCATTCAATCTTAAAATACCAATCGCTTCTCTCTCATCTTCTGTTTGCAACACTCGCCCAATCCAATGAGCCTGAGGAGATGTTTGTGAAGCACCATCAAAAGTAACCTGCCTATCAGCAATATACTTGAAATGATGACCAAAATCCCACCAAGAAGTTATGATTGCATCAGGAGCACTCTCTTCTTTTATTTTTGTCAACACAGCCCACCAAGCATCATTAACCATAGGGATACTTCCACGAACAGAACTATACGATTGTGCAGCCATGTTGCTCCCACCAAGTGCAGGATTAATAATCATCAAACTAAAAATACCCAAAAGCACCACGCCAGTAATATATTTGTGAATATGCAACTGTCTTTTTCCAAAATCTGACAAATACTTGTAACCAAATCCTGCAGCAGCACCAAACGCTATTGCCACAGCAGGACCAAGAAGCAAAGTAAACCGCGCACCCTTCAAAGAAGCATACACTGAACCAACAAACCACAACGCCAAAATCAATGAATAAACAAACTCACGCTTATTTTTCTGATCTCGCTTAGAAAAACTCAACAAAATGCCAAAGCATGCAACAACAAAAACCAACATGCCTCCAACAGAACTAATTATCATTGAAAAAGAAGCGGGATTTAATTCTGCAACAGTTGTTAGTACGTTTGGCCAGATAGTTCCTCCTGCAGCAGATTTAATCGTTCTGAAATTGAGTGCATTATAAAAAATACCATTCCAAAATGCACGAACACCAATTGTAAATAAAGACACTACAAACCCACTAACAAATATACACAAAGCAGCTATAAAATGTTTTTTTAAATGAGTCTCTTCCAAAAGAGAAACAAATCCATGCCTGAACTTTTTCCTATTCAAAACAATTTCAATTATAATTACAAGACCAACAGCTCCAAAAATAATGTCTGCGAAAAAAAACCAGCCACTCCAAAAACTTGCGAACAAACTAATAGCAACACCTGTTCCGCACGCAAACATAATTTGCTTTTTCCAAGACTCTGCAAAAAAAGTCTCAAACAATAAAAACAATATTAACGCTGGAAAAAACACAACATACATATCAGTATCAATATGCCCCCAAGGCGTACGAGTCATTATTGCAGGAATCAAACCAAGAACTATAACTGCAAAGAAACCGCTTAGCTTACCACCAAGCCTATATCCAGCAAAGAAAATAAAAATCAACGACAAAAAAATCAGAAAAATACCTATGTAAGCTGCCGAATCCATAAAAGGAACATTTTTGTTAACCAAAGAATTGACTTTGTAAAATCCTGCAATAACATAACTATGCCAGCTATTGTCAACACCCGTGCCAACAGGAGCAGACATATGATTATCCCAAGGAACACCATCATGAAGTTCATCATAATTGTGTCCAGTATTCAAAACATTTCGCGCAAGCCTCAAATAATGATAAGGATCAATATCAGGCATGTATGAATATAACTTTCCATTTTCTTCATAAGAAAAATGATCACGCACCTGCTTTGCCAACCTCCCTTTTTCTACATCTAGAGTGGCTTTGTTTTCCTGCTGAAATTTAAGCTTCAAATCATTAATCACTTTTTGCCTATTCGCTTCAGGCAAATTAGGATACCTTTGCTGTGCAATAGAAGCAACCTGCTGCTGGATAAAATTATCTACATTTGAAGAAGCAACATTTTCTGCTATATCCAAATTTTTCGTTTGCATACGCATCCAAATACTGCCCCAAGGAGCATTGCCTTCACTAGGAACAAACTGCAATGCTAATACGAGAAGTAACGTGAACAACACAGCGTGTTTTTGGACAAATGAAACTGTAGTCTTTGCTTTTGCCCAAATCGCATCCTTTTCCATTGTTTTTTCACAACTAAAATAACACCTTAAAAAACTTCCTATGGAGCTCGTCGTTACTTGCCAATAGTTACATTAACGAAAACTTTAAATAGTTGTTCTATCGAACCGTTTATACAGGGGTAAGAAATATGAAGAAAATCCTTTTAACAACAGCAATTGCGGCAGCAGCACCAGTAGCAGCAGAAGCAAACAATGAACTAGACACAAGAGCAGACGATATGAGTGGCGTCATCTACGCAGGAACGCAAGTTGAAAATGAAGCAGAAAGAGGCGTGCTTTCCTTGGACTTACGAGGCAACTTAGGAGAAAAAGGTGATTATCACCCAACACTTCGCGCACTTAGCGGAAGAGAAACAACAGAAATGGGAATTGATACTACTTTAGGAGCAGTACAACTAGGATTAGGATTTGACTTCTTATTCTCACAAGGAACTCCTTTACTTCACTTAGAACCTTTTGTCGGCGCAGATTACTCGCGCACAGAAGGAGCATTCAATGAAGGACCAAACAAAGGAAATGAAATTGAATTAAGCCAATACGCAACAAACTACGGACTTAACCTTGGATTTAGAATTCCACAATTAGGAACAAGACTTGGCTTAACAGCATACGCAGGAAACGGAAGATATGATGTGGAAGAAAGAGTACGTGCAATGTTGCTCTCTGGAAGAGAACAAGACGGCAACTTTATTGTTGAAGGCATTGTTCCTGCGTTTTTATCCGGAAATAAACAAGGAAACAGATCACAAATTGTTCTCGGCGGATCACTCACACAAATGATTCTTGGCACACCATCAAAACCAATACGCACACGCGACGGTGATTTGATAGAACAGCAAGGAAATATTCTTTTTGCACGACCAGAAGATTGTGATTTCAACAGCAAAGACCCAACAAGACAACTTCGTGCAACAGGAGCACGAACATTTGAACTTGACTTGTACGCAAACGGCCTTTACAGAGAATCAAGAAACGGCGGATTATTTGTTGATACGCTTCAAGGTGCACAAGCAGGACTTGTAGGAATATTCAACTTAAGAGATTATATTTTGGAAGACGGCAAAGTTGTACAAGAAGGAACAGCAATAGGATTAATGCCTTACGCAAGATTCCAAAATTTAATGACGACTGTTCCTGGAGGAGCCAAGTTCCGTAAACAACTCATTGATGTTGGAGTACGAGGACTTGTTGAATACGCATTCGGCGGAAAACGAGGAATGACTTTAGGAGCCTATATCGATGGCGCGCACAGAAGCGACAGCGAGAAAAATGACGGTCCAATCGTAGAAGGGGGCATACAATTATCATTTTAGTAAATCTTAAATATGAGTGCCACTCTCAAGTGGTCAACAACAAACGATAACGGGGGAAACAAACCATGCAAGGGAAATATCTTACAACAACAGCAATTGCATTAGCTGCACCACTAACAGGATGTGTTATTGGAGAAGAAGTAACTAGAGAAGGCGTACCAGAAGCTATTGCGCCAGTAAACGCAACAACAAATGCACCAGAACAACAAAGAAACACCCTTGCAACAAACACTGATTATCGTGCACGATTACTTGCAGTTGGAAATAGACTGGACGAAATTGCCAGCGACAAAATAGCAAACGGACAACCGAGAATATACACAAGCCCAAGACAAAGCGAAGACGAACTAAAACAACTTCTTGACACAAAAAAAGAACTTGAAGCAATACAAGAAGGCTTTGAAAATCAAAAAAATAACGACGATGCGTTAGGGGCATTAAGAACTGCTTACGCGACAAGACTTGAAGGATACTTAAGCACGCTTGCAAGTGACAAAGAACAAATCAAAGGACATTTGATTGTAGAATTAAACCCAGACCAAGCAGGAAGAGACATGGTTTACGGTACACGAGCAGGAAACAGACTAACATTAGAAGGATCACTTGCAGATCATGTAGGATCATTTGGCGGAACAGAAGGAGTAGTATATGACCGAGACCAAGCACTTGAAAAACTTGCACGAGCAGAATTTGGATACGCTGCACAACCAGGCGAAGCACTAGGCCCAGCAAGACTGCAAGAAATAGCAAGCCACGCAATGGAAGTCACACCAGACAATTGGGAAAAAGTTGCAGATTACATTCCAGCAATAGGAATCAGAGCAGGAAATGAAGTAATGACCAAAAGCAAACTTAAGAAATTAATTGATCATCAAAGAGTTCAATCAATCGGCATTGTGTACACACATAACGTGCCAGAAGCTGTTCAACAGAATGATCAACAACTTCAAGGTCAACAAGACCAGAATGGCGATCAAGGCGCAGGAAATAATGCCTCAGGTAACCAAGGCAACAATGGCGGCACTCCAGAAGATCCTGCAGCAGATGCAGCATTGGACAATATTGAGTAATTTTTTTATTTTATCCAAGTAACATAAAAAGCTGATATACATGAACCAAAAAATACTCACAACATTAATCGTATTCTTACTAGCAATAACACCAGCAACAGCAGACATGTTCGGCGGACAATTTGCAGGCGGACAAGGAATTGGCTCTGGACAAATCGCAGGCGGACAAGGCATAGGATCAGGACAGCTTGCAGGCGGACAAGGAATCGGAGCTGGACAACTAGCAGGCGGATTTGGAATTGGCGGACAATTAGCAAGTGGACAAGGCATAGGATCAGGAATGACCGGACAAATGCCAAGCAGCAACTTTGTCACACAAAACAGCATACAAAACACAAACACATTCACCACACAAAACCTCAACAACAACTTGTTAAACAACTTTGAAACAAGAACAGACACACCACGCACAACAACACAAACACTTCAACAAATAACCACAACTGGAACAACGCTGCCAAGAATAACAAGCTCACCAGTCACAACAGCGCGAGTAAACTTCAGATATCACTATCAAATCATTGCAACACAACCAAACAACCAACCATTAGCATACTTAATTCTAAACGGACCAAACGGAATGAGCGTAACAAACACAGGACGAGTAAGCTGGACACCAAACCAAACAGGACAATATAACATACAAATAGGAGTAAAAACACAAGGAACAAACTTAGTAACACCACAATCATACACAATCACAGTCACAGAAAACCAAGCACCAGAAATCACAAGCCAACCAACACTAACAGCAATTGTTGGACAAGAATACGTTTACCAGATAACAGCAACAGATGCTGACGGAGACAGAACAGGATCATTACCAGTGCAATCACCACAAGGAACAAACTTCAACATACAAACACAAACACTAACCTGGACACCAACAGCAAATCAAGTTGGACAACACACATTCAAAATATTAGTGGGAGACAGCTTTACAACAACAGAACAACAATTCACAGTAACAGTCAGATCAAGTTCATCTAATAACAACGGATCAAATGGTGGTGCAGATGGTGGTTCAGACAACACAAACAGAGCACCAGTCATCACAAGTACACCAATAACAAACGCAGCAGCAGGAACAAGATACACATACGATGTTGAGGCAACTGATGCAGACAATAACTTACTTACCTATGCACTCTTAAGCTACCCACAAAGCATGCGCATCAACTTCCAAACAGGAGTAATTACATGGATACCGACAACAGCACAAGCAGGAAACAATAACGTTCGCGTTGTTGTAAGCGATGGCAGAACATCAACAACACAAGACTTCATAATCAACGTAGCAGCAAATGCCTTGCCACAATTTGTGTCAAGCCCAATAAACAATGCGATTGTTAACCAACCATACACATACAATGTTGATGCAATTGATCCAAACAATGACAATATTGTGTACGCACTACCAACAAAACCAACAGGAATGACAATCAATCCGCTTACAGGAATCATAACATGGATACCAACAAGTACAGGATTCTTCAACGTCACAGTAAGCGCAACAGACGGAGGACAACCAGTACTACAACTATTCACAATTCATGTTCAATCACAAAACACAATCAACAACCATCCGCCAGTCATCACATCAACACCAATCAGAACAGCAACAGCAGGAACACAGTATTTGTATGTAGTACTTGCAGATGATGCAGACGGAGACACAAAAACATTTAACGTAAACGGACCTTCTGGAATGACAATCAACAGCTTAGGAGTTATCAGCTGGACACCAAACAATACACAAACAGGAAATCATCCAGTAAGTGTTTCAGTAACAGACGGAACAGACACAGCATCACAAACATACACGCTAACAGTACAAACTCAAAGTCAAGGGTCTGCCAGTTGGCAAACAATTCCAACAGTAACAATCAATCAAGGAGCAACCTCAGGAACCATTATTTTAAGCAACGTTCTAGACAGATGCACAGATCCAGCAAACCCATTTGTAAATGTACAAATACTAAGCAACACAGCAGACTTACAATTCACAATTGACAGTAGAAATGATCTAAAACTCATATACATACATCCAAACGTTGTTGGAACACGACAAGTAAGATTGGCATGCAACGGTGTAGCAACAAGCTTTAACCTAAACATACAAGCAACAAACAACCAAAACAACAACGGAAACAATAATGGAAATACAGGAAGCAACAGTAATTCTGAAATCACAGTAAACTCAATCATCATACCAAACGCGTATGATATAAGTCCAGGAAGCAGAATACCAATTACAGTAAGCGTAAGAAAAACAACAGGACCAAGAATAGAAGACGTACAAATAACAGCAACAATACAAACACTTGGTGCACGAGCAACAAGCAGTGTTTTTGACATCGAAGGAAGCACATCTGTCAGGAGAACAGTATTCCTCCAAATTCCAGGAAGTGCTGATCCAGGCATATACACTGTGCGCATATCCATCGATGGAAGAAATGGCGTGCATGAGCAACTACACAGACAAATAACAATACGATAACTTTAAATAATAACGCTTACTTCTAAGTGGTAATATTTGGCTATCACTTTTGGATGGTCAAAACACAAAGTCATGGGGGGAAATGAATGAATTTGCGTAGCATAAGTATCAGTATAATCTTCTTACTATGCATAGCAACAGTCACTGCACTCCCTATAAGTATAGACGAAGCAAAAATAGATGACATCCCTGTAAATGAAAACTCTGTTAACAGGCTTTCTTTAGAACGAGGAGAAGTTTACGAATTATTGCTCAGATTTACAGCATTTCAAGATGTAGATGATCTGCAAGTTCTCGCATTTGTCTCAGGCTTCGAATTTGACGACATAGAACCAATAGCCGACAGAACACCTGTATTTGATGCAGACGCAGGCGTAACATACGTCAAAAGATTAGCAATACCAATATCACGAAACGCAGAAGAAGACGATTACAAAGTAAGAGTCATATTCTCAGACAGATCAGGAGACGAACTAACAGCAAACTACAACATCAAAATAGACGTACCAAGACACGCACTACAAATTCTTGACGTTATTTTAAACCCATCAACAAGCGTACGTGCAGGAAGCTCACTATTAGCAAGAGTACGAGTTAAAAACCAAGGAGAAAGAGATGCAGAAGATGTTCGTGTAAGTGTGAACATACCAGGACTAGGAATTGGAGACACAACATACATCAATGAAATTGAAAGAAATGATGAACAAGCACAATCACAAGAATTATTCTTACGCATACCAAGATGCGCACAACCAGGATCATACGACGTTCTTATCACAGCAGAATACTTGCAAGGGTACAGAGCAGTACAAGACAGAAAAACAATCACAGTCACACAAGATGAAACATGCGAAGAATCAAATGAAGCACCAATAACAATAACACTGGGAAATAATGCACAACAAACACTCCCCGGACAACCAGTAACATACCCAATCACCATAACAAACATAGGAAAAACCAGCAGAACTTTTGTTATCAACACACCTCCAACAGACTGGGCAGATGTCAGCGTAAGCCCAACAAATACACTTGTTGTGCAACCAAGACAAACACAAACAACATTCATAAGCGTTGAGCCAAATGAAGAATCAACATCAGGAAGCCACACAATCACAGCAGCAGTGACATCAAATAATTACCGAGAAGAACTAAACATAATCACAATGGTATTAGAACAACCAAGAAAAACAGGAATTTTTGAAACTGTTCTCATAATCCTTGTTATTTTATTGGTTATAATTGGCATAATTATTGGCATAGCACACGCAAGAAGCAAAGAAAATAAACAGGAATACTATTAATATGAAAAAAATAATTGTATTATTGATTTTAATCGTTCTTTTACAAAGCGTAAGCGCTCAGGACTTTAACGCATACGGAGAACAATTCTTAGCAGGACAACCATGCACACAATTAACAAAACTAATAAGCATACAAAACACACAACAATACGCAGCAAACTACGCATTTAGTGTTGATGGAGATGGAAGCCAGTTTGTCAGCTTCTCACAATTATCTTTAACACTAAACCCAGGACAAACTGGAACAATAACTGCATTTTACAACATTCCATGCGACGCAGAACTAGGAACATATGAGGTTGAGATCTATGTAACAGACGGCATAACAGACAAACTAATACAACAACAACTTCTTATAGGATACTCAGATAATATACAAGTAAAAATATCTCCAGTCACACAAATAATAACACCATGCAGTATTGCAACATACAACATAGAACTTACAAATCCATTAGGATTTACTGAAACATATACTTTGGAGGCAACAGGCCACGCAAACGTACACATAGGACAGAAAACACTTTTAGTTCTTGCAAACCAAACAGCAACAACACAAATCACAGTAGCACCAGATGATTGCACTGCGTTCGGAGCACACGCACTAGAATTAATTATTGAATCACAAAAAACAAAGCAAGCAAAGACACATTTGTTAGATCTGATTGTTACTCCAACACACATACCAGAACTAGCAACAGGCATAACAAAAATCAGAACAGACTATGCTGATAGTACAGCAGAACTGACAATTCAAAATATTGGAGACAGAGAAACAGCCTACACGTTAGCTGTAGATGGAGTTTCTTGGGTCAGCCTTGCAACAAGAAGCATAACAGTAAGCCCAGGACAAACACAAATAATACCATTAAGCTTACAGCCAACAAAAGTCCTCCCGGCAGGAAAATATCCACTAACATTCACAGCAACAGTAGATGAAACAGGAATACAATACAGCAAAGATATTGTTATTGCACTAGGACCACCAACATTCTTTGAACAAAACCCAGCAGCAGGAATAGTTTTGATCATCGTAGGAATAATTATTGTAATAATCATAGTCTTGCTTGCCATTCACGTAAGAAGCGATTCATACAAAACAAAAAAGAAGAAACGAAATGAGGCAAGAGAAAAGAAACGCAAACTTAAACAACAGAAAAAAGAAGAAAAATTAAGGCTTAAAAAAGAAAAGAAAGAAGCAAAACTCAGAAAGAAAAGAGAACTTTACCTAAAAGCCCTTGAACGCAGACAGCGAGAGAAAAACAGGCTAGAAAAGAAAATACGCAAAAACGTAGAAAAAGAATACAAAACAAACTATCATCTTATCTCGCGCAAAGAATTGATTGTGGGCGAATCACGAAAAATAGTACAAACACTATTTGCACTCTTTATATTTGTTATTGTAATACTGATATTTATTGCAGCAAGAAAATTCTTATTACAAAATATTGTTGCAGTAGCAACAGGAATAGGAGTGCTTGTAATTCTGTACCTTGCAAAAAAACTAACAAGTTTCAGAGTTATAAAGAAAAAATGGAACTTATTACTTAAAGGAAAAACCGTAGAATTTACAGCATGGAAAAAAGGACTAACTGCATTATCAATAACTGCAGAACAACCCATTAAAAGATTCAAAGCAATAATCAAAAAAGTCAAACCTGCAATCAAACCAAGCGTACGATACCAATCATTCTCATTCAGAACCAACATTCCTGCAGAAGCAACAGCAGTGTTCAAAATAAAAAAATCATGGCTGCGAAGAAAACACATACCCGAAACAGAAATTAAGCTTGCAAAACACAATACAGGAAACTGGACAAATATTGCACTAAGAAGAACAGAAGACGATGAAAAATACGTTCACTATCAAGCAACCATAAAATCAGGAGTGTATACTATTTATGGAACGCCAAAAATACCAAAGACAAAACCAGTAAAAGAAGAGAAAACCAAAAATACAGAAAACCAAAAAAAACCTGCAGAAGAGAAGCCAGTTAAAAAAGAAATCAAACAAAAAGCAGAGAAAAAAGTAAAGAGTAAAGAGTTAAAAGTAACAAAAATAGGAATTGGAAAAATAGTTGTATTTCTTGCGTTGATTGTGCTGCTCATTATTGTTCTAGGAATATCTATATCAGTAGGAAGTGCAACATACCTTGGAATAGGAATATTAACATTACTTGCAATTTACATAATAAAAAGAATAACTAAAGGAAAAATAAAACAAAAGAACTGGAAAATTTTCCCAGGAGAAGTTGAACTTTCAATATGGAATAAAGGATTAAGAAAACTTTACATCTCAGGAAAAGGAATACAAGACTTAAAAATTGTCGTTAAAAAAACAAAATCCATAATAACGCCATCATTAAACATATACCAAACATTCACATTTAACTTAAACAAACCGGCAAAAACAATAGCAACAATTAGCGTTAAAAAAAGATGGCTTAGAAAAAATCATGCTGATTACAAAGACCTAAAACTTGCAAGATACACACCACATGGCTTTGTTAATTTGCCACTCAGAAAAGCAGGAGAAAACAAAAGAACAATACAATTCACAGTAGAAATAAAACAAGGAATGTACAGCATTTATGCACCAGCAAAGGTTAGCAGTAAGCAGTTAGCAGTAACCAGTAAACAGCCAGAAGTTAGAAGTAAGAAGCTGGAATTTAAAAGTAAAAAAGAGGTAAAGAGCAAAGGACTCGTAAAGAAAAAAGCAGTTAAGCCAAGAAACAAAATTAAATGGGCAATTGGGATCATTGTAGTATTGCTTGCGATTGCGATTTTTCTTGCACCAACACCACAACAAGAAATAACAGGCATACCACCACAAACATGGACACAAAATACAATTCATGAATTAAACCTGGCAAATTATTTTGCAGACCCTGACGGAGATGAGCTAAATTATTCCGTAACACCAACTCAACATATCAATATTGAAGTACAGAACGGAATTGTACGTTTTATACCTGAAGAAAAATGGGCAGGAGAAGAACGCGTTCAATTTATTGCAACAGACAACCAAGGAAGCAAAACAACAAGCAACACAGTACCATTACAAGTTCAGCGAAGCATCATTGCACCTCACTTATACAAAACAATATCTGGTATTGTTGTACTGCTTGTTATAATTCTAATTGTAATAATTGCATACTTTCATGCAAAAAAAAGCTAGGAAATAAATCTCATTAACTCATATATCATTCCTGCAACAAACATACTAATCAATATTGCATAACCCCAATGAGGGATGTTTATTACATATTCTGGCTTTCTATCTCCAAACTTCTTAGAATAACTGTGGATCAAAATAATAATGATACCTACTAAACCTCCCGCAAAGGTTCCTGTAATATCCAATGTTTTAACAAATGACTCAACACCGAGCAGCAAAATAATTGCAGGAACAAGCATAGTTATCACCCACGCTTTTATATTTGTCATCTTAAAATCAGTCTTAAACACATCCTTTAAAGCATATGCAAGCGCAACAAAAGAACTAGCCATAGCCAAAATAGCAAAAACATGCAATAAAATAAACCCTGCACCGCCAACCAGCTGCGCAATACTAATCGTAGCAACTTCACTTGTCAACTCTCCAGAAACACCAACAACAGCAATTGTAAACAACAAATAAACAATAACAGGAATAACAGAACCCCAGATAATTACTTTTTTTGTCAGTCTTGCACACCTTTTTAACTCTTGGCGAACTTCAGGAACAGCAGCAGTACCCAGACACGCAAACAACAAAACACCATACGGAATAAACACATTTGTCACATCAAAACCTGTAAACCTTGCAGAAGTAAAGTGATGCGAATTAAACAAAGCTGCTAAAATTAACACAAAAACAACAAGTTTTACAATTTCCATACACAACTCAGATTCTTCCAACACTTTTAAATTGCCAAATACAAGAATAGCCATCATGCCATAAAATATAACAGCCCACAACATGAACCAACCACCAAAAATACTCGTCAAACTCTGCGCAACACCTAACGTGTACGCAACCAAACTCCCATACACACCAATCATCATCGCAACAAACATCAAATACTTCCCTTTTTTGCCAAGATATTGGTCAGCATATGTTACAAGCTGACCACACTTCTTTGAACGCAACCCAATTTCACCTTCTAACAAATGAATAATTAACGCCACAATACCGATAACTAAAATTACAGCAATCCCTGTCCAAAAACCAGCCTTCATCACAACATAAGGAATAGCTAAAATACCTGCACCAATAATACAACCAGTCATTGTTGCCACTGACCCAAAAAATACTCTATTCATAAAACCTCTTTTTAGTTAGTATGAAGTAAGAGGTTGGAAGTAAGAAGTTATAAATATTTGGTTGGAAGTCAAGAAAACGCATGAGCAAAGGGCAGAAATACATCAGTAAACGACATAAAGCAAGTATTTACTGTTTTCTTTGTGCTTCAAGATTATATTTCTTAGCTTGTTTCAAGACATCATCAACTGTAGTACTAATAGCAAGCTGACCATGTGAACGTAAGTTAATGTATGTTCTCCCTGATAACTTTAACAAATCAACAACTTCTTTTGCATGTTTCATGCTTGCACCAACAAACACGCTTTTTGTAATAGGGATATTTTTTAATTCCAAAATTTTATTATCGTGTGTATGAATAATTACCTTAATCTCAGGAAAATCTTTGTATATTTGATGATGAATAAATAATCCGCGTGAGGGTTTTCCAATTCCTGCCAGATGGATAATTCTTGAACTATGATCTACTTTTTCAACATATACAATATTGTCTTTTGAAGGATTACTTTTTTTCACTTTACTGGCAGTCATAAAAAATCCTCTTAGTTGCTTATCAAACATTGCCCCATGAAAGCTAAAATTTCCTGAGGATCTCTTCTGTCCAAAATTTTCTTCATCTCCAATTAACGGCAAACCGTCAAATTTGTCAAGGTACTTTCCAATACGCTTCATAACTCGCAATACTTCATTAAGAAAGCCATCCTCAAAATTTTTTATTCTTTTTACTTGATAATCTCTTGCATCAACCATGTATCAAAAGTATCATTAGAACTCTTTGTTTTTTCTACCTACATAATTAGGTCTTTATCTATTCCCAAAAAGAACAGGCAAAATTTTACTTTGCGCCTTTTTCAAATGTTCCTGAAATGTAACTCTTGAAATATTCATCTGTTTTGCAAGTTTTTCAAGATCAGTTCTTTTAGGATAATCAAAGTAACCATCCTTAATAGCTAACTGCAACACTTCTTTTTGTCTATTTGTTAACTTTGGCATTACTTGAGGAACAAACACATCTGTAAAATCCGATTTTTCAATTGAAACAAGTTTTACAATAAAATGTTTTTTGAATATCTTATACAAGTCTGTTATGGTTTCTTTCTCCCAAGCGCCAAAAAGCCAGTCCTCTTTACCATCTTTATGAACTACAGGCTTTAACAGAAACACTTTTGGCGTATAATAGTTTGTTGTATGATGATCAGAATCTTTTAACTTAATATGTGAGATAAACACATTTCCCTCTCCAGAAAACTTCAGACAACGCTCATCTTTCTTAATTTCATTTACAAACGTACGAATATTATTTTCCTGCCCGATCAAAATATTTACATTTGTATGATATGTATAATTTCCTTCTCTGTAAGAACTCAAAGGATACATAGAAATAACAACATTATATTTGGATGCATTCTTTAAGTAAATACAGTTCTCATGCCAAACATTAAAGTGACCTATCCACATAAATTCAAAAATGCTTTGTTTGTATATAAACTTAGACCAAAAAACGAATAGCTTAAAAAAGGATCAGAAAATAACAACATCATATCGGGGACATAGTATAACCTGGCTAGAATAGGCGGCTCCAACCCGCCGGATTTGGGTTCGAATCCCAATGTCCCCACTTATTACTTTAAAAAATGAAATCAATATTCATAATACACGGAACAGAAGGGTATCCAGAAGAGAACTGGTTTCCTTGGCTGAAAAAGAAATTAGAAGAATTAGGTTGCAATATTTTTGTTCCTCAGTTTCCTTCACCACCAATTGTTCCCGCAAAGATATCTGAATGGTTTGAAGTATTTGAGAAATACAAACAGCACATTAATGAGGATACTATAATTATTGGTCACAGTTTAGGTGGAGTTTTTACCCTTAATCTGCTTGAAACATTAAAACAACCAATTAAAGCAGCTATTTTTGTAGGCACTCCGATAGGCGTTCGTCCAATATTAAATTATGACAGAGACAGCAGTTTTAGTGGCTTTTCTTTTGATTGGCAGAAGATAAAAACTAAAGCACAGAATTTTATCGTTTTTCAATCAGATAATGATCCTTACGTCAGTTTGGGAAATGGCGAAGAATTAGCAAAAAACCTGAATGTAGAATTAAGCTTTGTACCAAACGCAGGACATTTCAATGAAAAAGCAAAGTATTTGAAATTTGAGTTGTTGCTTGAGAAGTTGAAGTTGATTTTGTGAGTTTTATAGCAATATTTATAAGTATGTGCAATTATTTATGTTTAGTTTAGTTGTAGAGGGGGCGAGAATGGAAGAAAGCAAAAACATCACATTGAAAGTCAATACAAAATTGTATGACAAATATAGAGAACTCTGTAAACATGAAGGCTGGATTGTATCTCGTCAATTTGAGAAATGTATGGAAGAAGAATTAAAGAAGAGGGGCGAGAATGAGTAATTTTCAAGAAAAAATAACATTTATCTGGGATTGTGCTGATTTACTAAGAGGACCATATAAGAGAAATGAATATCAGAAAGTAATTCTTCCTTTTACTGTACTAAAAAGATTTGATTGTGTTTTATCAGATTCTAAATCAAAAGTTCTTGAAACTTATAATCAGTTCAAAGGACAATTTGAAAACACGGAGCATGTTTTACAAGAAGCGTCCAAAGATAAAAAGGGCAATCCTTTAGGATTTTACAATTATTCAAAATATGATTTTAAAACATTGCTTGAAGATCCTGAGCATATAGAACAGAACTTAATTCATTATATTGATAGTTTTAGCAAAAATGTCCAAGATATTTTTGAGAAATTTAAACTTAAAGCACAAATAGAAAAACTTTCTAAAACAGATAGACTGTTTAGGCTTGTAAAGAAATTTTCTGAATCAAAAGTTGATTTACATCCAGACGTTGTATCAAATCATGAGATGGGAACAATTTTCGAAGAATTAACTCGTAAGTTTGCAGAACAGTCAAATGAAGAAGCAGGAGACCACTTCACCCCTAAGGATGTAGTTGAATTGATGACAAAATTGATGTTTATTGAGAATGGAGTTCATTTAACAAAGAAGAATTTGATTAAAACAGTTTATGATCCTGCTTGTGGAACTGGCGGAATGCTTTCTAGTTGTAAAGATTTTATAAGTAAAATGAATGAATCGGTTGATATTGTTCTATTTGGTCAAGAAATTAATGATGAAATTTTCGCAATATGTAAATCTGATATGCTAATTAGAGGAGAAGATGCAAATAATGTTAAAGGAGGAGATGATTTAAGCACACTTTCTAAAGATCAGTTTCCTAATGAAAAGTTTGATTATATAATCTCAAATCCACCTTATGGAACAAAGTGGGAAGCTGACCAAGACGAAGTAATAAAAGAATCTAAAAAAGGTTTTGAGGGTCGTTTTGGAGCAGGAACTCCAAGAATTAAGGATGGTCAATTATTGTTTTTGCAGCACATGATTTCTAAGATGAAATTAAAGGAGAAATCAAGAATTGCGGTTATTACAAATGGTTCTCCTTTGTTTACTGGTGATGCAGGTTCAGGAGAAAGCGATATTCGTAAATGGATTATTGAAGGAGATTTGATTGAAGCGATTATTGCCCTGCCTCATCAAATGTTTTATAAAACAGGTATAGGAACGTATATCTGGATTTTGACTAATGAAAAGCCAATTGAAAGAGTTGGTAAAATACAGCTAATTGATGCAACTTCTAAATTTAAGAAGATGCGTAAAAGCTTAGGTAGTAAAAGGCAATATATTTCCCCTGAAGATATTAAAGAAATTCTGGAATATTATGAAAATTTCAAGCCTTCAAGAAATATTAAAATATTTGATAATGAAGAATTTGGATATACTAAGATAACGGTTGAAAGACCATTACAATTAAACTATTGTGTTAATGAAGAAAGACTTGAAAATCTTTATTCTTATAGTGCTTTTTCAAAACTAGCTGAAAGCAAAAGCAAGAATCCTGATGAAAAGCTAAAAGAGGAAGAAGAAGGAAAAGCAGAGCAAGAGGAAATTATTAAAGCTTTGAAATCTGTCGGAGATAAAACTTATAAGAATTGGGATGAATTTGAAGAACTTGTTAAGAACGCTTTGAAAAACATTAAATTAACTCCCATATTTATCAAGAATATTATTCTTAAATTATCAGAACATGATGAAACTGCTGAATATGTTTTAGATGGAAAAGGCAAAAAACAAGCAGATTCCAATTTAAGAGATTCTGAAAAGATTCCATTAAAAGAAGATATTCAAGAGTATTTTGACAGAGAAGTGAAACCATATTATCCTGATGGATGGATGGATAGAAGCAAGGATAAAATAGGTTATGAACTAAACTTTACTCAATATTTCTACAAATATGTTCCTCCAAGACCTTTGGAAGAGATTGAAACAGACATCAAGAAAGTAACTGATGAGATTGCAGAACTAGTCAAGGAGGATGTCGAGTAAGATGGGGGATTTTCCAGAGAATCAAATAAAGTATATTTTAAAGGAGAAGTGGGATAATTCAAATAGAGTCGAATCTGCAATAACAGACTATTTTTACAAAGAGAAAAAAGGTTCAAAACCTACAAAAACTGATGATTTTATTCTATTATTTATACTTGGAATAAACAAAGATGGGAAGAAAGCATTCTCTACAAAATATAGTACTTGGAAACAATCGAAAAATCAAAATTTGTCAAATGAGCTATTAAAACTCTTTTTCATTTCTTCCTTAAAAGATAAAAATGACTTTAAGAAAAAAACAACAGAATTTCTAAAAGAAACAAAAATAAAAGATTTTGATAATAGTTTATCGCCACTCTATCTCTTTCTAGAAGAGTTATACTTGAATAAAAAAAATGAATTCGCAACAGGAATAAAAAACTCAATCTTGCCATTGATAGCTTCACTATTCGGATTTTATAGGCATAATAAAGTAAAACAATTTTATCAGATGCAAATAGATCTTATTGATTTAGTAACCCAAAAAAGCATTAACACTTATGAAAAAATAGCCTTGTTGTTATATTCTGAGAACAAACAATTTCAAGGCATACAACTGAATAGAAAAGATTCTTTAGAATATCTTAAAAACAACAATCCTCCTGTTTTTTATGGATACATTAAGAAAAAATATCTAGACATATTAAAGGACTTCAAACTATGGGGTATTTCTGCAATTATTGGTTTATTTGCAATCTTGAGAACATTTGGGTTGCTTGACTTTACAGGTATCTACGAGGGAGAATTTTTTAAGATAACAGGACTACCAATTATTGTTAATTGGATCTCAGAACCCATTAATCTATTAGTTCTTTTCTTGTTGTCAGTAATTGTTATTGGTGTAATAAAGACAATGCAATTTTTTAAGGAGATGAAAAGACAATGAAGACAACAATATATTTTAGCGTCAATATTGATGTAGGGGAATATCCTTATGAAGCGTTGTATAATGCTTTAGAGAGTCTAAAGTTAAGTATTAACAAAGAAAACAGAACCCTTTCCTTTAATGGCTTATTGATATCTTATCGCCTTAGACATAGGAAAGCAATACAACGTTATGTATTGACATTTAGTTTGGACAGACCTGCTTCTCAATTAACTGTGAGTGAAACAACACAAAGATATAATCAGATTTGTGGACTTATAGATTTCTTCCCTCCCGAGATTACAGTGGGGACACTTAAATTTACTCGTGAAGAAATAAAAGATGAAATAGATATTGGAGAATGGTCAATTACAAATCCTTACAGTTCTCAAGAAGTAAGCATATTTGACAACTATAACCTTCAAAAACTTAAGGACGAATATGCTGGAAAAATACCCCTAAAACCCATATTTATACAACTCGATAATAGCGATAATGCTTCAGTCATAATTAATACACTGAAAACATTCTTTTCTGATAACCCTGAAGTGATAGAGGAACGAGTTAATCTTGTTAGAGACATAATTGATGGACGAGCAGACAAAAATAGAATATTTGTCATAATTATATACAGTGCAGATATAAATGATAGTTATATTAAACTGAAGAAATATTTCTTGCAAAATAACATTCCATCACAATTCATCAACATGGATGATAAGAAATTCTTTTTCAAAACAAAAAATCTCATACCTGAGATGCTGACTAAAGCATCTTGCTATCCATTCAAATTTCCAGAGAACATCTCAACTGTAGACGGGTATATTTGCTTGAATGATGTTTATGATGAAAGAAACCCTCTTTTCGGAATAAACATTACCTATAACACAGAAGAAAATGTGTTTCACAATAAAATTAAAGTCTACTCAGATATAAAATATAATTCAGACTGGAAAAAAATAAACTTTGACGAGGGTAATGTTAACCTACTAGTGCAAAAAATAACATCCTTAAGTCCTGAATTAAAAGGGAAAACAATCAATGTTTATCTTACCAAATATTGGAAATATACAAACCTAAAAACACTACAAAAAAAACTTAAAGAGGCAGAAATTAAGATTAACAAAGTGTTTAACATATCATTCTTTTCAGATAAATTCGTGTTTCAAGGGATGGATTCTTTGGATAAAACAAAGATTCCATTTCTTATTAAAGACAAGTATGTTGCATACATACAACCAAACACTAGAATTGGACTATTTGGCAGTCTTTTCCCAATAAGTTTGGAGTTATCACTTAGGGATTCAGAAGAGGAAATAATAAGAGAAGATATTGAAGAATATTTGTGGCTGATTAAGAGAAGAGTTTATCGTTTACAGTATATAGATATGTTAAGATACCCTGAGTTTTTGGCGTATTCTAAGAAAATAAAAGAACTTAAACTAAGCGAAGAAGAACTCTCTCAATTAACTTTTAGCGGGGATTTACTAATATGAAACTCAAACCATATCCAAAATACAAAGACTCTGGAGTTCAATGGATTGGAGAGATTCCTGAAGAGTGGGGAGTTAAAAAACTCAAGATAGTAGCTGATGTTAATATCAGTAATATAGATAAGAAATCATCGGATTTTGAGCCTTATGTTAAATTATGCAACTATACAGATGTTTATTATAATGACTTCATAACTTCTGACATAATTTTTATGGTAGCAACAGCAAGTCACCAACAGATATCAAAGCTCAGACTTAAAGAAGGAGATGTACTGATTACCAAAGATTCAGAAGAAGCTGATGATATTGCCATTCCTGCATTAGTTAAGGAAACTTTCAAAGATGTTGTATGTGGATATCACTTAGCCCACATCAGACCTAATAAATTGGAATTACTAGGAAGTTACTTGTTCAGATTGTTTAAGTCAAAGAACGTTTCAGATTATTTTACCTTAAACGCTAATGGAGTTACCCGATTTGGTATTAGCACATATCCAATAAAAAATGTCCAAATTCTCTTACCCTCCCTTCCAGAGCAGGAAAAGATGATCACTTTCCTAGATTCAAAAACATCTCAATTTGACCAAACAATCGAAAAAGACAAACAATTAATTGAACTTCTAAAAGAAAAAAGAACTGCATTAATCAATCATGTTGTAACAAAAGGACTCGATAAAAATGCAAAGATGAAAGATTCTGGAATTGATTGGATTGGAGAGATACCTGAAGGTTGGAGTACAAGAAGAATTGATAAGCTTTCAAAAGTAAGTAGAGGAGCATCTCCAAGACCCATTGATGACCCAATATACTTTGATGAAAAGGGAGAATATTCTTGGGTTAGGATTGCAGATGTAAGTTCAAGCGATAGATATTTAGAGGAATCATCAGAAAAACTTTCAGTTTTAGGAAAATCGTTAAGCGTTGCTTTAGAATCCGGGAGATTATTTGTTTCAATAGCCGGAACAGTTGGAAAACCAATTATTACCAAAATAAAATGTTGTATTCATGACGGATTTGTTTATTTTAAAAATTTAAAAGTTAATAATGAGTATTTATATTATATTTTCATCGGAGAACAAGCATACCTAGGTTTAGGGAAATGGGGAACACAATTAAATCTTAATACTGAAACAATTGGATTAATTGCAATTCCTTTACCAGATGATAAAGAACAACACCAAATAGTCCAATACTTAGACAAAGAAACTTCAAAGATTGATCAAATTATTAAAAAGATTGAAGAAAAGATAAATTTAATGGAAGAATATAAAAAATCATTAATTCATCATGTTGTAACAGGTAAAATCGATGTGCGAGGTGTTGCACTATGAACAATACTTCAATCATTAGTGATGCAACAAGTACAATCGTGAATAATTCAGCACCAATTCTGGCTTCTATTGACCCAAATTGGTTTTATAGTGCAATTGCTCAAAGTTCAGCAGCAATTGTTGGAATTATGGGCGCATTTCTAACTTCAAGAATAATAAGTCAGAGAAGTGCAATATCCACTCTTCAAAATGAAATTCATGATAATAATAATAAAATGGAATTCTTGAAAAAAAGAATCTTTGAAAAAAAACAATGGGTTGAGCAAATAGATGAAGAAGAAAATATGACAAATGTCAAAGATTTCCTCAAAGAAATAAGAGATGATCTTGATCCAGATAATCCTCCTACCATAGATGAATTAATTGAAAAAGGTAATCAAGATGAAAATGAAGATTACCATAATCTTCCTAAAAATATACTTGAATTAAGTTTTAATGAAGAATATCTTACAGAGTTAAGAGAAAGACAAAGAAAGCGCTCATCTCCTTTTGGTATGCTTAATATGGATGGATTGATGCTTGATAGGTCAATACTTATAAATCCAAATATTACTGGTAAAAAATGGGACAGATATCGAAGATATAGTGATGAAATTTATGCAACAGAAGTTGAAATTGATTACTTATCTGATTTAAATAAAACAAAAAATGAGGAACTCACTAAATTGATGGAAGCTAATGAAGTTAAAAAAACACTTTTGTTTCTTGGGGGATTTTCAATATTAGGAGTATTTGCTCCTCTAGGAATTATGATGACTCAAAACAATTACACCATGAATTTATTTTTACCTTATACATTTTGGATTATTTTTGGTTCTTGGATATTAATACTATTTTATTTTACAAAAGAAATAATTCAACTAAATAATAAGATTCATAAGATGTCAAAAAATGGAAACTAACACTTCAGAAAAAGCATTTCAAAATGATATTATTGCTCATTTAGTTAGTACAGGATATAAAAGCAGAGGAACAAACTGCTTCAATAAAGCATCATGCCTTGATCCAGAATTGACTTTAAAGTTTATCATGGACACCCAAGAGAAAATTTGGAAAAAATTTCAAAAAGTTTATGGAGATGAAGCAGAAAATAAATTATTTTACAGATTAATCAATGAAATAGATAAAAAGGGAACAATCAATGTTCTAAGAAATGGCTTTAAAGATGTTGGATGTCAATTCAATATATTTTATCCTAAACCAAATAACAACAAAAATCCTGATTTATTCGAGCATTTTGAGAAAAACATATTTTCAGTTATTGATGAATTAGAATATCAAGACAGAGAAAAAGGAAATAGATTGGATTTGGTTATATTCATAAACGGACTGCCCATTTTAACAATAGAACTTAAAGATACATTTTCTCAAGGTGTAGAGAGAGCAATAAAGCAGTATAAAGAAGATAGAGACTCTAAAGAAAAAATATTTCAAAATTGCTTTGTTCATTTTGCTATGAGTGATGAAAAGATATTCATGGCAACAAAATTGGCTGGATGGAAAACAAGATTCTTGCCTTTCAACAAAGCATTAGATAATCCTGAAGTACAAAACGATTACAAAACTTCATACCTATATAATGATATTTTACAAATAAACAAACTATCAAAATTAATTAATAATTTTGTTTATATTGAAAAAGAAGATACTGAGGAATATCCAATTTTCCCAAGATACCATCAATTAGATTGTGTTAATTTGCTTTTGGCAGATGCAAACCCTAGTAAAAATTATCTCATTGAGCATAGTGCAGGTTCTGGAAAAACCAAAACAATTGCATGGCTTTCTCATGGATTGATTAATAAATTTAACAGGTTAGATAATCGTATCTATGATATGGTTATTGTAGTTTCGGATAGAAAGGTAATAGATAAACAATTACAAAATCAAGTTCAGGCAATTGAAAAAGTAAAAGGTATTGTTGATGTTATTGATGAAAAGAAATCTTCAAAAGATCTTAAAGAAGCAATGAAATCAGGAAGTAATATTGTTGTAACAACATTACATAAATTCCCTTATATCTTAGATGAAGTTAAGGATTTACCAAAACGAAATTATGCAGTAATCATTGATGAAGCACATTCTTCACAATCTGGAGCAATGGCTCGAAAAATGAAACAAATTCTCTCAACAAACAGTTTAGAAGAAGCTGAAGCACTAGAAAAAGATGTTGATGAAGAAGTTGAAGAAGAAATACTAAATGAAATTGAATCTTATAGGAATCTAAAAAATGTTAGTTTTTTTGCATTTACTGCAACTCCTAAAAATAAAACTCTTGAAATGTTTGGGACTAAAGATGATGAAGGAGAATATCATTCATTCCATTTATATTCTATGAAACAGGCAATTGATGAAGGTTTTATTTTAGATATTCTCAAGCATTATCTTTCTTATGCAACTTATTTTAAGTTAGTCAAGAAAATAACAGATGATCCTGAATATGATGAAAAGAAAGCAAAAAAATTATTGAGAAATTTTGTTGAAAAGCATCCTCATGCAATTTCAAGAAAAACTGACATAATGCTTGAGCATTTTATGAGTTCAAGTTATAATAAAATCAAAGGTAAAGCTAGAGCGATGGTTGTAACAAGGTCAAGACTTCATGCAGTATTATACAAAAAAGCATTTGATAAATTAATCAAAGAAAACAATTATCCAATAAAGACTTTGGTTGCATTTACTGGAATAGTAAAACATGATGAGCAGGAGTATACTGAAAGTAATATGAATGATTTACCTTCAAAAAAATCAATTGAAAATGCTTTCAAAGAAGAACCTTATAGAATTTTAATTGTTGCTAATAAATATCAAACTGGTTTTGATCAACCATTACTTCATACTATGTATGTTGATAAAATGCTTAATGGGATTACTGCTGTTCAGACTCTTAGTAGGACAAATAGGATATATCCTCCTCACAAAAATGATACTCTGATATTGGATTTTGCAAATCAAACAGAAGTAATTGAGAAAGCCTTTCAACCCTATTATGAAGCTACTTTCTTAAAAGAAGGAACTGATCCTCACAAATTATACGAGCTTGAAGAAAAATTAATTGATTATCAAATATTTGACCAAACAGATGTAGACGCTTTCATTAAAGCATGGAAAAAAGGAGAACCACAACCTAAACTTCACAATCTTTTGAACCCTGTTGTAAATGAGTTTAGAAAGAAGACTAAAAAAGACCAAGTCGGATTTAAGAAAACATTGAAGCGATATCAAAGTATATATTCATTTTTATCCCAATTAATGCCGTTCTCTGATGTAAATCTTGAAAAGATATTCCTATTTAATAAGTTTCTATCAAAGAAACTTCCAACAATAAATAATCCCTTACCCTTCAATGTTTTAGAAGATGTAGATATGGATTCATATAAAATCGTAAATAAAGGGGAAAAAGAGATAAAATTAAAATCGGAAGGCGAATTAAAACCTATTTCGGCAGGAGTTGGTGAATTTGCGCCAGATATAAACACTAAATTATCTAAAATTCTCCAAGCTTTAAATGATGCTTTTGGGACTGATTTTACTGAAGATGATAAAGTTTTCTTAGGAAGAGTTAAAGACCATCTTCTTGAAAATAAAGAATTATTAAACAAGATGGAACATAATTCTAAAGAAAATGTTAAAGCCGTTTTCGATAAATATTTCAATCAAGAAATGACAGGATTATTAAATAGCAATATGAAATTCTATAAAAGATTAGTTGATAATGAAAAACTTAAATCAAAACTGAAATCTGCATTGTTTGATTTAATGTACTATGAGTTCAATAAACTTAAGAAGAATAAAGAATCAGAAAAACAAGAAAAAATAATATAAACTATTCTCGCCCCTCAATTAAATACTTTCTCGAAGAGAAAGACTATCTTAAAAGCCCCCTCGTTATTAAATTTCTTTTTCCGCAGAAAAAGGCACTCTGTCTGTAGGACTCGGAATTCCCCCCTCGTCGTTTCGTTTTTAGTTTAGTTTTTAGAAAATTGCCCCCTTTCGTTAGCTCCTGAAATTATTGAATAGAATGCAAATTAGAGCAAATAACCAATTTACTCATTACTAAATACAGAGAAACTGAAACAAAACATAGCTGATACGTGCCAATTTTTTTATAAACAATTCTTTTTCGGAGCGATAGTTTTAAATATTATCTGATATTATTTGGTATTATGTCTATGCAGATTAATTTGAGGATTTCGGAAGGGTTTCTAGAGCAAGCTAAGGAGTATGCTAAGAATAATGGGTTTTTGAATGTTCAAGAATTTATTCGTGATGCTGCTAGAGAGAAGATTTTTGGTTCTATGGAAGTGAGACCAGAATATTTAGAACGGTTGAATAGTATTGAAGCAAATACTTTTTTGTCTGATGGTGAATCTGAAGAGTTTGAAAGAGAACTTAAAAAAAGAGCACAGTTGGAATGAGAAGGAGAAAGCACAGTCATCTTTTTAGAAAACAACTCAAAAAAATTAAAGGGCAAGAGTTACAAAACACATTAAATAAAATAGATGAAATTTTAAATTCCACTGATTTGAATCATTATAAGAACTTAACACGCGATCTTAAAAAGTATAAAAGAGTTCACGTAAATAATTCTTATGTGATATTATTTTTTGGAGATGATGACACAGTTTATTTTGTTGATTATGCTCATCATGATATCATATACAAACATAGCAAGAGAGATCTTAAAAAGTATGATGATCTAAAATTCTGATATGGTTTTATACCCCAAACGTTGTGCATCCAAGATGGTTTCGTAGTCCTTTGAAATCACAGTTACCCTTTCTTTTGGCAATTTAGCTGCAACGGCTCTAGAGCCGCCAGCTAACCCATCAACAAAGTACACATCTGCGTCTTGTGGGAAAGGAATTTCTGAAGTTTCTGGGTCAAACCTTAACTTGATAAGATCTTGGTGGTCCAGAGCAGCAAATATTAGCTCTCTTGAAATTCCACAAAGTTCAAGTCTATTTGGTAAAGTTCTATTTACAAAATCTTCAAGCTTTTGACCACAAAGACGAGCAAAATAAATCACGCTAATATCATTGTCACGCGCAAGAGGCAGATATCTTCTTTGAATATCAGAAATATCGTCGTCATAAGCGATTATCTTTTTTCTTTGTTCAGTCATTTTTGTCTCCACAAATTCAAAGTTATTGTCTGTAATCTCTTAGTAGCCAATAGAAATCAAAGCATTTAAATATTTGCTACTACCTTACTTAGTAGTATGGATGGCAAAGAGTCAAACATACAAGCGCTAATAGCAGCAGGATTAACAAACAGCGAAGCAAAAGCATATATAGATTTGCGATTTAACGGCGAGAGCCAGACAGGAAAAATTTGCACACGAACAAACATCAGAAGTTCGCATATTTACACCATTCTTAACAGTCTGCTTGAGAAAGGACTTGTAACATACAAAGTTATTAACAACATAAAAGTATTTAGCGCTTCTTCGCCAGAAAATTTAGCTCACATTTTTGAAGAAAAAGAAAAAAAAATCAAAGACGAAAAAGGAAAATTATTAGCATCTATTACTCAACTGAAAGCCATCCCACAACATGATCGTTTGACAGATTTTAAATATTTTTCAGATATCAGAGGAGTAAAATCAATGTTCACAGAAATTATGAATTTATGGAACAAAAACGATTCATATTATGTAGCAGCAGTAACGTTAAAATCGTTTCAAAAACTTGAACCCTTCTTTCTAGAATTTCATAAAAAAAGAATCAAAGATAAAGTTTCACTCAAAATAATATTTGATCGCAAAGGCAAACAGTGGGGCGAAATAAGAAAAACAATGCCTAAAACAGAAGTAAAATATCTCGACTTAGAAACATTCACAGAGTACGGAGTCTTAAATGATTATTTATTTCTTGCAAGCTACGGAGAAAAGCCGTATGGATTGCTGATCAAAGACAAAAACTTTGCAGAAACTTACAAGACGTTTTTTGAGATGCTGTGGAAGATAGCAAAATCTTGATACTTAGAGTTGATCCAACCAAACATTTATTAAGCAGTTATACTTTTGTCTAATTGAGGTATGATTAAAATGGCAATAGAAGTAACATTGAGGAAATGGGGAAATTCATTAGGAGTCATTTTACCTAAAGAACTTGTTCAGAAAAAACACTTAAAATCGGATGATAAAATATTTCTTGAAGTTGTAAAAGAAACAGACTTAACAAATCTCTTCGGATCTCTGAAACGAAAAACTTCAGGGCAGCAATTCAAAGACATGGCTCGCGAAGGATGGGAATAACAACTTACTTTTTTGACACATATGCTTTATATGAGATCATAGTTGGCAATCCAAACTACAAAAAATACTCAATTGGAATAGCAATAGTAACAACAAGACTACAATTAATGGAATTACATTACGCCCTTCTTAGAACATACTCAAAAGAAATTGCAGATGAAAAATACGATGCTTTCATCGATTATTGTATTTTGATTGATGATGCTACTATTAAAGAAGCAATGCTTTTCAAATTTCAAAATAAAAGCAGAAAATTATCATATGTTGACTGCATAGGATATTTACTTGCCAAAAAACTGAACATATTATTCTTAACAGGCGACCAACAATTCGAAACTTTTGAAAATGTTGAGTACGTTAAATGATCAATCCAAAAACCCTTCAGGCAAAGTAGTCTCTTTATGTTCTTCTAAATCAATTTGGAAATCATAATCAAGAAGCTGTGCTCCAAAATGCTTTCTTAAATCTCTCAATAAGTCATTAAAATGATTCCTGTTTTTTGCGCAAACAGTCATGACTACATTATATCTTCCTGCAATTCGTGAGCAGTAAGTAACGTATGGACTTGTTTCACAATAATATTTTATCTTCGCAATTGTCTGATTAGTCATCTGATCAATTTGAAGTTGAACATAATACGATTCAAACCCTAATTTATTTACGTCAATTGTTATCGAATAACCAAGAAGTAAACCGCGCTTTTCCAAACTAATAATCCGTCTTCTAACAGCATCCTCACTTATTTTTAATTTTTTTGCAAGCTCAATATTTTTTATCCTGCAATTATTTGCCAAAATACCAAGCAGAAGCTTATCGATTTTATCCAGATCTTTCTTTTCTGAATGATCCTTAAACGAAATTAGTGGAGAAATAAATTTCCGAGCATCCTCTGCAACAAGACCTTCTCTTGAAAACTTATACTCGCTAATATACAACTGAATCTGATGTTCTTTAAGATTAGAACCAATAAACTCGCTGATTTCTGTAATTATCTGAGCCAAATCTTCTGAGCTTTTGTAAAGAAAAACAATCACGATATCTGCTGTACCGCACAATTCAGCAATCCAATTAACAGAACGATGAGCTTTCAAAAAATCAAGAATGCCACTTAATCTTTTCTCATCAAAACGAATAAGCTTAAACAAAGCAGAACCAACACCTGCACAAAGAAAAGACATGTCAACACGAGCAACAAAACCTTTGATAATTCCTGTTTTTTCAAGTTTTTTAATTCTGTATTCAGCAATTTCCCTGCTAATCCTACATTTTTTTGCAACCTTAGACACAGGAAGCCGGGAATTATTATGAAGCGCCCAAAGAATCTTTTTGTCAACCGAATTCAAGTTCATTTTACTAATTAAACAGCATAAGTATAAAAATTATGCGATTATTTAGTAAATTTATGAAGAAAATTATTTAAATGCCTCGAGAAATATGTTTCCCTATGAGGGTGGCTATAATCATTTTGCTGTTGTTTATTCTATCTTGTACATCGCAAACTGCAGATACTGTAAAAATTGGAGCATTGCTTTCCCTCTCGGGGCCTGCGGCTTCATACGGACAAGAATCACAAAAAGGAATAGACCTTGCTGTTGAAGAAATCAATACAAAAGGAGGCATTAATGGAAAACAAGTTGAAATTATTTACGAAGATGATGCAACAGACTCAAAAAAAGCAGTTACGGCATTCAATAAACTTGTAGAAGTTGACAATGTTGTTGCACTTATTGGCGGAACATGGGACTTTAATTACAACGCAATTGCTCCTTTAGCAGAAGAAAAACAAATAACACTAATCACTCCACAAAACGTCAAAACAGATGGGCTGACAATCAACGATTACACTTTTCTTATGCGTCCAGAAATGCGCAAAATAGTATGGACGCTTGAAAATCACATTAAACAAAAAAACATCAAAAGAATAGCCATAGTACATTATACATCCCCATTTGGCGAAGCCATTTTACAAGGACTAACTGATATTATGAACAGAACAAACGGAACAATTGTACTTGATCAGACATACACACAACTCGGAGGAAATGACTTTCTCACAGAAGCAGCTAAAGTAAAACAATCAGGAGCGGAAGCAGTCTTTTTAGACATGCTTGACACTGATTTGGCAACATTCCTCAAACGCGCAAAAGAAACAGAATTAGATGTTCAATTCATAAGTCACGGTATTGTCACAACAGCACTCAACAATATGGAGTTAGATCACAACTTATTTCAGAACATGGTTTATTTTGATTATGATACACCAGCATCACAAGAATTTACAAAAAAATACCGAGCAAAATACAATAAGACACCAAACTATTCTGCAAGCGGCGCATACGATAGCATGATGATTCTTGCAGAAGCACTCAATTCAACTTCACCTGAAAACATTAATGAATACTTAGCAGCACATAAATTCTCAACAATAAATGGAGAATTTACTTTCAAAAACAACGTCATTGATACTGGCGAAGTATTTGTTCAACAAGTAACTCCAGAAGGCGTTGAAACATTGGAAAGAATAATAGTACATTAATAGTCAAACCAGTCCATTCACTAAGTAATAACTCTTCAAACTCAGTTCAACAATGATGAACAAAACATACATTAATAACAAAACAAGACCCTCTTTCCATGTTAAGCGCCTGCCATGATCAACTAACACAGCAAACAACAAACACACAATAACCATGAACAAACTGCTTGTCAAAAACAAAAACAAATTTCCAGTAATTGGACTGATTATAGCAACAACACCAAGAATTAATGTGCTATTCCAGATCACAGAACCAATAATGTTCCCAAGCGCAATACTCGGATGACCTGAAAACACAGCACGAATCTGGACAACTAATTCAGGCAGGGATGTGCCAATAGCAATAAAGAACAAACCAACAAAAATAGGAGGAAGCAGAGCATCCAACGCAAGCTGCGTACCAGATACTACCACAATACTCGCACTAAAAAACAACACAGGCAGGGCAAGTAAAAACAGCATAACGTACCCGATAACACGCCAACGTTTAATCGGCTCAGAAACTGTTGCCGTATACGCTTCCTTTTTCTTAATCATAAAATACAAATACACAAAAAGAACAACAAGCAAAATAATTCCATCTAATCTGGATAACTCTTTGCCAACAAACATTAAGATTACGACCAAAGAAACAATAAAAAACATCAAATACGCATCTCTAACCACAATCTTTGATTTTACTTTCAGCCCCTGCCCTAACAACGTAGCAATCCCCACCACTAAAGTGATATCAGCAATATTGCTACCGATAATCGTTCCGAGAGCAATCGCAGGCTGAGCAATCAACGCAGCGTTAATACCAATAAACAATTCAGGAAGAGATGTGGCAAGCCCAGCAATAATAAACGAAAATAAAAACTCATTAACTTTCAGAAACTCAGCTAACCGCACCAAACTCCTGACAACTAAACTGCCTGCAATAATCAAAAGCAAACACGCGCCAATGAAAACTGATAGATTAATTAAATCCATTTCACACTCTTTTTATAATATTCAGCATATCACCTACTTTAATATTTCTATTTTTGATACTTCCTGAAGGCAATTCTAAAAGCACATTTGCTTTTTCTCTTGAACAATAAAACTTTGTTTGCCAAGATTCTTTTAGCTCAATAACTTTACCACGATAAGTCAAAAGCACCAAATCAATAGGAACAGGACAAAAAAACGAATGAAGAAATAACTTTCTTGCCTTTTTAAGCGGAAATGCCAAAGGAACAACTATTGAGCGAAACATCATGCCTCTGGCTTGTTGCCAAAAAGAGACACAAAAGAAACAACTTAGCTCTTTTTTCATAACAGCATACTTCATATCCAACTATATAAATATCATCACAGCAAAGCTTAAATAACCTGATTTGCTGGTTCTTGATATGAGAAAAATGTTTTTTATCGTCTTACTGGCAGTTATTCTTATTGCGTGCGCTCCTGAAAAGGAAACCAAAGCAAAGAGAATTGCAGACGAGCTCAAACAGCAAGAGCAAATTGAAGTTCAGGAAATAATTGAAGGAGAACAACCCCCCATAGCAGAACCGATTCAGGAAATAGAAGGAGAACAGCCACAATTAACGCAAGAATTGGAAAATTCAGAAACCCTTGAAACAGAACAGACTCCTGAAATGCCTGCTGAACCCACAGATATCAGCGAAGACGAAAGAACTGCAGTGTATCAATTCTTTGATAAATTCATAAAAAATGTAGACAGTTACCAATTCACATACAACAAACACAAATATTTTGTAAGAGACAAAAAATACAAAATACACCTTACAAAACCAATAACTATAAGAAATGCAAATATAAATGGTAAAACATACACTATGTTTCATTATGACGTTGTATACTTAGACAGAATATCACAAAAAGCAATCGCTTACTGTGAAAGCATACACGAAGAACTTGGCAGACAATGTGGCAAATTGGAGATTTATGACATTCCCTATTTGGTTTCATATAAGGATTACAACATAATTTTGCCCGAAGACTGGTTTTACATATACTTAAACGAAGATACAGACAAAATTTCCAAAGGCAAATATACGCTTCGCGGAAGATCAGTAGCACAAGCCATATTTGACCAAGAATCACCAACAGTAGAAATGTCTTTTGACGAACGAACAGGACTCGCTTTGCGCGTTGATAAAAAGCGAACAATTAATGAAGAAGAAATACTTGTAGAAAGATTTGACTATGAGGACTTCGCATACAACTCAGTAAGAGACAAGGACATTATTCACAGAAATAAAGATGAAATACCAACAAGCGAAGTATTTTATAAACGATAATTATCATTTGTAAAAGAGGTGTATCATGACAGAGGAATTTCAACAAGAATTTGATGATTATTTAAGCTCTCGGCAACGAGCAAAGCCAAATTTTATCCAGTTATTCAAGCAATTAATTCCAAAACCAAATTTTTCATTCAAACGCGAAACTTCAGAAACTGTTGTTGAACCAGAAATAAAACAAGAATCAGAAACACAACAAAACTTCAAAGATATATTCTTTAACTTGTTTAAAAGAGAAACGAAAAAAATTGAACATGATGAAATTAAAACAAATAACTTTGCTCTGAACAATATAAAACAAGACATGAAACAAGTATCAAAAATAGTATTATCAGCAGTCAAACAATTACCACCAGAACAACTACGCGAGTTTAAAAACTCACGCGAATTTCAGGAAATGAAAGAGATATTGAAAAAGAATGAGCTAATTAAATAATTACCATAAACTATTAAATTCGTCAACAAACTTTCCTGCAATTTCTTTATTGTGGATAATAACAACATTTTCATCATTTCTTGTATTCCCGTTATTTGTTGGATTATAACTTCCTGTAATGACTATTTTTTCATCAACAATGAATACCTTATGATGCACTTTCTCAATTTTTGAAAAGTCTTTTAGTTTTTCATACTCACTATATTTTTTATCTTTTCTCGGATCAAAAATTCCTTTAACAACCAATTTTTTCGACTTGTCTAAAACCAAATCGCCTATTTCATCATTTGTAAAAGAATAAGTCATAAAATAAATTGAGTCTTCCGCTGTTTCAAGAGTTTCTAATACGCGTTCTTGGCAATTATCTTCTGGACAAAAATATGCCTCAATAAGACTCCCATTCAATTTTACAAGACCTGGCAAAGATTTTCCTCCGTGAAACACTCCTTTTTCAAACTCTTCAAATTCTTTTGTAAATGCACTTGCAATGATTTTACTCTCAATCAGGACAACGTTATTTGGAATACTCATTTCTTGCTTTGGATTCCAAGAACCAGTCCAGACAAATTGATTATCAAACAAACAGAACTTGTTGTGCATCAAACCAGAACCAAATTCGTTGATTGTGTTGGATGAAGCATACTCTTCATCTGTTGCAAGAAAACCTTTCCCGTTTAACTCATTAATAAGCTCTTTAGATGGGTTGTACATTGCACAATTCGCTTTTGAACTTTGCGCTATTTTATCCTGCAAAATGATGTTGCAGTTAACTTTATCGCAGAAAAAAACATCAATCGAGCCTGTTTCTTCAGGTATTCCTGTTACAAATCCAGTTATGCAACTAGTTAATATGAAGAGAAAAATCCACTTTTTATTCATAAGCTTATTTATAAACTACCATATAAAATGTTTTGTGTTGCTACTTTTAAGTGGTCTATGACCGAAAGCTTTAAATATGAGCTCCACTATCTGTTAGTAGTAACGAGGAAACAAAACTCGTACTGGTGATCGGGGGTGGATTACGCCTTCTTTTACCATCACAATCACCTCTTTTTCCCTCGCAGGTGTCTTCGGATGCCTGCAAGGGTTTTATAATCAACAGATAGTTAATAGTTTGAAGTAGGAAATAAGAGGTTAGAATTCTTTGGTATTACTTTCTTTTCTTACTAAATTTCTTTTTTCTTTGCATTTGAATAAGAAAACCAGTGATTAGTAGAAGCAGTATGATTGTCAACGTAGTAATAGCAGGAACTTTTGATATTTCTTCTATTTGCTTTTCTTTTTCATCAAAATAAATATCTAAATTGGCAAGGTCCAAAGCGTATTCTGCAAACAACAAAGAAGTAATATCATCAAAACCCTGCAATGATTTTGCATACTCATAATAACTATATGCAATAATTGGAAACACACCTTTACTTTGCGCCTTCATCAAACCACGGCGAGCTAGCTCTAAACGTAAATCGATCAAATCAGATAATCTGCTCTTTTTTACACCAACAAGATTCAAATACAATTCTGCGCGTGATTTTTCTTTTGAACTACCATACAAGCAAGTTATGTATTCTTTATTTTTTATTTGATTATGAATTCTTTCAAACTCTTCAAGACTATCAGTTAATGCTTCAGGAATGCTTGTTTTAACATAATTGTACCTTTCCTCTGCTTCAGACAACTTTGCAATACAACTATCCTGCAATTTTTGCTCTGTAATGATTAGATTTCCTGTTTTGTTCTCAAAAAAGCGTTCCCAAGTAATTGCTGAAAATAAACGCTCTTCAACATAACCGAGCGTGTTACCAACACGTTCATTTGTTTCATTTTCAACATTTTTAATTAATTCAATCATGCGCAGCGTTTCATCTATACGTTCACTCACAGCCATAAATGTCTGCAAGTTAGTCATTGTAGATATATCTCTATTCTTCAACTCAGTTTTGACTGCATTTGCGTTTTCTTCCACTGTTTTTGCACGCGCTTTTAACTCTTCAAAAGAAAAACTGTTTATTTTGTACCATTCCTGTTTGTAAATCGTGTTTGCGCGAAAACAAAAAGAAGCAGCAGAATAAAAAGAACCGTTTTTCAAATTCTCCTCCGCCTTCACAGTTATGTTTTGCAAATCAGTATCGTTAATTTTACCAGTTTCTTTTAGTAAATCAGCTGTACGATCACACAAATCATAGGCAACATCGCGCATGATTTTTGTATATTCATCATTAATTATCAAATTGCCATTCGTATTGTTCTGCTCATAACCATACAACTCTTTTAAGATATCAAATATTGTTGCAGCTTCAATAACAGTTACGTTAACTTCTTTTCCAACATCCATTAAATTAACTGTTTGATTTGTTTCATTGTCTTCAAACTCGCTTGCACCAGGAGGCAAAAATATTTTTGTCAGATTGTTTTTTTGTGCAGCTTCGAGTTTTATATCTAAGCCACCAACAGGACCAACAGCTCCTCCGCTGTTAATTGTTCCAGTCATTGCAACATTTGCCGGAACCTCTTTATTTAACAACAACGCTCCAACCAATATAGCTGCAGAGCTTCCTGCACTAGGCCCACCAACAATGCCAGGAGCAGCATTAATGCTGAACAAAAAATCATAACCAGAACAATCAATTTCTAACTCTTTACATGTAATTTGCTGTGCAAGCCGCAAAGAAGCCTGCGTAGATAACTTAGTCATAGGAAATGTTTCAAGAAAAACTCTTTCTTTACCAGGAAGTATTTCAAGCTCTAACGATGCAACCCCTGCAGAACGCTCACCATTTTTATCAATTAGCGCAAGCAAAGTTATGCTTCCCTGCTTTGCTTCAATAGCTTGAACTAAAGGAACCAACAAGAGAATCAACAACAGAAAATGTGTTTTGTTCATACTTTTTGACAAATCTATCCCTTTAAGAAATTTTTGATCTTATAATCTCTATGTTTACTTTTTAATCTCTTCTTTCTGAGGCAATTTCTTAATGTTTCTACATTTTGGAAACTTGTTACAAGCCAAAAAACCGCCATAAATACTCTTTCTAAGAACAAGATTGCCTTCTTTGCATTTCTCACATTTTTCTTCTTTCACGTCAGGAATATTTTTAGATGGGCAATCAACATTGATGCAAATCTCTTGAGGTCTTTTTGCTTTCTTAATTACTTTTACAACAGGATGCTTGCAAGTTTCACAAATACTTGGAGTAACTTCTATTAACCCATTAGCAGGAAGCTTAAATGTTGTTTTACATTCAGGATACTTATCGCACGCAATAAACCTTCCAAACTTACCTTTTCTTAAAATCAAACTGCCTTCTTTGCACGTTGGACACTCACCAACAGTTGTTAAATCAGCACGAGTATTACTAAATGTTTTCTTTAATTCCTCTCCAACGTCTTTCTCTTTTGACTTAAACTCTTTTAGTAAATCAACAAGAATTTCTTTTGCCTTTGTTAATACCTTGTCCTGATTTGTTTTATTCTCTCTTATTTCTTCCATATCCTGCTCAAAATGACGTGTTAACTCTTCATCCAAAATCTTTGGCGCAAATTTTTCAAGAGTATTAACTGTTTCTATGCCAAGCTCAGTCACAACAATAGATTCTCCTTTTACATAATTTCTTTTTCTTAATGTTTCGACAACTTCTGCACGTGTGGCTTTTGTGCCAAGACCATGCTTTTCAAGTTCTTTAATCAAACTAGCAGGAGTGTACCTTTTTGGAGGCTTTGTTTCATCTTCGTGTAAAACAATTTTTTTAATTGTGAGCTCATCTTTTTCCTTCATCTCAGGAAGCTCTTCTTCCTCAAGCTTCACATATGGAGCATAAAATACATGCCAGTTCTTTTCAACAGTTCTTGTGCCCTTTGCAATGAACAACTCATTGTTTACATCTAATTTTGCAGTTACGGTTTCACGAACAGCAGGATCTGAAAATGTTGCCAAAAAACGCTTTACAATAAGATCATACACTTTTTCCTGGCGCTTTTCAAGACTTTTTGGCATAATACCAGTAGGATAAATTGCTGGGTGCGCAGGATCAGTCTTTTTCCCATTATTTGGCTTTAACTCTTTTTTCTTCAACAACTCATTTACAAGAGTTTTAAAATCCACATTCTTTGCTAATGCAGCAAAAATTTTCTTGAAACCAATACTTTCAGGAAGTTCCTGTGAACTTGTTCTCGGATAAGAAATCCAACCATTTGAATACAATTCCTGTGCAAGCTCTAACGTTATTTTAGGATTAATACCAAAACAACGATATGCTTCTGTTTGCAAAGTTGTCAGATCAAAAGGAACAGGCGGTTGCTGCTTAACTTGCTTTTTTGAAACTTCTTTAACTAAAACTTTTTTTTCATCCTTTATTTTATTGTATATTTCATCTGCTTTTTTCTTATCCCAAAACTTATCAGCCTCATGCCAAGCAACCACTTTTTCTTTCTTAACAAGAGCATTAAGCTCAATCATCCAATAAGGATCAGGCTTAAATTTCTGAATTTCACGTTCTCTATCAACTACAACTTTTAGCGCAGGACCCTGCACTCTACCAATACTCAAAATTTTAAACATTCCTGCAGTTTTAATAGCACTAGTTAACGCTCTTGATAAATTAATACCGTAAAAGAAATCAAGAAAATGCCTTGTTTCGCCAGCTTGAGCCTGTCCCCAATCAAGATGCGATTGTGCTTTTTCATAAGACTCTATAAGCTCATCTTTTGTTAACGTTGAAAATTTCATGCGCTTCGCATCTTTCTTTTTGCAGGCATACCTTACAACATTCAAGCCAATAACTTCACCTTCAACATCGTAATCTGTTGCAATGGTAATGCTGTCTGCTTCTTTTGAAAGCTTTTTCAACGCATCAAGATATTTTTTAGAAAATGCAGACGACTTAGAAACCTCATAATTTGGTTTCCACTCAATATCAAAAACAGGATACTTGAACCCTTTAGACTTTTCTTTTTCAGCAAGACCAAACAAATGACCAACAGCACAACCAACAACAATGTCTTTTTTATTGTGTGTTAACTCATAATAAGGAACGCCCTTAATATCTTTTTTTACCGGCTTGCTGTCTGACAACGCCTCTGCAACACGCTTGCTCGCATTTGGCTTCTCTGTAATCACTAACTCGTACATACCTTTGGTTTTTAAAGGAACATTTATAAAACTTTGGGTGATTAAATATGATGTGACTCCATAAGAGCTACTATCTGAAATACAAGTTCTCATTTAAAAACGGACAAAGAGTATTTACATGTCGGAATGCCACTCGTGTTTCTTCACAAGTGGTTTACTGGAACGAGTGGCACAACAAAAATCAAGGATTTTTGTGTGCAAGAAAATTCAAAGAATTTTCTTTGCATTCCGAGCATGATCAAGAACCACTGGACCATTTATCTTATGACTTTCTAAACAGTCATGCCACTGGTGTTGAGCACCACAGTGCGATCACCAGTGGTTCTTGACAAGCCCATGAATATAATATTCTGTTCTCTCCATCTTGCCTTTTGTTAAAAAACCTATTGTTCCGCCTTTTTGTTTGCTGTTTTATTCTCCCAAATACTTATTTGTAACACTGCCAAGCTCTAAACCAGCTTCTATTTCCTTATACATAACTTCTAGAAGTTCAAACCAAGGAGCAGTACCAAAACCAATCTTGCCAGAACTATTCATAATACACATAATCCCTGTAACAAACCACTTGCCATACAATTGAGTTATTCCGCCTTCAATACCAACAAAAAAATCAGCGTTTAAATTTTGCTTATCATTTATCATCTTTAATGCATCAACTCTATTTTTAGCACCTTCAAACGTTTCCTCATTTTTCGGCTGATCCGCAACAGAGGAAGGAACAGAAAAAGGAAGCACTTCAACATTCTCAAAAAACTTTTCAAACGCAACTTTTGTACAATTAATTTTTACTGGATTTTCTGAGCCAACAAGAATTTTCATAGTTTAACACAACAAAACCAAGTATTAAAATTTTCCTCTACTCCAAATCGTATTTGGCAAATCTTATAAACTTAAACTCATCTAACACAGTAATAAAGAGGGGAAATGTCAGAAACAATACAAAGACTCAAAAAAGTAGTCCTGGTACTTTCTAAAAATGGACTAACCAGCCTGCTTTGCAAATACGGATTTGCACACTACTTGCCATTCTTCAAACGAAAAGAAGTTGAAATACCAACAGACCTGCCAGAACGAATAAGAAAAAGCATGGAAGAACTTGGCGGCGGATACATAAAACTTGGACAATTACTCAGCGTAAAACCAGAACTAGTACCCCACGAATACTGCCAAGAATTTTCAAAACTACAAGACCAAGTAAAACCAGAGTCAACTGAAAACATCATCAAAGTAATCGAACAAGAATTTAAAAAACCAGCCAAAGAAATATTTAAACAAATAAACATCAAACCAATAGGAAGCGCAAGCGTAGCACAAGTACACAAAGCAAGATTAAAAAACGGCAAACTTGTTGCAGTAAAAATACAACGATTAAACATAGAAAACGAGTTCAAATCAGACATAAAAATAATCAAGTTTATCGCACACAAATTACAAAAACACATTCATGAAAACATCAATCCTGTATTAATTGCAGAAGAATTTGAACAATACACAAAACAAGAATTAGACTTTACAGTAGAAGCAAGCCACATAGATGAAATACACAAACAAAACAAACTAAAAGAAATTATTATTCCAAAAGTTTTCTGGGAGCAAACAACCAAAAAAATACTTACCATGCAATATCTCGATGGCAAACAAACATCAGAATTAGACGAAAAAGACAAAAAATATGTTGCAGAAACAATTATTACTGCAGCACTAGAACAACTAATTCAAGGAAACGTACTTCACGCAGACCTGCACCCAGGAAACATATTGCTACTAAAAAACAAAAAAATAGGATTGATTGATTTTGGACAAACAGGACATTTCACACCAAAAACACGAACACTTGCAGTACAACTCTACCTTGCAATAATAGAAAGAAACACCACTAAAATAGCTGAAACAATTTTACAATACGCAAATCCATCAAGCAACACAAACATTAACCAATTCAAAGAACAAATAGAAAACACATTTATTGACTGGATCGACACAACACCAAAAAAACAAAGCATCATGCAACTCGCATACCAACTCTTCGTTATCGCAACACAAAACCAAATACGCCTACCAAGCGGAACAATCCTTATTGGAAAAGGACTCATGACTGCAGAAGCAACAGCAAAACAACTCTATCCTGCATTTGATATAATCAAATTTTCACAACCACGAATCAGCAAACTTCTCAAAGAAGAAAAAACACCCCAAAAAATAATCAACAGATTCAAAGAAAGAAGCACCTTATTAGCAACAGCACTAACAGAACTACCAACAAAAGCACTCGATACTCTGGATAAACTAAACCGAGAAGGAGTCATGTTAAATCTGACTGACGATAAATTCAGACACCTTGGAAAAGACATTAACTTCTCAAGCAACAGACTAAGCTACGCGTTAATTTCATCATCACTCATTTTAGCAGCAGCATTAATGATTGATATAGGACCAACAATAGGAACATATAGCATGATTAGCACAGTCAGTCTAGGATTCGCAAGCCTTTTCGCATTAGCATTACTTATGTCAATACACAAAGAACACCATCCTGTGCATGATAAACATTAGCAAGTAAGCAGTTTATAGTAAGTAGAGTGCACGAAGTAAAGTTTAAATACTCCAAAAATCATTACAGTATTATGGCAAAAAAGAGAAGTACAAAAATAATTCTAGAAAAACAACTCAAAGAACTTGCAAGTTTAGGATTTATCAAAAATGAAGAAGCACGAAAACTAGCACGTGCACTAATTACTGAAGTCAAACAAGAACAACAAAAAATGACTACCTATGCAAAAAAAGAATTTACCCAAGAACTAAAAAAAGCAAAACAAGCAGCAAAACCCTACATTAAACGAGCAATCAAACACGTTGAAAAACGCATTGATGAAAAACTTACAGACATGAAAACAAACAAGAAGCAAAAAACAAGCAGACGAACAAAGAAAACTTCAAAGCGACGTACAAGTAAAACGAAAAAAAGATAATTAATACTTTCTTACTAGCTTAATAAAATTTTCAATTATTTTAAGATGATCCTTGTAATCAGACTTGGTTCCTTTTAACAATTCTTCAACAGGTCTGTTATCTCTCTTCGCAGTATATTCAGCAACAGATGGACTTACTTCAGGATGAAATTGCACACAATAAAAATTTTTGAACTGAAAACCCTGAATGCCAGCACTATTCCTTGCAATAATTGCCGCACCAATTGGAACCTGCACAACACTATCTGAATGCCACTGAAAAACCTTGCTCAATAAAGTCATATCACTGAATAAAGGACAAGAAACATCCAATTCAACTGTTTCAAAACCAACTTCAAACGAGCACGCTCGCTGCGCTCTTCCCCCAAAACATTCAGCAACTAACTGCATGCCAAGACAAACAGCCAAACAAGGCTTTTCTGACAATTTTATTTCTGAAATTGTTTTTCGCACATTAGCCATCCAATCATCAGTACTATCAAAACTCGCATGCGAACCAGTTATCACAAAACTAGCATACTTACTGACATCGACTGTTTCACCTTTACAATAATCTATCAACTCTGAATTTGGAATTAAATTTCTCAGAATGCGACCTCCGCCTGTTATCTCAGAATCATCAAGATCACAATTAACGATTGCTATTCTCTCCATTTCGTAACCTCGCAACAAGATAGGCTCTTACATCATCAATTGAACTTTGTTCATTAAACCTTTCACGTAAAAGATCTGCATCAGTACCATCACTCAAAATAGTAGTTAACATTCTGCCTAATTGCTCACTTTCTGCAATAAATCCTCGATATTGTAATCCGCTTTGAGCGACTCTTCCCAGACGAACAAGATGCAATCTTACAGGATTATTGTTATATATTGCATCAAGACCTTGTTTTGCAACAGGAACTAACTGATCGTATGTGCCATCTCCATCAACACCATCAATACAATCAAAACCATCACGCTCTCCAGCATACGCAAGACCAAAAACAAAATTATTCATAGCTATCATGCGCTCAATTGTCGCAGGCATATCGGGACTTCGTATTTCCACAGAAAGCAAACTCCTGTCTGATCTGTGACCAGGACGCAACCTTGTAGGCCAATACATCTGGCTATCATTAAATCTTTTAAATGGAAAATATGCACCATCAGGACGGCCTCGTCTTAACTCTTCCCAATTCGCGTCAAGAAGGTTTTGATCTAAGAGCGCAAGCACATCATCAGAAACTCCTTGCACAATACTCCAATAATGTTCGACTGTTTCCAAATGAGGCTGTGTACGCATCGCTTCAGGAAAACGCGAAAGTAATTGCTGGTATTGCATTGGACGCCTACTATGTCCAACTGTTCGCACATTACCATTTTCTCTTACAAACGGAGAAGAAGCAGACATCGCCAGCAAAACAGGATGAACCCTTCGTGTTGCATTAAAAAAAGCAATTGCAGCAAGTTCATCATCAAAACCAACAATGACTTGCTGACTCATAATTGATTTAAAACCATTCGCACAAGTTTGTGATAAAGAAGTCGTGCGTGCCCAGCTTGTCTCAGTATTTGCAGTATTTTCTAACAAAGATGCACCACCATAAATAACACCACCAGTACTTTCTACTGTTTCACGCAACCTTGTAACTAAAGCAGACATTCCGCTATTCAATGCACGAACATCTGTTGCAAGATAACCATCAGATGTTCTTCCATTCAATTCAACAAGCTGATCTTTATTCACTTCGTGTTCAACAACTGTGCCTGCGTGATCTGGAAGGCCAAGCAAACCTGCTCTGGCAATTATATCTGATGCATTTGCACCATGTAATCCGAACTCTAACTCTGAACCACACTCTGTATTACTGCCTGTTGCTGTTCTCATCTTCACTCACCAAAACCAAAGCAAAAGAAGTATTATATTAACTTTTGGTTATTTAAATAACATTTCATCATTGATTTGTTACTTTTATTGCGTTAACCTTTTAAACTATGCAGAATTGTCCAAATTACCCATGAATCAAGAATTTAAAGCAAAACTTATAGAAACAAACTTTAACCACATAAAAGGTCAAAGACGCGCAAAACATCAACTGAAAAGCGCACTGTTAATGAGCAGACACGTTATAATTCTAGGACCACCAGGAATAGGAAAAACAACATTAGCGCGAAACTTGGCACAATTGCTTCCTGCAATAACTGTCAAACAAAAAATCGAAGGAAAAGAAGTCACAAAAAAAATCACTGGAGAAGAAAGATTCATCAGAATACAAGGAAGTCCAGACCTAAATGTTGAAGATTTGCTCGGAGACATTGATCCTATCAAAGCTCTAAAATATGGACCAACAAGCATGGAAGCATTCACACCAGGAAAAATATTCAAAGCAGACAAAGGCATCCTGTTTTTTGATGAACTCAACAGATGCCCAGAAAAACTGCAAAACGCACTATTACAAGTTCTTGAAGAAGGCAAAGCAACACTAGGATCATACACAGTAGATTTTCCAGTAGAATTTATCTTTATAGGAACAATGAACCCAGAAGAAAGCGCAGCAACAGAAAAACTATCAGATGTTTTACTTGACAGATTTGACATTGTGCACATGGGTTACCCAGAAGCACTAGAAATCGAACAAGAAATAATAAAAGAAAAAGGACAACAACTCGCCGAGTTTTCAGACGCACTACTCATGCTCAGCATATCATTCATAAGACAATTACGAGAACACAAAGACATATTGCGAAAACCAAGCGTACGAGCAACATTAGGATTGTATGAACGAGCACAAGCAAACGCATACCTCGCCAAACGAAAAAAAGTAGAACCAACAGACATCATCGACGCACTACTGTCAGTCTTAGCACACAGAATAGAACTAAAACCAAGCGTCAAATACTTACAAACAAACGAACAATTCCTAAAAGAACAATTCCAAAAATTCGCAGAAGAACACAGCGAGCTCGGTGGTGATGGTCTTTGACTCCCTCCACCAAGAAATCAAAGAAGTAAGCAGAACAGAAGAATTAAGCGGCAAACTCGGCAAACAAACAGAAGAAGACAAACTGATGAATACTGTGTTGCCAGCAGACAAACAAAAACACGAACACGCAGAACTCCTTCAGGAAGCAACAAACAGAAGCATAGGATCATTTATGCCAGATCTGATGTTTTCCCAGCTAACAAAAAACTTCTCAATTACACAACAACTATACGGACCAAAACTCATCAGAATGGTCTCTGGCTATGATCCTAAATACATTGAGAAAAATTTGAAGATACCTGAATTTCAAAAAGAATTACGAGAAAATATTGATAGAACAATTAAACAATTAAAAGATGAAAAACTTGTTGACATAGAAGGAAACATCAGCCAAACAGGAGCAGAACTTGCCGCACTTACTTTTCTGAAAGAACTTGACAATTACATTCCAAAAGAAAGCTTTGGTGAAAAAATAACTAAACGAGTAAGGCATTATGGTGAGAAAGCAGAATTGAAAACATACAAAAAAGGCGACAGGTACAAAGATATTGATATACGCAAATCAATTCACAAGGCAATACGCAGAGGACACGCTTCTTTGCAACAAGAAGACCTTATTGCAGCAGAAAGACGAGGCAAAGGAAAAATAACATTAATCCTAGCATTAGATGCATCAGCCAGCATGAAAGGCAGAAAAATAGAAGTCTGCAAAAAAGCAGGAGTAACCTTAGCGCACAAAGCAATCACAGAAAAAGATCCAGTAGGATTAGTAATTTTTGGAAGCGAAATAAAACTCGCTGTCAAACCAACAATAGACTTCCCAACAATACTGTATTCACTTTCAAAAATAAGAGCAAGCAGACAAACAGACTTCCCTTTAATGATAGACAAAAGCATAGAGCTCTTTCCAACAAGAAATGAAACAAAACATTTGATAATTTTAACAGATGCACTGCCAACAGTAGGCAAAAAACCAGAACGAGAAACACTACGCGCAGTCAGCAAAGCAAGAGGACTGGGAATTACAACATCACTCATTGGAGTTAACCTGGACAAAGAAGGAAGAGAACTTGCAAAACAAATCGCAACAATAGGAGAAGGAAGATTCGCACAAGTCAGACAACTAGATGAGTTAGGACAAATAGTTTTAGAAGATTATTATTCAGTTAGATAGAATATTATTTATTTTTGCAGTCATTCAATTAGTTCTTCAATTTCTCTTTTCTTTTTAGGATTCAGACTCACTTCTAAACCATAATGTGTTGGTTTTGAGAGCAATAGATTCTCTTTAAGCAGTTCCTCAATTGCTTTTTTTACTTCTTTAGAACCTCTAAGTTCATTAGAAAGACCTTTTGGCAGATTATTTATGTTTGTATGACTGCCTCCCCATTTTCTTTTACGATAAAGCTTTTCCACAATAAATTTTTTTATTACCAAACGCTCATCCATAAAACCTCTAAAATGGAGCACTCATATAAATAACTTCTGCTTTGGAAGGCATGGTTCTTAAAATAGAAAAGTTTATATGTATTACATACTAACATGTAGACAAGGAATCTTGGAAAGGCTTCCTGCATGAATGATTGAAGAGAACGAATAATGGAAGAAAAAAGCGTATTTGTGGAATATCTGGGAGATTACCCGCTTATTCGAGTATTAGACTTTTTAATACTCGGCAGAAACATGGACTACAGCATGACAGAAATAGCAAAAAACGCAGGCGTAGGATGGACCGCATTCTCAGAACTCTGGCCAAGATTAGTTGAGAAAGAAATTGTTGCGTTTACAAGACAAATAGGAAATGCGAAGTTGTATAAACTCAACACAAAAAATCTTTGGGTTAAAGATCTTATTCGCATGGACAAAACGATAACAAAAATAGAAACTGATAAATTGTTGGAAGAAGAGGAAGTTTTGGCTTAACCCAAAAAAGGCACATAATCATATTTTACATTTTCTCCAAACAAGATGATTGTATAATCCTCTATTTTATTTGGAAATGTTTTCTTGATATCTTCTATGAAATCATAAAATTCGTTAATTGTCAGAAAGATTGCAGAAAAGTCAAGCGTTGGAAATCCTATTCCATGATTAAGAAAGATAATTTGTGGTTTCATTGTAATGAACTGCTTAATTTTGATAAATTCTTTCTGATCAATGTTCTTAAGCGAAAGCATACATTTAAAGTATGAATACCCAATCGCTTTGTAATTAATAACTGCACGATAACCCAAGATAATTCCTTCTCGTTCAAGTTTTTTAATTCTATAAGAGATTTGTTTTGCATTTGCTCTAAGATTTGCAGCAATTTCATGAACTGGCGTGCGCGCATTATCTGCCAGAATTTTTAAAACACCTCTTTCAAGATGATCGATTTTTGATGTCAACGGTTGCACACAGGAAATAGTTAGCTCTTTTGTTTCAGAAACACCCAGAAGAAATCTGTTTTGAAGATGTGTGATGTAAATGGGAATGTGTTCATCTACTTTTTTAACACTATCTTTCCATTGAAAACGAATATGATCGGCCAGCTCGTTAAACTCAACTAATGATTTTGTCCAAATCGCACAAGCATAATCATGTTCCCCTTGACAACGGAACACGTATGCAAATTGTTTATTTGTTTTGATAAATAATTCAAATTCTTTACGTATCTTTTCATCAATTTTAGAAAACGATATCATCATACGAAGAAAGTAATACCCAAGCTTTCCAGAATCAATAAGTGATTTATATCCGAGAATTATTTTCTCTTTCTCAAATTTTTTCAGTTTATAATCTACTCCCCTTTTTGAAAGACGAAGTTTTCGACCAAGTTGTCCCAACGATTCGCGGGCATTCATATCAATTTCTAACAATAACTTCTTGTCAACCAAATCAAGCTTCATGAAGGTAATATTTTACTATTTTATATATAAATTTTTTTCTTTTTGTATATTTTTTCTATGATAATATTTACATAATACCAATAAGAACTATCGTCAGGTGGTAAAAGTGATAAAAACTCAGCCAGTAGGGATACGAGCTGATTTGGAAGCAAAAGTCGACATTAGTAAAGTACATGGTGGTTATTTCTCTTCCGAAGAAAACGCCAGACAATTTATCAAAGCAGGGATAACTCCCATCAAAAAAAAGCTTCCTCAATCTGTACGATATGTCGACTTTGGAGGAGGACAGGGATTTCTTGCAAGCGCAGTAAGGGACTATCTCTTGTCACATGGCAAAGATGTTGCAACAACTGTTGCAGATGCCAATAACAGGTTTCTCGATCAGACAAAAGCTTTGAGAATTTCAACACTCTTTTGCAATCTTGCAGAGGGTTTCCCCTTATCAGAACTAGATCTTATTACTATGCGCGCAGTCAATCACTATAATGACATTTCAATGCAGTTGAAGATTCTTAAAAATGGTTATCGTTGCCTAAAAAAAGGCGGATACGTGGTCAGTCAAATAAGTACAGGGAATGAAGGAAATTGTAGACTGAGATCTGATATTGTCAATCTTGACAGTCTTGGCCGAGTTATGTCTTCTGAAAAATATTATTGGACAACTGAAGCCGAATATGTTGATATGCTTAAACAAGCAGGATTTACTAAAATCATACATGCTGGTTATGCTCCTCCATGTTCATGGACTCCTGAAGAACAATGGGAGAGGTTCAATGGAGCAAAAACTACTGAAGCACTAAACAAAAAGGACAAAAAAATACTTCGCGAAATTGAATCGCAAAAACTAAAATTTTTGAAAGACGCGAATGATTTGATTCAGGATTACATCACTTCTTATTCTGAAGTAAAAAAAGACATAGAAAAAAAATCCGATGGTTCAAACGTCATCCGGTATTCTTATGCAATAATTATTGCAAATAAGTAATCTGCAGAGAAGTTGGCTCAAAATTCCCTAAATCTTCCCAATCTCAACAGTTTTACCATTCACAATTTGTTTTGCAACAAACTTAAGGTTACACACTTTTCCATCCTCTGTCTTTGAACTTGATAACCCTTAGCTGGCGTTCAACAGTTTGCTTTCCATTATACCCGATTGTTCCCAATAGTCCGTCATACTCTGTTAGCTTTCTTAGATTGTCTACAACGCAATCGGTGTCCTTACAGTCTTTATATGAATCAGCCATTTCCATAACACTATCATACGCAATCGCACTGCCCTGAATTTCTGTTGTTCTACCTCGCTCACCTAAACGTCGTTTGAATTCAACATACTTTTCATCCTCTGGATTAAATGCTAAATCTGTTCCAAATCCACCCTTCAACATATCAGAATACTTATCGATGCGTTCTTGACTTCCACAAGTAATTAATGCAAGGGGAGTGTACACTGGTAGCGATATGCCAAGTTCTTGCATCTGCTTAAACGCGTGATCGCAATCACCTGCAAAAGCAAGAAGAATCAACGCAGTACTTTCTGAACTTTTGATTTTTGTAAACTGCACCCTGAAATCAGTATCTCCCGGCGTATACATTTCAAAAAGATTTAATGTTCCAACACGCTCGATCCCTTCTTTGCATAATTGTGTAAACTCTGCATTTGTTCCAAAGAAAGCCACCTTTCCATGCACTCCGCTCGCAGCGCTCATAAGAAGCTCACAATTATCTGCCATGCTTGGATAATCATTAAACGTATACTTTTTACCCACTGCTAACGAAGATGTTGAACTTCCGTAAATAAAAGGAGTATTACTTTCTTCTGCCAAGGAAACCATTACTGCAGCCGGAGGAGTTGTAATGGTAAATAATGCATCAACTGAATCAATATCTATTAATTTTTTTGTGCTACTTGCTGCTTTTGTTTGGTCTGTTCCAACATCTTCATACAGCATTTCCAACAATCTGCCATTTATTCCGCCATTGTTGTTGATATCTTCAACAGCAAGATCTATCCCTGCTTTTGCATATTCGCCATAAAATGCGTTGTTTCCTGTTAACGGAAGAACAGCACCAAACTTATACGCTTTTGCTTCGGAATTACAACCTGTAATAAGTAATACGAACAACAAAAACATCCACGATACTTTCAAATTCATTTTAACCACCAAACAGTTTATTGCACTCACAATTATATTAATCTTTGTTGACGAAAATAAGCGACAAATTAGAAAACATTAAATAGTTTGTTTCTCATGATAAATTCTATGGATGCGTATTTGAAAACACTCCGAGAAATAGGCCTTGCTGAAAAGGAAGCACAAGTGTATTTGGCGCTTTTATCGATTGGTTCATCAACTGTTAATTCAATTGCTGAAAAGTCAGACATAGTTCGAACAACAACGTATGATGTCCTTAAAAGTCTCAGAGAGAAAGGAATAGTATCATCTGTTATTAAAAATAAAATTCTTTATTTTGAAGCGGCAGATCCAGCAAAACTTGTGGAAACTCTCGAAGAACGAAAACAGAAGCTCAAACAACTTGTTCCTCAGCTCAGAACAATATATTCTCCGCCCCTAGGAAAACCTGCAATGGAAGTTTATGAGGGCAAGGAGGGAATCAAAACGGTTTGGGAGGACATTCTTGTTGAGAAAAAAACACTTTACTGCATCGCAAACGCAAAACTTCTTTATAAACTTCTTCCTTTTGTATCCCCCAGATTTGTTCAGCGCAGAGCAAAACGTGGCATTCCTGTAAAAGCTCTTCTTGAACGAACAAAACAATCAACAAAACTTCAAACAAATGCTTCAGAATTGCGAGAAACAAGATACATACCACAATTGAAGAACATAAATATCACAGAATACATTTATGGCAGCTCGGTTGCAGTGATAGGCACAAACCCTAAAAACCCCCTCGGCATCATCATTCGTCATGCTGATTTTGCTAAAGAACAAAAACTTCTATTTGAACTGCTCTGGAAAACTGCAGAGGAATAAATACCACTCCACACTCATTACGTATCTTTAAAAACATCTGACGTATTCATTCAGCAATGGTATTTGAACAATTATACAGTGCAGACTACTTGAAAAAACACCCATGGTATGGCTTCCTGCTTGGCATTTGCTACACAATTTTAGGCTTATTTATTGCACTCACTATTTTCAAAAACGACCCTGCACTGATCGCAGTAGGCATAATATCATTATTTTTAATGCCATCATTAATGAACCTAAACAGCAGCACAATCATCAGCAACAAAAAAACACCAACATACTGGAGTTACCTCAAAGAAACACTACCACACATTAAAGTATACGTAGCATTATTCTTCGGTATATTCTTCACATTCGCAGGATTTGCAATATTATTACCAAAACTTGCAGCAGGACACTTATTTCAAACACAACTCGCAATAGTAGGAGGCGGAAAAGCCATAAATTTCAGTGCAAGCCTTTTCTGGGACTTATTCACATGGAACTTGCAAGTTTTAGGCTTAAGCTTCTTCTTATCATTAATCGTCGGCAACGGAGCAATACTATTCATCACATGGAACGCCAGCGTTTGGGGAACAATCTTCGGTAATCTCGCAAAAACAGGAGCATTAATGTCAACCGCAAACCCGCTGATATTATTTTTGTTGATCATCCTTAGTGTATTTCCACACACATTTCTTGAAGGGCTCAGCTACATGATCGCAGCAGTCTCAGGATCAACACTCTCAGATGGAATAGTCAAACAAAAACTAACATCAGCAACAATGTGGCTAATTACAAAATACAACCTTTTATTACTACTAACAGCAATACTCGTTCTAGCAATCGGTATGCTTGTTGAAACATACGTACTTGGCAACTTCACAACCTATCGTTTAATAATCAACCTAGCATTTCCGAGGTAAACAATCATGAAAATAGTAGCATTCACAGACCTGCATGGCAGCGCAGCAGCATTTGCAAAACTCAAACACAAAATAAACAGATACAAACCAGATATTATTATCTGCTGCGGAGACTTCACTTTTTTTGAACAAGGAATGAAACAAACCCTGCAGCAAATTAACAAACTCGGCAAAAATGTATATGTAGTTCCAGGAAATCACGAATCAGAAAAAGAAACAAAACAAGCATGCAAAACTTTTCCAAACATAACATTCGTTAACAAAGAAATCATCACCATAAAAAACATAAATTTTCTTTTCCATGGCGGCGGAGGATTTTACTCAAACGACGGAAAAACAAAAACAAACGATGAAAAACAATTTGACGCATTTGTAAAAAGAAACAAATCAAAATTCAGCAAAAAAATAGTATTTGTTACACACGCACCTCCATGGAACACAAAATTAGATTACTTAGCATGGTTTGGAAAACACGTTGGCAGCGTAAGTTATAGACAATTTATTGATGAATACAAACCAGTTCTTGCACTTTCCGGACATTTGCATGAAACTTTCAAAGAAAAACAAAAAATAGGAAAAACATTACTCTCTAACCCAGGACCAGATGGAATGGTATATAGTATTTAGTTGGAAGTAGGCAGCAAGTGGTGAGTAGTAAAGAGCAAAGTCTTGCGGGGAGCAGAGCTCTCCTTGACTTCAAGCAAGCTTGAAGAGTTAAGAGTAGAGAGCAATAAAACTTAAATAGGTCTTTTCTGAGCACATTTGAATGGATTTTCACAAAATATTAAACAAATTAACACAACATACAGTATTCAAAGAATGGCATTCAAAAAACAAAAATTATTTTCTTGCACACGCATTCTTAATGCTTGATGACGCAAACAAAGACACGTGGCAAATAGGATTTTACAACGCTGACAAAGAAAAAATGGTAACTTTTCTGATATCTCCAACAGAAGTAAAGCATACAGAAGACCAAGAAGTACTCAGAAGCGAACAAGAAATACAAAAATTAGAACCAGAAAAAATCAAACTAGTTGTTGAAGAAGCACTTGAAAAAACAAAACAATTTCTTAAAGGACAAGACGCATTTATTGTAAAAACATTTTTCATCATACAACAATACCATCACACACCTATATACAATATTACCTACTTCTTGCAGACAATGGAAACAGTCAACGTCAAAGTAAACGCAGAAACAGGAGAAATTGTACACCATGACAGGAAAAAACTGCTTGATATGGGGAAGTAGTAGGTTTGAAGTTATAGATAACGCAAATAATTATCGAACAATAGTTTGCGTTATCTAATGAGCAAAGGCAATTCAACCGTTCGATTAATTATTCCCTTTGCTATAGCAGTAAGAAGTAAGAGGTTGGAAAGTTCAAATTTTTATTTTTTCTTGAAGTTTTTTAATAGCTTCTTGTTCTATCTTGCCAATTGTTGCAGGAGAGAGTCTTTTTCCAAAAAGAGAACCCGCGTCTTTTTGGCTAAGTACTGCGCCTTTTCTCCCTTTCTTTTCAACACCTCTTGCTTTTTTCAGACCATATCTAACCTGCAAAACGTGTCTTTCTGTTGGTGAAAGTGAAGCTAAAAGCTCGTGAACAAAACTTTCTCTTTTTTTCCTTTCATCTTCATCATAAACCAGCTCTCTATCATCTTGTAACAATGTTACCAGTTCAGCACCATCTTCACCCAACGGAGTAAAAAGTGAAACATTCCGACGATTCTTTCGTAACTCTCTGAAAATCCTGCGTTTTATCACAGCTATAGCAAAATTTGAGAACTTCCCTTTTGAAGGATTATGCTCTTTTACCGCAGTCATCAACCCCTCATCTGCTGCAACAGCATACAGTTCAGCATCAACACCAATCAATCTTGCAGTAACATTGATAAGCTCACGATTCGCATCATACAAAAACCACTCAAGCATTCTCACATTATCAACAGCAGGACGTATTCCTTCCAAACTCTCAAGCCATAACGCAACATCATCCAAAGAATGTTCTCCACCCAACGCGTACAAAGAATCAAAACCACGAGAACTCATAAAACCTTCAAGAGAATGAAGCGATCTTCTTGTCGCATCAATCGCATCAACAGAAACCCCAAGCAAAGACCTTGCTTCAAGCAAAGCAACAAACGCATCTCTCTGAGCCTCTTCAGAAAAGCCACATTCACCAAAATCATACAACTTTTCTGCAATCTCCAAAAGACTTCTTTGTTGAACATCATCAACTTTCCCTGCAAGCGCAGATAGTAAACGAAGACTCCCTCTAGAACCCCAGTCGCCAACCAAACGTAAATATTCACGCGGAAGAACCAACTGCCCTCTTCCAGAACCCTTTTTAACTTTAAAACAAGGCGCTCGCTCATCAAGCAAACAGCGCATTCGCCCGTGAATTGTAGATAACGGAACACCCAACTCACGAGAAATATGCGCAGGCGTCAACAAAGAATCATACAAAAGAGAAAGAACACCTGCACCCTGAAACAACTCATCAACACCATACGTTGCACTAAAATAATCAACAACATACCCTCCTCTCACTTGACGCTCGCCATCAGCAGTTCTCACAACACCCTTATCAGAACCAACACGCAACAACTTACGAAAATGATGCGCAGGCAAACCTCTCCGCTCAAGATCAGAAGGCGAATACCACCCATCACGATCAAGCGCAGCAACACCAGCATCAAGAGATTTTCGCGCAGACAAAACAGCACCACGAACAACACTCAAGTCTGCCTCACTTACTTTTCCATCCACAACACCCAACTCTCCAAACAACGATTTTAACGCAAAAAAACCAACACCCAATTTATCTGCAAGACCAACCAAACCACAATCGGCAGAAGAAACAGGCCTTGCCTTTTTTGTCTCATCACACACATAAGGTGGAAACAACAAAAAATGATGACCGCCAGCAACATAACACACACCTTCACCAGCAATCTTTTCAACTAATGCACGAGGAGTTGCGTTAGGATCATAACCCAAACGCTCGCCGACCTTACGACCAGACAACCAACCCTCTTTCTTCAATGCCTTGAATAACTCACGACCAGTTATTGGTTCATGACCAAACTCACAAGCCTTACCAATCTGTGCAGGATAATAACTCTGATCAGCCCGTAGCTTACGCATACCCTCAACAGCACGCTTTGCTTTCTCAGCAGATGTCAACACAGGCTTTTCTTGTCTTCGACGCTCATGAGAAAAACGATACCATCTCTTCGGATCAGCACGCTCAGCAAGTCCAGATTCGCCACGTTCACGCAGAACCTCTTGCACATGAGTGAGACCGTTGTAATAACTGCCAAAATGCGTTTTCAAACCATCAGCAGTATACGGATCACGCGCAGCCATATTTTTCCTGTCAAGATCAACACCACTGCGAACATAACCAATAAACGCCTCAACATGCTCATCAGCAGACCGATAACCCTTGCCCATAGTGTAGATTAAAAAAACAAACTTTAAATTAATTATTCTTTTTGAACCACATACTTTTAAATAACACAAGACTTCAACAATTCTGGGGTGATTACATGGCAGTTCCAGTAAACTACAAAGAAAAACGCAAAAACCAAGAACTAGAATCTTTCTTCGAGGAACCAGCCGAAAAAGATGCTTGAACCACAAGACTACTGCACACTATTACAAGATGCACTTACAAGAAATGAAACAATTGTATTCTCTTGTAAGTGCAAAGTGCGTTACTCAGGCAGAGCAGAAAGCCATTTGGATTGGGGAGACAGAATTGTAATGATCAAATCAGACAATGCACTAATAGTTCACCAACCATTCGGCAATGCTCCAATAAATTACATGAAACCAAACACAACACATACACTTCGTTATTCTGACAAAGAATTTGTTTTATCAAGCACCAATCTTGCACAAAAAGAAACCATGACTATAAACATAGACAAAATACATTTCTTTAACACACACAAACTGGAAGATGGACAAGCAATTAACGTTATGGGCACAGAAATGGACATGAGCAACATGATCTACAAAAATCCTGAGTTGATTGAAGAAGGATTCAGACCAGTAAGCCAAGAAGAACAAACAAAATACGGATTCATTGACGTTATGGGAGTAGACAAAAATGGAGTGTTGACACTTGTTGAGTGTAAACGATATCGAGCTGAGCTCTCTGCAGTCACACAATTACGCCGCTATGTAGAAAAAATAATGGTCAGCAAAGGAATTACAAAAGTACGCGGAATAATTGCTGCCCCGAAAATAACCCAAAACGCAGAAAAAATGCTGCAAGACTGGGGATTCGAATTCAAAGAAATAAGACCACCAAAATACTTAGAAGACTATCATAAAAAGCAGAGCAGGCTGGATGGTTTTCATTAAACTAACTCTCAATCAAGCAAGGCATACATATCTTCTAACTTTTTATTTTGACTGAGTTTGTTTAACGCGCCCTTTTTTATCTGCCTCACCCTCTCACGCGAAAAATTAAAAGTCCTTCCAATTTCTTCAAGAGTATGACGATCTCCTGTTAACCCAAAATACCAACTAACCACTTGCTTTTCGCGAAAGGAAAGACCAGAAAGAGCTGAATTAATACAGTCTCTCAGCCGATCAACCTCGCCTTCGCTCAAAATTTCTAAAGGCGTTTTCTGAGAACTTGCAAGACCATCTATAAGATCTCCGTTTTCTCCTGCTGGATGCCACAAAGAAACTCCATCCTTACGTTGTATTCGAAGAGCACGCAAAACACGGTTTTTTATTGCTTTATATCCATAACTAGTAAATGCAAAACCTCTTGAAGGGTCATATCCTTGAACAGCACTCATTAAGCCTTCCTGAGCTTCCTGTAATAAAGGATCTTCTAAATATATGCCAAGTCTTTCACCAACATAACCTATCAACCCGTAGTTAGCAACATAAAGACCAAACTCTGCATGACGCAATGCCGCTCTACTATCACGAATAACATCATCAGCATCATTGCCCTCTTCAGCACCATTAATTGCATATCTTAAAGTATAAGCAAGATCAAATACTTCCTTCTTACTTCTAGAAGACACAATACCTTCTGGATTTACAAGTTCTTTGAGTCTTTCAACAGTTCTAATAATTTCATTCAAACCATCATCTTTCCCATTCACACCCTCACGAGTAGCATCCATACCAACAAAGAGAAAAACAAACTTTAAATTGTTTACTGTTCGAGACAATACACTGTCATTATCACATATTCAATACACCATACGAATCCTTTTATACCTGCATTTTATCACAAAAAACATGGGTGATATTGAATTTCAGAAAAGGTTAAACGAAGAAGAAATCACTGAACTGTTACGAAAAATAACATTCAGAGGATTATATGATGAACACGGAAATAAACTACATCCATACAAAGACGCAAAATTTTCTCTAGTGAAAGTACACCCGCCAAAACACCCAACAAGCTTTCCGCAAATGATGCACGAATTGCAACCATACCCGCTTTTTACTGCACAACCAACTATCTACAAAACACAAACAGACATGATGTCCGAAATTGATACTTTTTTACAGACTTTGGGCAAGCGGATACACACACTTGGCTTTGAAGGAATATTTTACAATTGGAAAGACAAAGGACAATTTCATGTTCTTCCACCAATCATTGAAAAACACAGTTACCCATTACTTAACGGAGTTATTGACCTGAAAAAAATTGCTGGAAAATTCAAAGGGGCATACGTTAAAGACGCAAAAAATAACCTGCACGACATTTCAAAACCGTTATTGCGTGATTATCACGTAGACAAAGAAAGCTCTGTTAAATATTTGAACTTATTCAATCAAAACGTTGAGCTGATCAATTATGGCATGCGATTCAATGGGCCAAGCGAATTCTACATTATTTGCGACGGAAGCCACAGAATGGACTACGCACTAGAAATACTCAACGAACCCATCACAGCAATACTAGTAGAATCAGAAAATTTGTTACCGTATTATGCCTTGCCAATGCCCTTTAGACCAACAACAAGACTCACAAGCAAAGACGCAGAAAAAATGTACGCAAAATTAGAACGAGACAAAGTACACTTACTTAATGACTTCATCAAAAAAGTATTACATTACGATTGGGTAGAAGGGGGACTCTATGTTAGCAAACTCAGAACAAACACAACCATTCACTGAAATTATTAGCAAATTAAAACTTCATCTTGACAGATCATGGTTAAAACATGACAAAACAAGTTTTAACAGTGCAAGCGTAGCAGTAACAGACAACACATTACACTATAGTGGTTTGGTGGAGAGTAGAACGCACTTGCTTGATGTCACATCAGAACATGCAGTACTTGCCTTAGCAACAGCAGCAAAAGATCCACATATTAAAGAAATTGTAAGCATGGTTCAAGGAAACTTTGAACTTAGCCCTCTGATTATTAAAATACTCGCAGATCACACGCGAAGAACAGGAACACCAATAAAATACACTGTTTTCGATATTGATGGCAAAGAATTATTTACTTGTGACAATGCATCTGATTTGTACTATGCGCCAAAAACAGAAATACTTGAAAAAATAAAAACATGGGAGCCAAGAAAAAATAAGACAACTATTGACCAATCGATACCAATAGAACAACAACTCAGAACATATGCAGAAAAAGGAATGCAAACACACTTTTCAGCAGGAACAAAGAGCTTATACGGCGCAGCAGTCATTGCAAACGGCAAAATATATTATTCTGGCGTGTATAGTAGCTTTGACAAACGACTTAATTTGCACGCAGAAATGGTAGCAGCAATAAGTGCAATAATGGATGGAAACAGAGAAATCACACACGTTGGATTAATCAGCACAAAATTTGAAAAAGAACCATGTCACATGTGCGGATGCTGCAGACAATTCTTCAGCGAAATACAACAAAAAACAGGAAAAGAAATTAATATTGTTGCATTTTCAATGAACGGGAAAAACTCTCAACACAGATTAAGCGAATACTTGCCGTATGGCTGGCACTCAGGTTAATTTTTCCTGTCTCTTTTACGACTTTCTACCAGGAAATATAGTCTACATTTCACAAAATCTTTAAAGCACTTTAAATAGCAAAAAAGTCATGAAGTTTCCATTAGTGGACGCCTTCTTAATCTGTCCAGAAGAAGGAAAAAGGGGGAAAATAGGCATATGCACAAACATGCTAGCTCCCACAATGGTCGTAAACGAAATACCATTTGATCAAAGACAAGACATAGCAGCAATGGGAAGCCTAGTAGTAAGCAGAGACGGCACAGAACGAATGATAGTTAACAGTTTAAGCCATCCAACCATAGAATACATCGTTCTATTTGGTGAAGAAACACTAAGCTTCAAACCAAGCACAAACTTATTGCTTGCACTAATGCAAGGTTATGATGAAACACAAAAAGGGAACACAATCAAAGGAGGACAAGGAGTAAGCCACCAATACCCAAGCATTAAACTGGAATTACTCAACCTATTCCGAGACAGAGTAAAAGTCATACCCTTGTACAGCCACCACGAATCCTGCAAAGACATTGTAACAAAATATTTGGAATGGTTAAAACCAAAAGTATCAAAACAAGTATACTCATCAATTCTAAAAATAAGAGAACAGAAAAAAATCTACTATGACAGCTTACAGGAACATCTTAAGCTGCTAACAAAAGAACCAGCAACAAACACAGAACCAGCACAACTCAATGCAAAAGACTTCCAACACTTACAACCGCCAATCGTTCAAGTAACTGGAGAAGACGAACAAATCAGTTGTCCATTCGAAGCACTAAAAGAAGGAAATGATATTGTGTTAAACATTGACTTCGGAGAAAAGCACTACCAAATAAAAGGTCAGGACAGCTGGTTAATGGCATACTCTTTAATGGTTTTTATGAATGAAAACAAACTAAACTTACCACCATTACAACAACTCTTACTTGGAGCAGAACTTTCACGCATAGAAATAGAAACCAAAAATAACATAACAAGCAAACAATACATTAAACCAGAACTGACAAACTCAGAACGAACACAAATACCCATACAACCACAAACAATACTCAAAGCAGACAAAGAATACTACTACAAATTCTTCCACAAAGAAGAACAAATCTGCGTACAAAGCTTAGCACACGACACATGCACAAGCGTTTTTGAACTAAGAAGCAAAAAACTCATACCACTCATCAAAAAAATCGCGCAAGAAAATAGATTCCAACAGTACGAGCAAGAAATGCTTCATAGATTTGACGTAGGAATAGAATTAGGAAGAGCAGCAATAGCACTCGAAACAGGAAACAGCTACTTCCAAGACTTCAGAAACATATTCACACTCAACACAACAAAATTCCCATTGCTCATATCAGAAGCAGACAGTTTTTTGAGAAACCATCAAAACATCATTACAAAAATTTACACGCAAGGACTCACAATGCAGCACGCAGATGCACACAAAGGAACAATGCGAGAAGCAACAACATTGGCGATTTATCGCGATGCAGCAAACACATTAAAACATTTTCCAAGAATTTATGCAAGCGGAGAAAAACTCCCAGAAGACATGCGCAAAGAATACGCAGCAAACTTACTTAATCCAGGAAATGATGGAACATACACATATGGACAAAGAACAAGAGCCTTCTTTGGAACAGACCAATTGCAGAATGCAATAAACCACTTCAAAACAAGCACAGAACCATTCGTTATCCAACGATTTGATTATACTAACGATATGAAAGTTATAAAAACAGACGTTATCGAGAACGGAAAAGTCGTGCGAACACGATTAGAAGCAACAAAAGATCCTTGTTTATCCCATGATATTTACTTTGTACAAGACGGTAAACTGCACTCATTCCACTTAGCACGCGCACACAACATTGTAAATGCATATCCGGAAAACATTTTTGGCCTGCACGATGCATATGATAAAACGATTTCTGAAGGAACAGGCATTCCTCTTGGAGACATGTATGTGCTATCAAGCAGAGGAAACATTCTTCTGTTGACAGAGGAACAAAAAGCAAAAAGATTAATCGCAGAACCAAGTAAACCAGTAGCAGACATGAGCACCGCAAGCGGGCCGTACGATCTTAAATCAAGTAAATCTGTAAAAGGAGTTTCTTACAGAGAACTACCACTACAAGAATTGCATGAAAAACCAAACCATCCCTGCCTTGAACGATTAGAGAATTATGAAGGACAAAACATTATTGTAAAAGCAGCAGAATACTTGCGAGACAGAGGAGATACGCACAACAATCCAATCATCGGAACATACAACCCAAGAACAGGCAAATTAGGAGAAGCAGAACGATTAGTGTTTTTACAAGCAAACCAACGAGGAGGAAAATTGTATATTGCGGCAACATTTGTCAACGGAACTACAAAAAAACTTCCAAGAGATGTAGAGTTATGTCATTACATAGCAACACAATACGGCAAAATACTTAACTTGCCACTCGGTCAACTTTATCTGTTTTATGTACCGATGAGGGAAGATGAATAAACTAGAAGGAGTTAAATATATCGGACTTGATTTGGACCAAACATTATATCCTAAATCAGAAAAAATAGATGAAGCAATACAACAATACATTTATGAAAAAATTGCAGAATACAAACAAATTAATGTTGAAGAGGCTAAACAATTATTTTACTCTTACTATCCGAAAATAAGCGGAAGAAAAACACTCATTGAATTGAGAATACCTAGCGCAGAGAACATTATACAGGAAGCACTGGAAAACGCAGACATTGCAGAATTCTTAGTACCTGATAGGTCTGTAAAACAACTTCTTGAACAATTAAGAAAGAAATACAAACTTGCATTAATAACAGGATCAAACAAAGAAATAGCAACAAGAAAATTAATGAAATTAGAATTGCCTTTGGAATTATTTGATTTTATCATAACTGGTGAGATTAGCAAATCAAACGGAACAGCATACAAACAATGGATTGAGCATTATGATGGCGAAGTATCTGAGTTTTTGTATATTGGAGACAGAAAAACAACAGATGTGGATATTCCAGTTTCTTTGGGAATGAAGGCTGTTTTGGTAAATGTTAAGGAAGTTGATGATTCATTGGCTGTGATGCAGTTTAAGGAATTAGTTGAGATAAGGAGTTTGTTTTTATAACCCAACAAACTCAGTCTTACTTAATCAAAACCTTTTTATATTTCGTGTGTGTGCATGCATGCATGAGCACGAAAACTATTACCTTATCAGAAGATGCATATCAGCGTCTCGTATCGCTTAAGCAAACTAAAGAAAGCTTTAGTGATGTAGTGAGGCGGATAACAACTAAAAAACCACTCACAGCTTTTGCAGGACTTTTAACTGAGACAGAAGCAACAAAAGTCGAAAAAGCAATACAAAAAGGACGCGCACGATCCCGAGAACGAGCTTTGAAATTAAAATCGGAGTTTCAATCATGATTTTAGATACGACTTTTCTCATAGATCTTTTGAAAAACAAAAAAGAAGCAATACTCAAAGCCAGAGAACTTGAGTTAACAGAAGCTCATCTTGCAACCACTACAATATCTGTTTTTGAACTTTGGAGAGGACTTGATGATTTATCAATTGAAAAAAAGGAAAAAGCCTGCAACTTTTTAGATCAACTTACTATTTATCCTCTCAATTTAATCGCTGCAAAAAAAGGAGGAGAAATTGCAAATAAACTTGACAGCAAAGGTCAAGAAATTGATCCAGAAGATTGTATGATTGCAGGAATCGCTTTAGAACATACTGAAACTATTCTAACTCGAAACACAAAACATTTCAAAAGAATACCAAACTTATTTGTTGAGTCGTATTAATCATAACTCAACAAACTCAGTCTTAATCTGCTTTAAAGACATTAAAGAGGTAATCTTGCCAATACCTTTTCTTGGAATAATATCCTTAACAAACTTGTAATAATCATTCTGATCTTTTGTACGGACTTTCATAATAATTTCACAATCACCAGTGCAAATATCAACACTCTCAACTTCAGAATGTTTTGCGAGTTCTTTTGCAATACGCTCAGGATTGCCGTATTCATCAGGCGTTAGACTGATCAATATGAAGTTACAGAACCCCTCATCAATTTTACTATAATCAAACACTGCTTTGTATGCTTTGATCTTATGTTCCTTCTCTAACTTTTTAATGTTATAATGGATTGTAGTAGAAGGCTGTTTGAGATATTTTGCAATACGAGCTATTTGAGGCGTACAATATCCTATTTTGAACAAACCAATTAATTTCGGAGTGATGTCTTTCATAAACTTGCAGATTATTCAAGTATTTATATGCTTTCTGGTTTCATTATTGAAGATTGTTCAATAAAATATATAACTGAGGCGTTGGGAGTTGTGATTGTAGTGAGGTAGAATAAAAATGAGACACACACAAGGAAACGGAGCAACTGGTTTAGAACCAGTCATAGAACAACTTGATAAAGCAACAATAGACGACCCTGAAACAGTTATCAGCGCATTAAACGAAATAACTGCTGGAGTATTTGGCAAGCCTGTACCTTATCAAGAAACAGTGGATCGTTTTAGAGAAGCAGAACTAATATTCCTTGTTCGAGATCCGAGAACAAATAAAATTGCAGGATACTCATTCAACGATCGCGTAGAAGTAGAAGGAAAAACTGCAAACTATTTTGGCAGCGGATTTATTCACCCAGAAAGCCAAGGAGGAGGATGGTACCACACACTTAACGATAGACGTATTGCAGCAATGCCTGCAAACGTGTTAATCACACGAACACAAAATCCAATAGTGTATGCAGGAATGGCAGCACTTGCAAAACGTCAGGGTTACAAATTATCGCCAACTCCTGATGGGGAATTAACATCGAGTGGATTAGCGATTGCACGTGCAAAATTCCCAGAATGCGATGACTCAATGGTTTGCAGAGGTGTATACGGCAGAGAATTAATGGCCAGAACGCCTGAACCAAAGAAACCTCTTGCTAGCTTGTTTGAGCGAATAGACATCAGCAGAGGAGACGGATTTGTATTGGTTGCAGAAAAAGCAGCATAGTTTTTATATTTTATTTTTTATTGATGATCTTTGTGATATAAATCCAGAAAAGTAATTTTATCTTCCTCAAAATTTCTAGGCATATCCTTTAGCCTTTTAAGGATAAGTTGCTTACCATTATCTATGATTGCAAACTTTTCTCCAATACCAAAGTTTTTTCTCATTTCTTTTGGTATTACACTTTGTCCTTTTGAGCTCATTTTCGTTATGTCAATGTTCATGCGGTAAGATTAATCTTACTTATTATTGAATTTTTCGACATTTTTTCATCTCCTTTAAACCTCCACCACAAACCAGTTCTTTCCAGCAATAATTCCAGCAGGAAACGCACACTGATTGCTCACAATAGATTTTTTGTTCAAATCAAACACCAAATAACCTGCGTCAAGAAAACGATGCTTGAGTAATGGCAGGACTGATTCAGGGCCTTTTTGCATTAGCTTCATCGCAGTTCTATAATGCACACTTGCAAAATAAAAACGATCATCTTTCACCAAAATAATGTTCACGTATGACATGACTCACACAAGATGTTCTCATTTAAAGAGCCTTGCGGTCAAAAAGACGTAAAGATTACGATTTGATTTATTTTTTCGGAATTGTTTCGGAAGAAGGCGGAACGTTTACTGTAGATTAAACAGTAAGCAGTACATGGTAAGCAATAAAAGGTTTGAAGTAACGAAGAACTCGCAGGTGAGATATTGTTTGCCTAACAGCCCTCGAACGCACTGAATTATTGCGCACATTCACTGGAAAGACAATTCTATAGAGAAGTTTGAAAAAGTATAAAATCAAGCCAAACTTCTCTAAGAAGAACTTTGCATTCGACGGTGAAACTGATGCTTGCTTCGCAAAAATATCTGAAACCGGAATTATGCAAAGTTCTCTATAATGAAATTCGCAAGAAATCGAACAAATAGTTGCGAATTTCAAATATAGTAAATTGCTAAATTGTTCGATATTTAATGCAATTTACTATAAAACAACAAAATTCTTTCAAAAAGAAATTGCCTCAGGAAAATTAATACCTGCCTTAACTAACCAAGAACCATCAGGTTTATTCTCTCTTCTTTTATTTAAAAATTATACGGTTGTCTTTTCAAAACAAATTTTATTATTGGCTTAAGCCAACTATTATTGTACACTAAATGCTTCTTGAAAATCATTTTTTTTAACTCTTCATTATTTCCTGGAGTTATTTTTTCGAGATGATTTCTTGCAAACTTAAGACCTTTTCTCTCAAGTTTTTCAGTGCGCTCAAGCAAATCTTTTGTCAATCCTGACTTTGTAGCGGCAAACTGCAACTCATACTCAGGACCAAAAACACGCTTAAAAATATACTTTGTTCTTTCTAAATGATCTTCTGATGTTACAACAATTAACTTTTTCCAACCATTTTTATCAACAACATTAATTTTGTTAAAAAAAGCCTCACCAATTGTTTCCTCTGAAATCTCCTGCTTGACTATTTTGCTTTCATGAACTCCTAACTTTGTAACAAACCTTTTCATCGCTTCAGCTTCAGTAATTGGAGGAACAAAATTCTGAAACGCCCAATATTTACTGCTCAGCAAAACATTATCAGCAAAACCTTTCTTAAACAAAGAAACAGCAAGCATACCTCTTAACTGCGGACCATTTGGCAAAGAACCATCTGGCTTAATTCCTCTTCCAAGAACCATTATCGCATCTGCTTTATTATATTTCATTGACTATATGGGAATGTACTCATTAATATTAATTTCTACTTTTTCCTAATTTCAAGTAATTTCTCTTTACTTTTCAACCCAGACTTAATACAAATTCTCTTGCCAACAAGCTTAGAAAAAAACTTAATCACTTCAATGTTTGCTTTATTATCCTCGGCAGGAGCAGCGATTGCAACCTTCCAAGCTTGTTTTGTTTCATCAAAGCTAATAATTTCTGTTTTTCCAGCGTTTGGCTTAACGATTATTTTTAATCTGTCCGAATTTAAATTTTTGATAAATTTGGCAGTTATCATTTTTCTAAAAACTCCCTGACAAATTTTACTAATTTACTTTGCTTACCTTGAAAATCATGACATTCACCATCTAAAATTAACTTTTTCTTTCTGGACTCTAAACTTTCAAAAATTTCATTTGCGTGCAAAACATCAACAATATCATCTTTGCTGCCATGAACAACAAGAACAGGACATTGTATTTTTGCAGCAGCATCAAGAACATTTGTTTGCCTAACATCAGCTAAAAACGATTCTGGAAGATCTTTTTTAACCCATTTTTTGGCAAGATAAGACAGACGCTCAGGAGAAGGTCCTGAATGCGTTCCAATCGTCACAATAGTATAAACTGAAACTTTTGAAGCAGCCAGTAAACAAATAGAACCACCCATACTATGACCAATAAACGCAACTTTTTTGCAGCCTATTTTTTTCATAAACTGGATCGCGCATAACAAATCACTTGTTTCTTTGCTATAGTTTGAATCTTCAAATTTCCCTTCGCTTTCTCCATTGCCAGAAAAATCAAAACGCAAACACAAAAAAGCATCCTTCAAACCATGAGCAAGTGTATGTAAAACAGGACTGCTTTTATTGCCAGTAAAACCATGACAAAGAATTACTCCTTTATCGCCAGAACCTTCAAGAATACCAACGAGCGTTTCACCTTGCTTGTTCTTAAACGCTACTTTTTCCATTTTTTACTCTCAGTAAAAGCCTTAATTACAGCTCTGAATGTAGGAGCAAACTCTTCAGGATTATTTGTGATTAATTCTTTCAATTCGGCAACAGAAAATGCACGTAAATACTGGATTTCACTTTTGTCAATTTTGATTTTATCTCGAGGAATAGTATTTTTTGTTGTAAACACAGAAAACAACGCTTTATAATCATCTTCATCATACTTGAAACTTGCAACGTGCTCAACAGGTTCTTCAGTACCAATCTCTTCCAACATTTCTCTCATCGCAGCCGCTTCAAATGATTCGCCTGCACTAACTTTTCCACCAACAGCACAACACCACGTATCAGGAAAAGGATGCTTATCTTTTGCCCTTCTGCACAACAATAACTTGCCATCCTCCTGTGGAATAATCAAAGAAACCTTATGAGGAAACATCTCCTTTTTCAGATCACTCTTTGGACGAACCTGTACAACATTGCCGTCCCAAGTGATGTGTTCAATCAGTTCTTCTGACATTTTTAAGAATAATCTCTCCAAGTATGCTTGCATTTTGTACACTTATGAAACTTCGTAGCAGGCTCGTCAGCAGAACGCGTCTGCACTTCCCAATATTCAGCTTCTCTATTACCACATTTAGGACATTCTACTTCAACAACAACATTCACACTATCTTCATTATGCACAACCGCAATTTCCTCAATCTTCTTGCCAGATTCTTTAATAGTCAAACTTTCTGCACCTTCTTTGTAACCACAACTGCAACTAAAAATATTTTTACCTCCTTCTTTTCTCGGCATCATTAAACTTCTACATTTCGGACAAAATTTCATTTTTTACCTCGCTAAATTCAGCATTTCTACCGCAACAATTTTTACATAACCAAGCCAAGGAACACGCCAAACAGCTTTGCCAATAACTTGCTCTTTCTGAATATTTGCCTCAAACGAACCAACATTACAATTATGATCTCCTTTTGTAACAAGTAAATCACCATTCTTAATTACTCGATGAATAATAGGGTCAGCTTTACTCGGAATTACGTACACAATCACATCACCAAGCTCAATATGTTCTGCACTATACAAAATCATAATGTCGCCTTTGTTAAAACCATTTACAAAGCCAAAACTCCTGAACTGTTTTTTTGAAATATTGATTTGCTCATAAAAATCACCCTGAATAATTGAAACAGAACAATCATCATTACAGCATGTTTTTTCATCCCAGAACGTATCAAAATCACCATCGTGTTCCATACTTCCAGAAACAACAGCTACGATAGGTGCAGGAGTGCCAAGCAACAAACCGAGACCAGGATACAACAAAAATTTAATTACGATAAATGCAAGAAGAACATTCACAACCCAACTTATCCACGAATCCTCATACCAAATAAACTCCCAAACTTTTCTCAGAAAGGATTTTGTCATCATTATTTTGTCTTCCTTGAGGCTTAAAAAGGTTTGTTTTTGGTAACGCTTAAAAACTATCATTCATACAACACATAAATGGCGGAATTAACTGTACCACACTCAGATTATTTTGAAGGCGTGCTCCAATTACGCGGAGGAACCGATGAAATAAGAACATGGATTGTTAAAAGGGTAAAAAAAGACGGCAAAGCACTCATTACAAAGATCAAAAAAGTAAGAAACGGGCATGATTTCTACTTCAGTGATCAACATTACTTGCAAAGCTTTGGCAAAAAACTCAAACAAACCTTTCCAGGGGTGCTCAAAGCAAGCAGAAAACTGCACACTCAACACAGAGTAACAAGCAAAATACTCTATAGAGTAAATGTTCTCTTCAAACCAATACCTTTCAGAAAAGAACAAATTATAACCTTAAGGGGAGACAAAGTGAAACTTCTGGCATTCGGACAAACTGCACAAATCCAATATGAAAAATCAGGCAAGAAAAAAAACATCTCGCTAGAACAACTCATGACTGCCAGATCTTAATTATTCGAAATGGGTTCATACCCTGTGTAAACGGAAGACATAATAATCTTGATAGAATCCTAAACGAGATGATACTGATAGATGGCAATCAAGGCGAAGGCGGCGGACAAATAATCAGAACAGCATTAGCATTAAGTTGCTTAACAGGAAAACCATTCAAAGCAACAAACATACGCGGCGGAAGAGAAAACTCAGGATTAAAAGCACAACACGTCGCAGCAATAAAAGCACTCAAAAAATTTTGCAACGCAAAAACAGACGGAGATGAAATTGGAAGCAAAAAATTATTATTCATTCCAGGCAAAATAACGGCAAAAAATATTGTTGTAGATGTAGGTACTGCGGGGAGCATGCCAATATTGCTTCAAGCAATTATTCTGCCATGCATTTTTGCAAACAAAACACATACAATAACATTTATAGGCGGTACAGATGTTTCAAACTCTGCATCAATTGATTACTTTCACTATGTTATTCTACCATATTTCAAACAGCTTGCAAACATTGAACTAAAAATACTCAAGAGAGGATATTATCCCAAAGGACAAGGGAAAATAGAACTCACAATCAAACCAAAAATAAAATTAAGTCAATACAATAATTTTGAAGATTTCTTGACAGAACTACAACAATATGCTTTCCAAGCCATTCAACAAGGAAAACTAATCCAGATTAAAGGGATAAGTCATGCAAGTATAAACTTAGAAACGGCGCAAGTTGCAGAAAGACAAGCAACAGCAGCAGAACAGCTACTAAAAAATCTTGGAGTCCCAATTAACATTCGTGTTGAATACGCACAAACAGAATCTAAAGGATCAGGAATAACTCTTTGGGCAGTCTGCACAACACAAAAAAATGATCTTGCAAAATCACACATATTTGGAGCTGATGCTCTTGGCGAACAGGGTAAACCAGCAGAACTTGTCGGCAGCGAGGCAGCACAACAATTACTGGAAACTTTAAACTCAAAAACGCCAATTGATGCGCACTTAGCAGATAACTTAATGCCGCTTATTGCACTTTGTAGACCAAGCGAAATAGTTGTGCAGCAAATAACACCACACACAAAAACAAATATTGCGATTGCTGAAAAATTTCTTGGCCAGTGTTTTAAAATAAACGGAAAAGCAATTTCAACTGTTGTTCTCAATTAAAGCATGGCTAGCTTGATGCTGGTCTTAAGATCTCTAAGATCATACTCAAATGTTTGCTTCTCAATATCTTTTAACCGTTCAATAAGTAATTCTGCTTCAGAAGCAAGACGAATAGCACTGCCAGTATCACCTTGCTCAAGTTTTACACGAGCATCATCAATCAATAACTGAATACCTTCAGGACCTTTTTTAACAGCAACTTTACCATTTTTTAATTCACTTCGCAAATAATCTGTAAACGCCTGCTCTTGTCTACCTTCTAGCGCTCTTACTTCATGATCCATTTCAACTAAACGAGCAGATTCTTTATCTATTCCTTTATCACGCAACTCTAATTCCCTCTCGAGCTCTTCAAATTTCTTTAATCTTGAAGGAGCAATTGCACCTTTTTCAACAAGTTCGGAACGCATTTTCCCCATCGATTTTTCCAAGTTTTTGTATTTTTGTTCTAACTTAGGAAGCTCTTTTCTTAACTTTTTAGCACGATAAACTTTGTCTTTTTCAACAGTAAGTGAATCATTTTCTTTCTGCAATTTCTTTTTCTCACTTTCAATAAACTTCAAGCCTTTTTTCACAAGCCGTTCTTCAGACTGCACATCGTCATGAAGCTTTTTCAAATCAGCTTCTTTATTTTCTAACTCTCTTTTTGTTTTTTCAAGTTCCGCAATGCGGCGCACTATTGATTTTTCTTCAAGTTCCAAACGAGCTTTATCCTGTTCTAATGCTTTGATTGTATTTACAAATTCATCTTCTTTGTCTTTCAATACAAGAATATCGCTCTTAATCATTTTACTTAAATCAGCCTTCTCTTTCTTTATCTCTTTTATCTCCTGATTAAGCTCTTCCCACTTTGTAACCCATTCCTGCTTATCTAAAGACAACTCTGATTTTCTTACTTCTACTGCTTTGTCAAACTCTTCACGAGCTTCATTTAACAACTGCATAGACTCTTTTAACACCTGATCATGCTCCTGCCAGGCAGCCTCCCTCAATGAAATCTCTTTTTCAGTTTGTCTTATTTCTCTCAGTCTCTCTTCTTGCTCTTTTTTGGCCTTCAAAATAGATGCCTCTGCTTCCCTTGCGCGTTTTTCTATTTCGCGCAACAAACTAACAGACTGCCTGTTATCATCAATACTTCTTCTTAACTCATCGACCATGTGACGTTTTTCTTCAACAAGCATTGCAAGATCCTGCTTTTGCTGTTCAACATGATCTGTTTCTTCACGCAGTTTTTGCAGACGCTTTCCTTCCTCAGCTAACAAATTTTTCTTTTCTGAAAACTCGCGCTCTTTTTCTATTAATTGAGCACTTCTTTCTGCAATATCTTGTTTTTTTGCAATGAGCTGCCTTAACTCGCTTTCCAGCGCACTTGTTTTTTCACGCCAAGGCTTCAATGCTTGCTTTGCCTCAGCAATATCTTTTGCTAACTGTTCTTTTACTGCAGCAAGACCGCGTACTTTTTCTTCCAGCTGTTCAGCACGCAAAGCAGATTTAGATAACTCACTAAGACTCTTATTTTTTCTTTCAATCTCATCAGATAGTCTTTTGTTATCATCTGCTAACCTACTTACTTTATCTTCTGCATTTTTTCTTATTCTTAACAAAGAAGCTTTTTCTTCTGCAACATCATAAAAAGCCTTTTTCGCCATGCTTGACTGCCTGTCTGCTTCCTTTTTTAGAATATTAAACTCTTTTTTTAGCAATGCATTGTTATCACTTAACTCATCAACACTCTTTTTCAGCAATTCTTCCTGAATTTTCAATTTAGTAATCTTATCTTCAGCACGCGCCAATTCTTTCTGTTTTTCCTTAGCAATACTTTCTATGTCCTGAGCAGTTTTCTCTTTTTCCTCAGCAACAGAAATACGTTTTGAAACATGTTCTTTAACCTTCTTTAACCCTTCAAACTCTTTCTTCACAATTTCAAGCCGCTCATCAGCGTGTGTATGCTTCTTTTTTACCTCGCGCTCACTTTGAGAAACAAGGCGGAGCAACTCACGCTCCTTTTTCTCCAAAGCACGAATATTATTTAGTAAACCAAATTCTTTTTTCTTTAAGCGCTCAAGTTTACCTGGCAAAAAATTCTGAGGCACTGCACTCTCTCTGTCATCCAACTCTTTTGCTTTTTTTTCCAATTCTTTTCTGAATTTCTCAAGCTCTACCTTTTTTTTCTCAAATTCTCTCTCAATCAGCTCTGTCCTCCTGTTCGCCTCAGTAATATCTTTCTGCGCAGAGTCCCTTAACTCAAGAAGAGCTTTTTTCTTTTCATCAAACTCTTTTCTAGCCTGCGCAAGCCTCTCAGAAATAACTTTTTCAGAATCCTTGTTTTTTCCATTCCCAAACAATAAAAATGCCCCTGTGTCCATTATAAAAAGCACAGGAATTTTTCTTTATAATGATTTGTTATCTCTGAGGAATAGTGTACTCTTAGTTCTTTGAATCATAAGATTTTTAAACCCCCTCTTTTCAGCTTTTCCCATGACAAAAATCATACAAAAAGAACTAAACAATAAAGAAGGACGCGTTAAATTTTCCTGTCCAAAATGCCTCAATACAGACATCACACGCACTTTAAATGCAAGAAAAATAGGCACAAAATACACGTGTACATGCGGTTTTGAGGGACCAAACTAATGGCATCAGTAGTTGTTACTATTAAAATCATGCCTACAAGTCCAGATGTTGATCTGGATAACCTATACAATCAAGCTTGCACAAACATCAGAAACTTTGTAGATGAAAAACACAAAGAAGATGAAATCAGAAAGCAACTTGAACCAATAGGGTTTGGATTGCAGGCGCTCAAACTTGTTTTTGTAATGGATGAATCTCTTGGCGACACAGAAAAACTAGAACAAACTGTATTATCTTTAGAACAAGTAGAATCAGTAGAAGTTACTGATGTGAGACGTGCAATAGGCTAAACATGAAATCAAAAAAAACCAAATCAAGTGCAGTAAAAAAAGAGCACATTGTTGTAGTAGTTTTTCTTATACTTATTGTTGCAGCAACAGTTCTCTTAACTACAAAATCAGCAGACAACATAGTAGATATTCCTGAGCCAATATTAGAAGAAACAGGAGTACAATACGGAGACCTTATTACAATAAAATACATACTTTCTTTAGAAAACGGAACTGTTGTAGATACAACTGATGAACAACTTGCCCAGCAACACAGCGTGCAAACATATCCTAAAGGAGAATACGCATTTATACTTGGACAAAGCGGCAAACTTAAAACATTTGATGAAGCCATAAAAGGATTATCAGCAGAACACGGCAAAAAAACAATCATTCTTGAACCAATTGAACACGAAATAATCCTTGATTTAGATAGAACACAACATGTTGAAAGAACAGTATCATATCTTAGAAACCAACGATTCTCAATAACAGATTTTGAAAAATTCTTTGGCAAAAAACCAACAATAGGAGCAATTGTAAAAAGTAATGAATTGCCATTCACCTACAAAGTAGTTAATATGTCAGAATCAAAAGTTCTGGCATACATAATAAACGTAAAAGAAGGACAAACATACACTTTTCCTAAGATGGACTGGCCAAGCAAAATCCTTAAAATAGCAGAACAAGACATGCTCATTTATCACACACCAAAAGAAGGACAAGTTATTGAGACATTATTTGGAAATGCTACCGTTCATTTAGACACCAAAATGATTTTTCTCTATCAATACCCAGAATTTGGCATGATCTTTGAAAAAGCTATAGAACTTCCAGGACAAACAGGTGCCATCCCTCAAAAATTCCAGATTATTGATGTACAAAAAAACACATTCAGAGTCAAAAGATATGGCTCATTAGCAGACAAACGATTAACACTTGAAGTGGAACTACTTGAAGTTGTAGAAGATGTTAAAGAAGTAAAAATCAGAAACAAGCTGTTAGGAACAGAACGCGTTAATTAGTTATTCTTCATAATCTTTTGGATGTTCTTCACCACGAGAAAAACCTCCTTCCCAAGAATCTATTTCATCATCTTCAACGAGCTCTTCCCTGCCTTCCTCAGTGTATACGTCTGTTTCTTCATCTCCTGCTTCAACACGAACAGAATGTTCATCAGCAGTATCTTTGTCATCTTCATCAAGAAACTCGTTTGGCTTGCCTATCAAATCATCTTCGTGGTTTTTGTGTGTCATAAAAATTAACAAAAACATAACAATATATAAAATTTATTGTCACTCAAAACAATCTTCCAAAAAACGGACCAAGCTCATCCTGATAAGACTCCGTAACAATCAAATTCCATTCAGAAGGAAAACAAGAACGATAACGAGGCCAAGCATAACGCACGTCTAAAAATATAATTGCACCACGGTCCTTCTCAGAACGAATACACCTGCCAGCATTCTGAATAGACTTAGTCATTGCAGGAATTGTATATGCGTACTCCCATCCTTTACCAAACAATTTATCATAATATGCAATCAACTCACTTGTTTCTAAGTCGGGTTTATCAAGTGGAAGACCAGCAACAATAACGCCCTTCAACACGCCAGGCAAATCAATACCTTCCCCGAACGAACCAGCAGCAACACCCAGCAAAGCCGCACCAGACTCCTTTGCCTCTTTGGTAAACTTATCCAGCAAACGCTGCTTAGCAGCCTTATCCATGCCTGGTGTTTCAAAAAAAGCAGTCTTCTCATACTCATCACTAAAATATTTCTCAACAGAATCACGAACATTATAACTCGGGAAAAAAATCATCACACCGCCAGGAATTCTATTCGCAATATCAGCACAATGCAAACCAATATTTTCATACATGCGCTCATTTCGCATTGCATATTTTGTAGTTGTTTTAGGAATGATCAACGATAATTTGTTTACTTCCGGAAACGGACTTTCAAAAGAACACTGCAATGCATTCGGAATGCCAAGAATATCAGCATACATGCTTGTAGGATTTAAAGTACCAGACATGATAATCGCACTATAACAAGAATCAAACACCTCTTTTGTCAACAACGCAGGCTCAAGACAACTATTTGTTAACGTAACAAGCTCACCTTCCCGCTTAATAATCCTTGCAAAACCGTCTCTACCAGAACGCCAGTCCTGCAAAAACTTTACAATTGCACCAATATGAGATCTCTTTTGCTCAGAACGAATCATCTCACCAGCAAGATCCAGCTCAGCAATTAGTTCTTCGTAAGACTTAAACTTTTCAAGTGGAACAAGAAAATCCTCCTTTCTAACAAGTTTATCTCTCTGAACACCAACACTTAATTTATTTAATACATCTTGAATCTCAACAAGAGAAGCAATAACATCAACATCAAACTTTTTCGCCTCCTGAATCGCAAGCCTCATAACTCTATTTGACAGTTTTGTTGTTAATAACTCACGCAAACGACCAGGCAAATTATGACCTTCATCAACAATAATAATGCACTGTTCTAACTTTTTCTTCAATTTCCCGAATAACGAATCTCTTATGTTAGGATGGAATATGTAATAATAATCAGCAACAATCACTTTTGCAGTCTCCGCAAGCATTAAACTAGCTTCGTACGGACAAACTCTTTCATTTGTTGCACGAATCATTACTTGTTCAGCAGCAAGCGGACCTTCTTTATGCAACGACTCAACCAACCTTTTTCCAATGAGATTATTTTTTCCACGAGCATTTCTATAAAACTCACATTCATCACCTTCCACTAACGACTTGCAAAACTCTGCAAAATCCGCAGAAGCCATAGTCTGAGTATTATCCTGCGCGCACAACCATTTCTTACCAATTAAACTTGCACAAACAACATTCAGATTATGTTTTTTGTTTAACTTTTGCACTGTTTCCAACACAATCTTATGCTGAGTATGCCGAGATGTAAGAAAGAAAACTGTTAAATCACGCTCCATTGCCAACTCAAGCGCAGGACACAACACACCAGCAGTTTTACCAAGACCAGTAGGAGCATGAATCAAAATGTGTTTTTTCTTTTTCAGCGAATCTGCAACAGCAGCAACTAACTTGCCTTGTGTTGGGCGCACATCCTCATGAGAAAATAACATGTTTTTCAAACGTTATAAGATTATTAAAAAACTTCCGTTAATCCTTTAAATGCTTATCGCAAAAACTTATAAACAGTGTAAGGACTGAACAGGGATGAACATTGGTTTTATCGACGATAAAAAAAAGCTGCACGAAACCTTTAAATATATATTACAATAGATTCATTACAAATACAACAGCCAGGGGTGGAGAGTTGAACAAGAACAAAGAAATATTCAAAACTTTTTTTAGAGAAAAACCAGCAATGATGTTGGTAGAGCTCAAAAACGCCAAAAGTGAAGTGTATGCAAGCTCCCTTGCAAAAACAATAGATTGCACATACTCCCACGTTGTAAAAATTCTTCAAGAAATGGAAACAGAAGGACTAGTCAACTTTGACAAACAAGGAAGACTAAAATTGTTGACATTAACCAAGAAAGGATCTGATGTCGCAGACAGAATAGATGGAATAAGAGGATTACTTTAGATTTCATTAAATATGATAAGTGATTACTATGGACAATGCAAACATATTGATAGTAGACGATGATGTTGAAGTTCTGAGACTGTTAAAAGAATTGCTCGGCAGGAAAGTAAGTTCTGCGATAATTGCAACCGCATCAAATGCTGATGCAGCGCAAATAGCATACAGAAACAACAAAGACAGTTTACGTGTTGTTGTTCTAGACACAGAAATAGGAAGAACCAGAGGATACGAATTGTTAGATGACTTAAAACAACAAGGGTATGCTGGCAAAGCAGTAGGCTTATCCGGAAACACGGATTCAGAGCACGAAAATAACTGGAGTGAACGGGGAGCGGTTTTTCTTGCAAAGCCACCAGATACAAATCGATTAACTGGTTATATTAATGATGCGTTAAAAAACAATTAACAGAAACATTTATAAACAAACATTTTTGAATTAAATCTATTCGAGAGACAATACGGTGAAGCTGTATTGTGCTGAAGCGTCGGAAATCCACATGAATAAAATAGTTGTATGGATTTCCGAGGCCTCAAGAACCACGAGTACTAAATTAAGGTGGTTCTTGACGAACCGGAGAATTATAATGGCACGCATGCATTCAAGAAAGCGAGGAAGATCAGGAAGTAACAAACCACTCGCACCAAAAAAACCAATTTGGGTTAGCCACGCACAAAAAGAATTAGAATTAATCATATCAAAACTTGCAAAAGAAGGACATAACCCAAGCAAAATAGGAATAATCTTACGAGACAGCTACGGAATACCAAGCGTTCAACTTGTTGCAGGGAAAAAAATCCAAAAAATTCTTTCAGAAAAAAAATTATTGCACGAACTACCAGAAGATCTTCTTGCACTTATGAAACGCGCAATCATGCTGCGAAAACACAGAGAAAACAACAAACAAGACAAATCAGCATTACGCGGTTTACAATTAACTGAAAGTAAAATAAAGAGACTCGCAAAACACTATAAAACCACAGCAAAACTGCCAGTAGACTGGAAATATGATCCTAACGCAGTTAAATTGTACGTTGAATAAAAAGAAATTACACAGATTCACAATCATGGCAACTAAATACTTTTTTGCAACACTTTTGTTATTTTTATTAGCTTGTCAACCCGCGCTGCAAGCAGTTCCATCATCTGCATACCAAAATCAAAATCAACCAGAAGAAACAAATCCTTGTGCAGCAGTTTCTTGCCTTGCAGGACAAATTTGCGAAAACGGAGAGTGCATTTGCTCAAAAGGAACAAAAATGTGTGATGGACAATGCATTGCAGAGCATATTTGTTGCGATAATAATGATTGTAATTCTGAAGATTTTTGTAACAATGGAACTTGTGAACCAGTATCTTGTGAGTATGGACAACAAGCAAAAGACGGCGAATGTGTATGCGCAGAAAACATGAAATATTGCTCTGAACAAAGAAAATGCATTTCAAAAGAATCCTGCTGTGTGTTCAGCATGTGTAGTGAATATGACAGATGCGTAGAAACACTATGGAGAACACACTTATGCTTTGAACTACCAAACAAAACAACCTGTAAAGCAGTAGGAGATAATGATCAAACAGTGTTATTCAGCTTAGAAGGCGAAGATTTTCGGGTAAGCACAAAAAGATGGTACTCAGACGAACGAATTATGTTTTCTATAAATAATGAAGATATCACAATTCCAACACATGCAAAAATACCATACAATCAAACAGAATTGCAAGATCTTTCTTTATATCACGAAGGAATAATAGTACTCGGCGGATTCTGCAAACCAGATGAAACAGACTAATTTTTTCTAAATAAAGAAATTGCCTGAAAACTCGCTATCCCCGCAGCAAGTTGGGGGTATTACGCGAGTTTTCTCGGCACTAAAAAACCACCGGGTTTTTGGTGCCCTGAAAATAAAAAGTATTTTCATGGCTTCACCGACCGGCAATTTCAGTCTTTCAAAGTTGGTGCAGATAACCGCAGCAAGCTGCGGGGTATTCGACCCAACATTTGAAATAAACTTAGAAACCACCTGACTTTAATAGCCCTGACCGGATTTGAACCGGTGTCCTCGGGACCAGAACCCGATATACTTGACCACTATACTACAGGGCTGAATAAAGAAACAAGCAAACTAACGCTTTTTAAAACTTATGTGTCAAGAAAAAAAGAAAATTAAGTAATTATTCTTGGAAATGGTGAATGGACATTATCAAAAACACCAATGCCAAAACCAAAGAATCCCATCTTGCGCCTTGCCACGCAAACCAGCCAGCAATCAACGCACCAACTAATTGTACTCCGCCTAAAAGTTTCGCATTCATTTACTATCACCTCTTTTCCTTACTGAATACGTTAACTTATTTAAAACTTTGCTCAGAAAGAAGCAACAAGCCAAACACTTACAAACCCCAAAATAACACCTAACACTAAACCGATAATAACATCAAAAATATCATGTTTTTTCTCCTGAACTCTAATTACTGCAACCAAAACAGCAAGAATTGCAAACACAACAGCAACAACACGATTTGCAAAAAACAAACTCAACAAAACAGTCAAAACTGTCGCACGCATTGCATGCAAACTCGGAAAACTCGACGCATCAATTTTCTCAATCCAATTCGCGAATTTCTGTTTTTTAGGCCTTTCTTTAAAATAACACAAACGAATAAGCACAGTTACTCCAAACGCTAAGATAAACCCGATCAATAACTGAAAAAATAATTCAAAATAACCCAAAAGCAAAACAACCAATGACAAAAAACAGTACAAAGGAAAACCACCAAACGCGGACGTATCTCTAATTAACTGCAAAACAGCGATGTCCTTGCCTGTGTTTTTAAGGTTCATATAGATGCAATTATTTATGGGGTTTAAATGGTTTTCCTTCATGCTAAGAACAGTAGTTAACCACAAGCATGTACGCATGAACCTCCTCTTCCAATTCTGCTTTGTTTTCTGGTTCTACAAATTCTCTTCTGTATGCTAAACAAGTACCATCGTTAAGCCAATCTAACTTGTTTGGCCTTATTCTTAACAATAAACTTTTTTTGACCTGCTTTTTAACAACCGCTAACTTTCCAATACTTGCAATGGTTTCTTCTGTTCCTTGCGCATTTGAAATTTCATATGCAACCTCGTGTGCAACTTTGCTTCTACCTCCATCGCGAACCAATGTTAACCTATACGTTATATTATTTTCAGACTCAAATAACAGGGTTTCGCTATTTACATCCGTCTCTCGTTTAATCCTTTCAGATAATCCTCCAACTGTCTTGTATGCATCTCTTAATGCTGTTTTTGTTGCTCTCATTTCACTCGCCTTTGTCAGACAGTTCATTCACTGTTTTGATATATGCACGAACTTCTTTGTCAAGAGATTTTTGGTCAGGCACTTCAACTGGACGGCGGTGATACCAAACCATCGTCCCATCAGCTTTGAATTCCAGCTCACTCGGTCTTCCTACACTTTTCAAGTTTTCTTCAACAACGCGTTTTGCACGCTTAAACCCTGCGTATTTTTCTGCGTTGGGTATTGATTCTTTTTCTGCGTCTATATGACCGGTATAAAAGATGAAATGTTCAGCAAACCTCGTTCCATCACGGCAATTCAGGCTTATGTCGAATAAAGTTACGGGGGTTTGCATGAATAGTGTGCTCTCAGAAGTAGAACCATCGTCTGTAATGTCCTTTGGATCTCCTCCTAATTCTTTATACGTCTTGAACAGGATACACTCACCTGATTCTCTATTGTATATTCCATCAACTCTTGTTGCGTTTTCATTCATCTTCACCACCAAAGGATATTAATACAAGTGAGTATAACAAAATATAATAGCCCCCTATGGGGTGGTTATTAGAAAGCTTTTTAAATTCGGCAATTTATCGTGTATACATGAACGCAGAAGTGCTGGAGAAAATAGGACTGACAAAAGGAGAAAGCAGAGCATATGTTGCACTCTTGAAGCTTGGCAAAAGCAGTGTTGGAATAATCATAAATGAAGCAAATATTTCACGATCAAAAATTTATGATGTTCTAGATCGGTTAATTTCAAAAGGACTTGTAAGCATTGTAACAGAAGGAAAAATCAAACATTTCACTGCAATTCCACCAAAACGCATTCACGAATTCTTAGAACAACAAAAACAAGAACTCGAAAAAAGAGAAGAAGCGCTAAAAATGATCACGCCACAACTTGAAAAGCTTCCGTTACTCCAAACAAACACAAGCGCAGAAATTCTCAGCGGACCAAGAGGAATCAAAACATTTTTTGACATGTCACTCTATGACAATTCAAAAAAAGAAGAAATACTTGTATTGGGGTACTCAAAAGAAGCAAGCCTGTATTTTCATGCGTACTTTAGAAAACACCACAAAGAAAGAACACGAAAAAAAATTCCTGGTCGCGTAATATATGATTATGAAACCTGGTTCTTGAAAAATCGTGAGAAGCGAACGTATGTAGAACAAAGATACTTGCCAAAAGACATGAAAACACCAGCATTCATATACTTATTTGGAGATGTTATTGGCACAATTGTTTTTACAAAACAACAAAAACTCTGCTTCATGATTAAAAATAAAATGGTTGCTGAAAGTTACACAGCATATTTTAACATACTCTGGAAGCAAGCAATAAAAACAGGAAAATAAAGAAAAACGCACTATTCCCCGACCTGAAGGTCGGGGTATTTTATCGTGCGTTTTTCTACAGCGAAAAATACA
>PCYA01000009.1:122735-125843 GCA_002762795.1 Candidatus Woesearchaeota archaeon CG10_big_fil_rev_8_21_14_0_10_37_12
ACAGGAACTAAAGTTCCTGATACGCAAACAACTTCGTTGTTCGCAATACTTGCAAAGTTCGCCTTAAAGGGCAGGGTATTAAACCCCCTCTACAAAGTTCTTGCGAACTTTGCAATAAAGAAAACATGTCTGAAGAAAAGCTAAATACATTAAAAAGTTCTCTTGAAAAAGTATATGTACAAAGAGGAAAAGAGTTAATGCTTGGTTGACATATATTTATTTTATACTTAGCTTGGCAAAAAAAGGTATTTACATTGGGCTAAAACAAATCTTGATTTATGGGATGGTGTTCTGGAAGCTGCTAAAGATAAATACATATCAGATTTGATTAAACCAGCAAAAGCACTCAATATGATTTAAAAGGCACACCTGTTTCAAAAAGACAACGTTTATAAGCAAATCAATTATTTTCACGTAAATACAGAAGAAACAAAAGTGATTTCTTTGTATATAATCGGAGGAAAAAACATGCATAGAGATAACAGAGGGGGTTCACATGGTGACAGACACTCCCGTGGTAGAGAAGGTCACCCTGACTGGGAAAGGTCTGATAAAGATTTTGGTTCAAGACCTAGGTTCAATAGTGGGCCAAGATTTAATTCTGGGCCAAGAGAATTGCACAAAACAACTTGTTCTGAGTGCGGCCAGGAATGCGAAGTTCCATTCAAGCCAACAGAAGGCAAGCCAGTTTATTGCAGAGACTGTTTCAGAAAGAAAAAACAATTCTAATTACGATTTTTATTTTTTATTATTTTTTGTTTAAGAACAACATTTAAAAACCTCAAATAAGCTATTTTTCTCATGTTATACCTTATCGGAATTGGCTTGGCAGATCCTGAAGATATTTCTGTGAAGGGTTTGAATGCAGTAAAGAAGTGCAGCAAGATTTATTTGGAAAACTACACATCTAAGCTTGCCTGTTCTAAAGAAGATTTAGAAAAGTTTTATGATAAAGATATTGTGCTTGCAAATAGATTATTTGTTGAATCTGCTGATCAATTGTTAGATGATGCAAAAAAATATGATGTTGCGCTGTTAATTATTGGTGATCCTTTGTGTGCTACAACACATTGGGATATTTTACAGCGTGCAAAAAATCAAGGCATAACAACGTATGTCATCCACAACTCATCAGTCATCAATGCAATCGGTGCAACTGGTTTGCAAGTGTATAAGTTCGGCAAAACAACCAGCATGCCGTTTCCGCAGAAGCATAAGGTTGAAACTTTTTATGATGTTTTGAAAGAGAACAAAAGTATTGGTGCGCATACGTTAATTTTACTTGATTTAGATCCTGAAAACAATAAATATTTAACAATCCCAAGAGCAATAGATATTCTTAGAGAAGTTGAAAAAGAGCGTCAGGAAAAACTATTCCTGCCCAAAGATTTGTGTGTTGGTGTTGCGCGTCTTGGTTTTTCTGATCAAAAAATTTTTGCGGGTACTGTTCACGAAGTTTGCGAAGAAGATTTTGGCCTTCCTCCACATGCGTTGATTGTTCCTGGCAAATTACATTTTATGGAAGAAGAAGCGTTGAAGATGTGGCAAAGATGAGTATGATTATCGTGAAAAAAATGTACAAATAATCATTGGTTTGCATTTCACTGGGTGGTGGGGCGGTCAAGCAAACAACATCAAAGCGCAACAATGTTTTGGCTTTCAACTTTAAGAAGCGCAGGTGAGGTTTAAGGCGTCAGAAATTCACATGAATAAATAATGATTGCGTGAATTTCTGATCGTGCTCAGGAATTGTCACAATTATAAATTATTCTTGACAATTCCTGACAAGAGGACTTCGCGAAATACAGAAAGCCAGAGGAGCTACAATCCTCTCTGTCAAGAACCACCCGTCAATAGACGGGTGGCATGAAGCAATAGCTTCATCTTCGCTTGTAATGACCAGTGGTTCCCAAGAAAATCCAGAGGATTTTCTGGGCCAGAAAATGCAAAGCATTTTCTTGGCTTGAGCACGCCAAAATTCCACCTATGTACGTGTGGTTTACGTAGTAAACCACCATTCAATATGCTAAAAAATCGGAGATTTTTTGCACGCTGAAAATCTTTGATTTTCATCGGAATGGTGGAATTTTTAGCGTTTAAAGAAAACCTTTATAAAAGAAACTTTTGCAGTTCATAAGCATTGCAGCCCCGTAGTATAGCGGTCAAGTATGCGAGGCTTTGGTGACTCCAGTAATGGTATCGAAGCTACCTTGAGACTCCGGTTCGAATCCGGGCGGGGCTATTTTATTTCTATAGCAAATTGCATTAGATATCGAATTTTTTAGCAATTTGTCATATTTGACATTCGCAAGCAATCGAACAAATAGGTGTGAATTTTAGTATATGACTAAAATAACAACAGCATTTATATATTCTTAATTGCTCAATTAGAGGGGGATGAATTATGACTGATGCAGATAAGACTATTAAAAAGATGGCATTAGAAAATAAAAAAGAATTATACGAGACTGCGTTAAAGGATATTAGAGAAAGATTAAGCAAGATGGATGTGCAGGATATTATTCCTCGTATGGCTACTGTTTCTGCTATTCTGAAAAATACTTTGCCGTATTATTTTTGGTGTGGTTTTTATTTTGCTGAGGAGGAAGATATGGTTGTTGGCCCTTATCAGGGTACTGTTGCGTGTGCGCATATTGGATATGGTGGTGTGTGTGGTGAGGGTACAAAAACAAAGAAAACTGTGATTGTGCCGAATGTGCATGAGAGATCAGGCCATATTCCTTGTGATCCTGCATCAAATGCTGAAATTGTTGTTCCTTTAATCAAAGATGGTGAAACAATTGCTGTATTTGATGTTGATTCTACTGAGTTCAACGCATTTGATGAAACTGATAAAGAGTATTTAGAAAGCATCATGGAATTGATCGTTGCTTGATTTCTTGTTGTTTGATTATTGCAAAGTTCGCAAGAACTTTGTAGAGGGGGTTTAATACCCTGCCCTTTAAGGCGAACTTTGCAAGTAGAAAAACGCACGATAAAATACCCAGACCTTCAGGTCGGGGAATAGTGCGTTTTTCTTTATGTAACTTGTATTTTAAACGCTAAAAATTCCACCATTCCGATGAAAATCAAAGATTTTCAGCGTGC
>PCYA01000009.1:125898-176232 GCA_002762795.1 Candidatus Woesearchaeota archaeon CG10_big_fil_rev_8_21_14_0_10_37_12
TTGACAAACTATTGAAAAAATAAAAAGCCCTCAAGTTGAGGGCCAAAGGTCGGCCTTCAGTGTGCAAAAGCACTTTGGGGGGTGGTATATGAAGGCCAAGAAAATAATTAATTAATCAATTCTATGCCCAGTTCATCAACTTCATTTTTCAAAACTGTTCTGTCAACTGTTGAACCAATAATTTCAGGGCTTTGCACTCCAGTGATAATTGTCATTACCATCAATTTGCCTTTCATATCATCAGAAACACGAGCTCCCCAAATTACATTCGCATCTTCATCTAAAGTTTCAGTAACAAGCTCGCCAACTTGATTAATGTTATCCAAAGTCATATCAGGCCCGCCACAAATATGAATCAATGCACCAGTTGCACCTGCATAATTAATGTCCAATAATGGATTATTCAACGCACCTTTAACTGCCTCATCAACTCTATTGGTCGTATCAGAACTTCCAACACCAATAGCAGCCACACCACCATTAGTCATAATCGCCTTCACATCAGCAAAATCAAGATTAACAAGAGATGGAACTGCAATTGTTTCAACAATGCCTCTAATCATCGTTGCAACCAATTCATTTGCAACAGAAAACGCCTGTTGAATAGGAAGATTACCAGCAATCTGCACTAAACGATTATTATCAATAACAACAACTGTGTCAGCACTCTTACGCAAGTTCTCCAGACCAAATTCTGCTTTGTCAACTCGTGCACGTTCAATATCAAATGGCATGGTAACAGTACCAATAACAATCGCGCCAAGATCCTTTGCTAACTGTGCAACAACAGGAGCAGCGCCAGTACCAGTACCACCGCCCATTCCAGCACACACAAAAACCATATCACTGCCTTTCAACACTTCTTTTAACTCATGCAATGATTCCTGCGCAGCATCTGCACCTTTCTGAGGAAAGCCACCACAACCAAGCCCTCTTGTAAGCTCTCTACCAATAATAAATTTCTGATCAGCCTCACTGATTTTCAAATGCTGCTGATCTGTATTAACAGCAATGACCTCAGCACCTTTAACACCTTTCTTGTACAACCAAGAAACCATGTTATTGCCAGCTCCTCCACAACCAATCACACGAATATTTGCCTGACCCACACCCACTTCAAGATGTGCGTTGTTTTTTTGCGCGTTTTGAATCAAAAATTCCATATTGTTCCCCCCTTTTTTTTCAGTTTTGTTTTTTACTCCCTCCAAGTAATTGATAAAAATTAAATACTTGGAGTGTTAACACTACTTCAGAAGGTGTTGTGATTGCGCCAAACAAGATCAACACTATATCGATTCAGAACGTAAAAACTACAATGTGTTCAAGGTCGCCAAACTTTGAACATACCAAATAACCTACGACACGACTTTCGCCAAAAAGTTTGTGTACAAAAGTTTTCTAAATCGTTTTTATTTATAAATATTATCAGAAAAGAAACTTCATGTTGGAGTTATAGTGCTTTATTTCGAGTGGAAGTTAAAACCAAGTTCTTGGATCATAAATCAATTTTCTTTTACTAGTGTGTGGCTTTGCAAGTTTTTCACAAGTTCCTTCTCCATTTAAATAATCGCAAAGCCTTTTAAGATTCTCTATGCGATGTGTTGGCGTGCGGTTCCGTATAGTTTGTTCTGGACTTAAGCTAGGGAGTTTTCCTGGCTCATAATCCCACTGATCCCCTTGAAATTTTAAAGTTGTTCTATAAACTCCTCCATTAAAACGAATTAAACCAAACAAGTTTAATATGTCTCCTGCTTGTTCTGTTATTGATTCGTATCTGTTTCTCCAAAAATCAACATCTCTATCGGGAGTGCTTAACAAACTTTCAACAGATGTTCTTCTTGTGGCATGATTGTATTCAATTATTGAGCCGACTGCTGAACTTGTTAATCTTGCTAAAGCATTTTTTATATTATCGGGAATTTCTAAATCACATAGACGTTGGTAATTCTCGTTCATACAAACTCTTTCAACACCCCTTGCTGTGAATCTTTGACTGTCTCTTAAGAAATGCGTGTTTCCAAGATCCACAAGCGACTCCCCTTCCATAACTTGCCTAAATGCTTGTTCTCCTCCACTCTTTCTAACTTCAAAACCTGCTGTGCGGAGAATATTCTTCGGGTCAGAATAACTTCCCACACCTAGCACCATCTCGCGTTTTGCATCATGCAATGCAACTACTGCGGACATAAGTGGCTGGAGCCCTGAGCTGCCTTCATACCCTTGTATGGCAAGAATTGCAGCATTCGCTTGATCTATCTGCTTAATCAGTTCCTCGAAACTTCTTACTTCTCCTCGTGGGTTAAATCCAAAAAGTTGGTCCAAGCTATTTGATTGCGCATTAAACAACGCTATTCTGAGCAAAGGAATGTCGTGAAATCTGTCCAGCATGATTTAATCAACCATTGTAAGACTTATAAATCTTTCTTTTTTAATTACTGATAAGTAGTTATTTTTGCATTTTCTCAGCAAACTTCTTAATAGCTTTTTTCCCTGCCTGCACTGCTCTCAGAACATGCTCCCCATACCATTCCATATACGAAGCAATATCTTTAATGCGATTACCCCACGCGCCAAGAAACACAACATTTTCCATAGGCATTCTGATTGGTATTGGAACTTTCTCATCAGCATAACCAAACGGTAAAATTGCAACAATAATCGCATCGACAGGAATCTTCAATGTACGACGAACATGCTCTGCTTCAAACGCGCCAACCCAACAACTCGCAAGCCCTTGCGCATGCGCAGCAATCAACATATTTTGCACAGCAGCAGCACCATTCTGCACACTAAAACTTTCGCCTTTTTCACCATAAAACCTTTTTGTTTTCTCAGGTTGTGTACAAACAACAATAATAACAGGAGCACGACTAATCCAATACTGCTCAACACAAGCTTTTGCAAGTGATTCACGAACATTTTCATCAGTAACCAACACAAACTTAACATCCTGTAAATTGCCTGCACTAGGAGCATGAATTCCTGCATCAAGAATATTACCAATTTTTTCAAACTCAACAGGAATATCCATAAACTTCCTAATACTTCTTCTTGTCAGAATACATTCAATCGCGTCCATGACTTTTTTATTATTGATTTAGTATTAAAACTTTTGGAAGTATTTTAGTAGAGAGTAAAGAGTTTAGAGTAGAGAGTTAAAAGATTGAATTTTATCATTTTTTTCTTCCTCTTTGTGAGTCGTACAACGAATTTACATCATTAATCGTACTTGCGTCTTTTGCCCTTCTGTCTTCACGCAAACGAATAAAACGAGGAAAACGCAACGCAAAACCAGATCCATACTTCGGAGATTCCTGAATTTCTTCATACTCAACCTCAATAACAATTTTTGGTTTCACACGAACTTCCTTTCCAGAATCTTTTGTAATAAAAGGTTTTAACATTTTTGTGAGCTGATTAAAACTTACACCCTCTTCATCTTTTTCTTTAATTCCAGTACCAACTTTACCAACCTCAAGAAAATCATCTTTATCCCTGACAGCAACAACAAAAGAGGCCAGCCAGTCACCTCTCTTGCCCTCACCCCACTCAGCACCAACAATCACAACATCCAACGTTTCCATAGCTTCCTTTATCTTAACACCATAACCAACACGAGAACCAGGCTTGTAAATACCATCAAGATTCTTACCCATCAAACCTTCATTACCAGAAGCAAGAGACTCCCTGAAAAAACTCTCTGCCTTTTTCGCACTTTCTGTTACAATCTGATCAGCACGCTTTAACTTCCACGGATAATCTTTGATAATTTTATCAAGCAGTTTTCTTCGCTCTTTAAACGGCTCTTTCAACAAACTTTCGCCACCATACTCAATCACATCAAACACATTCACTTCAACAGGAAACTGCCTTGCCATACTTTCAATATCATATTTTCTCTTAATACGCTGACTCACTTTCTGGAACGGCAAATACTTTTTTGTTTCAGGATTAAAACCAACAGCTTCAGCATCAAGAATAAAATTATCTCCTTTCACATACTCTTCAACAAACTTAACAACTTCAGGAAACTGCTTTGTAACCTCGTCAAGACTTCTTGTAAACAAGGCAATTTTGTCTTTTTTTCTATGAATCTGCAAACGAAAACCATCATACTTATACTCAAAAGCAGCAGGCTTGCCAAGACGATTAAACGCATCCTCAAAATCCTTCGCTTTAGGATACAACATGACTTTAATCGGTTTTCCCGGACTCAACGAAACTGTTTCCAAACCTGATTTTCCTTTTTCTTTAGCAAGAATTGCAATCTCGCCAAAATCATTCATCACATCAAAAGATTCCTGCACGAGTTCTACGACAGTATTATATTTTTCTCTGGAACTATCAGTAAACACCAAATCATTTTTTTCCTCATCATAACTCGCACCTGTTTCTTTACCAAAAAAAGCCCACACGATAGCATCACGAACAGTACCTTCACCCAAACCAACACGCAACTCACCAATAACAGTTCTTACAATATACTTTGCCTCCTTAGAATTAGCACTTGTTAACAACTCTGCAACTAACTGTACTTTCCTGTCAACAGTTCCAGCACCTTCTAACTCAGCAAGCTTTTGCAAATTTTCAAACACTTTTTTTGCAGTTAATGATTGAGAAAATAATGTCGATTGCGTTTTTTTACCAATTAACTGCTCAGCAGCTTCACCAATATCTCCTGTTTTCTTCCAAATAACTTCAACTTTATCAGAAGAAGCACCAGATGATCTGCTAATAGCTTTTACAATAAGCCTGCCAGCCATACCAAGTTCACGCTCATCCCAATTCGCAAACACTTTACCTTGCACAAGCAACAAAACATGCTCAAGATCACTCGCCTTCTTTAAAAATTCTGAGAGTATGTGTGTTTTTTCCAAACGTTTTGTTGTTGACTCTAATTGTTCATAAACTTCAACAAGGGAAGAGTATTTCATAAAAGAAAAGAAGTCAACCTTAGTATAAATAGTTTTCAGTAAAGAGATGAGACGTGCTCCTCTGGCGCACTTCTTTAAGCGAGGTACTCTCCTTAGACCTCACCTGTGAATCTTAAAATAGAAAGCCCTGAAGCCTCACCTGCACATCTTAAAATAGGAAGCCAGACTAATGAGCTTTCGTTTTTATGTTGCTTGCGCTATTGCCTCAAACGCAATGGCTTATTGTGCTTTTCTTCCTCGATACTCCCTTAATCCACCAAGCCCCGCTATTGTGACTCTGCTTCGCTACGTCCCAAAATATTGATTTCGCTATTGAAAAATCAATACACCCTCTTGAAGGCAAACATAAAAACCTTTTTCCGCTTGTTGATTATTTCCACAACGAAAACTTTCTCGTCAATTCTTTTACTTGTTCAAAGTCGCCAAACAAAAAAATACCCCAATATTCAAGATCTTTCTCTTCTTTTTTCTTAGTTCTATCTAATTGTTCTTTATACGTTTCAGCTATCATGGTGTCTATGAAATCATTAAATTTGATCTTTTTTTCTAACGCTTCTTGGCGCAATTTTCTTATTTGAGAAGATTTTGCTTTCAGTACTATTATTGGCATTCCAGAAATTGTCGAATGGAAACCATCTTGCGCATCAACGTACGTAGTTAAGAACGCATCATCTTTGCCTAAGGTTGCACCCATGCCAAACGCCATGTGCGCCAGCGCATTCATCGCTCTGCCAGGTTCAATTTTCTCACTTAATACTGCAACAATTTTATTTTTCCACTCCATGAACTGGTAAATTTTGCAAAAACTATAATATTCTTTAGTAGACTATGGACTATTCTTTTTCTAAGAAACTTTTCAGAATTTTATTCTCTGCTTTTCTCAGATGAGACAAAAAAACTGTTTTTGGCACGTTTATTAATTTTGCAATTTCTGTTGCAGTCTTTTTTCTTGGCCAATCAAAATAACCAAAATGATTTGCGTACATCATAGCTTCTCTTTGTTTTTGCGTCAATGCAGTTGTTATTTTTCCTTCAGTTATTTCTTTTATTGATATACTATGATATTTTTTTAGTTCATTATACACGGTTGTCAAATTTTTTCTTTTACTTGTTCCTAACGTCCACTTTTCAAAACCACCCTCAAATCTTATCGGCACAACCGGGAAACATCCATTCTCAAAAAACATATCTGAAAACTGCTTTCTTTTTTTATGCCCTTCTGTTAACACCCTCATAAACAACAAATCATCTTTGCTAAGAACCTCTGCAGAGATGACTTCTTTTCTCTTTTTAAGATATGTTATTACTTTGTTAAATTGGCTTTCATCACCACTTACTTTTAAGATATGGACGACATTTCCTTTCGTCCAATGACAATCAACTGCGCTAAATGACAAGCCAGGAAATTCTTTACTTATTTCAGAACCCCAACAACCTTTATGAACAATATCAAAACGTGTTTTGAACATGTGCTCCTATTCTTTCTTGCTTATTTAACTTTTACTAGAACAACCTGAACTAGAAACGGAAACAGAACTTGCTACACCTCTTGAACATGATGAAACAGCAGACGTGCTGGAACTCACACTAACTGAATAATTCTTTGGAGCAGCAGATCCAGTATATGCAACGCCTCCTTTTGGAGATTTATAATTCGTTGAACCTGTTGCTGAAATAACAATTGTTTCTGTTGGATTTGTGCTTGTTCCAGAATCATACGCGCTACCTCTGATCACATCAGACAAATCCTCTGGACCATTTGGTATGGTAAACGTACCAGCACCATAATTCTGATGCACACTCTGATACCTATGCTCTGCAATTTTTGCAAGCGCTTGATACTCAGTTGCACGCTCTGGATGCTGTGCAGACATTTCAGAAAAATAACCCATTAACAAACTCTCAACATCTTTTTCCTTTGTAATAGTATCATCAAACCTCTGACCTCTTTGACCCCAAGCATGAGCAAGCTCATGAAAAACAGCATACTTTTCCATTAATTCCACAGGAACACCATATTGCACAGCAGACTTACTTGCCTCTTTCTTAAAATCAGGACTACCAGACAAAACAGCAGTAGCACTATCACCATACTCAGTCAGCTTAACATGCGCAAGTTCACTACCAATACGACTCGTCGTAATACCTGTAATCTGATAAGGAACACGACCCTTGCTTTGCAAATACGATTTAAACATTTCAGCATCATCACTCACCATATGTTTTCCAGCAACATGCTCAAAATAACCCTGCGAAGAAGTTTGCTTTGAATGTCTTGCTGCAACATCAACAGATTCCTGCTGTAATTTTTGTTCCAAATCTTCCGAAACATATGCGAGCTTCTTTAATGCATCATATGCGGGATTTTCAACATCTTTTGGAACATATGCTTTTGCCTCACCAAAATAATGCGGAGCAACTCTTTTAACCTGATTTGAAGGGGTACCAATCTGAACTATTGGTTCTTTTACTTTTTGTTCCTCAGCCCTTAAAGTACCAAGACGAGCTTCCAAAATATCATCCTGTGCAGTACGCCCCATTCCAGAGCCTCTAAGTTGTGACATTGCCATCATATTACTACATAGAAAGACATTTGAACATAAAAATAATAACTGACAAAAAAGTCAAAATCAGATACTTTTTAATAGCGGCTATTTCTTACACTCACCATGAAAAGTCATATAATTTTTTTCATTGTATTTCTAGTAGCATTGACTGCATGTCAAACACAAACAATAAACATAGAACTGCCAGCTTCTCAACAACCTCCTTGCGATGGTCAGCTTATCTGCCAACAAGGAGCATTATTCTGCAATCAAAACGGACAACTCACTCTGATACAAGATTGTCAACAAGGATGTCAAAACAACCAATGTGAAGAAGGATCAGTTCAACAACCAGAATTAGTACAAAGACAGCAAACAATTCAAGAGCGGGTAAAAACAGAACAAACTGAACAAGAACAAATGCAACAAGAAATAAAACACCCAATAACAACAGATCAACAAATAATGCCCAAAACATCAGTTCAACAAGACATTATTATCCCTACAAACGCAAATTGTCCAACAGGATTTCTACTCGACACAGTAGATGTATCTTACTTAACTGGACAATCAATATGCAAACCAGCATTAATGAATATGATGACAACAACAAATGTTAATGATTATTTAAGCAATAAAATACATTTTGGAACAGTTGTCTGGGATGACTGGAACACATACTTGCCATTAGTGCAAAAAGTACAAGAACTTACAAACGGAAAAACAACAGACAGAGAAAAAATAATTGCAATAACCAACTGGGTCAAAAAATCAAAAGATTACAGCTGCCCAGTATTTCCACCGCCAAAAGACCTTGATGGATGCGCACAAACACTTGCAAATAATGGGGCGCCTTTTAACCAGATATTTGACAATCCAAAAGGAGTATGCTTAGACGCAGCAGTTATTACAACAGCCATGCTTCGCGTAGCTGGAATACCAGCCGCACCAAAAATGTACCACTTTGATCACATCGTAACAGCATATTATGTTAACGGAAGATGGGAAAGCATTGACACAACATTCTGCTTTGACAAAACAAACTGCCCAGACTTACAATTCAATACTGCTAACGCAGACAATAAACTGCACTTTTTATACCAAGCAAACGGTAAATTCAATGAACACGATGAACTTGAGAAATCAGGAACATTTTGCGAGCACGATTTTTGTATAAACCACCCTTTTATTACTGTAAAACTCATGCCATTTGTTACTCAAAACAAAGCAACAATCATCTACCCAGCAACACGATTCATCAACTTACCAACAGGAAAACAACTCCTTTGCTCCCTAGAATTTAAAGACATGAGCTGCGATACTACTGGGTGTACTTTCTTCCAACAAGAAACAGACACGCAAAAACTGGCCATGGAAGGACAAACACAACAAGAACTTTGGGACACAGAAATAAAACTCAGTTATGAATTATTTGATTTGCGAAACATTGGCTATAACAAAATAGAACTACCAACACACAAACCAACAGGAGAACAAAATCAATTCAGATTTGTTTGTAAAACACTATTTCCAATGGAATATTATGTAACTACAGAATTCAGTTTACAACCAGGAGAACAAAGAGTCCTCACTTACAAGGATTTACAACAAGAAATAGCAACAGACAAAGAGTTCAATTATATTAAACAACACATTAAATCAATTACTGAAGATATAGGAATAACTGTTTCTAATAAATAACATATGAATAATTTTGCAGTTCTATATAGAAACAATTATATTCTCTGAAAACATACCATTCAGGCATGGCACAAACAGAACAAGCAGGAAATTATAACCGAGTTTTGTATACTGAAAAGAGACATGGTATTCGTTTAGTTTATGGAGTAATAATAATTGACCCAACTGGCAAAGAGGTTTCACGGACAAAATATCATGGCAGAAAAGTATTTGAAAACTACTTAATAACTACTCGAGGAAGATTTGCTAGAACGTCTATCCAAGACAATTATAAAAACGATTCAAGCATAGAAGAACTTGTAAAATCAAGTGAAGAAACGACAGAACCTTAATCTTTTAGCTTAATAACAGCACCATTCTCAATTTTAAACAAACCAATATTTCTCGTGCTGATACCTTCATCGTCAAACTTATCAGATGTTTCTAAACCATTTTTAACACAAGCATATTCTCCATTACACTGTTCAATCGCATTAATCAAAATATCAGCAGCTTGATACGCTAAACTATACGTTCCGCCTTTTTCATCATCAATACCATCAGGATACGAAAAAATAACTCCCTCAACAAGATCACGCACAAAAGGCATCTCTACAACATACGTTCCATAAACTGGAACATCATTTTCTTGCCCTCTTAACTTTACTAACCCATTGTAGATAAAAAATGACAAATCACTAACAAAAACTGCATCAGGATTTAATGCCTGAATTTTCGTTAATGCTAATTGCGTATCATCAGGAGTATCTCCACGAAGCTTTACATTCTCTAAAACATCCCCTTCAAAATGCTCAAGAAATGCACTTGCAAGCGTTTGTGAAAACGCATTATCGTAAGAAATTACAACAGCAGTTTGATAACCATCTCTTGTGATTTTATCAGCCATAAATGCACTTTCCTGTTCTAACGAATATTGAATCTGAAACAACTTCTTATTGCTCATCTCCCACAAATCATGTGTTGCAGCACTCGGAATAATCGCAAGCTGATCCTTGCTTGCCAACTCTGTAGCAACAATTTGCTGCGGAGACCCGCAACCTGGCCCTAGAATGAATTGCACATCATCAACTTCTGTCAATCTCTTGTACGCAGTTGATGTCTTCACATTATCACACACAGTATCTTCAACAATAAAACTAACACGTCCTTGATTTGCATCTTCAATACCCTGAATGATTTGTTCACCAAACGGAGCAAATGCACCAGACATAGGCACAAGTACGCCAACTTTTACTTTTTCCTCTTGCGCACACGCTGTAAGAAACATAACGAAAATCAACATAAATCCAGTAAATCGCATGTTGTGTATTGCTTTTTAATACTATTAAAACTTGTCGTTAGCTTTATAAACCAGCATTTGTGCAAAACTAATATTGCCCCTGTAGGCTAGCTTGGATATCGGGGAAATAAACAAAAGCTCCTGTAGGCTAACTTGGATAGACTGCACGGTTGCGGTCCGTGTGATCGGGGTTCAAATCCCCGCAGGAGCGTTTATTTCCCAGAACTTGAAAACTCATATACAAAAATTTAAAAGTGTGAGTTTTCAAGTGACTGTGCGGTTGCGGTCCGTATGACCTGGGTTCAAATCCCAGCAGGGGCGTTTCTTTTTTAAACTCCTAATTTATTCTCATAAATATGGTTGAAATAACCCCAGAAATACAAGAACAATTAGACGAACAAAAAAAGAACTGCATTTTCTGTAAAATTATTTCTGGAGAACAAGAATCCAAACAAGTCTATCAAGACAAATTTATTCTAGGAGCACTGGACATTAATCCTGCAGTAAAAGGACACGTATTGTTAATGCCAAAAGAGCATTACCCAATCATGCCATACATACCACCAGAAACATTCAAACAAATGTTTGGACAAATCGCACCATTAATCAATGCCGTAAAAAAAGCAATGATGACAACAGGAGCAAACGTTTTTATTGCAAACGGAGGAATAGCAGGACAACAAAGCCCGCACTTTCTTATACACTTACTCGCTCGAGAAAACGGAGACGGACTAAACCACTTCTCATTCGATAAAAAACAACACATAGAAGAACAAAAAACAAAAGAAGCAAACGAACTAATAGCACATAATTTACCCTTAATGCTACGCAATCACTTTACAAGAAATCCAGCCAAATGGCACACAGAAAAAAACCTCACAATAGCAAAACACTTACAAGAAATAAACAAACAAAAACAAATCGTCTACGCAGACGAAAAAGCAATAGTATCAGTAGCACAAACACCACAAGCAACAGGACACCTTATTGTTTACTCACAAGAAGAAGAAAAATACTTTGAAAACTTAAACAATGAAAGCGCAGCACACTTATTTTACGTAGCATCATATTGCGCAACAGCAGTATTTGAAGGACTAGGCGCACACGGAACAAACATCATACTCAAAACAGGAGAAAGCGGAGACAACAAAGACGGCAAGCTTGAAATTCACATACTTCCAAGATACGAAGAAGATGGTCTGGACTTATTATGGAAACCAATGGAACCAAAACCAAACCTAGATGACATACAATCAAAAATAAAAGACGAAACATTTCTTGTAGAATATGCAATGAAAGAAGAAGAAAAACCGCGAGTGGTTGATCTGGATAAAGACATTCAAATAATAACTGAGAAAAAAACAAAGAAAACTGAGGAAAAGGAAGAAAATAAAACTGATAACAAAGAAGATGAAATTAGTGAAGCGATAAAACAGTTGAAGAGCGAGTGAAGTTAAACTTTTTTTCCCAAGATGTAACTTTTTAGTTCAGTTTGTTTTTTGGTGTAGTCTTTAAGATAGGCAGGTGTTCGGTGTTTATTTGTGGTAGGTATTTTCTGTTAAAGAAACTTGCTCTTGCGTAGCTTGCCACGTTTGGGAAGCCGAACAGTTTTGAGTCGTGAGAGAGTTGCACGTACTCTTGTTTGGTTAGTCTTATTTTTAGTGTGTGATTTCTTGGCATTTTTTTAGATTCTTGGAATAATAATTCTCAGATCTTTATGAGGGTAAAGTTGGTGTTTTTTAAGTTCAGAAAGTATGGTATTGTGTGCTGTTTTGTTTGTTACTGCGATGATAATTTTTCGATTTTCTTGTAAGTGTGTTATGATATGTTTGAACCAGTGCTTTGATTTTCCTGTTTCTATTTCGATAACGACTTCTTTGTTGACCAGAATATCTGGACGGCATGTTTTGAGTTGTGTTTCTTTTTCAACAGTGTGCCCTGCTTTTTCTAGTTCTTCAAATATTCGTTGTTGGTAGTATTGATGTTCTGACCCGCAGGACTGGAATATTTCTTGTTGTTGTGTTTGAAGTCTTAAGTAGAATGTTCCTTTTTTTGTTGAGTTAAGAAGGTTCTTTTTTCCTTTTTTATCTCTAATCTCGGTTTCTTGTAGTAATTGTTTTTCTATCAATTTTTTCTTTATCGTGTTACCTGTGGCATTACTTAGATTACAGTTTTTGTAGTGTTGAATAGTGGTATGGATTGGATTGTTTTGTGTGCTTTGAAGAAACATTATCTCATTTTCGTTAAGCAATGGATAATCTATCAGTGTTTCTTTTTTAGTTGTTTGTACGTCAAGTTTTCTTCTCTTGTTCATGTGTTCTTTGACGTCATTATCTGTTATTTTTCCTTTGTTGACAGGGTAATGTGGTATTTGTATGAGAACGGGTTTTGGCCAGCGTTCCTGTTGCCTCATTACTGCCATTCCAACTGGAAGTTTTGAGAGGTGTTTTCTTTCTTCGTCGTTAAGTATGACTGCGTTTCCTATGGTGTTGATATCTGAGTGATGTTTTTGGTTAAGCGCGATGGTTGTTGAGGTATTTGCGAAAGCGACATCGCTTAACTTTGAAGCAAGTTGATCAATAATGATGATACTGGTTCCCAGCTCTCTTTCTTCGCGAAGCAATTTTTCTAGAACTCCCTCTTCTTCTCCAAGTTTTTTTCTTGGCAACAAATGATGCGCTTCTTCTATAATGAGTACATCTTGCAGTTTTTCTCTGTTTGGATTTGAGAGTTTGTGTTTGTGCCGATATTCTAACAGTAGTGCTATTAAGAATTTTTTGTCGTGTTGCGATATGGCGTCAACTTCGAAAATTACTTTTTTGTTAAGAAGGTTTTCTAGTTGTAATAGTTTTTGTGTATTGAGTGCTTTTCCCATTGTTCCAAAATTTAACATTTTGATAGCTCTCATTGTTGACTGCAACCATTGGCTTTCGCGCGATTTTGTCGTGTATGATTCAAGCCACTGCTGCACGTTTCTAAACGTTGGGTACTTGTCAACAGCTTCTGAGTAAACACCAAAATTTTTATACAAGTTATCAATACATTTAACGAGTAGGCTATGCGCTCCCTCTCCTAAGAAAAATGTTTTGCACAATAATGCAACAACAAGACGTATGTGATTGTGTGGAGAATTTATTGGAATGAGTGGATTAAACATATCAAGGTTAGCAACATCCCTGCCTACAGTGTAAATCAACAATTCTTTGTGTTGTTCAAGCAAGTCCCGATAGTTTCTTTTAAAATCAAATATCCAAAAAGGCTTGTTGTGTTTAATGAGTTGATCTATGAGATGAAAGCAAGCATTTGTTTTTCCAGAACCGCTTCTTCCAACAATTGCAATGTGTGACAACCATTCTTTTTCTTGAAGAAAGAAGTCATAGAGTTTCTTATTGCCATAGAGAACAGTTCCAATATTATATGTTCCTTTTTTAGCTACCTGTTCTGGAGGTGGTGGAAAAAGTACTTGAGTAGTGTAATCTAATTGTATAGTTTCTGTTGCTTTGAGTTGTAAATACTGCAATATTTGCTGTTTTCCTTTTGCATCTTCTGCAAGAAAAGCAATCCACCAATTTTTACACTCATTCGCGCCAAGTATTGGTTCTAGTTTTCGTAGTAATTCGTTTATTTCCATTTTGCAAGTTTTGTTTTTGATTGTTCTTCTAGAATGATTTCTTCGAGCATGAGACGCAATTGCATTTTTTCTTTCCACAATTCAAGCTCAACTTCTCGTCTTTGTTCAGCAATTTTATCTAGCGCCTGATAAATAGAGTTAGCACGAGAAGTGTCAACAGGGTAACAGAATCTGCGCTGCGTTATCTTCAATAATTGATTGTCCAGTTTTACTTCTTCAAACAACAAGCATTCAATCTGCTTTTTGTGAAGCTCTTCACGCTCTTCGATTAATCCCTCAATAAATTCTTTCTTATGTGTTGTCTGTTGAAGTTTTTCTTGCAACCAATTGTTAGCATTTAGACCAATCATGTGACTCATTCAAACAACAAGAATTAATATTCGTATAAGGGTAAACTTACCACCATTTCTTTTGATGAGATGTACTGGACACTGGACAAGCATGTGCGTAAAACATAATTGTTCACTGACTCAGTTGGTGAAGAGGGGGTAGTTATACTACTATTCCTTCTACACAAAAAACAAAAAAGAGGTTTTTGTGGCCCTCAAAAGCCCACAAACATTAAACCATGAAAAATATCAAACTAGAGCATGATCCAACGAAAATACACGAGAAGAGAAAACGTCAGCCTACCAGTTGGTCTGCTTCACCAAGTTGACAGAGCAATCGAACAATCAGAACTCTTCACCTCCCGCGCAAGGTTCATAGAAGAAGCCACCAAACAACAACTATACAAACTATTCCAACTCAAAATAATAATGTACGGAATAAAAAACACAAAAGAAAAAACTGAAGAACAACAAAATCAGAAAGAGACTTGACGCCGGACGACGGAGTTACTTTATTTTGTCAACAACTTTTTGTAATTCTTCAGTGTTGCAATCGCATATTTCTGTTATTGGTACAAGTTCTTCACATTTGCATCTTTGAACTTGCATGTTGTTTTCCTTGATGTTGTTAGTTGTTTTTATGTTGTTTAGTTGTAAGATCATGTCATTGGTATCTTTTGCTGTCATGTGTATGTATACTGATGGCATTTTGCTTTCTGGAACCCATCCCATGTAATTACAAAGTTGATAACCTGTTAGAAAGTGCGATAGGAATGTTCCTCTTCCATGTCTGAAACTATGCGGGTTAACTTTCTTAGTGAGTCCTGATTTTTTTGCAGTTTTTTGCAGTAGTTCGTATAATCTTTGGTGCGATATTTGTTTTTTCAGTTTTCCTTTTGTGTTTATCCAGACTGGAGAATCTGGTTTATCTTTGAGTGGGTGTTCTTGAAACCATTTTTTTAAGTAATATGTAGAATATACTACTCGTACTGGTCTGAAACCAGTTTTTCCTTGCACGTTAAGTAATGCTCCGTTTTTATCAAAGCTTACATGTCTTATGGCAAGGTTTCCTATTTCTCCTATTCTGCAACCAGACTCTCCCAAACAAGCAATGAATGCTTTATCACGAATACTTTTAGCAGTTGTAACAAGAGTTACTATGTCGTCTGCTGTTGGAAACTCATTAGGCATTCTTCTTGGCGATTTATTTTTTGAGATACTGATGTTTATCCAACTTACGATTTCAGGATATTCTTTTGTATTTCCGTAAAGCCATTTGAAAAAAAGTTTGATTATTACTTTATATGATTGAACAGTCCAAGGCGAATACTGTTTACAAGATAGTTGCTCAAGAATTTTTTCAATATCTTGCCTCTCAACAATTTCAAAGTCTTTCCCTAACAATTCACTTAATTGTTTCAAATAACACAAATACTTAATCACTCTTGGTTTTGAGATTCCATTAGCTAAAGAAAACCTAGCAAATGATTGGATATGTTTTTTATTACTTTCACAAATATTGCTTTCTTCCAAAAGTATAAACGAACGTTCCAACTTTCTATCATACTTATGAATATCAAGCATACACTCAAAAGAGCAAATCAAGTTTATAGTGCTTGCAGTACTCAACGGGCCACAAAAAGAAAACAATTTGATGTTGGGCGACGGCATTACTGCGTTGGTAGCAGAGTGTTTCAGGGTATTCGCAGACTGAATCACTCTTCGCTATGTGTGAATGGAAGGGTATTCAGAGGGATTCTGTGAATGCCAAGGAAGATTAATAAGGTGAGTTGAATCGCTTAGGAGTATGGATAATTTGGATGTCAAGCAAATCTGCAAAGAACTAGCAGAGTTACTGAATGAAGCAGCTTGTGAAGTGACTGAACCAGTGAGGAGTAGTGCAGCAGCTTTGAAAGAGCAATACTGGGATGCACGGCCAGTTTTGCCCAAAATTGTTATTGAAGCACTTGATGTTCTCACACTTCTAGAGGCTGACGTGCCAAGCCCACCGTTACCTTCATCGGCACGTTTGCGAGAGTTAGCTGAAAAACTTCAACGTCTCAGTGATTCTTGTTGATCTCGCCACCAGCGTCGTTCTTCTCAGGATTCAGCCAACCGTGGAAATGCTTGTCGCCACCTTCTTTGTAAATGATGTTCTCGAACTTGTCACTTTCCTTGTCGTACTTGGTCTTCTCGAAGACTCCAGGGAAGAGTTCCTTTGGTTCGCTCCACTTTGGTGCTTCGCGGATGACGTCGAGACGGCAGTTGCAGCGACCCATACCATGGACAGGGCAGTAAACTGAAGACATTGAACAATCCTTACTAAAAGCTGTTTGGCGCGGTTGATTTTACCTCGTTTACGTTTGTGTCAAGAATTTTTTCTTAAGTACAATCCTGCGTCTTATTCAATACTCAACCTTGAATGCTGGGCGACGGCATTGCTGCGTTGGTAGCAGAGTGTTTCAGGGTATTCGTACACTGAATAACTAGCAGTTATGCGTGACTGGCATGTTATTCAATGGTATTCGCGAAAAGCCAAGAAAAGCTAATAAACTCCAATGGGTACAACTTAACTATGACCGAGCTTGATGTTGCTAAGTTAAGGACAGCTTTGATTGAGCTATACGAACAATATGCTAAAAATCCAGTCGATTCTGCAATGAAAAACAGAGCAATACAATTACATTTGGATTATGTTTGGGCAAATCCAGTTCTGAGCGAAGTCATGTGTCGTGCTGTGAATTGGCTCGTTGAACTGGTAAGGGATACTGACTCTGAGAGACCAACTAAAGAGGGTGTTATGACTCTTATTTCTGAGTTAAGACAAGAAGAAAAAGCAGAGAATACGCCCTGACGCGAGACGTCTTCTCGTAGTCTGCTTATTGTGCGGTGAGCGACTACTTACTCGTCCGGTCTTTGCCCTGCAAGCCGAGTTGCTTGGCGTGATAGTCAACCAGAGCAGCTTCGTAGCCGTTCAACTTGTGAAGAATTTCATCACTGCCAATAGCCTTGACAGTGCCACCGGAAACAGCGTTGCCGGACTTGTCGCTGTGAATGTGAACTGACGCTCCGGAAGCATTGAGATCGTAGAGAGTCAGTTTGCGACGATCTTCTGCAATCTTCATCTTTTCGATGTGTTCAGCAGGACACCACCCGTCGCACCACAGACCATGTTTCGGACAACTCATGATTTGTTCCCTGTTGTTAGAGTTATCAGGCTAGATCAGATGTTTACACTTGCTGGCGAGAAGTCAAGACTATGTTTTTGCTCTGCGAATCACGTACCAAGTTAAGTATCGTTTTCTGTCTTGCGCAATACTTAACGTTGAATGTTGGGCGACGAGGTCTTTGTTTTTTGTGGCCCTCGCAGGTCTGCAATGTTGATAAGTCGCGTTGATCTTTTTGGGTTTGATGAACAAAGCGATCATGTATGTTCGGCGTAGCACAGACATGCAAGAAGCAAGTTTGGAAGATCAGCGCAAAGCTATTCGACAATATGCTGCTGACAATAATTTTTCTCTTGTTAGAGAGTTTTGTGATGATGCTATTTCTGGAAAGACTGCTGAGGATAGGCCTTCTTTTCAGAGCGTTGTTGATTTTGCTAGAACGAACAAAAATGAACCGTACACTTTGTTAGTGTATGATGTGACTCGTTTTGGACGTTTTGAAAACCCAAAAGAAGCAACTTACTGGGAAGTTGAACTAGAAAAAAATAACATGTCAGTTCATTACGTAACAGAAGGATTCAACAACGATGGAAGCTTAGGATCATACATTACGAAAGTTGTCAAAGATGCAGAAGCATCAGAATACATTAAAAAATTATCAAAAACAACAAGCAGAGGTATACGAAGCGCTGCCGAACGAGGTTACTGGACAAGAGCACTAGCACCATACGGATATTCAAGAGCAGTCGTAGAACCATCAACAAACAGCATCGAACACGTTCTCAAAAAAGATGAAGCTAATGCTATCAAAGGCAAAAGAATCAAACTGGTGCGTGGAAGCGAAACAGAAATTGAAATTTTACGCGAAATTTTCCATATGTACGCTGACAGAGAACAAGGATTGTCATCAATCACCAACTATCTTAATCACAACCACATTCCCACTCCGTCAGGCAAAGGACACTGGCACAAAGCAGGCGTACGCAACATTCTCAGAAACCAAACATATCTGGGAATGACCGTACTATATGAAGGAAGCGGAGATGAAGTTGTTGTAGAAGGCACACACGAAAGATTGATTGACGAATCAACATTCAATCGAGCACAAAGAAGATTACATGAAGCATCTTTCGCTACAAGAGGAGGCTACACAACTCAATATTTACTTACAGCGCTTCTTGAATGCGGACATTGTGGTTACACCCTTCACGGCGCGGGCGTAAAAAACGGAAAACTATACTACAAGTGCAACGGTTACAGCAACCGCGGAAAAGAAGTATGTCACAGTCCAATCTACCCAGCGGAATTATTAGAAACTCCAGTCATTGAAAACATAGAAGAACAAATCAGCTCTGCAAATTGGCCAAGCATAGTTCAACAATCCATTGATTTAGTAATAGGCAGAAGCAGCCGGGAACATTCTTCAAAAACACAAGAAGCACAACAGCAATACGAGAAAAACAAGAGAAGAGTTGAAAATTTATTAGCATCAATAGCAGACGGAGTTCCAAGAAAAACAGCAATCCACGCAATACAAAGAATAGAGCGAGAACAAGAAGACCTAGAAAAAATACTGCGTAACGCAGACACAGAAACACATGCACGCAGTACATACGAACACCAAGCAAGATTCCTAACAGAACTCCCACAAAACTGGACAACATACTTAGCACAAGCAACACCACAAGAAGAAAAAAGACTGGTACGTTTTTTTCTGCAAAAAGCAACAGTAAATTATGCGCCGCCAAACATAACTTACAATTTTTACAGCACACCATGTATTGACAGAAAAAATACTGAACCACCAATCACACAAATAAAGAAAAAACTAAAACTTAGACGTAAATAATTGAATTACTCCTTACTAACCTTCCACAAAATCTCAAAATAAGACTTGAAACTTTTTGCCAAAGATTCATCACGAATCACTAACCCAAAAGGCTGCTTCAAAACAAACATCATAAAAACAGAATCTTTGAAAACATCTATAAAATTAGGACTAACTAACTTGTTTGGCAAATAACGCACTTTGGTTCTTTCAAATTTGGTTCTTTTCTTGCCATATTCTCTGGCATTGTGGTTGTAAATGATTCGCATGCCAACACCACGAGTTTCTCTTCGCTTATGAAAATCCATAAACCAAGCTTCCCAGCGCTCATTCGCAATCTTTGGCGCACCAAGAACAAGCAGTTCATCGCCTTTTTTCAACGTTTTAATCAACTCCTCACGAATAGTTTTAAGTCCTTGGAATCCGTCGTACAATTCAGCGACTTTTTTAGTTCCAACACTTAAACGCATTGCAGAAAGCTTAGGGATAACCGTCTCAGCCTCTTTTTGCAATACGTTAAGCTCATCTTTTTTCTTTTCCAAAAAATCTTGAATTCTGTTTGGATCACCAGCAGAAAAATGCTTTGTACTATTTTTTACGAAATAACCAACGAAACCTTTTTCAATTAGTTTATCGAGGATATCGTACAACTTTGATTTTGAAACTTTACTTTGTCTCCCAATAGCAGTTATTGTACTTTCTCCCAGTTCAATAAGCGCAAGATAAACCTTGACTTCTCCATCAGTAAGCCCTAAACTCCTCAGCAAATGTTTCTCATCCATAGTATCCTACTAAGGGGGAGATTATGTTAATATAGTTTTCCATTGCACTGCTTATTTGGTGGTATCAATGAAACAAACAATCTTCGTATTTATTTTGTTATTTTCTATCGCATGCACACAGACTTTTGAAACAACAGAATAAACAACAACAAATCAACCAATTGTTATCGGAGCACTCTTTCCATTAACAGGAGGATTATCAACATATGGCGAAGTAGCACAAAACTCTGCATTACTTGCAATGCAAGATATTAATGATGCAGGCGGAATTAATGGTAGAAAAATACAAATAGATTTTCAAGATCATAAATGCAACCCTAAAGAAGCAACATCAATATTTGAACAACTTGTGAACGCCAAACAAATCAAAATTTTCACATCTGTCGCATGCAGCGGAACAGTATTAAGCATTGCACCACTTCTAGAACAAAATAATGCATTGCTTCTTGGAACTATTACAACAACACCAAAAATAAGCGGAATTTCACCTTTTGTTTTCAGAAACTGGGCATCAGACGACCAACAAGCAAGATTGTACGCTAAGGAGATTAAACAGAAAAACTATCGAAAAATTGGAATTATCCACGAACAAACAGACTATGCACAAGGACTTGTATTATCTATTCAAAAATATCTTTCTGATACGGGTATTGAGTTTATTGTTGAATCATTTTCTTCTGATACAACAGATGTTAAAACACAACTCACTAAACTTAAAGCAGCAAATGCAGACGCATATTTCTTAAGTCCGCAAACAGTTATTGCAGGAGACCTTGTATTAAAACAAATGAAAGAACTTGATTTTAAACCAACAGTCTTTTTTGTGAACGATAATGTTATGAAAGCAACAGAACTCAATCAAAAATACTCAGACATATTGGACAGGGCAATAAGCGGAGATTATATCTTGCCTAAAAACGAAGAAAACATTGCTTTTCTAAAAAAATATAAAAAAACCTACGGAAAAGACTGCACACAAGAAAACATTTGCGTCAGTGTATATGATGCAATAAAAATACTCGCAGATGCAATTGAAAATAACGAGCACTCTGCAAAAGGTGTTCAGGAATATTTGAGTAATTTGTCCTATGACGGACTAAGCGGACACATCAGCTTTGATGAAAACAATGACAGAAAAGACGCAACATACTCATTATTTGTTATTAAAAATGGGACTGGAATGTTGATAGCCTCTTAATTTACTTTTTTAAAAATCACTATTAAGCGTCACTGAAGATCGTTATACGCCTGCCGCGTTGCATCCGTAGGTTGATATTTATCTAATCTTGAAGATACAATATCTGCTTTTTTCATTGTACGCAACGCAAACACTTGTTTTAATTCTTCCTGAGAAGTATTTGGAGCAAACAAATATGCAAACGTAATAACGTCATCTAACACTTCCTTTGAACGAGGCTTTAAACTTCCCCTGTATTCAACTAGCGCGTCAACCTGATCTTGCAAATTTGAAAAACCCTCGTGCTGCTGGACATCATCAGGCGTTGCCGGAATAACCATTGGCAAAGGAGACGCATCAAGAACATTCAGCAACTCAACTAATAATGAAGAATGCGCGTATGAAGAAGAAGGATCATTAATCTCACCATTAACTTCAACATCTTGCAAAGCAACAGCACCGTTTCTTAGTTCTTCTTCAAGCGCGGACCATGCTAACGGCAACGCATTATTAACAGCATGATAAATAAACGCAGGCTGATAAACCTTACGCCTCGCATCAATATAACCTATCTCTTTACCTTCAAAACGATGACTTGGCTGTTTTCCCCTTCGCTTTACTGCTCTACCTTTAAACAAAGAGTCATCCGTAACACCATCAATAATCTTTAATCCCTGCCAAATTCCTTCAACAGAATCAGCTCTTCTAGCCTCATCACCTGGAATAGGAATCGCGTATTTTGCATTGTGAGAAAAAGGACTGAAATAAGAAAATGGTCTGTGTCCTTTGCTTGACACATCGATAACTGTTGTTCCTTCTGCTAACTGTACTGGTTTCTTGTTCGGATTTGGAACCCACAAAAAACACTTAGACTCGTCTCTTGCACTCATACCATATGAATAAAAAAATTCATTTATTTCAATGGAAGGCTAAACCTACTAATTCTTTTTCTACACTAAAATTAAGCTTGCTCACACCCACCTTTTTAGTGAATTTTAAATACTTACAAAATATTATAAAACTATGAAAAAATTACGAAAGAGACGCAATCTGAAAAAAACAAGGGATATAGCTGACGCTTTTGCATTTTTCAAGCTAGCACATGAAGGGCACACGTATCCTGAAGACGGGCGCCCATATTGGCCACATATTTATCGCGTTGGATGCTATCTTCAAAGAGTTATAAAAATTTACGGTGAACTAGATAAAGACGTTGCTAAATGCGTTGTTACTGCTGGTTTTGGTCATGATAGTTTAGAAGATACTGCACTCACTGCCAAAGAAATAGAATCAAAGTTTGGAAACCTTGTTTTAGAGCTTATTGTTGGAATGACAAATCAACAAGGAGATTCTCAAACAGCATCGTATGTTGAACAGATTTGTTCTGGAAGGGAAGAGTTACGTTTGATAAAACTCTCCGACTTGTATGATAACTATACAACACTTGCCTGCAATCCAAATGAAGACCAAATTATTTCTTTGGGAAGGCGTGTTTTGCCAATAATGGAACCTATGTACGATCGCATTAGAACAACTAAGTTCAGAAAGTATCCAAAAACAGGAAACTACTTGTTAACTTCAATGCAAATAGCTCATGATCTTGCAGTATTTAGAATTAACGCAGCATCAAATTATGAAACTACTTTAAAGTAGTAACATTTATATATTTGCAAGTACTTGTCTTTTCTATGATATATGAAGCAGACATAAAAGACGTGACTGATTTTTTACAAGGAGAGGCAATTCCTTTTTATGTTCATTCAGGAGTTGCACTTGTATTGCATGGAATTGCTGGCGAAACTGATGATTTTGACTTGCGAGTCTTCCATAAAGATTTGTCACAATTATGCGAAAAACTAACTAAATTAAAATTAGGTACAGTAAAATTAAGAAGATTCATGAGCTATGATGGTGGAGCATATGAAAGCCAATGTGTTGAAATCGTCGGTCGCACAGCAATAGATATTTGTTCAAGAATGCAGTTCAACAATGATCTTGGATCATTTGAATTTCCTTATGAGGAACGGTTATTCAGAGAATCAGTTCCAAAAAAATTTGGAGATTTGGTTCTCCCAACAGCACGTCTTGAAACACTTATGTTATATTATCTATCTCTAAGACGAGGAGAGTCTGATGGTAAACAAGATGAACGCCAGATAAGAGCAATAATGAGTCACAAGGATTTTGATGAAACAGCATTCAGACAAAAAGCAGAATATCTGCCAATCAAAGAATCTCTTTTGAAACTATACGAAGAACGTAAAGACAAATAAAAACACACAATTCTATTTTAAACCAGATTGCCACAATTTAATTCTGAACTTCAAATCCATACGTTCTCTTCATAAAGTCTATTAAAAAGCAATACTATCCTTTCTTCGGAGATGAAAAACAACAACCCTTTTTGAGAATAACGGAGGTGATACTCAAAACCCTGTCTCAGGTGTAACGAGAGACGCAAAAAAGCATTGAAAAACCTGCGTCTCTCGAAACATAGAAATAAAAAAACATAACTGAAAATTGCTTCATTTCAATGGAATGCAAAATCCACCGATTTTTTTTTCTTTTCAAACAAAACCAACGAAACCCATTAATTCATCAGCAGTATATTGGTTGAGATAGAGATCATATATTTCTTTTGCAATACGTACTGAATTGCTGTTTTTTGTTTCTTCTGTAATGATAATTATGCCAAAATGATTTTTCTTTTTGGATTTAGAATCTTTTAGAAAAGTACTTTTATCCCTGGTAATTAATACGCTTTCTAAACTCATAGCAACAATTAATTGGTCTTCATCGTTTAGCTCGCGATTATTCAATTCAACAGCAGTTTTTACCTTAAATCCTAATGAACTTAACATTTGTCCAACAAGAGGATTTACATCTGCATCAAGATAACATTTAGCAAACATTTAATCTTCACTCTTTTTTAATATTACCTCTACACAAAATAGTCCCTGGCTTATTTCTAGCTGCAATGTACCCTTCAATTTCAGCAATATTTGTAGTGTAGTACTTGATTGCTTCATGAGCAGCATCCATCGTGAATCTATCATGGTGTGTCTTAATAAGATATTCAATTCCAGTCATATCTCTTCCACGGTCAGTATCAAGAACAATGTTTGTTACAGTAATACGTGTATGCACTATTCTTGGTTCATGTTCTGGTGACTCACGCACAATATAATTATAACCTGGAATCATTTTCTTTCTCCTCATCAACTTTTGAACTATTTTTATCTTCTACACCTCTCAATAATCCATTTCTTACTCAATATAAGTTACTTTCCTTTCCAAGCTGCTTCATAATAGAAAGCGCAACACTTTTGCCAACAATACGAGCAAGTGAATCAACAGGAACTTTTCTTAACGCGCCGAGGTCTTTCAAACCAGCATTGAATAGCTTTCTTGCACGAACTCTACCAACTTGTTCCAAACGAATCAATGAGAGTAGTTCTTCTCTTATACCATATTTCAAACGCAAACGAGCCTTTGTAATTTCTTTTAACAGCGGCTGATAATTCTGCAATCTTGCAAGCTCATGACACGCATACAACAACCAATCAGCACGATCAATCTTGGACTTTGTTTCACCAGGACGACTATCATACGATTCAAGAATCCACTCTTCATCCTTTTCATCAACCCAATCAAGCAACATCAACGCAGTCTTGAAACTCTTCAACCAATCGTCATATTCTGGCTCAAACATGCTCGGCTCTTTCTGCAACAAATAAGATTCAGCTTCAATATACTTTTCCTGAACATCCTCATATTCTTTCTGCTTAACAGTAAGCAATGGTCGCATTTCAAGCGTGTTGCAAACCAAATGAAAGAAAGAAATTGTTTTTACTGTAGTGCTTTTTGCACGCTCTAAGCCAATCAGCAAATGATGCGCAGTTAAAGGGTCAACATACAATTCAGCAACACGCTTGCCAAGATTTGTTGCACGAAAACCTTCCTGCACTTTCTGAATAAAATTCCAATCAATAAGCAAATCAAGAACGCGCTCAATGATTTGTTCCATTTTATCCAAGTCTTTGTATTGATGCGCCCAAAACGTTTGCTCAAAAAACTCAATAATGGATTCATTGGAATGAACAATACGCGAATTAATCAACGAAAGAACATAAACACGAAGCACAGGTTCAACAGCAAGCTTACTGTAAATATCTTCTGGAACACCGTTAATGTATTTCTCAATCACAGAATCTCGCTCGTATTCTGAACTTGTTATTATGATTGCCTCACCAACACTATCAAACTTCGGACGGCCAGCACGACCAGCCATCTGCAAATATTCAAGCACAGGAATGGGCATCATACCATGATGACCAAACCTCTTTACGTCGCGAATAATTGCGCGAAAAGCAGGAAGATCTAAACCTGCAGCAAGCGTAGGAGTGCACGCAATAATTTTCACTGCTCCATCTCTAAAACCATTCTCCACCAATTCTTTTTGCTTCGGAGCAAGCCCTGCATGATGAAACGCAACACCGGTTTTTGTACAAAATGCTAACCGATCACATTGCTTCGTTGGTTTAGAAAGTGCAGCAAGTATTTTTTGACTTAACTCCTCTGTTACAGCGTTTGACTGCTTTACTTTTTTAGCAACATCCTCAGCCACTTTTTCAGCACTTCTTTTTGCATTCACAAAAATTAATGCCTGTTTGTTCTTTTCCAAAGTATCAAAAACAAGATTAATCAAAGGATCACGAGTTTTTTCAGAGATAATCATACTGGCTTTTGTTTAGCGAAAAATGACCCCGCTGAGATTTGAACTCAGGACCTCTCGATATCTATAAAAGCTTCGCTTTTCTACTGAGTTAAGCGAAACTTAACATATCAGTCGAGTGCTCTACCAGGCTAAGCCACGGGGTCTATAAAGAAGCAAGCCTACTGCTGATTTTTAAAGGTATCGCTAGCACTCTTTTTTCAGAACTACTAACACTTCTCCCCAGAAATAGACAACAAGTTTCCTTCTGTTATGCTATTGAACACGTCAATAATATCTGCTCCTGAATACACACCATCTTTATTATGATCAGCGTAAATTTTGCACATTCTTTCAACATCAGGAGATAAACATGAGTGACCAATTAACATGCTTCTCAAATATGCAATCACATCAGCACGTGTTAATTTATTATCTTCATCAAAATCTAAATCTACAATGCATGGTTGCACGCTAAATGCAAATGTTGTTTCTCCAACAAGACCTTCACTATCGGTGGCCTGTAATATAATTGTATAATTTCCTGCATCAAACAATCTTGTAAGAGTTGGTCCTGTGCCAATTAAATCACTATTGTAAAACCATTTTAAATTTTTGTCTAGTATGTTTTCCTCATCGCTCACAGAACTGGTTAATGTTACCCTGAATGAACCCATAATTGTAGGTGTTGATATTTCTGGAACAGGAGGTTTGTTCAAACCAAGATCAACACTAGCACGTGATAAAGCATTCTTCACATCAACACGCGGAAAACCTTCAACATCTGTTCCGGACATCTGCAAAATAGACTTTAATTCGGCAGGTTTTAAGTTTGGAGCAACTTGCAACAACAACGCAATAACTCCCGAAACGTGTGGTGCTGCCTGAGATGTTCCAGACAATTGTCTATATCCCCCACCTTTCTGCACACTTGTGATTGTGTAACCAGGTGCAAGCACTGTTCCAGACGCTCTGTTTGAGAAACTTGCAATCTGATCATCTTTTGTAGAAGCACCAGCAGCAATTGCTAACGGGCTACACGCAGGATAATTTAACGTATTTGGAACTCCATTATTTCCTGCTGCAAACACAACAGGAATGCCAGCATTAACCACGGCATTAATTGCAGAGTCAAGATACGTCGGACAAGAATTTAACGCGTGATTCGCGCTATCACCAAAACTACCACTTAACACATCCCCTTCATTTTCAATACAGTCATTCATACCTGCAACAACATCACTTAGCTTGCATCCATTCGCATTACAAATTTTTATTGCCCTGATCGTTGCTCCAGGAGCAACACCAACAACAGCTCCATTTGCTCCAACCACTCCGGCAACATGCGTTCCGTGACCAACAGAATTATCATCAACAGCAAAATCACCTATTGATTGACCATTTGAACAACAATTAGGCGAGCAAAAACATTTCTGCTCAACACGATCTCCAAAAGCTTCATGCGCTGCATCAATACCAGTATCAAGCACACAAACCTTGATATTATCTCCTGTGATATTAGTGCCATTCATCTCTAGCGCATGCGCATATGCTGCATTAATTAATGGAACGCTTTCGCTTAACGTTAAATTTAATTCAATATTCTCTTGAACGTTTGCAACTAACTCATGTTTTTGAAGCTCTTTAATTCCCCCAGAAGATGCTGTAAGCACCATTGCAGGAAGATGATCTGGGAGAAAAATCACTTCAGCATCAACAGATTCTAAAGAAAACAAACGTTCAAAAAAAGTCGGATTGTTTATATCATTCAACACTTCTTGCTGTGCTTGCTTGATGTCTTCTACGGGTAAACTCTCAACTTGGCTTTCAGCTGTAATTGCACCAGTAATAGCATTATCTGCAGCTTTTGCTTTTAACATAACTACAACTTGTTCAGGAGTTTCTTCTGCGAAAAACTGACCAGTAATGGAAGGTTTAAACACAACTATTGATAAAAAAGCAAGCATAATTGTTGCCAATAAGATTCTAAATCGTCCTTCCATTGAAACCTCTTTTCATAATGCTTATTTGTTCTATTTAAAATGTTTACTCTAACACGTTCGAGAAAAAGGATAAGTACCACTCCAACGTTACAAAAAAACGAAAGCTTTATAAGGGCAGAGGGCATAAACTTGATATATAAAGAGTGTGTGTAGGGGACAAATGGCTAAAAAACCTGATAGTGGAGTAACAGACAGGAGAATTCTTGAAACAGTGTTAAAAGCAAATGGACTGCCTCAAGATCAAGCTGCTAAATACGCAAGCAATTATGTTGCGAGAGCAGAACAAGAAGGACAAGAGGTTATTGATTACTTAACTGCAAATGCACCTAATGTTGCACAATTAGTACGAACACACTTTGACGATCTTGGAAGACGCAGAATAGCAGCACGACAAGCAGCAGGACAAAGCGTTCCAGACGGTATGGATAGAGTTCTTGAATTAGGAGCAGAAGGGTTCATGCCAGCAGAACAACCACCATTACCAGACGTTGACACAAGCAGGATGAAATTTTCTGTTTGGAAGCAATACGTTGGCGGAGGAAATGACCGCTTAGCTTTAGAAGCAATTTTACGTGTTGATGAAGCAATGGTTCGAGACGCGCTTAACGGGAAAAAAATAGATCCAACAAAACAACACGTTGTTGACCAATCATTAGCTACAGTTGCAAAAGCAGTACAACAAGGAATGCCATACGCAGTCGCACTATCTCAAACACCGCTATGGAAAGGTCTTGAACAACCCCTAATAAGACGATCAATCGCAGAAAATCCTGATGTAACAGCAGAACTAAGCCAAGCAGCCAGCAATGTTGCACAAAAAAGATCAGGAACTTCACAAGTAAGATTACCTCCACCAGTAAGACTACCAACAACTTCCAACTTCAGAACAGCCCCAACTCAACAAATATACGAAGATGGACCTGCTGGAACACAAATGGACATGTTGGGCGCAGAATTACCAGCAGACTTCGAAGGACCAGAAGGAACTCAAGTAGAAGGTTTTGGAAACTCATTTTACGATGATGGACCTGGACTTGGTCCAGGACACACAATGGTACTGCCTGAACCTAAAGGACGCTTTGCAGAATTTGGTGGTAGAAAACTTCCAACAGGAGACCGAACAGAACTCGAACAAGATCATACTATAGACGACGCAGGGTTCTCAGCAAAACTTGCACGATACTTAGCAGATGAACAAGGCAGAGAAAATGTTCGAAACAGCATACACGTTGCAGCACAAAAACTCACAAAAAGAGGAACAGCCGAATTACAAGAACGCGTTGAAGCAGCAGGAGATGCAAAATTCAAAGTAGAAGAAAAACTTGCAGAAGGAGGAATGGGAGTAGTATACGTAGCAACACAACCAGGACTATCACGAATGGTCGTCTGCAAAACAATCAAATCAATGCCAAAAGGCACAGCAGACATGGAAGCAACACTAACACGCAGAGTAACCAGATTTGAAAAAGAAACCAGAACACAAGCAGCAGCGGCAAACGCCACTGTTGGAGTTGTACAAGTATACGAAACAGGAATCGCAGATGGTTCAGAAGGACTAGAACAAGGAACACGATACGCACTATTCGAACTCGTAGAAGGACAAAACCTCAAAGAATACTTAGAAGAACAAACATACATAAGCCCACGCGAAGGAGCAGAACTAATCAAACAAGCAGCAAAATCCTTAGCACGCGTACACGACGCACGCATCAACAAAACAGGAATTTCTGCACGAATAGTACACAGAGACATCAAACCAGACAATCTAATCAGACAACCAGACGGAAGAATACGAATCACAGACTTCGGACTCGCAGCAGACATCGGAGCACTCGTCAGCAAAAAAGACAAACAAGAACAAGAACAAGAACAAGGCGTAGTAGGAACAAAAAGATACATGGCACCAGAACAAGCACCATTCGCAGACGACGGAGAAATATACATATACGGAGACACAGGAGAATTCGTAACACCAGCACCAGTAGATCACCGATCAGACATTTACAGCTTAGGAGCAACACTCTACGAAATACTCGCAGGAAAATCATTCAAAAAAATACCTGCACAAGACATAGACCCAGCAAACCTTGTTGATGCAAGATCGCCTGTTTCAATGAACGGCAACAGAACTGTTTACAAATTCAAACACGAAAGCTTCCAATGGAAACTCGCACACAACAAATACAAAACAGGAGATCCACACAAAATATCCGGAATCAACAAACGACTCGCAGCAATCATCAACAAAGCAACAACTGATGTTGATGAAAGGTATCAAACAGCAGATGAACTTGCAGATGATCTTGAAGCATACTTAGCAAGCGAACCAATCAGAGCATATAAAGAAAATATTGCTGAAAAAGGGCTACGAACTATTCGCAAACATCAACGCGTAGCAGTAGGAATAGGATTAGCAGTAACAGCAGCTGCAATTGGATTTCCAACAGTATCAGCAACAATACAATCAGCACGCGCAGGAGAAGCAGAAGCACTCGCAGAAGCAAGACAATCTGAAGTAGTAGCACTTGAAGCAAGTGCAGCACAACAAGCAGCACAATTAGCATTAGCAAAAGAACAAAAAGCACGAGAAGCAGAACGCGCACTAGCAGCAGAACGCAGCCTTGAAGCAGCACGAGAACAAGAAAAATTGCTTGCACAACGAAATAAAGCATTAGAACAAAAAATTGCAGCAGTAGCAGCAAGCAAGTTCAACGATCAAGGTCATGACTTCTTACGCAGAGGAGAATACAATCAAGCAAAAACAGCATTTGAAGAAGCAATAGACCAAGGATTCACAGAAGCTTACTTTGGCTTAGGAATTGCTCACTATGACTCGTATGATATAAAAAGCGCATTGGAAGCGTTTGCTCAAGCAGAAACAAAACGCGCAGAATTTTGGATAGGAATGACTCACATCGAGTTAGCTGATGACCACAATCAAGGAAATAAAACATTCGAAACACTTATTGAAAAATATGCAAAAGAAATAAACTTAAGATCCGCACAAGACTCAACATCTTTCCTGAGAGAAGCACAAAAAACAGGAGATGTCCATGATCTCTTAGCATTAAGCTACCTTGCATTCAACAAAGGAAGAACACAATTTAACAAAAAACAAAAACAAACAGCGCACGCTTTATTCGAGGCAGCAATAGACCTCGCAGAAAAAGCACACAATACAGAACCAGGACACGGACTGCCTCTTTACTTCTTGTCAATGTATCATTCTGCAGGAAACAACACAGCAGGATCATTCCAAACAACAGGCTTGCAACCGTTTAGAGACTATCACAAAGCATTAGACTTAATTGCGCAAGCACGTGCCACAGATAAACTCAATCCCAGATATGTTGAACATTCAGCAGCTCTTAATATGGAATTAGGAAATCTTGAAGAAGCAATAAAACTTGCAAACATTAACATTGCTCGATTACCACAAGTGCCAGGTGTTTATCTCACAAAAGCACTAGTAATAGGGAAACAAGGCGATAACAGAACAGCAGTCAATATAGCAAATCAAGCAGCAGAGATGAACCCAGAGGGATTCAAATCAATTCCTGCTAATTTAATAATAAGAGGAACATTGTACGCAAGCCTTGGTTGGGATTACTATGGAAATAAACAAATACCTCTTGCAGACTCTTCATTCAGAAAAGCAAGAGATGATCTTGAACAAGCAATACGACTTGATGAAACACTTTCAATAGCTCACTCAGAATTAGCAGTTGTATTAACATACCAAAGAAATTTTGATAGAGCAATACGAGAACATGAAAAAGCGTTGATATTAGATTCTTCGCCACGTGCTTATGGAAATAGAGGGAGCACTTTAGAGTGGTGTGCTTTCTTCCAAGGGGATGACAGCAAATTAGTTGCTGCACTGAACGATTATAAAACAGCAAGCCAAGGCGGAGAACTAAGAGGACACTTGTACGGAGGAAGAGTAGCAAAAACACTGCATGAAAAACACTACAAAGAAACTGGCAGAAACTTCAAACAAGAAGCAATTGAAAATCTTACTACTTATATTACATCAAATGAACAATACATGAGAGACCAAGCACAACAATGGCTTGACGAACTCAGAGATATTGCAAAAAAGAACACAAACTAAACTCTTAAAATTATCTTAATCTATAATTAAATTCGCAAGAAATAGAAAACAACAAATCAGAACACAAACAAGCATACGACACGTTGGAAAACTGCTTAGCACAAATGAACAGTCCTGTGTAGGGCTCTGTAGAAAATCTCGCTTCGCTCGGTATTGCCACCAATTTGCTTTGCACTTCTTTTCTCTGAAACAGACATTCCCCGCCGGGGTCATCCCCCTGGTCTGTGTGTTTCTTTACTTTGAAAAAGCTCACAAAACAGGTGACAACACTACATTTTCTATAGAGTCCCTGTGTAGAAAACCTTAATAACACAACTTATCTAACAACACTATGCAAATCATAATGATGCATGGACTTCCAGCAACAGGAAAATCAACAATCGCAAAAGAAATACAGAAAAACCTGCCAAATTCAGTCATCCTCAAATCAGCAACCTACAGACCCATAAAACACAATACTTCTTATTTTGATGAAACACTTTCTGAAATTTCTCAACAGAAAGATGAAGCTTATAAAACACTAATTAATGATGCCAAAAAAGCAATAAGTGCAGGAAAAATACCAATACTTGACGCAACATTTCATAAAAAACATAGACGAAACTGGGTCTATAAATTAGAAAAAGACGGAATCACCATTAAGATATTATCTACCAGATGCTCTGATAAAACCATAACAAAACGCATAGGAAGCAGGAAAAACAAAAAAAATGCAGATTCTATGTTAAATCAAAAAAAAGCGTTTGACATTATGAAACTACAAGCAGACCCTCTTACTAAAGACGAAAACACACTAAAAACAACACTGAAAATTAACACCGATAAACCAGTAGACTCTAACGAGGTACTAAATTGGCTGAAAACTATTTCATCATAAGTTTCGACTTTGACGGCGTCTTAGCCCATGGACTAAACGTCAAAAGAAAATATGCAAAAAAATGGTTTGGCGTAGACCTAGAATTACACCAAACAAAAAAGGAAGGATTCAACCAATTAATGACTTCAACCGGAAAATCTGACGTGAACTACAGATCTTTGATGGACCCTCTTAACGAACAACACATCATGGAATACGAGTTACCTAAAAACTGTGTACAAGTCTTATCAAGACTGTACACTAAGAATTGCAGATTTGTAATTATCACATCCAGAAACAATCATGACTACCCTTACGCAGTAGCTTTTGTAAAAGAAAAATTTGCAGGATTAATCAAGTACATTCACAACACATCAAACGAGCCAAAAGGGCGCTTTGTCGGCAAATTAAAACCACGAATACACATCGATGATGATTTAAGCAAACTAAGAGAACTAAAAGAGTATCCAATAGAGTTAATTTATTACCGACAGCCTGAAAACACGGGACAAGACATATCAGTTCATGAAAAAAACAGAATCTTGGAAGCAAACTCATTTCAAGAAGCAGAGATTATTATTGAACAAATTAGAAAAACTCATGAACGCGTTTGTCAACAAGAACAAATTGAAAACACTTGGAGAAACGTAGCATTAATATTTGATAAAACGAGAGCTATTTTTTAACTCACTCTGAAAAATATCTTTTTATTTTCTCAATAGCAAGATCTGTTATATTTGCAAAAAATTGTTTTGCTCGTTCATAAGCTGTATGGCGGTCTTTTGATACTTCTCGAATCAAATCTGATTCAAGCGCAGACCATAATGGGGTTCGAGCAAGCGCTTGTGCATATTGTTGTCATTCAGTTGTACGATTGCGCGCGTAGGTTAGAAGCCCTTCGATTTGTTGAGGTAAAAAACCATACAAGTCCTTTCTTTTTCCTTGTTCGGCACAATACCCTTTCATAATCACTGTTAAGTGATTAAAATATTTAAATTTTTCGTTTACTTTTTTTTTGGGATCTTTCTAGTTCAAAGTTCGCTATCGTACTCAATTCTTATACTGCTTTAAGAATTATATACCAAACAGAGAAATTCCCTGAAAACACCCTAAAACTAGCAAAAAGGAGCTGGTTTTATGGGATTAAGAAACCAATTAGAAATTACAATTCAAAGAGCAAACGAACTTATTAAACAGTACACTGCTGAGGAACAATCTCCAGAGTATGATATAAAACTCAAAGCAGCAACATATTCAGCAAAACAAGCTCTTGATGAACTGGACAATTATGAAACAACACAACACAGAACTGAAAAAACAAAAAAACGTTTTTCGCGTTTCAAACAATTTATAGATGAGGAAAAAGAAAAACTAGAAAGCTCTTATCCAGACATTCGTGCTGAACAAATTGCTGCACGAGGAAGATTAATTGCAGAATGGAATGACAAAAATAAAGCAGCGCTTGATGAATTATTAAGTGTACAAAGTCCAGATTTTCAAACAAGATATCAACGAGCAGAACAAACAGGACAAGCACACCTACAAACACTCGAACAAATCATTACTAAAAGAAGAAAAAGAAAAACCCATGAAAAAAGAGGATCTACAAGTTCATTACCTTCACCAAAATCGTTGTGTTTAAATGACAGGCTTGACTTTGCAATACTGAACGCTTATGCTGAGAAACAAAGGTTAGCTCAGACTAGAGAAGACGCGTTTTATTCAAATATCGTAAACAAAATCATTGAGGACGCTGAAACAGGAAGCGAAATATTGAAAAGAATGCGCGCTGCAGAAGAAAAATTTGCAAGAGTCGAAGAACACAGGGGAATACAAAGAAAGCTAGAAAAAAGAATAGCCCAGAAGAAATGTGAAATAGCACAATATGCAGACCTAGCAGAAAGCACAAGAGAAAAATTATCAAGATGGCAGCTACATAATAAAGAACTTGAAACTAAAGTAAACAATTTTAATGCAAAATATCACGAGAAAATAAGAGCTGCTGTTCTTGAGGGAGAAGATTATGACCTCAATGAAACATACATGCGAGATTGCCAAAGAGCACAACAAATTGTACAAAATCTTGAAGCGTATGTACGTAACATTCATTCAAATCAGGAATTAAGAAAAACCTTTTGGAAAACAATCGACTGGTTAAGAAAACACTTGTTTTATGCAACTGCTGTAGCAATATGCGAAATAGCAACTCTTGGCTATTCATACTACGCTCCAAATGTTGCACAAAAACAAGAAACAACCCAGCAAGTTATGAGCGAACTATTCCGCTCGCACCATGATTTGCGTTATGCAGTTTCAACAAAAAACAGAACGCATTTTGCAACATTTAATACGTTCAGCATACAACCGCGTTCAGAAGCAATAGAACCATTCAAAATAGACATTGAATATGATTCCTCCACCGGAGAATCTGCTCGCATTATTATAAATCGCCTTTGGGACGGAATAAAATCAGACCACTCCGGAAAAAAATTCACTGAAATTGACGAAGCAAACTTTTTAAAAGATCTTGTTAATCATGGAGTACAATTAGGAATTAAAACAGAGCTTGGTTATTACGCTTCATGGACGGGCAGATGGAACACGCTTAGATTACAGGATAAAGATGCGTCCATTGGATTAATCACAATAGAAGGAGCAAAAGCATACAGAGGAGCATACATTTCAGGAAAATAAAAATCCCAACCACCGCAAGCGGTGGGGTGCTAAAAAATCTCCGATTTTTGGCACAAGAAAAGCTTTGCTTTTCTTTGTATTTTTAAAGTTATGATACCCCATCGATCGCAAGAAAAACAAGGACGAACCCAACCGCCCCAAGGAGCGGGGTATCATAACAAATCATAATTTATTCATTCTCTAGTAATTCTTTTCTTTTCACAAACATTTAAATATCAGCTTTCTGTAATAACGTTAAACATAAACGGGTTTGATTAAATTGTTTACAAGAGGGGTGACTAATATGAAAGCAAAATTGTTCTTTATACTAATTACATTACTTATCATCCTTGCAGTTATTCCACTTGCATTTGCACAAACACACAGCGCAAACGGAGGACATGAAGCACCAGGAGCGCCATTATTGGTCGGTTCGATATTTAGTACTAGCAAAACAGCAATCTCTCCTGAAAACGAGATTTATGTAAGATATTTGGGCAATACTAGCAATGTTTCTTTACGTATACTCTACCTTAATGAGTCAACTTGTGTTCCTTTTCAATCAAATGCAACAGCGAGCGTTGCACCCCTGGAAATCGTTAACTTAACACCCACAATACCTGGTTTACCCTCACCAACAAATGAAAGTTACCCTTTCTTGATTTTTGTCGAAGATCAAAGCAATAACAGTCTTCTTGATGAAGCTATCATTGGAATAAAATACATAAACAACAAAACAAGCGCAGAAAACCTCTGGCAAATAAAAGCACCAAATGTTAATGATGGATCAACCATTTCAACAGCAGGAATTTTCGGATCAAACAGCACGGCATTTGGATTATTTCCAAGAAACATCCTTACACAATTATTTTTAACCACAAGTAACACCAGCGCCCAAACAGGAGTTACTAATGTTCAAAACTTCTTAGCACTTACAACGTTCAATACATCAGTAACTGCTATTGCTTTTGATTCAAGACATGATCAAGGTGGAGATGCTGATGAAAACAACGAAACTTATGATTGTTCTGATATTGTTTCAACAGTAGCAGCGCTCAGTTTTGCAAATACTGGAACCGGAGGAATTCAAGAAAGAATACCTCCTGCTGCAACAAATACAGGTTTCAGAACAACTGCAGGAGTATCATCACTTACAACAAACCAAACCAATGGCCGTTTATTTGGCGAGTATCTTCTTAACTCAAGCCCTGGCGGACAAGGACTTATGAATTTTATTCCTGCAAGCACTACCGCAGGAGACTCATTTAATCTTACTTATGCAGCAACATCACCCCTATCAGTATTTGGCACTCTGTCAACACCACAAGGAATATTTGACCCACAAGGATTGTTCACAGGAGCAGATGATAACTTCCAAACAGGACTTGGCGATGGTGCAATATTAATCGGCGTTCAAAAAGGAATAACAGGAGCTACAAACATTACTGACTTTGACACCCTATTTACAGTATACAACTCAGGAAGCTCTGCAAAAACCTACGAAGTTCAAGTTCGCTATCGAGGAGGAAATAACGGAGAAGGCTGCTTTGCAAGCGACTTCCACCTGCCAGTAGAAGCAAACGGCATTGGATACTTCAGAGCAAGCGAAGTAACACCAGGACCACAAGTATTATTTGGATTACAACCATTATATTCAGCAGTAGCAATATTTGACCCACAAGCATCCGGAACAATGTACGCAACAGCAACATACCTTATCGGTCAAATCGCTCCCGAATGTAATGACGGAGTTGACAATGACGGAGACGGTGGCACTGACTACGATGGAACGACAATCGATTCAAACTGTACAACTGCACAGCACAATAACGAAACAGGCACAACAAATCAACCACTTAACTTAACTGGAATAGCAGCACTTGCAAGCGGCCTAACTTTGGACAGAGTTTCTTATGATTCCAATAATAGGCAATTCTTTTTCCCTGCAGCAGAAAGTGGACAAATGATGATCCCTACAATTAAAGGAGGAGATCCTGCAGACTTTAACGTAATAACAGTAAACTTAAACGCTTTTGATGATATTACTACAACCACGCAAAATAAACCAGTAAAAACAGTCATTGCAGATGAACAAGGAAATGAAATATCCAGACGCATAGGAAGCCAAACATGCGCAGTAGCAGTTACTAACAAAGCATCATTCGATGGAGACATCGTGACCGGAGAAGCATTTAGAAACGTGTTTAATACCTCTCCGACAATGCTTTCATACACGTTTGAATATGATTCTGCAACACAATTTGCTGGCTATTACTTCTTTAACCCAAACGGATTAGACATCCCTTCAGGAGGATCTCAAGAAGGACTACCAAACGTTACAAACGTATCAGTAACACCACTATTCCACGCAGGAGAAATCCACGGAAAAATAATAACAACAGGAGTCACAGGACAACGAGGAGACAACCACACATTCCTAGTTGCAGTAACACCAGGAGTACAAATACCCACAAGTGAACAAATCAATGCAACATTGCTTACTATGGCAACAGGAGGAAGTGTACTAGGCAGTCAAGGTTTTGAACCAGATACTGCAATTTGCTCAAGAAGCATCACACTGAGCTCAGCACTTGCATCAGGACGCACAATCATATTTGAGCTAACTGGTTGTGCCGTTGATCCAACCACTCTTTCACCAGGTTATGTAGTCAGAGTTGAAAGCGCCACACTAGGAACAGGCGAGACACCTGTACTAACCTAGGAGGCGCTATGAAACGCGCTATTCTCATTTTTTCTTTGATTCTCATTATTATTAGCGTGAGCGCGCTCGCAACATCCATACTACCAGGACCTCCAGGACCAAACAATGAAAGAAGAGGATTAATGATCCCACCTATTGTCACAGGAGATGATCAAGGATACATATCAGTTCCAGGAACAAATGCTGAAGGTATAGGAGGAGAGGATGATCCTGATCCAGAACTGCCAGGAGGAGGTGGATTTGGAGGAGGCGGCGGCAACCCACCACTCACACCAATAGCGTTTCCCTTACGACCACAAAACAATCAGATAAGTGGAGCAATAACTATCAAAACACCAACAACAGATGTAGTGCAAGGAACAAACATCCAAGCACTAATCTTTGCATCAAGCTTAGACTCATCAAGCATACAATCAAGCACAATCACAGGAGCAATAGTAAGCCCAGCAGAACCAACACAAAAAAACGCATACACAATAGCAATAATTCTTATTATCGCATTAACACTCCTAGGCATACTAGCACACCTAAACATATCCATACACACAAAAGTAGCAATTGTTTCAGCACTATTCTTCATCGTAACATTTGCAACATTAAATGTTTCAGGACCACCAACAGGGCTTATCTCGTATCAGCCAAGCAACACATTTACTCCATTATATGTAAACAATCCTTTCACAATTTACTGGACAGGAGGAGGACCAGTAAGCTTCCTTCCAGCAAACAACACACAGTGCTCAGACAGCATTGACAATGACGGAGATGGCTTAAATGACACTAACGATCCTGGCTGTCACACAGACGGAAACGCAAGCAATTCAGCAACTTACGTTTCAATAGATGACCTTGAACAAGACATGATTGAGTATAACCTCTATACTTCAGACAATCGAGCACACATCAGCGAAGTAGTACAACTTGTACGCTATATCAACGGAACAAGAAGTTTCCTAATACACTGCACAGACTCAACATGCAGCACAGGAACATTCAACTGCACAGGAAGTCCTGATGTAAACGATGACAGCTCAGTTAATTCCTCAGATGTTACTTACTTACAAACAGTAGAACTTAATGGAGGCAGCCTCATATCATCAGATGCAGCACCATCAGGAGCAATATGTATAACATGAAATTAAAACTAGCACTACTACTCATTGGATTTTCACTACTTGCAGGAATGGTGAATGCACAAACAGGCAATCAGTTTACATTCACACCTTCCTCAACTCTTATTAATGTTACAGCAGGAGGAACATTTTCATTTAACATAACTATTACTGGGAATGCAACTGTAGAAACAAGCGGTACTGTGGCTATTAACATTTCTCAGTTAAACACATCAGGAAGCGTGCAAAACGTAATTTCTTTTACAAACGCAACAAGCACACACGACCTTTTTACAGGCAGCCAGTCCGGAAATGTTGTCGTTTTAGGTCTTGTTCCGACATCAGATGTTAACTTTTCTATCGTAACTGTTAACTTCACCCTTAATTACAGCGTTCCTTTTGCTGCAACTGCAGGAAACTACACACTTGTACTCACAAATGAAACTGTAGCTGATTCAGGAGGAACTCCTCTGTCAATAAACTCATTCGGTTTACTTGATACATCTATTTCAAGCAACATAACCATTAACGTTTCCGCAGGATCAATAAATGATAGCTTGACTAAATACTGTACTATCAATCCATCAACAATTGCTCAAGGAGAAAACTTTTCTGTGTCATATTTGATTGTTCACACAGCATCAGGAACAGCAGGAGGCAATGTTGGAGGAGTTTTTGAACAAAACACCTACAACACAACAGCATTTAACGTAACTGCCGCAGCTGCCTCAAACGCATCGTATGTATTTCAAAATTCAACACTTAATAACAGTCCAATAACTACATCACTAACAACACTCACTCAACCAATCGTAAACACCAATGGTACTGCAACACTTTACTCTATTAACTTTACAAGCTCAAACACTACGACAAACGTAGGAGCTTACCAGTTTGGGATAATTGAAACCACTTTGGAAGCTACAAACTCAACAAACAGCCCAATCAACGACACTGCAGTAGAAAATTGTACATTAACTGTAACGACACCAAGCAGCGGATCAACAGGCACAACTCAATCCGGTGGAAGCAACACAGCAACATCATATTATACTGCACTCAAAAATGCCGCAGGAATTTGTAATGTGTGTGCAGGAATATCAGGAGATACAACATATTCATGCTGCAGCTGGACAAGCCTTGGTTCAAGATTGTACTGTCAAAGACTTGGAGAAGAACTTGCAAATAACAGCAATAACATACTTAACCAAGGAATCTGCAAAGTTGAACCCACAACACAATTACCAGTAACAGTATTGCCACAAAGATCAGAACCACGAGCGCCTGTAGGACAAGCAACAACCACTACACAAACAATAGCTGCTGAGAAGCCTGCACCAAAAGCAGAAATACCAACACCACAAAAAACAAAAGAACAAATAACATTTGAGTCACAAAACAATCTGCCAAAATTAATAGGCATTGCTTTGTTCCTAATATTATTGGCTGCAACAATTGCCGGAGCAGTGTACAGACGCAGTCATCCACCAGGCAACGAAACATACAATCCTACACACTTGCCCACAACATTATCACATATGTGGCCATTTAGACACTAAGCAACCTTTTGTCCATAACTTGCTTCTTTAACAGTTTTTAGATCACTAAACAAATCTTTATAATTCACTGCAATAATTTCCTCAAACCCATCATAACTTCTAATCAACATATTATCCTCACGCCAATATGTACAACCCACAGCTGTCAGACATTCACTGCCTTTGAATGGAATAAACTCTTCACATTTCGTCCTAGGATCAATATACACAAGCAAATCATCATCAGGATAATACCTGAAACAATCGCTTAATCTAACATCATTGTTCTGTACAGCCTTAACAGCTTCTTGCACCAATTCTTCTATTGGCTTATCAGTTATGTTTGTTTTTACCATGCAAAACACAAGATAACTGCCTTTAAAGGGGCTTTCGGTGAAAAATACGAATACTTTCCGCGTCAAGACATAAACTTTACGTGATTTTCGAGGGAGTTAATATAAAGAAATATTTTTATCTTCTTATTTAAGAAGCAATAAAAAATTTCATTATCTTTAAATATGATCAATTTATCTTTTTGTTAAATGACAGAATTACTGGATGTAGTGGATGAGCAAAACAACATTGTGGGCGTTGCATTAGAAAAAGACATTTACGAACAAAGACTCAACCATCGTATCGTGCACGTGATTCTACTTAATGATAAAGGAGAACTTTGCTTACAACAGCTATCAGCGCATGTCAAATATTGCCCAGGACACTGGACCAGCAGCGCAACAGGAACAGTCAAACAAGGAGAAAAGTATGATGATGCAGCAAAAAGAATCCTAACAGAGCAGCTTGGAATTTACGCTCAACCAATAAAACTTACCGAAACACCATACGACCATTACAAAATGAGAAAATTCATGAACATTTACCGAGCTCTAGATAACGGCCCTATTAAATTCAGCAACAAATCTTTAGTAACCAGATGGTTCAGCATACCAGACATAAAAGACATGGTACAAAAGAATCAGCTGATACACCCAGAATTAGCCCACGTGATGGATGTGCTGTACAAGTAAACAGTAAGAAGTATGAAGTAAACAGTAGGAAATAGACAGTCCACAGTAAAAAGTAAAGAGTAGAGAGTTCAGGGTGAAGAGTAAACAGTGATTCTTTATGAGATCATGCTTACTTACCAATTCTAATTTTATTTTTTCTTAGCAACAAGAAATAATTTGTTAAATGGAAACTCAAATTTTTTGTTTGCTTTTCTCCTGTCAGTCCACAAAATCTTAAAACCAGCTTTCTTCAAATAAGTCACTATCTCTTTTTCACTAAATAAATTAATAAACATCTTTACTTTTTTATTATACGCAACAGGATACAAGCCATCTTTTTGTTTAACTGATGTTGGTTCTTGCAGAGACAAATATAGCAATCCGTTCTTTTTTAACACATGATAGAATCCTTTCAAAGCATCAAGCACATCATCCTCAGAGATATGAATAAGAGAATAATTTGCAAAAATTCCATCAAAACATCCAGAAGAAAATTTCAAATCGCGCAAATCCATCTTGCGCACATCCAACTTCGGAAATCTTTTTTTAGCTAATTTAATCATCGCAGGAGAAATATCAATGGCGACAACGTTAAGCCGGTGCTTGCTCACCAAATCATTCGTAACATTTCCAGACCCACAACCAACATCCAATATTTTCTTTTCTCTATTAAAATTTCTCAAGAACCTCTCAATAAACTCATTATCAAAGTTCTCAGACTTCACAGTTTTTGCATACGCAGACGCGATAATCTTGTATGCTTTATCAACAATCGCTTTCATTTTTACTGCGTATAATCCACAATTTGCCCATTTTTCACAATACTCAACTTGTACGTTCTAATGCCGTCTCCATTTTCATCAATTCCTATCTTGCCAGAAACACCATCATAATCTTTAATGCTGTACAAATACTCTTTAATTGCTTCAGTATCTTCCCCATGCTTCGCGATTGCATCAGCTAAAATAAATACGCCGTCATACGCTTCTGCAGTCCAAAAGCCAAACGGCAAACCATCAACATTGTATTTTGTTTTGTACTTCTCAATAAAATCCTTTGTATCAGACATATCTTCATCAAACAACGGACCTGGGAAAATAACTCCTTCATGCAAAACTTTATTTTCTTCAAATGAAGCACTATTGCCGAGAATATCATTTCCAAAAACTTTGATACGAACATCTAACTCTTTTAATTGTTTTAACAGCAATGCTGCAGCATCAGGACTTTGTGGAGAAAGAAATACAGCATCTGCCCCGCTGTTTTTCACTTTCGTCACAATTGTACGAAAATCTGCTTCTCCAGGAACATACGATTCGTACATGACAATTACTCCGCCATCTTTCGGAAATGCTTCTTTCAATGCTTTAGCAATTGGTTCAGCATATTGTGTTTCTTCGTAAACAACAGCCAGTTTTAACAAGTTTAATTTTTTTGCAGCATCTGCAATAAGCGGAACTTGGTGTGTGTTCACAGGAGATGTTCTGAACACATAATCGCCCATATCGGACAAATACGGAGATGTCGTAATTGATGCTAACATAATTACTTTATTCTCTTCAACTATTGGAGCAATAGCTACACTTTCAGGGGAGCAATGACCTCCAAGAATAAATTTTACTTTATCAACATGGATCAACTTGTTCACAGCAGTAACTGCATCATTCGAGTTACATTTTCCATCTTCTGCAATTAACTTGACTTGCTTTCCATTAATACCTCCTGCCGCATTCAGATCATCTATGCCTAATGAAACAGCTTCATAAGAACCATACTTTGCAATAGGGCCAGTCATCGCACCGATAAAACCTATCTTCACAACACCCTCTTCTGAAGATACGGGGTTGCACGCTGCTAAAATAATCACACTTGCCATTATTAAAAATTGAAATTGTTTCATAGTCACCACCCTCCAATTTTCCTCTTGTTAATGTATGTTCTGTACTATATAAATAATTCTTCCACCTAAGGGGGAAAAGATTATAAAGTCAACTTATTTTCAGAGTTCTATGAATATCGAACCACTCAGAGAACTCGGACTCACAGAAGGAGAAATCCGCGTCTACATCGCACTCATTGGACTCGGAGAAACAACAACCGGGCCACTCGTCGACCAATCTGGCGTTTCAGTATCAAAAGTGTACGTGATCCTGGACCGGCTTGCGAAAAAAGGACTTGTGAGTCATGTACTCCGCAAAAAAACAAAACACTTCAAAGCAGCAGATCCGGACAGATTACTTGTTTATCTTAACGAAAAGCAACACAAACTCAGAGAACAGGAAGCAGGGTTAAAACATCTCATACCACAACTCCAACTCAAACATGATACTGCATTAACAGAAGAAACTGCACAAGTTTACGACGGTATGAGAGGCGTACAAACAGCACGTGAACAAGCGCTCAAACGACTAAAAAAAGGAGACCAAATGTGGCTCGTTGGAATTGCGCGAACTCCCTACGAAAACCTCATATCATACTTCGCAGACTATCACAAACGAAGAATCTCTAAAGGCATACTTTGTAATTATCTGTACAATGATTACTCGCGAAAACCATTCGGAGAAAAATCAGCAACTTATCCATTAAGTAGAGTACGTTACATGCCAAAAGGAATAGTTACACACACATGGTTTGAAATATATGGAGACAACGTAGTGATAGGTTTGCGTAAAGGAAAAACTTTTTCAGTTGTTATTAAAAATAAAGAAGTAGCGAATTCTTTTGTAGAATATGCAAAATTGCTTTGGAGTTTAGGAAAACCTTAAACAGGTACAGCACCTAGCAACAAACCAATTACATAACCAACGATTGCAGCAGTCATGCCAACAATCATCATCTCAATACCAGACCTTACTGGATGCACTCCTGTGAACGTTCCTTTCATCGCACCAGAAGCAAATAACACAACGGTTGAAATTGCCAATGCTGCCCAAACAGCAGAAAAAACAGGCAAGAACACAAACGCAATCAATGGAACTAACGAGCCAACAATTGCTGCAAAACCAACAACAGCAGCATCTCTCACAGGATGCGCAAACTCCTCTACTTCATTTGCTTCATAAGTAACAAGAACTCTATGCAACTCTTTCTTATTTCTCATCACATGCTGAATGGCTTTGTTTAACAACGTTCCTTGCAAACCACACTTACCAAACAGGTCATTCAATGTTGCTCTTGTTTCCACGGGATTTTTTTTAACACGCTTTTCAAGCTCAATACGTTTCTTTCTGTAAAATTCTTTCCCAGCTTTTGCACTCGTGTACGCAACAGCAGCCATTGAAATAGATTCTGCAAACGTTGCAGCAAGACCAGAAATAAAAACAATATACTTACTCGACGTTGCCGTTGCAACAGCCAAAACAATACCAAGCACATTCACTAAACCATCTTGACCGCCTAAAATAATATCTCTAATAATTGCAGAACCGTGATCATGATTTTCTTTCATAAGTTCACCAACTTTTTAATTTCCTGAATTATCTCTGCCTGATATTCTGAAGATGAATGATTTGCCAACGTAAACAACAATTTTGATTTTGGCAATACTTTGTGTAATTCATAAGCGTATATTGGCGGACAAACCATATCAAAACGACCATGAACTATCCTTGCTGGAATGTGTTTTATCTTATTAATATTTTTCACAATGTAATTCTTTGGCAGAAAACAATCATTTAGCAAATAATGCGCTTCAAGTTTTGCAATTGCACGCGTTTGCTTACTTGCAGAACCCTTCACGTTCGGATTTGCAACTAAACACATGATTTTTCTTTCGTACGTTCCAAATTCTTTACAATACTTTTTTGCAATTTTTTCACTCTTGGAATGCATCATCTTTTGGTAATATTTTACAGGATGATTCTGCTTTCTTTTTGGAACTAGCTTTAGTAGATTATTCCAAACTTCAGGAAAAAACTGTGCAGTCCCTCCTTTCATAAAATAATCATTCTCTTCTTTTGTACCTAGAAATACACCAGAAAGAAGCATTCCCTTAACGTATTCTTGATGTTTGATAGCAAAACATAAACTCAAACAAGCACCCCATGAATGACCCCACAAAAACACTTTTTTTAACTTGAGAAAATCAAGAAACAATTTCATATCCTCAACTAACTTTCGCGTTGTGTTATTTTTCGTGCTTGCAAAAGGTTTGCTTTTACCACTACCTCTTTGATCTAACGTTAAAACATTGAATTTTTTTGGATCAAACCAAAGATGCTTATTGCCAGAACCTGCACCAGGACCACCATGCACCCAAAACAACGGCTTGCCTTCCGGATTACCATACAATGCATAATAGAGTTGATGATTATCAGAAACAGGCAAATAACCAGATTTGTAAGGTTTGCGAACAGGATACACCCTCTTTTTCATAGCTGTATGAATATTCTTGTTAGTTTTAAAGTTTGTCTATTTCTGGCTTGTTATCAGTCAGTGCAAATGTATTTTTACTATCTTCAATAATATCAAAATTTAATTCTTGAATCATAAACCCTTCGTCATAATGTGAGAGCTGCTGTAGCTTTCCATGCAACGGAGCAGCAATTATTGAATGGCCTGCAAGAAACTCTACGTTCTCAGAGCTTTCACGGTTTCCTGCAGCATTAGCAGTAACAAAAAAAACTTCATTCTCAATAGCCCTTGCCTGAGGAATAATAGTTAATGCTTTAAACGCACTATCAATAGGGAACTGACTTTTTATTACACTCTTATTATGTTCATACTCGTTTGACCAATAAATATAATGCATTGGACAAAAAATAATTTTCGCTCCTTTTCTGCTTGCCTCATTAGTTAATTCAGGATAGAAAAAATCGCGACAAATAAGCACGCTAATTTTTCCGAACTCTGTTTCAACAACACTTATTTCTTTCCCAGGAATTAGCGCATTTTTTTCATCTCCAGGAAGCAACGCGCACTTTTTCTGACAACAAATAAATTCTCCTTTTTTGTTGATTATAAATCCACAATTATAAAATACGTTTTCTTGTTTTTCTAAAAATGCAATTACAATATATTGCTCATATTTTCTTGCTAAATCTTGCAAGGAGGTCTTTAACAGTTGCGTTTCTTCATGATTATATTTTTCAAATAAACCGTTGCCAATTGCGTATTCAGGAAATACAATAAAATCACAATCATTCTTTTTTGCAATTTCTAAAAATGATTCAATATGTTCTAACTTATTCTTGTTTACATCTTTTTGCACAACCATTACTTTGGGGTTTTTTCCAAAACTCATATTAACCACTTTTGAACACGCCATTTATGCAATTCTTGAACAAGCTCATCTTCTCTTAATAGCTTATCATACCACAATTTGACATCTAATTGATCATCATGACTTACTTCCCACCAACGCCCAACAAATGTTTCTACGCGCGAAATTACTCTTTCAACGTATTTTAAGTCCTCATTGAGTGCTTCAGCAATTTCTTCGCGATTTTTCCCAACAAGCCAGTTGAAAAGCACAGGGTCTAAACGTTCATAATTGGTGAATACTGCGCCTTCACGAAGCTCAGAACTTACTTTTGGGCGCTTAATTATATTTTCAGGCACTCCGATTGCGCGCGCAAATGAATACACTTCTGTTTTGAATAAATCTGCAATCAGACGTATCTGACCATCATACGCTCCGGGAGTCCATTGACCACTAAGATTTTCTGAAAAATTTGTCGTGTCAATAGAAACAGCACCAAGTTTTGCTTCAAGAACATACGTAGCAAATCCTCTTGCAAGACAAATACGCTCATCTTCAAGAATAGGAATTTCACTTCCAGAAACTGTAACATACGATGCTCTTAAAATAGGACTAACTTTCACTTCCTTAGCATTAACTGCAAATTCTTTTGCTATTTTTCTTGCGTAGTGTAAGTCTCTCTTTTCTCCTTCATACAAATCAGAATTATCTCTTGTACAAATCACTGCGTGTACTTGTTCTCTTCTTAATCCCCTGTTATCAGCATAATTGCACGCGAACTTTAAGGCTGTAACAGAGTCAACTCCTCCAGAAAGTGCAACAAATAATCCTGGTTCAAAACCTTCAACTGGAACAATATCTCTTTTTCGATCTCTTAACCGGTCAAGCAAGCCATAATACTGTTCAGTGTGTCTTTCTATATATCCATCTGGTAAAGTATTCAAATCAATCATTGTTATCACTAATTTATTTAAAAATTAGCAATTAAATAGACCTTTTTATAAAAATGTCTTAAAATGTCGAAAGAAATAAAAAGATGTCTTAATTATTCTTCTTTATGCCTGTGAAAACAACTCTTAAATCAAGAATTTTAGACAAAAAAGACAAAGAAATACTCATGCTTTTGCAAGAAAACAGCAGAGAAAGTCTAACAAACATTGCGAAGAAAGTAAACTTGTCCATAGATGCAGTTAATAAACGAATCAAAGAAATGCAGAGAAAAAACCTATTTGAGTTTAGTGTAGTTATCGATCCCCACGCATTAGGATTTGAACTTATTGCAGACGTAAAAATCAAACTAAAAAACATAACAGAAAAAGACAGAGCATCATTTATAGCTTATCTTTCCGAACATCCGCGAGTTATAGATTTGTTTGGCATAATGGGGGACTTTGATCTCACTTGCGTTATCATTGCTAAAAATGGTGATGAACTTGACAAACTAACAACAGAAATACGACAAAAATACTCAAAGATAATCTCTGACTGGAAAAGCGTACTTGTGCTTAAAACATACAAACTTGAAAAATATGACTTGTTTTAATACATATTATCAATCAAGTGTGCATATCTTAATTCAGCACCGCATTGACATACAGCAATTGGTTCCCTGCTTGGCAAACGTTCAATACCACCAACAAGCTGACCAGTCCACGAACAACCTTTCACCTCACACGCCTCACGTGGTGTGTACTGAATTTGCGAACCTGTAGAAACAAAATTTCCAGTGGTTGTTGCAGGCAACGCGTATAAAACAAACAATGTGATGGCAGTTATTGCAACAATAGCAAAAATTCCTGTATTATATAATTGATTCATAAAACACCTCTTTAACAACATCAGTCTTTTACATTTATTAAACCTTTTGCTCAAAAAAGCTTTTATACTCAGCTCAGAAACAAAATGACATGCTTCAAGAGGTGATAATATTTCTAATTGCCTGTCTGTGCCTTGTCAAAAGCGCACAATACGCAGTTACTGCAGTAAGCCATTTAGCACGATTCTTCCGATTAACAGAATTCGTAACCAGCTTTATTCTTGTAGCAGTCATAAGCTCATTGCCCGAAACATTCATAGGAATAATTGCAGCACTAAAAGGCGATGCAGGAATGAGTTTTGGAACAATCTTTGGCGGAACCATAGCCGACTTAACACTTGTTCTTGGCCTGATTGCACTTGCAGGAAACCCAATCAAAATAGAAAGCAGCATAATAAAAAAAGACCTTTATTTTATCATTCTAACAATACTTCCAATTTTTTTGGGACTTAACGGAGTCATATCTCGTATTGATGGAGTTATTCTTTTGCTTGCAGGAATAATTTTTATTATCACACTTCTTAAAGAAAGACAATACTTTCACAAAGAATACTTCGACGGAAATCATGCACTAAAACAAGGAACATTATTGCTGATAAGCCTCGCAGTATTGCTTGTTAGCTCGCATTTTATTGTAGAAACAGCCAATATATTTGCAGTAGGACTCGGCGTTCCAACATTAATTATTGGTTTAGTTGTTGTTGCACTGGGAACAACACTACCAGAACTAACATTTTCGTTGCAAAGCATTCGCAAAGGAAATGCAAGCTTGGCAATCGGAGATATTCTTGGCTCTGTAGTTGTAGATGCGTGCATACTTCTTGGAATCATTGCCCTTATTCAACCAATCACTATCAGCTTGTTCTCTTTGTCCTTAGTAGGAGTCTTCCTCGCATTTGCTATTATATTCTCACTCTTATTCATGCGAACAGACGGAATATTATCCAAAAATGAAGCAATGGCACTCATATTCTTCTACATAGCATTTGTAGTTGTACAGGTTATTGTGCGGTAAGTTTTATAAATAAAAGTAAAACTTTCTCATGTATTAAATTGGCACGGTAGCAAAGTCTGGTCAAATGCGCTGGACTTAAGAAGCATTAAGCTATCCAGTCTCTTAGTGGGTTCGCAGGTTCAAATCCTGCCCGTGCCATTAATTAGTGAGCAGTATACAGTAAGCAGTTTGTAGCTGCAATTACCAAATAGTT
>PCYA01000009.1:176260-178145 GCA_002762795.1 Candidatus Woesearchaeota archaeon CG10_big_fil_rev_8_21_14_0_10_37_12
TTATATTTTGATTAAAGAACAAAGAATTTGAAGATTTATTTAGCGTAGAATTCGTAAAATAAATACTGCACTCAAAAAACCACAAGCTTTATAAATAACCTCTCTGGATTTCACATATATTGGAAGAAAAAATCTTCCTTATAATAATAGTCTCAAGGAGGGTATTTTACAATGGCAAAAGGAAAACCACACTTAAACTTAGTATTCGTAGGTCACGTAGACCACGGAAAATCCACCACAGTAGGACGATTGCTTTTCGACGGCGGAGTTATTGACGAGCAAGCAATGAGAAAGCTCAAAGAAAAAGCAGAAGAACTAGGAAAAGGCGGATTCGAATTCGCATTCGTCATGGACAACCTCAAAGAAGAACAAGAAAGAGGAGTTACCATAGACTTAGCACACAAAGAATTCAACACGTCAAAATATCACTTTACAATTATTGATGCACCAGGACACAGAGACTTCATCAAAAACATGATCACAGGCGCAGCACAAGCAGACGCAGCAGTACTTGTCATTTCCCAAAAAATCGAACCACAAACAAAAGAACATGCATTTTTATGCAAAACACTAGGTGTAGGACAACTAATTATCGCATTAAACAAAATGGACGCGATGGGATACGAACAAGCAAAATTCGACGCGCTTAAAGCCGAAGTAACAACTTTGATCAAAAGCGTAGGTTACAACCCCGAAAAAGTACAATTTATTCCATTAGCATCATTGCACGGCGACAATGTTGTCAAAAAAAGCGACAAAATGGCATGGTACACAGGACCAACATTATTGGAATCACTTGACAAACTTGAAGAAAGACAAAAACCAACAGACTTACCACTTCGTATGCCAATACAAGATGTATACAGCATCACAGGAATTGGAGTAGTACCAGTAGGCAAAGTAGAAACAGGTCTTCTAAAAGTTGGACAGAAAATAATCTTTATGCCAGGACCAGCAGGAAAAGGCGTAAGCGGAGAAGTTAAAAGCATAGAAATGCATCACAGCCAAGTTCAAGAAGCAGAACCAGGTGATAACGTAGGATTCAACGTACGCGGTGTAGAAAAACGAGACATCCAAAGAGGAGATGTCGTTGGCCCAGTAGATAATCCTCCAGCAGTAGCAATAGAATTCACTGCAAATATGATTATCTTAAACCACCCAACTGTTCTAACAATTGGTTACACACCAGTATTCCACATCCACACAGCACAAGTTGCTTGTCAAATAACAGAAATTGTAAAAACAATCAACCCAGCAACTGGCGAAACACTAAAAGAAAAACCAGACTTTGTCAAAAACGGCGATGCGTGCGTTGTAAAAATCAAACCAATGCAACCACTAGTGATAGAGAACGTCAAAGAATTCCCACCACTAGGAAGATTCGCAGTCAGAGACTCAGGCAGCACAGTTGCAGCAGGAATGTGCACAAGCATAGTCAAAAAATAAAAATATTTTATTAATTTATTTTATTAAAATACTTATCTCAGATAAGTGTTGTGAAATATGCAAAAAGCAAGAATCAAACTGGCAAGCATTGACATTAACAAGATAAATCAAACTTGTGATTCTATTAAAGAAATTGCCGACAAAACTGGAGTTGACATGCGAGGACCAATACCCCTGCCAACTAGACGTCTTAAACTAACAACACGAAAATCACCAGGCGGCAGAGGAACAGCAACATGGGAACGCTACGAAATGCGCGTCCACAAACGATTAATTGACCTGGGATTGGACGAACGTGCACTGCGACTTGTTATGAGAGTACCAATTCCAGAAGGTCTAAACATTGAGATCGAAATGGTAGATATATAAAATTAAATTACTCATTTCAATTTCGAGTATTGAAAACAAAAAATAAAGTTATAACTACCTCTTGTTTTGT